>CAIOSI010000019.1 GCA_903860975.1 uncultured Alphaproteobacteria bacterium
AATCCTAAGACCTTCATCATTCACGCGGCATGGCTGCGTCAGGCTTTCGCCCATTGCGCAAGATTCCCTACTGCTGCCTCCCGTAGGAGTCTGGGCCGTGTCTCAGTCCCAGTGTGGCTGATCATCCTCTCAGACCAGCTATGGATCGTAGGCTTGGTGAGCCTTTACCTCACCAACTACCTAATCCAACGCGGGCCGCTCCAATGGCGATAAATCTTTCCCCCGAAGGGCACATACGGTATTAGCTGAAGTTTCCCTCAGTTGTTCCGTACCAAAGGGCACGTTCCCACGCGTTACTCACCCGTCCGCCGCTCACCCGAAGGTGCGCTCGACTTGCATGTATTAGGCCTGCCGCCAGCGTTCGCTCTGAGCCAGGATCAAACTCTCAGGTTGAGTTGAGCACTGACTTATAGCTCTTCCAATTCCGAAGAATTGGCTGGCATATAGTCTGCGTATTTCTTGACGAGTTCCCATTCACATCGATGCTCCTGAGCCGAAGCCCAAGAGTATTGATATTCATGGTATTGTCTTCAAGAGACCGCAAGTTCGTCAGTGTCGAGATTACCTGGTTAAGGTAATCGCCAGAACACCGCCGCCTGCGTTTCTCTTTCCAATTCAACGATGTCAAAGACCTGACCGGCTCTCGCCCGCCCCACTGTTTAGCGCCGGTGGTCGGCGGAGGCGGCTATCTATTGGCCGGCCTCTTTAGTGTCAATCGGTCTTTTCAGACTTTCTTGCGAGACCCTGGAAAGTCCAGAAAACAGCGCAAAAACCACACCGGGCGGCCAGAGGGGCAACCCTCGTACAGTCGGTAGCGATTCGATTGAAGCCCGGGAAAATATCCATTTCTAGGAGAAAAGCAAGGGGGAATTTGCCCCCTTCCGAACCGCCTGGAATTGGCCCCGCCCGAGCGGGAGGCGCTATCTAGGGGTCGGGCCCTAGCCTGTCAATCGCCGTCTTCCCACGGAACGAAATTCGGCTCGGCCGCACCTTGGCTTGCGGATGTCCGCAGCGCCCCTAAAAAGGATGGCTAGGAGGCGCGATGCTCTCGCAGAAGGCCAAATACGCGTTACGCGCCCTTGTGCAACTGACGCGCGCTCAGGGTGGCCAGCTGACGGCTGGCGAACTCGCTCTACAGGCGGGCGCACCGCGCAAATTTCTTGAAGCTATTCTGCGGGAGCTATCCCGCAATCGCCTCTTGACCAGCCGGCGTGGAAAGTTTGGCGGCTATGTCCTGGCGCGCTCTGCCTGCAAGATCAGTTTCGCCGAGGTAATCCGGGTGGTGGACGGCCCGCTCGCGCTCGCGCCCTGCGTCAGCCCGCGCTTAGGGTTCCGCAAGTGCGACGACTGCCCCGATCTTCAACTTTGCACCTTGCGCGAGGCGCTTTCGCGCGCCCGCGATTCAACAGCCGAGGTGCTTGAGGCCTATTCGCTCGCCGAAGCTGCAGCCTCGACGGTTGAGTCTGTCGATCAACTCGCAGCGATATAGGCCTTCAGTCCGTCGGCTTCGGCTTCGACCTCAGAGATCTTCGACTTCACCAGGTCGCCAATAGAGACAATGCCTACCAGCCGATCTTTTTGGCAGACCGGCAGGTGGCGGATACGTCGATCCGTCATTCGGGTCAGGAGCGAATCGACCGTCTCACCTGGTGCAGCAAACAACACGTCCTTGGTCATGACGGTTGATATCGCTCGCTCCAGCGCCGCAGCCCCGCCTTCGGCCAATGCGCGCACGACATCGCGTTCTGACACGATACCAACCACGCGTTCGGCCGCCAGGACGATGAGCGCGCCCACTTTCCTGGAGTGCAACAACGCCGCAATGGCTGCGATGGTCTCATCTGGCGATACGGTGAACACCGTATCGCCCTTGGATCGTAGAATCTGCGAGACAAGCATCAGACGCTCCTCATGTTCCCTGATCTCTTAGAGGACAGCGTCACCCCGAATGGCCGGGCCTTCAATGCACGCTCGCG
Source organism: uncultured Alphaproteobacteria bacterium (assembly GCA_903860975.1). Lineage (GTDB taxonomy): Bacteria > Pseudomonadota > Alphaproteobacteria > Caulobacterales > Caulobacteraceae > Phenylobacterium. Next base: position 1,977 of record CAIOSI010000019.1, read on the forward strand.
TGAGGCGAGCGCATCTCTAGGGATGCGGCGAGCAATCCTGAGCCGGCAGGCCTGCCGTTGGAGGCAGCTGCGCATCGAGCGACGCAGAAGCGTTGAAGTCGAACATGTCTTCCAGCGTCCAGGCGTTAGCGTCGCGCAATGTCAGATGCGGGTGTCTACCGTCAGGACCGGTCAGGAACCGCTTCCCTAGCAAATGGGGAATCGCCACGAGCGGCGTCCGAAAGCCCAACTGGTCGTAGCTTGGGCAGGTCACAGGATACGACTTAGCGGGGTCATATTGCGGGCAAAGGCCCAAAATCTCGTCGTAGGTCGCGCCAATCTTGCGTTTATGAAAGCCGTGAGCGCCACGGCCTGGCTTGGCGCTTTCGGATAAGCTTGCGGCGTCGGCGCAGGCGCCGGGATCGAGGCCATCGGGTGTATGTTTATTGCCTTGCCGCGCGCGTGGCGGCTTCACGTGATCATAGAAACCGCCGCCCTCGTCGTACGTGAGGAGGACCAGCGAATCCTTACAGTACGGCCCGAGGCGAAGGTCATTGAGGAGTTCTGACACCCACGCCTGGCCGCGCTGAATGTCATTGGAGGGATGTTCCTAGTTGCTAGATTCCTTCTGGAAATAGCCCTTGCGGGCACCACCGACGGCAAGGCCTTCGCATCGGGCGCGCCCTTCAGGCGATCGAGAAGGTCTGCGTGGCGGATAAAATGCGGGTCGCCGAGTTTGAGGCAGGCCAAGCCCTCCGGCACATCTTGGGATGACCCGGCCCAAACTACCCGCGCAGCGTTGAGCAAATCATAGATCGTACCCTGCAGCGGCCGGTAGCCTCCGCTCGGCGGCCCAACCGCTTCGTCAGTAAGGTGACCAAAGAACCTACCGGCCAGATGGAAGGCAGAGTTGGGGTCGCTCGCCCCCAACAGCGAGCTGAAATAGCGGTCGCTGATCGCGATGCGCTCGGCCACAGCGTAATAAAAGGAGATGTCCGCCTGGGTGTGGAAGGCCATGGCCAGACCTCCATCGGCCGGATCGCTGCGGTGGGAGTCCGGTGCCATGATGTCGTTTTGCATCACGAAGCCGTCGTTCCGCGTGTCCGTCAGGCTGCGTTCCGGGTGAGTGTCGTTGGCGTCTCGATGACTGCCCTGCCACTCGTGATCCAGGTCCGCGGTTATACAGCCCGTTGCAACAGGGAAGGCATAGACACGTCGCCCCTCGGCGTGATGGTTCCAATCGAGGCAATCCAGCGCTCCAACGGCGCTCAGTCTGCACTTAAGTCCGTCGACGCACGCGTGATCGTTTGACGCACCCGAGGCTTTCGCCGGATGACAAGATGAGCCCTGGGCATAGCGCAAAGCACCGAAGTCGTGATCGAAGGAGCGGTTTTCCTGGAAGATGGTGATGATCTGCTGGAGATTCGAAAGGCCGGTGCCGAGCTGAGCCGCCTGAGCCGAGTTCGCCATGACTAGCAGCAATGCGCCAAGGACGACCGGCCAGATTCGCCTCATTCTCTCGCCCCGACCTACCGTCTATCAGACTGCGGCAAGCTACCCAGGCTTTGTGACAGGCGAACGTCACCTCGCCTCAGATGAGAGCGATTAGATTAGCTGCGCGGCGCGAAGCGGGCAAAGGGACCGACCAACAGGACCCCAACAATGAACCCGGCGATATGGGCTTCCCATGCGACGCCGGCATTGCCGGACCCTGGCAGGAACGCGCCGCCGAACGCGGCGATGATTAAGTTGATCGCAAGCCAGCCGCCACCCATGCTCAACACGGCCTTGGAAAAGATCGCGCCAGGCCGTCCACCTCCGCCCATCAAACGCGACGTCGCACCCATCAGGCCTGATACCGCGCCGGACGCACCGACCACGAGCCCCTGCCCGCCTGAGTGAACCGCGGCATAACCGAGGTTAGCCAGCACACCGGCCAGCACGTAAAAGGAGAAGAAGAGAAGCGCGCCTTCCACCTTCGGCCCAAACAGCCTGGCCAGCGGCGCGGAAAAGGCCAGCGCAAAGGCGCCGTTCATCAACGCGTGCGCCCAGCTTCCATGCAGGAAAATCGAGGTGATTAACGTCTCCCAGCGACCAGGCACCAAGTTCACCGGCGCAAAGGCGTAGGCTGATAAGACAGTGTCTGCGGGGAACAGCGTTTGGATCGCGTAACCCCCTACGATCAGCACCACCACGGCCACGGCCTGCCAAGGCGCGTTGAACACCGGCTCGCGCTCGTGGCGTCCGTCGGGCGTTGGCCCCGATCCTGCTGACCACGGCTGAGGCTCAGGCCGCGGTGGGGTCTCTTCGAAACGTGATTCCGTCATCACCCTAATTTAATCGCTTTACCATCGTTGCAACACCGCCGCCTTCTTGCCTTGCCGCGGCCACTTCACTTGGCGATGGTGGCGACCTTATCGAACGACTTCAGGACTTTTTTATGATCCGTTCCTTGCGCGCGAGTGTCTCTTTCGCCGCCCTGCTTGCCCTGACAGTCCCCGGCTCTGCCCAAGCGGTAAGTCTGCCGCACCTGCCATATCTGGGAATGGGTCACCCCGCGCCCCATGGAGAAGCTTTCAAAAAACTGCCGGCCGGCGTCTGGCCTCAGACGCTATCTGACGTCCGCGCCGACCCCGACATCCGCTTCGGTTCGCTTTCCAACGGCATGCGATACGCCATCAAGCGTCAGGCGATCCCGGCCGGCCAGGCCGCCTTACGCCTGCGCTTCGATGCTGGCTCTTTGATGGAGACTGACGCCCAGCAGGGCCTTGCCCACTTCCTGGAACACATGGCCTTCAATGGCTCTAAAGCCGTTCCGGAAGGCGAGATGGTCAAGATCCTCGAGCGCCATGGCCTAGCCTTCGGAGCCGACACCAACGCGTCCACCAATTTCGACGAGACTGTCTATAAACTCGACTTGCCCAAAACAGATGACGATACGGTCGATACGACACTCAAGCTGCTCCGGGAGGTCGCCTCGGAGCTGACCATCGCCCCGGCCGCCGTTGATCGCGAACGCGGCGTCGTGCTTTCGGAAGAGCGTACGAGCGACAGCCCAGCCTTTAGGGTCTTTAAAGAGCGCTTGGGCTTTGAGCTGCCTGGCCAACGGATGCCCAACCGGCTGCCGATCGGCAAGGTGGACATCCTGCAGAAGGCCCCTGCGGGTCTAATCGCCGATTTCTATCATCAGTATTACCGGCCTGAGCGGGCGACCCTGGTGGCGGTGGGCGACTTTGACCCCGTGGCCATGGAGGCCAAGATCCGAGCCAAATTCGGTGATTGGAAAGCTATCGGTCCGGCCGGGCCGGAACCAGATCTCGGCAAGGTCAAAGACCGCAAGGTCGAGGCCAAGTTGGTGGTCGCACCTGGCGTATCGCTCAACCTGCAGGTCGCCTGGGTTCGTCCGCCAGACTTGCGCCCGGATCGGTTCGCAAAGCGGCGCGAGGATGTCCTCGAACAGCTGGGCTTTGCCGTGCTGAACCGACGAATGTCGGCGCTGTCTCGCTCACCGCAACCCCCGTTCCTGGCTGCGGGGGCGTTTAAGGCTGATCAAGGCCACTCTGCTCAAGTCACGATGCTCAGCCTGGCGGCCCAGTCGGACGGCTGGCGCCAAGCCTTGGCGGCCGTCGATCAGGAGGAGCGGCGCGCTGTGCAATACGGTGTCCGCCAAGACGAACTCGACCGCGAGGTCGCCGAACTTCGGGCTCAGGCGCAGGCTGCGGTGGCCGGCAGAGCCACACGTCGCCCCGCTCAGATCGCCGATGAAATCGTAGGATCCTTGGGCGACCAAGAGGTGGTCACCAGCCCTACCGACGATCTCGCCTTTCTGGAGACGACCGTGAAGGGATTGAAGGCCGAAACGGTATCCGTCGCGTTGAAGGCCGCCTTCTCCGGCGAAGGCCCGTTAGTTTTCATGTCCTCGCCCAAGCCTGTTGCGGGCGCAGAAACCGCAATCCTCGCCGAATATGCTTCGACGCAAAAGGTCGCGGTCACCGCGCCTAGCGCCCCGCATGAGGTCGCTTGGCCCTATTCAGGCTTCGGGAACCCGGGCAAAGTCGTCGAGCGTAAAGACGTCACCGACCTCGACACCGTCTTCGTTGGCTTCGAAAACGGCGTGCGCCTGACCCTGAAACCCACCAAATTCCGCGACGATGAGGTGCTCGTTCGGGTCAACATTGGTAATGGTCTCCAAGATCTGCCCAAGGACCGCCAAAGCCTGTCCTATTTCGGCAATGCCCTTATCGAGGGTGGCCTCAAACAGATCGACAACGAAGACACCGAACGCGTCCTCGCCTCCAAGGTCTACAGCGCTCGCTTCAACATCGCGGAAGATGCATTTGTGCTTTCGGGCGCGACGCGCACCGGCGACCTGCCAACTGAAATGCAAGTGCTCAGCGCCTACGTGTCCGATCCGGGCTGGCGCAGCGAAGCCTTCAAGCGCCAACAAACGGCGGGCAAGACCGTTCACGAACAGATGGAAGGCACCGATGGCGGCGTGTTGGGCCGCGAGCTCTCTGGCTTGCTGCACGCCGGCGACCGCCGCTTCACCTTCCCAAGTCGCGAGGATATCGCATCGGCCCAACTGTCGGACCTGCAGGCGCAAGTGTCGCCACACCTGGCTAACGACCCCATCGAGGTGGTGATCGTGGGCGATATCAGCGTGGACAAGGCCATCGAGGCCGTCGCGCGCACGCTGGGCTCGCTACCCGCCCGTCAGGCCGCTCAACAGAAGCCCGCCACCCAAAGCCTTGTCGGCTTCCCTGCCGCCAACAGCGCGCCGACCATCTTTACTCACAAGGGCCGAGCCGATCAGGCGATCGGTTATGTGGCCTGGCCGACAAATGACCTTTGGGCCAATCCGCAGCAGGCCCTGGACAACGACATCCTGGGTGAAATCATGGATCTGCGGCTGATCGATGAACTTCGCGAGAACCAGGGCATCACCTATTCGCCCTCGGTCAGTTATGCACACAGCCTGACCTGGACCGGCTGGGGTTATCTGGCCGCCAGCGTCGAGGTGCCGCCCGCCAAGCTCGAGGGCTTCTTCCATGATGTGGGCAAGATCGCGGGCGACCTTCGCACCAACGATGTAACCGCAGACGAGTTGAGCCGCGCAAAGAAGCCTCGCATCGACAAGCTGGAAAAGGCCCGCGTCACCAACCAATATTGGTTACAGGAACTCTCCGGTGCCCAAGTCGATTCGCGGCGCCTCGACTTTATCCGCCACATCATCCCCGGCACCGAACGGGTCACGGCCGATGACGTTAAACGTGCCGCCCAACGCGTCCTGAAGGACGACAAGGCCTACAGGCTGGAGATCAAACCGCAGGCCAAATAGCGATCCCGCAGATAGCCCGCGCGTCGAGACAGGCGCAACACTCGTAATAATGAGTCCATCGGTAAGTCTGGATTCACCATAACCCGGGATGCTTCATCGATGGGAATAGCACCTTTGCCTTTCGTTATCGGGAACCGGGCGCCTGAATTTGTTGGTGCCACCGCATCTGGACGCTTCTTCTCGTTGGACGCTCAGGCCGGGCGCCCCGCGTTGATCGTCCCTCTGGGCGCGGTCGGACCTGAGGCGGCGGCCAACCTGTTAGGCCGTCTGATCGCCATCTTGCCTCAGCTGTCAGAACTGGGCGTCGATCTGCTGCCGCTGGCGCCTGCGACCATGCCCTTCACCGAGCGATTTTCGACAGATCGGAGCGTCATCGACCTGCTGATTTATTTAACGACGGAACCCGAAGTGGCGTTCCGTCAGCTCGACGGCGCTGCAGTGGCGGTTCTGATCGACCGAAGCGCCCGGGTCGTCGATGCCTTCGCGCTAGGCGAGCAGACAGACATTTCACAAACTCTAGCCTCGTCGATCGGCCGGGTTCGCTCAAGTGCTCCAACGATTCGTTCTGCCACCGCACCGGCTCTGATCATCCCCAACGTCGCCTCGCCTGGACTTTGTCGCGCACTGATCGACCATTTTGAGGCGTCGCCCCACGAAGCTGGCGTCATGGCCTCGTTCAGAGATGGCTATGCCCACGCCAAGCTCGACGAGTCTAAAAAGAAGCGTCGCGACATGGAGTTGACGCCTGACAGCCTTTTGCACGCTGAAGTCGTCAGCCTGCTTGGCGCGCGAATTGCCCCTGAAATCAAGCGTGTCTTCCAGACCGATATTCTCAATGCCGACCGCATTTTGATCGCACGCTACGACGACACCGGCGGCTATTTTAGGCGCCACCGCGACAACGCTGCCCCGCACACTGCCTTCCGGGAATTTGCGGTCTCTTTGAACCTGAATACCGACGAGTACGAAGGTGGAGAGCTGATGTTCGCGGAGTTTGATGATGATCGCTATAACCCACCCGCCGGCGGCGCGATCGTATTCTCCGCAGCCCTGCTGCATGAGGCTGCACCCGTGACCAAGGGCAGCCGCTATGTTCTCCTGACCTTCCTCGGCGGCGCTGAGGCCCAGGCTCGCCACGCCGCATGGTCCGAAAGCCAAAATACGAAAGTGTCTTAACCCTAAGGCAGCTTGCTGGCCCTAGCTTTGCGTCAAACTTCGCGGAGCGCTCTTGCGATGCTGATTCGCCGTTCGACCTACGTCCATCTAGCCCCGCTTACCGGGGACCGGGTGCTGATCGTCCATGCGATCAGTCATTTGCGCCTGGTGGTCGATACTGAGGTCGCTGGCATCGTGGATTGGTTCGCAACGCCTCGGGACATGCCGGGCGATCTTGCGGCCTTACGCAAAGGCTTGTCGATCGATGCCGATACGCTCGCCGGCTGTTTGGCGAGCCTGATGGAACGCGGTGTTCTGACCTCTGACGACGAGATTGCCGAAGGCGCAGCCGTTGCCGAACGGCTCGCTGAGCTGCACGGGCGCGACCCCGGTGAAGCACTTGATCAGCTGCGCCGGCAAGCCGGTGAAGGCTCCAATCCCTACTGGTCCGTAACGACAGCCTTGGGAGCCGATGACCTCGACGGCGCCAAGCGCCATCGATGGGATGTCCTGTTGTTCGGCGACTGCGATCTACAGATGGAAGCCGACTTCCTGCGCCGAGAAGCTGCCGCCCGGGATATTGACTTGCGCGTCGCGGCAAGTTTTCCAGACGACTTGCGGCTCGCAAGCGAGCGGCAACATCAGGCGATCTTCATTGGCGCGCTACGTTCACGTCACCTGGTGGCCCAAGGCTCATCCGCCGACCACGGAGGTGATCCGACGGCGGTTTATATCGCCGAGGCGCGTCATGTGATCGAAGGCCTGCGCGCCCATTCTGACGCCCCCATCTTGATCGACGGGTTGCCTGAGCCCACGGTCCAGCCCCTAGGTTTTGCCGAACGCGGCCCGCACGGCCACCGCAATCGATTCCGCAACGTAAACGCTGGTTTGGAGGCGTTGGCCGACCAATTCAGCGGCGTCTATGTGGTCGATATCGCTGCCGCACTTTCCGCCCACGGCCTAAACCAGCTCATGGATGACGGCCTGGTCGGCTTCACCCACTTCGGCTCACCAGGTTGGATGCTGCAGCGACCGACCCGTGAACTTGCTGCCGTACACAATGCCTTCCCTGATCCTGCACCGCTAGCCGCCTTGGTCGGCCCCGACCTTTATCGGCGCGAAGCGGTCGCGGCCCGCGCCCACATGGATCTTCTTGCCGTCATCATGGGCCTTGGTCGCAAGAAGTGTGTGATCCTGGATCTCGATGGCACGCTTTGGCCGGGTGTCCTGGCCGAAACCGGCGCTCCCTTTGCCTGGACGCCGGAGATCAGCGGCCACAATTCCTACATCGGCCTCTACTTTGGCTTCCACGAAGCCCTGAAGGCGCTGAAGCGTCGCGGCATTTTGTTGGCCTGCGTCAGTAAGAACGACGAGGCCTTAGTCCGCGAGCTTTGGACCTACCCGGACCACTATCCGCTCGACCGCCTGCTCACTGCCGACGACTTCGTCACCTGGCGGGTGAACTGGAAGGACAAGCCCTCCAATATCGTATCGATCGCCGAAGAGCTGGGCTTTGCGCTTGATGCCTTCGTCTTCATCGACGACCACCCGGTGGAGCGCGAGCGCGTTCGCCAGGAACTGCCTGCAGTCGACGTGCTGGGCGAGGATCCCTTCGCGCTGCGCCGTATCCTGCTCACCGATCCGCGCTTCCAGACGCTAACGCTTACAGGGGAGTCTGCGGCGCGCACAGATCTGGTGAAGGCGCAATTAGGTCGCGAACGTGAACGCGCCGCTGGTGGCGATGACTTCTTAGCTTCGCTGCAGGTCGTCACCACATTCGAGCAGCCGACCGATCCGGCGATGCTTGTCCGGGTTGGCGAACTCTTACAGCGGACCACCCAATTCAACACCACCGGCCGTACCTTCTCCGAAAGCGAACTCGTGCGGTACGCTGCGGCCGGCCAGGTCTTTGTCGCCCACTGCCGCGATCGTTTCGGTGACTATGGCCTCGTGGCTGCGGCCATCTTGGACGGCGCAGAAATCGCAGCCTTCGCGATGAGCTGCCGGGTCATCGGCCTGAAGGTCGAACACCAGTTCTTGGGCTATATCCTCGAGGCCATCGCTGACCAACACACCGAAATCTTGGCGCAAATCATCGAGACCGCGCGTAATGGGCCGGTTCGTCATCTCTACGCCGACAATGGCTTTAGTCTCGCCGATGGAACCTGGCGAAAAGCCCTCTGACGATCGTCCCCACCCTGGACGTGCAGGGATAGGGAGCGCGTAGAGTTAGGCCGCCTTCAACCCGTCGCCATAGACCGGCGCGTCGTCCGACGACAGAAAAGCCCGGCCTCGGATCGCGTCGGAAATTTTCTCGGCGATCATGATCGTAGGCGCATTGGTGTTGCCGCCGACGAGCGTTGGCATAACCGATGCATCGACGACGCGAAGCCCGGCGATCCCCTGAACTCGGCATTCGGCGTCCACAACAGCCATCGGATCGCCGTCGGCTCCCATGCGGCAGGTGCCGACGGGATGGTAGATCGTCTCGGCGGTCTTCTTGATCCAGGCGTCGATCTCAGCATCGCTCTGGACGGCTGCACCTGGCGCATATTCTGATGTGCGATAAGGATCGAGCGCAGATTGCTCAGCCACCTTACGCATCATTTTCACGCCCTCACGCAGCGCGCGACGGTCCTCCTCGGCGGCCAGATAGTTTGCGAAGATGGCCGGATCGTCGAGCGGGTCAGCAGACTTCAGACCGACCCGTCCGCGGCTTTCAGGTCTTAACTGGCAGACGTGGAAGGTGAAGCCGTCCTTTTCCACCTGCACCTTGCCATGGTCCTGCATGATCGCCAGCACTGTGTGGATCTGCAGATCAGGCCGGTCGAGATCGGGGCGAGAGCGCAGGAAAGCGCCCGATTCGAGGAATTGCTGGCGGCCAATTCCCTTGCCGAACAGCATATAGGAAAGCCCGACGCTCAGGGTTTTGATCAGACCCTTGCGCAGGGAATAGAGCGTGATCGGCTTGGGGCACACCCACGACAGACAGACGTCCAGGTGATCTTGCAGGTTTGCGCCAACCCCCTTCAGCGCCTTGACGACCTTGATCCCGTGAGCCGCGAGCTCCTCCGGATCGCCGATGCCGGAAAGCTGCAGGATATGTGGTGACTGAACGGCGCCTGCGCAAAGCAGTACCTCGGCATTCGCGTAGATGATCTGCTTGGCCTTGGTCTTGTTGTCGTAGACCTCAACACCGCTCGCTCGGCCATCCTCGACGAGAATGCGGGTTGTCCGCATGCCGGTAAGGCAGGTCAGATTCGATCGCTCCAGCACCGGGTGCAGATAACCTCGCGCAGCGCTCCAACGTTGGCCGTCATGGATGGTCAGCTGGTAGGGCCCAAAGCCTTCCTGCTGGAAGCCGTTGAAGTCCTTCGTCAGCGGATAACCGGCCTGGGCACCCGCCTGGATCGTCGCGGAATAGATCGGATTTGGAGAAGAGGCCTTGGAGACTTTCAACGGCCCCTCGCCGCCATGCCAGGCATCGCCCCCGCCCTCCAGACTTTCCGAGCGCTTGAAGTAAGGCAGCACGTCGGCGTAGCCCCAGCCCGGCAGACCCATCTGACGCCATTGGTCATAATCGCGGGCATGGCCGCGGATGTAGATCATGCCGTTGATCGAAGACGATCCTCCCCAGCCCTTACCGCGTGGCCACCAGAGTTTGCGGTCACTCAAATTCGGCTCAGGCTCTGTCCAAAAGCCCCAGTTCTGCGGGCCTTGCTTGCCGATCAGCCCGCCAACACCTGCCGGCATCTTGATCATGAGAGAATTGTCCCTGCCGCCGGCCTCCAGCAGCAAAACCCGCTTATCGCCCGTCTCGGTGAGCCGGTTGGCCAATACGCATCCAGCCGATCCTGCACCGATAATAATATAGTCGTAGCGATCCATAGGCCGGGCACACTTCCCTGAACGTTGATTGGTCAGGAGGCGAACCTGACGCGAGCGTCAGGTTTAGGCAAGGGCTGCTCGATCGCGCCATTGCGGGATCGCGCCATACCGATTGACGCCACAACGCCCTTGGCGGCGGGATTTCGGCCGGCCCGCAGCCTAAGGCGCAGGGCGTTCCCAAATGTCAGCCATCAACGGCCCTTCCATGCCGGCGCACGCTTCTGCGAGAACGCCAGCGGGCCCTCCACGAAGTCTTCGCTTCGGTAAAGTGCAGCGATGGCCGGATAGCGGTTCTGGCCCATGAGCGCAGCCTCAAGGCTCGGCTCGTCAAGTCCTCGATAGACCGCCTCCTTCGACGCGCGGATCGACATTGGCCCGAGTTCGCAGATACCCTTGGCGAGGGTCCGAGCCGCTGCCATCAGGTCCTGTGGGGCGGTAACCTCGGCGACGAAGCCAAGTTCCCTTCCCTCTGCAGCAGAGACGCGCCGCGCTGTCAGGATCATGCTCATCGCCCGCTTCGTCCCGATCGCCCGCGGCAGGCGGTGCAAGCCGCCGGCGAGCGCGGCCAGCCCTACGCGCGGCTCAGGCAATGCGAAAACCGCCGTCTCCGAGGCCAGGATAATATCGCAGGCCAGCGCGATCTCGAACCCTCCGCCCATGGCTATACCGTTCACCGCTGCAATCAGCGGCTTGGTCAGGTCGAAGCGGCTGGTGAGGCCCGCGAACCCGGATGGCGGGCTCTCCATCTTGCCACCGCTCGCCTGATGTTTGAGGTCATTGCCGGCTGAGAAGGCCCGCTCACCCGCCCCGGTGACGATCGCAACCCATTGCTCCGGGTCGGCCGCGAAGGCGTCGAAAACCTCGTGCAATTCGAAGTGCGCCGCAGAATGCAGGGCGTTCATCACCTCCGGCCGGTTTAGAGTGACCACCGTCAGCGGTCCCTCGCGCTCCACCTTGATGAATTCATAGGCCATAGCGTACTCCCGTTTTCGCCACGCTCGACGGAGGCGAAGACTGCGTCAAGTCGATCCCCGAGACGACGCCCCATTATGAGACGTGGCCACCAGGCTCAGATCTGACCTCCCAAAGGTCGAAGCGAACCTTCATCGCGGCCTCAAGGCCCAATTCTCAGACCGCCCTTAGTTCGCGCCGGTACCGCTTCCAGTTCTCAACGTAGTGCGCCGCACCACCGGCCAGCATCATTGCCTGGTCAGGTGATATTTCACGGATCACCTTGCCGGGAGCGCCCATGACCAAGGAATTGTCGGGAATCTCCTTGCCTTCGGTGATCAGGCAATTTGCACCAATCAGGCAATTCTTCCCGATTTTCGCGCCGTTCAGGATGATGGAACCGATACCCACCAATGAATTGTCGCCGATTGTACAGCCGTGCAACATCACCATGTGCCCAACTGTCACATTGGCCCCGATCGTGAGAGGTGAACCGGTGTCGGTGTGCAGCACCGAGCCATCCTGTACGTTGGAGTTCTCGCCCACGACGATCGGGTCGTTGTCTCCACGCAAGGTGGCGCTCCACCATATCGATGCATTCTTCTTAAGAATCACGCGCCCAATAACCGAAGCACTCGGTGCAATCCAGTATTCGTCATCATTCGGTAATTCAGGTGTCACATTTCCCAAGTTGTAAATACTCATCAGCACACCCCGTTTCTTGCAGTAATAGGACCGTTTAACATTTCAGAAACCACGCTACGTTCATTGTAGTCAGGCGATTCGAGAGGGCGATAACCCTTTTGAAATCCGCTGCGGGGTCGAAGTTCGGCTCTGTGTCTCGCGCTGGACGGAGTTGATGGCGCTAAGTGTGTTGTCCCCTCGGATCCTCGGATCCGGACCGGCATCCCGGGAAGACCCTCCCGGAACGAGTCTGGGACGCGCTTGTCACCGGCTTCGATTCACCCCGACCACCCAAAGGGCGCTCCATGGCGGAGACGCCCTTTTTTCTTGTCCCCACGGAGGCTTTTTATGACCAAGCGAGCCCTGAAGCGACAGCTGCGCGAAGGCGCGTTCGACGCCGGACAATTTGCCGGTGATGATAAAATTCGTCGGCTTCCGCTTGATCGCGACCGGGGCTGGTCCCCGCTCGCCCATCATAATTCGAATGACGAACGCGACCAGGGCTACCTCAAGACGATCAAGGCCAAATCTCCGGGCCAGGAACAGATGATCAAGGCCATCGATGACAAAAACCTGGTGATGGCGCTGGGGCCGGCAGGTACTGGCAAGACCTATTTGGCCATCGCAAAGGCTGTTGAAGCTTTGGAAAGTGGCAGCGTCGGTCGCATCGTCCTATCGCGTCCTGCCGTGGAGGCCGGCGAGAGCATCGGTTATCTGCCCGGTGACGCCGAAGATAAGCTCGCGCCCTATCTTCGGCCGCTCTACGACGCGCTCTCCGATCGCCTCAGCATGAAGCGCGTGCGCGCCCTGATGGCTGAAGGCGCCATCGAGATCGCGCCGGTCGGGTTCATGCGCGGGCGCACGCTGAACAACGCCTTCATCGTCATCGACGAGGCCCAGAACTGCACCTACGTGCAGCTCAAGATGCTGCTCACCCGCCTGGGCTGGCACTCGACTATGGTGGTCACCGGCGACCCGGACCAGTCGGACCTGCTGGCGGAATTCTCCGGCCTGCGGACCGTCGCCGAGAAGCTGGAAGCCGTCGGCAATATCGCCGTCGTCCGCCTCGCCGACCGCGACATCGTCCGCCACCCGCTGGTGGCCGAGATGCTGGGCGTTCTGTAGCCCAAGCCCCCTTTCGCCTCTTGCGAGAAGGGTTGCCTCAAAATCTGATGGATGGGGTCGCGCACCCCCTCGCGCGCGATCCCGCTCCAACCGATGGCAGCGGCTTAGCTCGCAGGCTTCGAGGGTCGCCCGATCTTCGCCGAAGCAGGTGCTTGATCGGATAGCTTCCGCCCTGTAGATAGTTAGTCAACCTAACTATCTGAACAGGTCTCATGCCCGAGCCCGCGACCGAAGCTCTTGATATGGCCCTTCTTGCAGAAGCCTTGCGCGGGCCGTTGTTGCGGGTGTCGCGAAAGCTTCGTCAGGAAGCCCAAAAGATCGGACTTTCGGCTCAAGACGCACTCATTCTGGGCCACATCAGGAAAAACCCGGGCGTTGGTGTGAGCGGTCTGGCCGAGTTCGATCAGATCTCGCGGCCCACCATGTCGAGCCACGTCAAACGGCTGGAGGCCTCTGGGTGGCTGAGCCGCACAGACCATGCCGATGACCGCCGCCGCTCGGGGCTGACGCTGACGGCGGCCGGACTTCGCAAGATCGAAATGCTTCGGCGTCGTCGCAACGACTGGCTCGCGGCACGCCTGGTTCACCTGTCGCCCTGCGAACGCGAAGCCCTGATGGCCGCAGCGGTCCCCCTGCTCAAGCTCGTGACCCTGGCTGCATGACCAAACAGGCTGAGGAGATTTTAGAAACAGACGCCCTTGACGAGGGCGCCGCCGACGCTGCCGCGGTCCTCAACGAGGGCCGTGACGCCAATCTCAGGGGCTGGGTCGTCCCAGCGATCATCGGCTCGGCGCTGCTCATGCAGACGCTGAACGCCACCTCGATCAACAACGCGCTTCCCAGTATGGCGCGCGCGGTGCACGTCGAGCCGCTGCGACTGAACCTTGCGATCACGATGTATCTGCTTGCCTCGGCGGTCTTCCTTCCGATCTCGGGGTGGATGGCCGACCGCTTTGGCGCCAAGCGTATTTTGATGATCGCCATGGTGCTCTACGCCACCACGTCGGCAGCTTGTGGCCTCGCCAACAACCTGACAGAGCTCGTCATTTTTCGCCTGGCTCAGGGTTGCGCCGGAGCCATGATGGGCCCTGTCGGCCGGCTCGTCCTGCTGCGTACGACACCAAAGAACGAGCTGGTCGGCGCCATGTCCGTGGTGACCATGCCCGCCCTTCTGGGGCCCGTCGTCGGACCCGTGCTGGGCGGCGCTATCGTCACCTTCGTCAGTTGGCGGTGGATCTTCTTCCTCAACTTGCCGTTGGCGTTCGCCGGCGTCCTGTTGGTCCGCGCGTTCGTACCGCAGGTGAAAGAACAAGTCGTCTCGCCGATCGACTGGCCGGGTATATTCCTAACAGGCTTTGGCCTGGCGGGATTGATTCTGGGGTTCGAGAACCTCGGCCGAAACGTCCTGCCGCCGCTGGCGGTCGCGGGCCTTTTCGGCGGAGGCTTGGCCTGCCTTGGCCTCTACTGGGTGCACGCACGGAATAATCCTCACGCCATCCTCGATCTGTCGATATTTCGAATTCCCACATTCCAGGCCTCGGTGCTGGGCGGGGCTTTCTTCCGACTGGTTCCGGGCGCCACACCGTTCCTCCTGGCCATGTTGCTGCAAGTCGGGTTTGGAATGAGCGCTTTCGCCGCCGGCCTGATGACCTTTATTTCTGCCGTCGGGGCGCTCGTCATGAAGACGACGGCGCCTCCGATCCTGCGACGGTTTGGCTTTCGCAGTGTGCTGATCATTAACGGCGTCATCTGCGCAGCGACATTCATGGTCTACGCGCTTTTCAAGATCGATACGCCGCACTGGGTGATCATGGTGGCGCTGGCCGTAGGCGGCTTCTTCCGTTCCCTGCAGTTCACCAGTCTGAACGGCATGGCCTATGCCGATCTTGAGCAGACCCACATGAGTCGCGGCACCACCACCGCTTCCATGGCCCAGCAGTTCGTACAGTCAGTAAGCATCGGGCTGGCCGCGACATTGCTGCACTTCTTGATGCTGCAGCGAGGCGAAACGCATCTGACGGGCCAAGCCGTGGCACCGGCCTTCGCGATTATCGGAGCCCTGACCCTGGTCTCGCTGTTCTGGTTCATTCGCCTTCCGGCGAACGCCGGCGACGAAATGAACAACCGCGTAAAGGCCTAGCCTTCGACGTCGCTGTGCGGCCGGTCGTGACCGTCGGAAAGTTCCTCACGCCACTGGCCATGGGCGTCCTCATAGACGATGCCGTGCGTGTCACCGCCAACCCGCTGTTCGTCAGCGGCACGCCGGGCGGCCTTCAACGCGACATCGTGACTTTGGACGGTCTCGGAATAGGACCCGTCAACCTGATAGGCCCAGCCGCCATCGTGCTGGACGATCTTGTAGGTGACGTGGCTCATCTAACGTCTCCAAGAATGCTTCCCACCCTAGATGGGTAAGGCCTGAGGGCGCTGCAATCACCGGTCGCGCACTATTCGTAAAACGCGAAGACGGCTAAGGCCCATCGCCATACCGATCGTCGCCTCCACGAGACGGCTCGGAGACAAACCTGCCGATGCCATCGGTCGTTGCGAACTGCGCTGAGGGCGAAACGCTGGTTTTGCAGACGCCCCAGAAGGCGCCTATGAAATCGTCACAACGCGTCTAGGGCGCTACGATTTCGAACCAGAAGTCGAACCTGTCGAGCAATGGCAGAAGCTTGGCCAAGACTAAGGTGCCATCGCCGAAAACGGCTCCCTTGGCCTGTAAAGCCTCCAGTGACGCCTCGCCGATGACCATGGCAATCAAGGTCTCCCGCGTCAGCGAGACTTCTGGACCTCCATCCCCGGGCACATGGTGCAAGACGGCATTCTCGACACTGACCGCGAAACGCTCACCGGTATCGACGAACGCCAGCGTCAGCGCGAGGTCACCGGCGGCCCCGGCCTTTTGCCCGTTCAGCCGCACGGAAAAGCTCTCGAGTAAAGCGTCAGCCGGTAGCGCCCGAAGTTGCCCAGCCGCCCCTTGCCTGGGCTCGTCGGATGGCGGCCGCGGATTGCGAAGCTCCAGGGCGCCGGTCAGGTAGAAGGCCCTCCAAGGCCCGCTCTCGGCCTGGTAGCCCATCTGCTCCAGGGCATCGGCTTGTAGCGCCCGCGCTTCTGCGTTGGCCGGGTCAGCGAACACGAGATGGTTCACCAGTTCGGCAACCCAGCGATACTCGCCGCGCGCAAAGGCCTCTCGGCCTTTCGCCAGCAGCGCCGCGGGCCCTCCGGCGAGTTCGACGTAGCGGTGCGCCGCCTCGACCGGTGGCAGCTTGTGAAGGTTGGCCGGATTGCCGTCGAACCAGCCAAGATAGCGCTGATAGACCGCCTTGGAGTTGTGGTTGAGGGTGCCGTAATAGCCCCGCGTGTGCCATTCGGCCGCGAGGCTAGGCGGCAGCTCGAGATGCTCTGCGATTTCTGTCGGGTTGAGGCCGTGGTTGGCCATTCGCAGCGTCTGGTCATGGATGTATTTGTACAGGTCGCGCTGCTGCCTGAGGAACCGCGCCGCCTCTCCCGAACCCCAGCGCGGCCAATGGTGGCTGGCAAACAACACCTCCGTATCGCCGGCGAACAACTCGACGGCTTCATTGATGTAGTGGCTCCAGGCTCGCGCATCACGAACCTGCGCGCCGCGCGGAGTGTAAATATTGTGCAGGTGGCAGGTGCAATTCTCCGCCATGCATAGCGCGCCAAACTGAGGGAAAAAGAAATTCATCTCGGCGGGTGCCTCCGTATCTGGCGTCACCTGGAAGATGATCTCCACGCCATCCATCGTCAGCCGCTCACCGGTCTCACGGATGCTTACGGTCGGAGGCACCAGGCTCACCGAGCCCATCGAAACCGTTTTACCAAGGCCAGCATCGACGTGTCCCTTGGCGTCGCGCGGCAGCAGTGCGCCGTACATGTAGGTCGCCCGCCGTCCCATGGCGTTGCCGGCCAGGACATTTTCGCTGACAGCCGCCTTCAGGAAGCCCTCTGGTGCCACGATCTGCATACCGGCATCGATATCGTTTTGGCTGATGACACCGCGAATCCCGCCGTAGTGATCCACATGGCTGTGCGTGTAGATCACGCCAGTCACCGGCTTGTCGCCGCGATGCTCACGCATCAGCTTTAGGGCTGCTGCCGCAGGCTGTGCCGAGATCAGCGGATCGATGACAACGAAGCCGGTCTTGCCTTCGATGAACGTGATGTTGGACAAATCAAAGCCGCGCACCTGGTAGACGCCCTCAGCCACCTCGAAGAGACCGTGCTGCATATTTAGTTTGGCTTGGCGCCAGAGGCTCGGGTTGACGGTGTCCGCTGGCTCGCCTTGGAGAAACGCGAAGGGTGCCATGCTCCAGGCGCCGGGCACAGCCGCATCCGCAATCGTGCCGATAAAGCCACGCGTCGCATTGGCCAGGTCCTGGCCTGTGTCTCTGGGCAGGCTCGCCACAAGTCTAGCATGAGCCGCCTTCGTAGCCTCGGTCGCATCGCGGCGCTGATCCATGTCGCTCTCCCCTTGAACGCCAACCTAAGCCCGCAAACACA
Organism: uncultured Alphaproteobacteria bacterium; assembly: GCA_903860975.1. Classification (GTDB taxonomy): domain Bacteria; phylum Pseudomonadota; class Alphaproteobacteria; order Caulobacterales; family Caulobacteraceae; genus Phenylobacterium. Next base: position 19,624 of record CAIOSI010000019.1, read on the forward strand.
ATTGCATAGAGGCCTAGCCGAACCCTCGGACGCTTCCTAAGGTGCGGCCGCTTTTTCTCTTGTGTGGTACGCTATGAAATCTGGTCTGGCCCTCATTGTTGCGGTGCTGCTTGTCTGTTCGCCGGCCTGGGCCGAACACGCACGAAAGCCCGCGGGCAAGGCGGCTTCGGCCAACCATGTGGCCTTGCCGCGGGACGTCAGCCCCGAGCGCTATCAGATCAATGTCAAGCCCAACGCCCAGAATCTGACGTTTGAGGGACATGAAGCGATCACCGTCACGGTGAAGCACGCGACCCGGCGTATCGTCCTCAACGCCGCTGACATCACCATCCAGAGTGTGTCGATCTCCTGCCTGCCGGATGCGGCGACGATCACCTACGACAAGGCCCAGCAGACCGCAGCCTTCACCTTCGAAAAAGCCATTTCGCCCGGCCGCTACACGCTGGCCATTGACTACAGTGGCATCATCTACAGGCAGGCCTCAGGCTTTTTCGCCCTCGATTATGCTGGAGACAAGGGCCAGCAGCGCGCGCTTTTCACCCAATTCGAAAACTCTGACGCGCGTCGTTTCGCGCCGATGTGGGACGAGCCCGGCGTCAAATCGGTCTTCGCCCTAAGCGTCGAAACGCCCGCGGGCCAGATGGCGGTATCCAACATGCCCGTGATGGATGTCGTGACGGTCGCCGGCAAGGCCATCACCCGGTTTTCCGACACCCCAAAAATGAGCTCTTACCTGCTCTTTTTGGCGCTCGGCGACTTCGAGCGCATTCACAAACTCGTCGGCAAAACAGATGTCGGCGTGGTCGTCCGGCGGGGCAAGACGGCCCAAGCTCAGTTCGCACTCGATGCGGCCGCTGAAATCCTGCCCTGGTACAATGACTACTTTGGCACGCCCTACCCGCTGCCGAAGCTCGATTTTATTGCCGGCCCTGGTCGGAGCCAGTTCTTCGCCGCCATGGAGAATTGGGGGGCGATCTACTATTTCGACTACGCGCTTCTCATCGACCCGAAGCTTTCAACCGAGGCGGACAAGCAGAACGTCTACGTCGATATAGCTCACGAAATGGCCCACCAGTGGTTTGGAGACCTGGTCACAATGGCCTGGTGGGACGACCTGTGGCTCAACGAGGGATTCGCCTCCTGGATGGAGAACAAGACCACCGACCACTTCCATCCCGAATGGAAAATCTGGCTGCAAACCAAGGCGGGCGAACAGAGCGCCATGCGCACCGACTCGCGCCATGGCGCTCACCCGATAATCGCCCCGATCCATGATGTCTTCGCCGCCGCTAATGCCTTCGACAACATCACCTATCAAAAGGGTCACGCGGTCATTCACATGCTTGAAGACTACGTCGGTCCCAAGGTGTTCCGGGCAGGCGTTCGCAACTACATCGCTCACCATGCCTACGAGAACACGGTCACCGACGACCTCTGGGCTGAGATCGACAAGGTGTCGCCCAAGAAAATCATTGGTATCGCGCACGACTTCACCCTGCAGGCTGGCGTTCCTCTGGTCTCCGTCGACCGCAGCAAGGCTAGCCTTTCCCTCAGCCAAGGCCGGTTCGGCGCCGATGCTGCTTCGAAGGCACCGCGCGCCTGGCGCACGCCTATCGTTGTCGGCGGCCTGAGCGCCCAACCGTGGAAGACCGTCGTCAGCGCTAAGGCGCCAGTCTCCAGACCTGCCCAAGGCAACGCCACACCTGTGCTCAATTCAGGCCAGACCGGCTATTTCCGCAGCCGCTATTCGCCCGAACTGGAGCTTCAGATCCTGGCGGATTTCCCGAACCTGACGGCGGAAAATCAGCTTGGCCTGATCTATGACAGCCGAGCTTTAGGCGAGGCAGGCTACGCCCCGCTCAGTGATTTCCTGTGGGTGGCCAAGCAGGCGCAGGCGGCTGATGACCCCATCGTCCTGCGTGCGCTGATCAATCAACTCGACGCCATGGACGAGACCTATACCGGCTTGGCGGGACAGTCGGCCTTCCGCGCCTTTGCACGTGCGCGCCTCGCCCCGACCTTCGCGCGCCTGGGCTGGGGGGCCAAGCCAGGGGAGCCTGACAACGCCGCCCTACTGCGTCGCAGCCTGCTGTCCGTCCTGGGTAAGTTCGACGACCCAAGCGTCGTCGCTGAGGCTCGTGATCGCTTCACGGCCCTGATCGCCAATCCAGACAGTCTAAGGGGCGCAAGCCGCTTGACCGTTTTGCAGATCGTCGCGAGCCATGCCGACACAGCGACTTGGGACCAACTCCACGCCATGGCCAAGACCTCGAGCGAGAGCACCGACCGGGGCCGGCTCTACACCTATCTGGGCAGCAGCCATGACCCGGCGCTAGCGGACAGGGCGCTTGCGCTTGCGCTCACGAAGGAGCCGCCGCCCACCGATGCCCCGAACCTGATTTCAAGCGTCTCCAGGGTGTTCCCAGAAAAGGCGTACGACTTTGCGATGGCCCACCGCGCTGAGGTGGAAGCCATGATCGAGCCCACCAGTCGCACGAGCTACTTTGCCGGCCTGGCGAACAGCTCCGTGAGCCCATTGATGGAAGCCAAGCTCAACGCGTTGGCCGAGACTGTGCCGACATCGGCCCGGCCCGCAATCACGCGGACGATCGCGACAATCAACGTCCGGCTCGATATCATCCGGAAGCGATTGCCGCAGGCAGACCGCTGGCTCGCGACGCATCCAGGCTAGACGACGTCAGACCCTGGGCTGGGCGGCGTAGACCTTCGGTCGCAAGGGTTTGATCCGCAGCGCCAGACCCGGCGCGACGCCAGCCGGAATGCCGGGACCTCGAGATTCCAGCTCAAAAATCTGCCCCTCAATCAGGCATTCAATCCGCACGTCGGGACCGCGCGCCGCTACGGCCCTGACCTCGCCAGCCAAACCCGCGCCGTCCAGGGGTGCCAACACAACCTCATTGGGCCGGAAATACACCTCGACCCGACCTTGCGGAGCGTCCGTTTCGGCCTTGGTTTCCCAATCGGCCACCCTCAAACGCCCCCCCTCGACGATCCCCGGCAGGCGGCAGGCAGCGCCCAGGAAGTCATAGACGAAGGGATCCGCAGGATTTTCGTAGACGTCATTCGGCGCACCCAGCTGGCGCAGCTCGCCATCCTTGAGAATCGCCACCCTGTCGGCGAGATCGAGGGCCTCGTCCTGGTCATGGGTGACGAAGACCGTGGTGACGCCCGCGCGATCGTGGAGATCGCGCAGCCACCGACGCAGCTCGCGACGCACCTTGGCGTCGAGTGCCCCGAACGGCTCATCCAAAAGCAGCATTTTAGGTTCGATGGCCAGGGCACGCGCAAGCGCCACGCGCTGCCTTTGACCACCGGAAAGCTGGGCGGGAAAGCGTGATCCGAGACCCTCGAGCTGGACCAGGCAAAGAAGGTCGGCGACCCGGTCAGCCACCTCAGATTTCGAAGGCCGCACCGAACGCGGCCGCACTGTCAGACCAAATGCGATGTTTTGGGCCACGCTCATGTGTCGGAACAGGGCGTATTGCTGGAACACCATTCCGACCCTGCGATGGCGCACGGGGATCGAAAGGAAATCCTCGCCATCGAAGCGTACGTCTCCAGCGTCTGGTCGCTCAAGCCCGGCCAATACGCGCAAGAGCGTCGTCTTGCCCGATCCTGACGGCCCCAACAGCGCCAAGAATTCCTTGTCACGCGCCTGCAGCGAGACATTCCTCAAGGCGGGAAAACGGCCGAAGGATTTCGAAATGCCGCTGATCTCCAGCGACAAGGGAGACTTGGCTTCAGTGTTTGCGGTTGGCTGCAAGTTCACCGGCGTGACGCCATTCGAGACCAGTCTTGAGGACCAGGGTGACAAGCCCAAGCGAGGCCAAGAGACTGGCCGTCGCAAAGGCACCGACGAAGTCATAGTCATTATAAAGCACCTCGACGTGAAGCGGGAGCGTGGTGGTGAGGCCACGGATATGACCGGAAACTACGGAGACGGCGCCGAACTCGCCCATTGCCCGCGCATTGCACAGCAACACCCCGTAAAGCAGCGCCCATCGGATATTCGGAAGCGTGATCTTCCAAAACGTCGTGAAGCCGCTGGCCCCCAAAGTCAGCGCTGCAGCCTCTTCGTCAGCCCCCTGGTCCTGCATCAACGGGATCAGCTCGCGAGCCACAAAGGGGAAGGTCACCAGAATAGTCGCCAGGACCAGGCCGGTGGTGGCGAAGATGATCTTGATGTCGTGATCGATCAGCCAGGTCCCAAACCAGCCCTGCGCTCCGAACAGTAGAACCCAGACCAGGCCAGACACGACGGGTGACATGGAGAACGGCAGGTCGATCAGAGTGAGCAGCACGCCCTTGCCGCGAAACTCGAACTTGGCGATGCACCAGGCTGCCGCAATTCCGAAGATCGCATTCAGCGGTACGGCGATCCCTGCGACGAGCAGAGTCAGCTTCATCGCCGACACCGCGTCAGGGTCGCTGACTGCGGCAAGGTACTTGCCAATCCCCTTGTCGAAGGCGTCTCGGAACACGACGAATAAGGGCAACAACACCAGCGCGGCCATGACGATTGCTGAGGCCGCCACCAGCGCGAACGCCACACCGGGCAAGCGCACGCTGGAAATTGGTCGCGCTGCCGGGCTCATGCTTTTCCCCGCTTGGCCAAGGCCAGCTGCAGCCCATTGATCAAAACCAGTGAGCCGAAGGAAATCGCGACCATCGCCACGCCGACAGCCGCAGCCCCGGCGTAGTCGTAACTCTCCAACTTGATGACGATCAGGAGCGGCGCAATCTCGGTCTTGCCCGGAAGGTTGCCGGCAATGAACACCACCGATCCATATTCCCCAACGGCGCGTGCGAAGGCCAGGCTCACGCCCGAGATCAACGATGGGGCCATAGCCGGAAGGATCACCCTGACCGCACGTTGTCGCGCATCAGCGCCCAGCGTGGTGGCGGCCTCCTCCACCTCATGGTCCAGCTCCTGCAAAACCGGCTGCAGGGAACGAACGACGAAGGGAAGGCCGATGAAAACCAGCGCGATGAAAATGCCAAGGGCCGAATAGGCGGTCTTGATCCCCAGCTTCGCCGCAAGAGAGCCGAGTGGTCCGTTCGGTGCGTAGATCGCGGTAAGGGCAAGGCCCGCCACGGCGGTCGGCAGGGCAAACGGCAAGTCGACCAAAGCATCAAGGATCCGCCGACCGGGGAACTCATAGCGCGAAAGGGTCCAGGCTAGCAGCAGGCCCAGCGGCGCGTTCAGAAGCGCTGCAAGTGCGGAAAGTCCAAAGCTTAACTTCAAGGCCGAAGCCACGCGCGGCGCAGACAGCTCATGCCAAACCCCATGCAACCCCAGCTCCCAAGGCCGGATTGCAAGCGCCGTCAGAGGTAAAACGACGATCGCGCCCAGATAGGTCAGCGTGATCCCCAACGACAGGCCAAATCCCGGCAGGATCGAATGCTGCAGCCAGGGCCGGCGTCTCAGCTCAACGGAGCCAATATGGCGGGTTTGGTCACTCACGCGGGTTTATAGATTTGGTCGAAGAGGCCGCCCTCGGCGAAGTGCGTAGCTTGGGCTTTCTTCCAACCGCCAAACGCCTGATCGATGGTGACCATCGCAATTGGCTTAAGGTTGGCGGCGTACTTTGCGGCTGACGCTGCATTGCGCGGCCGATAGTGGTGCCTTGCGATGATGTCTTGCGCCTGCGGGCTGTAGAGGAAGTTCAGGTATCCGGTGGCGACAACTCGGGTCTTGTGTCGGTCAACATTCTTATCCAGCAGCGCCAAAGGGGGCTCGGCGAGGATCGAACTGGACGGATAGACGATATCGAAGTTCGGGCCGAACTCGTGGATGGTCAGGAACGCCTCGTTTTCCCAGGCCAACAGCACATCGCCAATGCCGCGCTGCGCAAAGGTCGTGGTCGCATCACGCGCGCCGGCGCCCAGCACGGGCACGTTCCTGAAGAGCTTGGTGATGTAAGCTCTTGCGGCGGCTTGGCCGCCTTTGCTCTGGCCGTAGGCATAGGCAGCCAGATACGCCCAGCGCGCGCCTCCAGAGGTCTTGGGATTTGAGACAATCACACCTACGCCGGGCTTCACCAGGTCGGCCCAGTCGCGGATGGCTTTCGGGTTGCCCTTGCGAACTAGCAAGACAATGGTCGAGGTATAGGGCGTCGAATTGATCGGCAGGCGCGACTGCCAGTTTGCCGGCAAAAGTTTCGCCCGCGCCGCGATCTCGTCGATATCACCGGCCAACGCCAGGGTCACGACGTCGGCTTGCAGACCATCAATGACGGCTCGGGCCTGTTTGCCGGAGCCTCCATGGCTTTGTTTGATATCCAGGAATTCGCCCGTCCTGGCCTTCCAGAAGGCCGAGAATGCAACGTTGATTTCCTTGTAGAGTTCGCGCGTCGCATCGTAGCTGACGTTGAGCAAAGTGAGGGTCTTACTCTGCGCCTGGACCGGCGGGGCCAATAATAGCGGCAGGCCTGCGGCGGCGGCCATGCCGCCGCCCGCGGCGACCAGGCCTCTGCGCGTGATGTCGGGGCTCGTCATGCTGCTAGTCCACAGGGCCTTGGAGGCTGAACGCGTACGGATCACCGGCGAGGCGGTATCCAGCCGGTAATCCAGCTCGCGACTCAAGCGGACGGTTCACCTGCCGCATCACGATTTCCTGTTCGACAGGCGAAATGATGCGGCTGCAGGCATGCCCAGTCCCTGGTTCAAGCCTGGGAAAGCTAGGCTGCTTATTCCTATCTAACGAGTAGGAATAAGCTAGGCGGCTCTATAGAAAATCTGAACGTCCCCAGGACGGCAGCCCGACGCTTTTTCTACTCCGCCGCCATGAGCACGCGGCCAGCGGTAAAGGCCGTCTTTTCAGCAAGCGCGGCCTTGGCCTCCTCATATTCAGCAGCCAGGCGCGCCACGAGCTCGGCTGTGGATGGCACGTCCTTCACCGATCCGATGCCCTGACCGCATCCCCAAATGTCACGCCAGGCTTTGGCTTTCTGGTTTCCGCCTGATCCGAAATTCATGGCCGAAGCGTCGGATTTTGGCAGGTCATTTGGATCCAGGCCTGCCGCGACGATCGAAGGGGTCAGATAGTTGCCGTGAACGCCCGTAAAGAGGTTCGTGTAAGTGATGTCTTCGCCGCTCGAGGCCACGATCATCGCCTGATAGGCGGGGTCAGCATTGGCTTCCTTGGTCGCAATGAAGGCTGAGCCCACATAAGCGAGGTCCGCACCCATCGCTTGAGCGGCCAGGATCGAGCGGCCATGGGCAATGGAGCCCGAAAGCGCGATCGGCCCATCGAACCATTCGCGCAAGCCCTGGATCAAGGCGAAAGGCGAAAGTTGGCCTGCGTGCCCGCCTGCGCCGGCGGCCACAGGTATCAAACCATCGGCGCCCTTTTCGATCGCCTTGCGTGCGAAGCGGTCGGTAATCACGTCATGCAGCACCGTCCCGCCATAGGAGTGCACCGCCTCGTTGACCGACTCCTGAGCGCCTAGCGAGGTGATGATAATAGGCACCTTCCACTTGGTGGTGGCCTCAACGTCGTGCGCCAAGCGGTCGGAGGACTTATGAACGATATGGTTCACCGCGAAGGGCGCAGATGGCGTCTCCGGGTGGTCGCGATCCCAAGCCGCCAGCTCCTCGGTGATCCGGTGCAGCCACTCCTCAAGCATTGAAGCCGGCCGAGCGTTAAGCGCCGGAAACGATCCGACAATGCCAGCCTTGCACTGGGCGATCACCAAGTCCGGATTGGAAATGATAAACAGCGGCGATGCAATCACCGGCAAACGCAAGCGGTCACGTAAAACGGGCGGCAAAGCCATGGATTTCGTCCTCGATTTCTAATTTACGACGTACAGACGAACGTTTTTCCCAGCAACCGTTTTTCCCGGGCGGGGCCTGGATCAGGGGTTCAGCGGAAAGACCGGGAAACGTTGCATTGTCTGCGCGATATCGCAGGTGAAATCCTGCGCACGCATCGAGGAGGTCTGCGTCTCCTCCAGCCGACAATAGGCGCGCACGCCGTCGCTTGCCCCGATTGCGTTTTCCCGGATGACCCTTGCGCCTTCAATTGGATTCATAAGGCCGAGTATTTCCTCCGGGACATTGTTGCTGACGACGATCTGGCTCGCGCCGCGCTGACGACATTCCAGCAATGCCGTCTCAATGGCAGCCAGCCTGGCCACATCATCCGCACCGAGACCAATATTCGGCATCAGGTCGTAGGCGTGGAGCCGCCGCAGGATCTGGTAGGCGTTCGACCACCGCCGCGCTTGAACCTGCAGTTTCGCAGCCACGACCATCCGTTCGAAGACGAATCCTTGGATCGCATCGCCCAGCGCTCCGGCGTCCGGCAGGGCGCCGGGGTTGAACTGGCGGGCGTAGGAGGCGATCAGCTCAAGCCCGCCACGGTAAACATCCCAGGACTCCATCGCCTCCATGTTGCCGATATGGGCATTTGAGCCCTTCGAAACCGACGTCGCGAGAAGATAAGGCTCTGGGCAGAACAGGACATCGCCCTGGGACAAGGCGTGGGCCAGCATGGCGAAGTAACTATAGGTGAAACGCGGCATGGGCCCCGCAATGTAGGGCAGGGCCGAGCGGCGCATCAGCCAGCATTCTGGAAAGACATGCTTCTGGATCACGAAGCCGAGGCAGTTGGAGAACTGTCCCCGCTCAAATTGCACCTCGCCATCAAAATCGTAAAACTTACCGGTGACGGCGTTGTCTCGGGTCTCATCCATCAGAAACCAAGGCGCCTGGATCATGACGAGCGCCGGGTCGTCCTCCATGCGCCGAACATAGGTAAAGAGCTGATCAGGGATCGCCATGTCGTCGTCGGCGATGCTGACAATAACCTCGCCCCTGGCCTGATAAAGTGTGGTCAAAATATTAGGGTAGACACCAACATTTTGAGCTTGGCGCGAGACTCGCATACGTGGAAAGCGGCTTACATAGCCGGCGAGAATTTCAGGCGTCTCATCGCTCGAGCCGTTGTCGGAGACCACCAGTTCATAGTCGACGCGCGCTGCGTCTAAGGCGGTCAGGTGGTGGGTCAGGTAGCGATCGAGGTAGCGCGCGCGGTTGTAGGTCGCCAGACATAGACTAAGGCGCGGCGAGCTTAGCGATTGGGGCATTTTCCGTCGCCTCATTTGCGCAGCCGGCGAAGAGCCCACTGCGTCTCTGCTGACAGGCCGCGCAAACTCGCGCGCAGGATACGAGTCGTCAACGAAGCGGGCGTCCAGACAAGCGCCAGGGCATCTGCCTGGTCGGCTTTCAAAGAGAGAAAATGCGTTCGCGAACCTAAACCGTTGCGAAGCGTCCGAGCCCAACGCCTTTGCTCGTGTTGGCGAGCATCGGCGGCTTCCAACCGGCATCATCGCGGCCCGCCCAGCACCGCCGTGCCAAAAGACCTGCAATTGCGCAAACAGAGGTCGTCTCAGCCTGCCTTCCAAAGGCCTTTTGACCTTGCGTGAGCTTGACGCCAAGGGCGATGCGGGACCATTTCGCGCCATGGCCGATGCCCCTGCCCTTGCTTCTGCACTTTCTGGTGCCTTCTCCGCCGTCTCGGAGGCGGACTGGCGCACGCTGGTCACCAAAACTCTAGGCGATGTGCCGTTCAGCTCCCTGGAAAAGACCACTGCGGAGGGCTTGGCCGTCGACCCGCTTTACGGCGCTGCGCCTGCGCCTTTGGCACCAGCACGCCGGGTTCCCGCTGAGCGGGCCTGGGAGGTTGCGACGCTTACCGCCAACCCCGATCCAGCTCGCGCGAATAGCGAAATTCTCGCTGATCTCCGCGGCAATTCGGCGGGTGTGATCATACGGATCGACGCAAGCGGCAGAAACGGCGTCGCCATCGGATCGGCCGACCACCTGGCTCGCGCGCTCGACGGCGTGATCCTCGAGCTTGCGCCTGTTGCACTGGACGCTGGGTTCTTAGGTCCTCAGGCGGCCGATTGGCTGGGCGCTGTCGCCAAGGCAGCCCCGGCAGCGCTAATCCGTCTCCACCTCGACCCCCTCAGCACCTATGCGGAAATGGGTATCAGCCCCGGACCGATAGATGCACATCTGATTTCGGCTGCGAATGTCGCCGCGCGCCTCGCAGAGACCTACCCCAAATCTCAGCTTTTCCTGGCGTCGGGTCGGGTCGTACACGAGGCTCGCGGGGGTGAAGCCGCTGAAGTCGCGTTCGCAGCTGCAGCCGCCGTAGCCTACGCCAAGGCTTTGGTGGGTGCCGGACTGCCAATGGATCGAGCCTTCGGCGGCATTGCACTCGGCCTGTCTGCCGACGCTGACTATTTTCTGACAATTGCGAAGCTACGGGCTGCTCGCGCCATCTGGGCCCGAATCGCAAACGCTTGTGGCGCCGATCCCGTCGCGCGCCTCGAGGCCCGCTCGTCGCGTCGGATGCTGACGGCCAAGGATGCTTGGACCAACATGATCCGCCTGACCACGGCTGGTTTTGGCGCGGCGGTCGGCGGCGCTGACACCGTCGTCCTTGGCAATTTCACCGACGCGCTGGGACTGCCGAGCGAGTTCGCGCGTCGCCAAAGTCGCAACTCGCAGCTCGTGCTGATGGAAGAAGCCCATATCGGACGGGTCAGCGATCCCGCGGCAGGTTCTGGCTACGTCGAGGCCCTGACGGACAAGATCGCCCGCGCCGCCTGGACCGAATTTCAGGCGATCGAAGCCGACGGCGGGCTCGTTGCAGCCCTAGCTGGCGGCCGGATCGCTCGCCAAATCAAGGCCGCCGTCGCCGCCAGGGAGGCGCCGAAGATTATTGGAGTGACCGTGTTTGCGCCCGACAAGGACGTTCCGGTCGAAGTCGAGATTGTCGCAGCCAAACCCGTTCCGTCACCGTCTACGCGACTTCCTGGCCCCGACAGCACCTGCCCCCCGCTCACGCCTGTGCGGATCTCGGAGGCATTTGAATGAACCGCTTTCCCGAGTTCGCGACCCTGCCCTTCGACGAACTTTCAGTGCAGACGCCCACGATTGGCGAGCCTTGGCAGACCCCAGAAGGCATTGCGGTTCGCCCAGCCTATGGGCCCGCGGATACGGCACAACTTGACACCCTTGGCGGCTACCCGGGCCTCGCGCCGTTTCTGCGCGGTCCCTATCCCACCATGTACCTGACCAACCCTTGGACGATCCGCCAGTATGCGGGTTTCTCTACAGCCGAAGACTCCAACGCCTTCTATCGCCGCAATCTCGCGGCCGGACAGATGGGGCTTTCCATTGCTTTCGACCTGGCCACTCACCGGGGCTACGATAGCGACCATCCGCGCGTGAAGGGCGACGTCGGCATGGCGGGCGTGGCCATCGATTCCATCCTGGACATGCAGACACTCTTCGATGGTATCCCGCTCGACAAAATGAGCGTCTCGATGACCATGAACGGGGCGGTTCTGCCGATCCTGGCGCTCTACATCGTGGCCGGCGAAGAGCAGGGCGTGGCGCATGCCAAGCTCTCGGGCACAATCCAGAACGACATCTTGAAGGAGTTCCTGACGCGGAACACCTACATCTACCCACCGACACCCTCGATGCGGATCGTCTCGGACATCTTCGCCTACACCTCCAAGGAGATGCCGCGTTTCAATTCGATCTCGATCAGCGGCTATCACATGCAAGAGGCTGGTGCGACGCTCGACCTGGAGCTCGCCTACACCTTGGCCGATGGGATAGAATACGTTCGCGCCGGCGTCGCCGCCGGCCTACCGGTCGACAGCTTTGCACCTCGCCTGTCGTTCTTCTGGAACGCCGGCATGAACACCTTCATGGAGATCGCCAAGCAGCGGGCAGCGCGTCTGCTTTGGGCCAGGCTGATGAAGGCTGAATTCGACCCGAAGGACGCACGTTCGCTTTCATTGCGCGCGCACACACAGACGTCCGGCTGGAGCCTCGCTGCCCACGACGTCTTCAACAATGTCGCCCGCACGACGGTGGAGGCCATGGCCGCTGTTGGTGGCCAAACCCAGAGTCTTCACACGAACTCTCTCGATGAAGCGCTTGCTTTGCCGACAGACTTTTCCGCCCGCATCAGTCGAAACACCCAGCTCTTCCTGCAGGCCGAGAGCGGCCAGACCCGGGTCATCGATCCTTGGGGTGGCAGCTACTACATCGAGCGCCTCACCGCCGACCTGGCCGCTCGAGCCCTTGAGCACATCGCCGAGGTCGAAGCTCTGGGCGGCATGGCCAAGGCGATCGAGAACGGGCTGCCCAAACGCCGAATCGAGGAGGCTTCAGCCCGAGCCCAGGCGCGCATCGACGCCGGGATCCAAAGCGTCGTCGGCGTCAACCGGTATCGCTCAGAGACGGCCGACGAAATCCCGATGCTGAAGGTGGACAATACCGCCGTTCGCGAACAGCAACTTGCCAAGCTTGCCCGCCTAAAGGCCGAGCGCGACCCTGTCGCTGTCACCGCGGCCCTCGAGGCCCTAACACAGGGCGCGGCGGGCAACGCAAACCTGCTTGAACTGTCGGTGAACGCCGCGCGGGCCCGCGCCACGCTCGGCGAGATTTCGCACGCCTTAGAAAAAGTGTTCAATCGCCATAAGGCCCACGCGGACGCGGTGAAGAACGTCTACCTGCGCGAAAGCGGCGTCACAGCCCAGGCCAGGCGCGCTCAGGAAATGGCTAAGGCCTTCGCCCAGGCCGACGGCAAGAAGCCCCGCATTCTTGTCGCCAAGATGGGACAAGACGGCCACGACCGCGGCCAGAAGGTGATCGCCTCGGGTTTCGCCGACCTGGGATTTGACGTCGAGATCGGCGACCTCTTCCAAACGCCCTTCGAGACCGCAGCTCAAGCCGTCGCTGACGGCGTCCATGTGGTGGGCGCAAGTTCACTGGCGGCCGGCCACCTGACGCTCGTCCCCGAACTCAAAGCGGAACTGAAGAAACTCGGCCGCGCCGACATCATGGTGGTTGTGGGGGGCGTGATCCCTCCGGAAGATTTCCCGGCGCTCAAGGAGATGGGCGTCGCGGCGGTCTTCACGCCAGGCACGACCGTCCCCGACGCGGCCATTCGCGTCATCGAGCGGCTAAACGAATTGCTTGGCTACGCTCAGGAACAAGTCACCGAGTAGACCGCGATCGCAGCGCATGCCACCGTTCAAGCAGGCAGCGGGGGCACAGCTTTGATCACATCAGATGAGGAGCTTGGTGCCTCGACTGTGCGCAAGGTAGCATGGCGGCTCCTGCCGCTGATCGCCCTTGGCTATGGCATCGCCTTCATTGATCGGGTGAACATTAGCTTCGCCTCGGTCCAGATGAACCGCGACCTGCACTTCAGCGCCACGATTTATGGCTTTGGCGCGGGGCTCTTCTTCATCAGCTATGCGGTCCTGGAGGTGCCATCGAACCTCTTGCTCGTACGGTTCGGCGCGCGGCGCTGGATGGCCCGCATCATGCTGACTTGGGGCCTGCTGGCGGCAGGCATGATGTTCGTTCAAACGCCGCTGCACTTCTACATCATGCGTTTCCTGCTGGGCGCGGCTGAGGCGGGCTTTTTCCCCGGCGTGATCTACTATCTGAACCAGTGGTTTCCTGCAAAACACCGTGGCCGCGCGATCACTCGGTTCTATATCGCCGCCCCGTTGAGCGGCGTCGTCATGGGCGCGGTCGCCGGAACCTTGTTGGGGCTCCATGGACGGATGGGGTTGGCAGGATGGCAATGGCTCTTCCTGGTGGAAGGCCTTCCTGCCGTATTGATGAGCGTGGTCTTCCTGCTCTATCTACCCGACCGCCCATCGACCGTCCGTTGGCTGACGGAGGCCGAAAAGCTCTGGCTCGAGATCCGCCTCGACGCCGAGCGCGCGTTGGCCACCCCAGCCGGAGACTTCAAACACATCAAGGCGCTGCTCGATCCGCGGATCTTGGCCTTCACCGCCGTGAACTTCCTCTATCTCGGCTCTTACTATGCCTTCAACCTGTCGGCGCCGGCCGTCCTGTTGGCGGCGACCGGCCTCAGCACACAGGCCGTAGGCTTCCTGGTCGCGATCGGGGGCCTGACGGGCGCGGCTGGGATGATCTTCATAGGATGGCACTCAGACCTGAGGAAAGAGCGCTACCTCCACCTGGCCGTGCCTCTGATGATCGTGGCAGGCTGTTTTGGGGTCATGGCCTTCGTCCACGCGCCAGTTGTCATCATGGCGACCTACCTGATCTTCATGGCCGCCTACTTCGCGGTCATCGGCGCCTTTTGGACTGCGCCTGGTGAAATCCTCGATCCACGCTCCCTTGCCGTGGCCGTGGCGGCAATTAATGGCGTGGGCCAGGTGGGTTCGTTCCTGATGCCCTTTGCCTGGGGCATCGTCCGAGACGCCACGGGCAACTTCCACGCGGGCCTGACTGCGTTGATTGTCCCCTATGTGCTTGCCGCGGTGATCGTCCTCATCCTGCGCCAGGACCACCTGCGCCGGCTCACCGCATAGCCGAGACGAAAACGCCGGGCTTTCGGCCCGGCGTTCGTCGTCCTGAGGCCGTGAAGCCCTATTTTCCCCCGCCCGCTTTGGCATTGAAGGCCGCGGCCTGAGGGTCGGCTGAGGGCGGAGCGGCGGCCGATCGGCGCGGGCCCATCATGGCCTGGGCTGCGGCCAATTCTTCGGCATCGAGCGCGCCGTCGTGGTTCTTATCGAGCACGTCGAAGTACTTCAGGAGCATGGCACCCATCTGGCCGCGCAGTTCGGTTTTCTGCAGCTTGCCGTCAAGGTTGTCATCCATCATGCCAACCAAGCGGGTCTTACCCATCTCCTCGTCATATTTGACGCGGTGTGAGGCGGTCTCGCCCACCCAGCGGTAGCTGAGCGAAGTGAACAGCATCTCTTGGAAGGATTGTTCGCCCCAGGAGACATTGATGCTGGGGTCGGGATTTGACGGATTTCGCTTAGAATTGTCGTAAACGTAGTGGGCGATGAGCTTCGACCCGGCCGGCACTTTAATCGGCTCGGCGAAGGTGTAGGAGCGCTGCCAGTTAAAGTCATAGCGCGGCAGGTCCAGCAGGAGCTTCTGGGTACCGTCGGGATACTGGATCCACAGGTCCGACGAATAGGCTCGGTAGTGGGCGTGCGGGAAGGCCGAGTAGAGCAGCGCATCCTTCGGGAACTGCACATAGGCCACTTCCTTGTGGCGGGCTTCGTTGGCCGGGATCTGGATCGTCGTGTCGATCACGACGATCGAATGCATGACCAGTTCAGGAGGCTTGTCGTAGAAGTACAGAGCGATCTGCGACTTATCGACCGCTTCCTTGCCAAAGGGCGTGTAGTGAGCCTGGAAGCCGTAGGCGCCGCCTGCCGGCAGATAGACCCCGGCGTTCGCCGGCTCGATCGAAGACTCAGCGCCAACCGCATAACCCGCGCCCAGTGAAGCTGCCCACTTGGTTTCTGATGATTTCCCACTCGCTGGCATCTCGGCCATCCAGCCGGTGAGTAGGTGGTGCACCCCTTGGCGTGACCCAGGCTTCACAGTCGAGGCGCGGACCCATTTGCCCTCGGTCAGCGTCCCGGCAACCGCTGGTCGCTGATAGTCGACCACGCCCGAGGCTGGGATGGTGTAGGCCGGGACGTCAATAATCAGGTCTGGCTTACCGAGCGGCCATTCGGCGGCCACGCGCTTGACGGCGCCCAGTGGATCAGGACCCTCACCGCGCGGCGCGCCAGCTTCCACCCAGTGGACCAGCGTCTTGGTTTCTTCCGGCGTCAACCGCTTGTCGTCGGAGAATTTTCCGACGTGCGGATCTGCGTGATAGGGCGGCATCCTGTCCGTGCGGATGACTTCGCGGATCATCGGCGAGAAGCCTTTGACCGTGGCGTAGTCCTTCATTGCGAAAGGACCGATCCCGCCTTCTTCATGGCAGGCCACACATTTCGCTTCGAGGATCGGAGCGACGTCCTTGGAATAGGAAACGTTGGTCGCCCCACGCTGCGGGAAAGAAATCGCAGCGCCCTTGCTGAGACTGGACGACGCCATCGTCACCGGCTGCCCCGCCGAAAGCGCATCCAAAGCCTTAGCCGCAGCACCGTCGGCGAGCGCGCCGTGGTAGGCGACTTTCCAGGTTTTCGGATCGATGATGACCACTTCAGCGGCGCGGGTCACACCGAGGCTCTCGCCAACCAGCTGGTAGGAGTCCATCAAGATCGGTGTGTCGTAGCCTGCCTTTTGCGCCTCGGCCTGGATGGCCGCGCGCGTGTCCTTCAAATTGGAGTTCAGCATCATGAACTCGACGCCCTTGGCGCCGTAGGCGGCCTTCAGCGCTTTCAGGTTCGGCGCGAGGCTGCGGGTGACCGCGTCGTCATTCGATTGGGAGACGATAACCACGGCCTTGGCGTCAGCCAAGCGATAGAGTTCGTGGGCTTCCATGTCGGCGTCAACCAGCATGAAATTGTCGACCCGCAAGGCCATTGGCGCCGTCGTCGAGGCCGCCGCGCTGTGTGTCAGAGCGTTGGATGACGTCGTTGTGTTGCTTGCGCATCCGTAGACCGCCGCTGCGCTGGCTAGGAGCGCCAGAATACTAAGCTTTGCACCGTTCATCGAGACTGCTCCAAAGGCCATCGTTTGAGTCACGCAGATTACGCGAAATCCTAATTCATCTATCGCGCCCGCACATTACAGGAATATTGCGGTCTTCGCACCGGGGAACGGCCGTGGAGGGGCCGCAGCGCCCGGCAGGTTCGGCCGCCTGGGGAGATTTTCCGAACGCGGTCCAGCCCTAGGCCAGCTCTTCGCTGATCACCTTGAACCCGGCGAGTGTGTTGGAACCAAAGCATGTGGTGATTGCAGCGTCGGTCGCGTCACGTCCGCGGGCCATGAGAATTCGGCCGATGCGGGGCCGATCGTGACGCGCATCCAGAATATGCCAACGCCCGCCGAGGTAGACCTCAAACCATGCGCTGAAATCCACGTCGCCCTCGATGGGGATGCCGATATCGCCCATGTAGCCCGTGCAGTAGCGCGCCGGGATATTCATGCACCGGCAAAGCGTTATCGCAAGGTGAGCGAAGTCGCGGCAGACGCCCGATCGCTCCTGGTGCGCCTCAAACGCCGTCTTGGTCGCCCGAGCATGCTGGTAGCCGAACGTGATCCGCTCGTGGGTGTATTTGACGATCGCCTGGGCCCGCGCCCAGCCGGGTGGAACGTCGCCGAACAATTTCCAGGCGAGGTTTGAAAGGTGTTCCGTTTCGCAATAGCGGCTGGCCAGCAGGAAGACGATCACCTCGTTGGGCAAGTCCTCGATGGCGTGCTGGATCGCGTCGGGGCTGATCGGATCTGGCTTACCGCTGTCGCGCACAATGAAATCAGCGGAAAACACGGTACGGCCAGCGGGTAGCACCAATCTGCTGCAGAGATTGCCAAACCCGTCGTGATACTGCGTGAGCGGAAGGTGAGGCTCGGTACGCACGACATCTGGTGTCTCAAGATCCTCATGGCGCGAGGCGTGGACGTTGAGCATCAGCAACATCGGCGTTGGCTGCGGACACTCATAGGTGATCTCGAAGCCGGTTCGGATGCGCATGGGGACCTGAGCTGTGATGGCTACCCTTGCGCAACACGTCGCATCGGGGCTTGTTGCGTATCTGCGCAGGCTTCCACGGAAACCTCTACCTCCACGTCCATTCCGAGATAGTCGGCGGGCAAGCCTGCCCAAGATCCGCGCAGCGGAACGGCTTGACGCGGATCGCGCGCAACCGCGACGCGCACGAGATCGGCGTTGCCGACGATGCCGTTGGTCGGATCAAACTCGGTCCAACCGCAGGCGGGCAGAAAAACGCTGACCCAGGCGTGCGTGTGCCCTGCGCCTGCCCGGCCGGTTTTGGCGGAGGCCGAGTAGACGTAGCCGGAGACGAACCGCGCCGCCAGGCCAAGGCTTCTGACCGCCTCGATCATCAGCATGGCGAAATCACGGCAACTGCCGGTCCCCAGCGCCAGCGTTTCCAGCGGCGCTTGTGGCGCGCCGTAAAGCCTCGTCCCGTAGGTGAATTCACGGTGGATCGCGTGCGTCATATCGCTGAGCAGCGTTCGCAGATTGGTCGGACCGGCGCGGCGTACAAATCGTCGCGCCCAGGCTTCAACCTCGCCTGCAGGATCGTCAAAGCAGCGCTCAATGGACGGTGCCAGATCCGGTAAATCTTCAGCCACATAGGCAACCGGAGAGGTGGCACCATAGGCCTCACCGGCGAGATCGAAGGCGGGCTGAGGGGTGTGATCCAGCCTCATCCGACTTTCTACGGCCAGTCGGTCGGTTCGGCCACAGAAGCGGGCGATGGAGACGCAATTGCCGAATACGTCCTGGACATTGCGAAGGCTGGACGGCTCCGGTGTAATTGAAAGTTCCGCCGAGAGCAGCCGTTGATCATAACTTTCGCGCGGCCGAAGCATCATCCGATGTTCGCCGAGCGCCACCGGATTTCGGTAGCGGTAGGCTGTCAGATGACGAATGGAGACGATAGGCATTGCGAAAGGTTGCGGGCGATTCCGTTAACGGGTCGATGCCCCTGCTCGGGGCGGATGAATGCAACGTCGCGATTGCGACTAATCCAGGCGCCGATTCACCGTTTTTGCTGTTGGGCGACCACGCTGGCAGGGAGATTCCCCAAGCGCTGGGCGATCTTGGGCTTTCTGAAGTTGAGCAGCTGCGACATATCGCCTGGGACATCGGAGTGGCCGGCCTCGGAGCCCTTCTTTCCGCGGCGCTTGGCGCAACCTTCATCCAACAGCGCTTTTCCCGCCTAGTGATCGACTGCAATCGCGACCCAGCGCGTCCAGACGCCATCCCAGTCCTGAGCGACGGGACAGAGGTCGCAGGCAACCGCGGGCTTTCGAACGCCCAGCGCCAGGCTCGCTTCATCCAGATCGCCCAGCCTTACCACGCCGCCATTGCCGCTGAACTCGATGTGCGCGTCGGCCGCGAACTGCCCACGACCTTGATCTCCCTGCACTCCTTCACGCCGCGGATGAACGGAATCGATCGGCGATGCCGCTTCGGAGTCCTCCACGCCGAGGACAGCCCTTATTCCTTCGCGATCCTGGCGCGCCTGCGAGGCGAGCTCGCCGAGGGTTTGGTGGGAGATAACGAACCCTACCGAATGGACGAGATCGATTTCACAATTCCCCACCATGCCGGCGGCCGTGGCCTGGACTATCTAGAGCTGGAGATACGCCAAGACCTGATCACCGACGCCGCGGGCCAGGCTGAGATCGCCGAGCGGCTCGCACGCCTGCTGCCTGCGGCCTTGGCCGACACCCGCCCGCTCTAGCCGCGCCGCGCCTGAGCGCGCAGAGTGTCAGCAGGAGGGCCCCAAATGAGCGAAACTGCCACAGCGCTGACGACACAGACGACGACGGCACCCACAGTCCGTTTTGGCTTCATGAAGTTCGTTGTCCGTGACCTCATCAAGATGCGCAGCTTCTACGAGCGCGCCCTTGGGCTCGTTGTCGCCCAGACCATCGATTTGCCAGACATCGTCGAGCTGGTGATGCGACGTCCCGGCGAAGAGACCGGCTTTAGCCTTATCCTTTATTGGAACAAAGACGGCCGCGAAATCGATGTCGGCACAGGCCACGGACCGCTCGGCCTCTACGTCCGCGACGTCGATGTGGCCTTCGCCCACGCCGTGAAGGAAGGCGCGACGCCACATCGTGAGCCTTGGGATGCGACCGGCATGCGAGTTGCCTTCCTCCTTGATCCTGAAGGACGCGAGCTTGAGCTGATATCTATGCTTCGCGGCTGATCGACGACGCATCAATCGCCGGTTTCTGAGGAACGGGTCCTTCTCCAGACCGTTGGATGGGCAACGAATGGAAGAGTCCCAACGTGTTCATCCTGCCCAAACTCCCATACGATTTCGCAGCTCTGGAGCCAACGCTCTCGGCTGACACGCTGCATTTCCACCACGATAAGCACCATCGCGCCTACGTCGAAAAGACGAACGGGCTCGCCAAAGCCGCACACCTTGACGACCGGCTTTTGGAAGACGTGATCCGTGAGGCTCATCGCGTCGGCGACACAAAGCTATTTCACAATGCCGCTCAGGCATGGAACCACGCGTTCTTCTGGCAGTGTATGACGCCGAAAGCCGTAGCACCGTCGGGCACGCTCAGGGCGGCCATCGACCTGGCGTTTGGGAGCCTGGCTGCCTTCGAGGCGGCTTTCATTACCGAAGGCGTCGATCACTTCGGCTCAGGTTGGGTCTGGCTGGTAACGGGATCGGAAGGGCTGAAAGTCATCTCAACCCACGATGCTGATGACATGCTGATCAAGGACGGGCTGTTCCCGCTCCTCGTCTGCGACCTTTGGGAGCATGCCTACTACCTGGACTATAAGAACGACCGGAAGGCGTTCCTTGCCCGTTGGCTGGACAACGTGTGCAACTTCGCCTTCGCCGAGCGCCAACTTGCCGCCTCGGACGGCCGTCTCACCAAACCGCAGAGCGAAGCCTTCCACTACCCGTCGCCGAGCGGGATGGAGGCGGACGCGCCCGAGCGCCGCGAGGCGCCTAGCCAGGCCACCTACACCTAGCTCTGGGTGGCGGGCCTGAGGTAGTCGACGAACGCATTTTCGCCGGCACCCTGGATCCTGGCCTCGACCTCAAACACGTGTCGTAGAAGTTCAGGTGTCAAGGTTTCGCCGATCGGTCCGAAGGCGACAAGCCGGCCGGTGTGAAGCGCCATCAAATGGGTCGCGTAGCGGGCGGCCAGCGTCAGGTCGTGCAGCGCGGCGACCACCAGCTTACCTTGAGAGGCAAGAGCCTTGAGCCGACCGACAGTGTCCAGAGCATGCCTGGGGTCCAAGCCCGAGGTTGGCTCATCGGCCAACACGATCTGCGGCTCGCCGATCAAGGCTCGCGCCAGCATAGCGCGGGCCAGTTCCCCGCCAGAAAGAGTTGTCGCCGGTTGGAAACGGTGGTCGCTCAGGTCGCAGGCGGCGATCGCCTCGGTGAGGCGAGGCTCCCAGCCTCCTGGCAGCTCACCAAATGTGGGCAGATGGGGCGTCAGGCCCAACGCCACCAACCGCTCAACGGCGATCGGCCACTCCGCGCGCGGGGTCTGGGGCAGATAGGCGCGCCGTCGAGCCAAATCCCGCCGCTCAAGGCTTGCCAATGGCGCGCCATCAAGACGCACCTCGCCAGCATCAGCCTTGATCAGTCCAGACAACACAGACAGCAGGGTCGACTTCCCCGACCCGTTTGCCCCCACGAGCGCCACGAAGCTGCCGCCCTCCAAAACGAACGAAACGTCGTCAAGGATGGCGCGGCCACTTCGCTTGAGGGCGACGTGCGATGCTGTGAGGCGGCTCATGGCGCGGTCTTCTGCATGCGCACGATCAGCCAGAAAAAGAAGGGCGCGCCCAGAAGGCTGGTGAGCATCCCTAGCTTCAGTTCGGTGTTTGTCGGGATCACCCGGGTTCCGAGATCAGCCAGAAGCAACACGGCTGCCCCCAAGAACGTGGAGGGCAAAAGGGTCCGGCTTGGCTGATGCCCGACGAACGGGCGTACCAGGTGCGGCGCCACAAGGCCGATGAAACCAATCGATCCGGTCACGGACGTCGCCGCACCGACAGCCAATCCAACACCCAGCAGCACCAGAATCCGGGTTCGATTGAGATGGATACCCAGGCTCAGCGCCTGCGTCTCACCCAGCGCCAAGGCATCGATTGCCTGACCCATCATTGCAAGGATCAGCATGCCGATAGCGATAAACGGCGCAGCCAGCATGATGTGGTCCCAACTGCGCTCAGACAGCGAACCCAACATCCAGGTGCTCATCTCGTAAGCGGCATAGGGGCTTGGCGCAAAGTTGAGCGCCATAGCCAGGAACGAGGCCATCAGGCTTGAGACGGCTGCCCCAGCCAAGATCAGGCTGAGCGTGCTCGTGCGCCCGAAGGCGAACGTCAGCGCACCTGCGATCATGGAGCCTGCCAACGCCAAAAGCGGAGTGGCGAGTGGAAAGGCGTGCGCCAGGCCAAAATAGATCGAGATCACAGCGCCCACGGCCGCCCCGTTCGAAACTCCGAGTAACCCAGGCTCAGCCAGCGGGTTGCGCAGCAGGCCCTGCAGCACGGCGCCGGAAAGCCCCAAGGATGCGCCCACAAGTATCGCTAAAACGGCTCGTGGCAGGCGCAGCTCCGTCACGACCAGGGCCGCGAGGGTGCTGTGAGACGACGCAAGGCCCGCAATCAGATCGACGGGGCTGACGTAAACGCGGCCGACGAACAGCGAGGCGGCTGCAAGAGCCAGCAGCACAATCAGGGACAGACCTGGAACCAGATAGCTCGGCGGACGGGATGGGCACTTCAACGCTTGCGCCTCCGCTCAGGCAGCGCGTCCAGCGCGCGGCGCAGGTCTCGCGCGGCGTCGGCCGACTGCGGCAAGCCACAGCCATAGGCTGCCTGATTATAGGAAATCCGGCGTGCGCCATAGATCTTTCGCACCAGACGATGCTGGCCCTCGTCGCTGCGCAGCGACGGCGTGCCAGACGAAACGCCCTCAAAAAGCAGGGCGTCCGGGTCGGCTTGAAGCAAATCCTCAACGCCGAACGTCGTGTAACGCCGGCCCGGCAAGGCGGCGATGTTTACAGCGCCGGCCGCCTCAATGATCGCATTGGTCAAGCTCTCCCTGCCTGGCACCGATGAGCCCCCGGTCCAGGCCACAACCCGCGACAGCCGTCGCGGCGGGTTGGCGGCCAGTTCGCCCAGAGTCATGTCGATATGCCTGACTAAGACCGCGGCGCGCGCCTGTTCGCCGACGGCCTCCCCAATCTGTTTAATAAAATCTCGAATATCTCTGAAATTATTAGATTCTTGCACCTGAACGACCTGGGCTCCGACCCGCTTTGCTAGCGCCGTCGTTATCGGAGTCGAGGCCTGCCCAGCCAAAATCAGATCGGGCTTCTCTTTAAGCACATCCTCCGCCGTCCCACGGTTGATCGGCACCCCGGTGTCGGCACCGGGAAACAGCTCGGCTGCGCCGTCATGAGCCAGGTAGCTCACGGAGGCAATTCGTGATTTTGGGACCAACTGCAGCAGCAATAGATCCGCGCACATGTTGATCGACATGATGTGCTGGGGCTTTGCAGCCGGCGTCGAGGACGCCGCGCCAGCTCTGGGCGAACCCAGCAGTGCTGTGCAGGCAAGGCCAATCGCCGACAAGCGAAGGGCGAACCTCATTTGCTAGTACCTCAGTCTTACGCCGGCGTAGGCCGTTCGGCCCGGCGTGGCGAAGCTGAATACCTCCTGGTAGCTCTGGTCGAACAGGTTCTCGATCCGACCATAAAACTCAATCTGTGGGTTGAGCCGCCAGGTCGCGTTGAAATTGACCAGCGTGAACGCCTTAAGGTTCGCCAGGACTGGAACATACGACGGGTCGGTGAAGGCCAGGTCACCTTGTTTGCCGTTGTAGCGGACCGTCACGGTCGCAGCGTATGGCCGCCCCAACGGTGCCCAGCTGACGTTGAGGCTGGCGATGTCTCGCGCTCGGCGCACAGCTTGGCCATCGAAGTTGGTGAACACGCCGCCGATCAGCACCCTGCGATGCTGCGGCGCGTCGAGATAGGTGTAACCGGCGTCGAGCCGCCATTCGTCGCGGAATTGGGCGCTGGCGAACACCTCGACGCCACGCTGTGGACTTGAGCCCGCCAGGTTCACAGGCTGGGCCACGCCCGTGGCGAAGCTGGTCGTGATCGCGTTCGTCAGCTGGTCGCTGAAATAGGTCACCCCCACTTTGGCGTGGCTTGCGAGAACGCCTGCGTCGACACCGGCCTCCCAGCCGGTCGATTTCTCTGGCTGCAGGTTCGCATTGCCGATGAAGCGACCTGCGAAGAAATCGAATAACTCGCCGAAGCTCGGATTCTTCACGCCTGACCCAGCCGCCGCATGCAGACGCAATCCATCGCTAAACTTGTAGCTGCCCTCAATCCGATAGGTCGTGTCGTCGGAGAAGCGGCTATTCCAGTCATGGCGCACAGAGGCCCCGAATGACGTGCGATCAGCGACGGTCAAGTCGTACTCTGCGACTAAGCCATCCGTATCGATTTGTTCCTGACCAAGGAAAGCGCCGAAAGGTGAGACTGTGGTCTGGGAGCGGTTTTGTTCCGCATCAAAGGCCACGGTCACCCGCTGCTTCACGTGGGCATCGCCGAAGCGATAGGCGCTCTCGAATGATTCGCGGAAGCGCTCGCCATGATCACCTGAGGTCTTGGCGATCGGCTGGCCTGCGAGCGGCGCGTACGGATCTGCCACATCAAACAGGCTGCGGTGCGTGTCGGCGACCTGGACCGCAAGCGCGTTGGTCCAGCGGCCATCCATTAGGTCAAGCCGTCCACGCAGAAGCCCATAAAGCGCAGTGTTCACATAGTGGACACCGGGGCTATCCAGGGTTTGACCGAAGGTCTTGCTGGCGCTGTCGAGGTCGCTGTCGTCCGTGTCGGCGTTGGTGTAGCTGTAGCGTCCCACCGCCGTAATGTAGAGGTTCGGCGCTACAGACCAGATCACCTTGGTCGAGACTCCGGCGCTGTCTGAACCCACGTCTCGATGGCCGCCCGGCGCAACGCGATAGCCGTTTGTGTGCAGGCCGCTGGCAGACAGCGCAAAATCAAGATCACCATTAACGCCTGCCACCCGAGCGCCGCCAGCATAGGTTCCCAAAGAGCCGCCCTCTGCGCGCAGACGCATGCCAGGCGCCTCGCTCCCCGTCAGCGTTATGTAGTTGATCACTCCGCCGATCGCGTCCGAGCCATAGAGCGAGGATTGCTGGCCACGCACGACTTCGATCCTGGCGTCGGGGTCGGCGAGCAGTGTGCCAAAGTCGTATTCGTCGAAGAATGGATCAGAGGCCTTTATCCCGTCGATCATAACCAGGGTGTGGTTGCCTTCGGCACCGCGGATGCGGACCTGTGTCAGGCCCCCGACCGCGCCTATGCGGCTGACCGCAACGCCAGGCACGTCGCGCAGCACGTCAGAGACAATGAGCGTCTGCCGCTGCTGAAGCGCCTGATCATCGACGACCGTAACAGAGGCACCAACGAGGTCCGCCGGCGTCAGGTCGCCCGAGCGGGAAGCGGTCACCACCAGAGGATCGACGATCGATGGTCCATCCGCCGCATAGGCTGAGAGCGGGGTTGCGATGGCAAGCGCCGCAAACCTGGCGCAGAAAAAATCATTAGGCATCAACGCCCCTCCGTTACTTGCGTCCTGAACGACAAGCGGAGAGCCTCCGTTGGGGCGTTGAACCCCAAAGGCTGACGGCCAGGCGGGCGCAGACGCGGAAAAATGCGCCAACCCGTACCGGTCGAAACGGCTCTCCACCGCTTCTGCTCGTCGCTCAGACGGAGTTCCGCGCCTCAGATTCCACTGATCCGAAGGCTCGAGCGACACGCACCGACCGGTTTCCTGGCTCGCGGGTCGTCACGACATACGCAGACCTTCCCGGGCCTATTCGCCCAGTGGCTGGAGGAGGCCAAAACCTTCCCCAATGCGTATGCGCTCGCCGCTCACAGTTGCAGGGACAGCCGCAGATCAGGCCCAGAAAACAGCCCTACTGCGTTCCCGATTAAGCCCGAAGGCATCGGTGCGCATTCTACACATCCACAATTACGCGCGGATGATCCAGGCCCGAACTGGGCCTCGGCGGTGCAGGGTGTGGCGCGGTTGTGGCCGCTTGTCCACGCCCATGGCTTGAAATTCTAGGCGACCAGGGCCCTCAGATAATCGACACTGATCTTCGCCGCTTCGATCCGTGGCCTGTCGAACGGTGCCTCTTGTTCGACGTAAAATTCGCGGACACCGGCCGCGTAGGCCGCAGGCAACAGGCTCTTCCAGTCGATGATGCCAGACCCGATCTCTGCTGGATCTTGCTTGAAGACGAAGTTCGGCTTGGTGGTGGCCTTTACGTCCTTGACGTGCATTTGGCGGAAGCGGCCCGGGTGTGCTTTCAAGAATGCGAAGGGGTCCTGGCCAGCCGCGACGACCCACCCCACATCCATCTCGAACTGAACCAGAGCCGGGTCGGTCCCCTGCAGTAGGATCTCCATTGGCGTGGTCGCGCCGACCGGCGCGAATTCGGCGTTGTGATTGTGGTAGCCCATCGTCAACCCAGCCGCTTTCAGCGTGACGGCCGTCTTGTTAAGTAAGTCGACCGTGGCCTGCCAATAGGCCGGCGTCGCCTTGTCGGCGTCCATCGCGCCGACAGGTGCGACGAAGGACGGAAGAACGACGTGGCGAATTCCGATCACATGGGCATCGCCGATCAGACGATCGAGGTCCGCAAGACTGGGCTCGGGCCCCCTTGGCCGGCCCTGGACATGGCTGCTCGGGCAGCCGAGCCCGGCCCTGTCGAAGGCGGCGCGAAGCTCTTTTGGCGTGCGACCGAGGTACCCGGCCATCTCCACAGTGCGGTAGCCCATCTTGGCAAGCTGACCCAGCTGCCCGTCGAAGTCGGCCTTCAAGTCGGCTCCCAGAGTGTAGAGCTGTATGCCAATCGGCAGGCCCGTACGCCCGAAGAATGGCGTCGCAGCCGTCGCCAGTCCCGAGACCCCCGTCGCTGCTGCGCCGAGGCAAAGCCCAATGACCCGTCGCCGGGACAAATCGCTCATATCCAACTCCCTATGCCCTTTTGACCAACAACCCATAGCCAACGCCAAACCGCAAGACAGCCAGAGCGTCGATATAGGCTGGTTTGCCCGCGGCAGGGGCCTACACGTGCGTCGTCCGGCATAGGGCGAACTCGCATCTGATCGCGGGCCAAGGTGTCGACAACGTCGGTGACAGGAAATACGTCCTGTTTCATGCGTTGCCCCAACGCACGACCATAGCCGACCGTTATTTCCTCTACCGATGGCAAGGAGCCCGACATGAAGACCTCAATCTGGATCGGCGTGCTGAGCATCGCATGTCTGGAGACGACCGCTATGGCCGCGCCCCCTATGCCTGCCGGCGTGAAGATTGTGGACGGTGCCCTTGCTGACGCCTCTGGCAAGCCTCTTTACACCTGGGACATCGATACGATGGTGGGCATGTCGCACTGCGAGGGTGACTGCGCTGCGATGTGGCCACCGCTCAAAGCGGCCAAGGGCGCCAAGCCCATTGGCGACTGGGCAACAATCAGCCGTGAGGACGGCTCCTTGCAGTGGACCTACAAAACCAAGCCGCTCTACACCTACTCCGCCGACACCGTCGGTATCCCTGCGACGGGCGAAAAAATCTCCACCTGGCACCTCGTCCATTAGGAGGATCGCCAGAATTTATCGAAGATCTGATCGTCGCGGCGATACGGCGGGGTTTACCGCGATGACGATCGGGACTGTGGGCCCCGGATTTTCCGGTTGGCGTCACTAGGGATGAATTCAATGTTGGGCTCTTGGCGCTCGCACGACGCGTTTGCCAGCCAGCACGCGTTTCGTGGTTTCAAGCGGACAGGAGCCGCGGCCAGTCGTGTGAATGTTGGCATCTGCCTTTTTGAGACCTTTGTCCCGCGACCGAAATTCCACGCCTAGGCACACTTGAGCGAAAAAGATCGTCACTCATCGGGTGGCGGGCCCCGCCGTGATCTGCACCCCCACAGCTGCGAACCGATGCAGGTCGAACAGACCTGACCTTGAAAACCTGCACAGAACGAATGCGAAGAGTGCCGATCAAGTGGCCTGAAAGCCCGATTGTGGCATGGGTCAGAATTTGCCGCGTCAAAAAGCGAGATTTATACCGCACCGCAACATAGCGTAGGACGCGTTTTGCCTGAGTGGTTAGGGAGTTCATCCATGCCGACTGTTAGCGGTGAGGAAACCGACAAGGTGGTCGACAATGAGCCGACACGCCGGAAAATCTTGAGCCTCAAGTCACCACTTGCCGCCGCCAAGGCTGCGATGTCGTGGAAGTGCAAGCCGTGCGGATCGGATCTCGAGATCGACCCGGGACTTGCCGACGCCGAGGTCGTACGCTGCCCGTCTTGCCGAGCGAAGCTGGGCAAGGCTGGGCAATTCCGCAGCGATGGACCTGAGGCGCAACGTATTCGGGCACGGCGTTCGGCCTCCCAAACGCCTAAACCTCTGCCGATGGCGGGAGATATTCGCCTCTCGCTTTCAAGGCGGACCAGTCCAAGCGCCTTGACCGTTGTCACGCGGCGAAATCGGACGGCGAGCGATCACTCGGCTCGTGGTGCCGTCCAGACCATCTCAGGACGTGCTGAGTAGTCGTCGAAGAACTTTGCAAGACCGGGACAGCGCGTTCGCCAGTCCAGCTCTTCAAATCGGAAATCCAAGTAGCCAAGCGCACAAGCCACCACGATCCCGTTCAGCGCAGCACCTTCTTTCAACCGCAGGATATCAGCTTCTAGCGTTGCCAGCGCGCGCTGTACCTTTCGGCCCTGGCCATCGAGCCACTCACGCCACAAGAAACGGTCCGGCCTCAGCGCGACTTCGTAGCGCATCAGCAATGCCGCATCGAGGATCCCATCGGCCACCGCTTGGAGGCGCAGGGTTTGCCAGCGCTCGGGGTCGGAAGCGGGTGGCAGAAGGCCGCCGCCAGACAGGTGATCCAGATATTCTACGATCACTGGGCTGTCGAAGAGCAAAACTCCATCATCCAGGACGAGCGCCGGGATCTTACCCAACGGATTGATAGCGACCAGCGCCGTATCGTCAGCGATTGGGGTCGTTGTCGCCCCGATGAGTTCAAGACCGCCTGTGAGTCCAAGCTGTTCTGCCGCAAGTCTGACCTTGCGTGCGTAGGGCGAGGTCTGCGTCAAAAAGAGCTTCATATCGCGGGCCAGCCGTTACGTGCGATCATCAGGACGGTTTTTAATTTCAACTCAAAATGCTGCAGAGGCAAAACAGTCGCTCACCTATTCGCTGAAGCCTACAAACACAGCAGCCTCAGCGACGGCCTTTCGTTCAGACACGACCGCATTGGCCGGGAAACTCTCATCGGGCCAGCCCAATGCGATACTTTTCATGATGACTTGATCGTCGGCTATTCCAGCGTGCTCACGCACGACCGGCGATTGCATGATGCCCTGGCTATTGATCACCGCACCCAGACCGCGAGACCAGGCCGCATTGACAAGGGCCGTTGAAACAGCGCCGCAGTCGAAGGGCGTGTCATCACTTCCGTCCAGCACGCGGTCGTAGGTAACGATCACGCACACAGGTGCATCGAATTGACGGAAGCCGCGCAGCACCCAGTCCTGGCGCATTTCCTTGTCGTCGCGCTCAATCCCCATCGCGGAGAACAGCTGCTTGGCAACGCCAATCTGCCGGTCCCGGTGCTGGCCTGCGAAGGCCTGACCTGTGCGGAACTCACGCGATTGCGGAACGCCGGCCACCGTACGCTCGGTGTTGCCGGCGCGGATCCGATCCAGCGGCTCGCCGGTGATGATGTAGAAATTCCAGGGCTGAGTGTTCATCGACGAGGGAGCACGCATCGCCAAGCCGATGATTTCCTCAATCAACGCCTTTGGAACAGGATCGGGTTTGTAACCGCGGATGCTTCGGCGACCGAGTATGACGTCGTCAAATTGCATATGTGGTCCTTGAGAAAGCTGATTTGGATTTGTTCAAGACAGAATGTTAGCCCAGCTCGGCTGAGCCTCACAAAGACCCACACGCACACACTTTGGCGTTCGGGCGGGACAGCTGAGCGCGAAGCGATATCATGCATTTTCCGCGACGCTACAAAAGTTGCTGCTGACGCGCGCTAAATCTGTTCGTGGGAAAGGCCGCGCGATCGGGGGCTCAGCAAACCGATCCGAAGGGCTGCCACAAACATTGCGCCCGCGATCAGCGTGACCAGGGCAGCGTTACCGGCGCGGACCGGCGGCCAGCGGCTCTTCCAGCTGATGTACAAGCTCTACGAGCGAACCTCGGTAATCATCACTACCTACCTGGCCTTCGGTGAGTGGCCGACGGTCCCCGGCAACGCCAAGATGACCAGGGCGCGACTTGACCGGCTCAACCACCATTGCGACATCGTCGGAGGGTTTCCATCCCTAGACCGGCTACGGGAGCTGGCGGTTCAAAAACAGAGCCTGATCCGCCCACGCCTGGGGTGCGCCCGCCGGCTACGCGCTGCGCTACGCAAGGGCTCCGCGCTATGCCGCCGGGCGACTGCAAACACCGGAGCCAAGGGGGCTAACTTTCAACGCGAAAGGGGGTACAGATTTGCGCGCGAATTGACACCGGCCCTGATCACCGCAACGGCAGCAATGTTCGCAGCACTGGCGAACTTCGTAAGGGCGCTGAGACGACGCCGGTAGCGGTCGGCCGAAATGATGTGTGGTGCGGGCGGCCGGAATCGAACCGGCACGGGCTTACGCCCAACGGATTTTCATCCCACTTCGGCTTTCGCCGCCGCGCCCGGAATGTTGGCGCGTTCGTGGTCTGGACTATCCCTTCACCGTGCGCCGGCGAAGCCGGCGGGTAGGTGCTGCCCGTCTAGTCTCTACACCTTCCCCCGAGGGGGCTTGGCTCGGGATTGCCATTTCACAGGGTTCCCCGACTTTGAGCAGTTCTACGTCTCGGATTTCCCCGAGCGCACTCAATTTTTGGCTAAGTCCGTTGCGTCTACCAGTTCCGCCACGCCCGCATCCTGCACACGCTTATCCTACGCGCGATTTGCGGTCGATAGTCCCTATGCGGCGGCGAGCGCAGGCGCATCACCGCTAAGGCCCGCTTCAAAATCCTGAAGAATGTCCAACAGCTCGCCAACCTGGGCTTCCAGACGCTTACTTTTTGGAAATCGGTGCTGCCAAAATGAAGCGATGTGACAGATCATGCCCGCGCCTTCCCCGAGCTTGACCAGTAGGTCGGGCGACTTCAGCAGGAAATCGCGGAAAGCCGTTACGTCGCCACCGCACGTCAGCTCTGCAAACATCTCGTCATAATTTCGCAAATAGTTGGCGATCGACCTCACCTGGCGCTCAATTTTTTCCTGCAATCTGACCTTCATCGCCCGGATCAAGGACTCGTTTTCGAAGTCGCGCGGGCCCACGGTCTTGACCTTCAACAGTTCAATCAGCACCTCGCGCATCTGCGGCCACATACTGTTGAGCACCCACTTGTAATAGAGAAAGCCCTTCCAAGCGAAGATACCTTCGCGGTAACTGTCGCCCTCGAGGCGAAGGGTCAAGCGAAGCGGTTCGAGCCGCTCGTCATTACGGCTGGAGAGTAGCGCCTCAACCAAACGGCCGGTGTTGGCTTCGTTCACGGTGCGGCCCTTGTAGGCCAGATCGATCAGCTTGCCGAGCTCGCCGCCGACGAACTTCTGCATCATGGCGAGGTCGTTAACCGAAATCTCGAAGTGAGTTTCGGAGACATCGAAACCCCGCCGCTTCATGTGCTCGCGCAGCAAAAACGGGTCGAGCGAGGGCAACTCGTCCAAAGCCTCCAGAACCTGGGCATCGCGCCCCAAATCAGCGGCATCGCCCGCAACTTCCCTCAGGCATTCCATCCAGCCTCGATCGCCAACGAAGAAGGAGCGACCGCCAAGGCTGAGATTCGAGCGTTCAAATGGCACGATAAGTTTTGTGGCTGTGCGATTTGGCGTTGAGACCGTGGCGATCTCGTTGGCG
Source organism: uncultured Alphaproteobacteria bacterium (assembly GCA_903860975.1). GTDB lineage: Bacteria > Pseudomonadota > Alphaproteobacteria > Caulobacterales > Caulobacteraceae > Phenylobacterium. Next base: position 51,150 of record CAIOSI010000019.1, read on the forward strand.
CGCAGCCTGTGTTTAAGAATCACAGAGGCGTTCAACGCCGCAGATTTAAAAAGCGGCCTGGCTTGATGTTCCGGGTTTTCGGCGTGTTTGACCGCGAGCGCGGCCAAGTTCAGCACACGGCTGGTCGAAGCCGTACGCTCGAGCGCCCGCATGCTCCGAAATGTCTCAGCCAACCCACTCGCTCCTTCGGGCGCTTGAATTGGAAAAGCCCGAGATACAATCGAGCCGCCACTGTGAAGCCCAAAGACGAAAGGACGATTAATTCACAAGATGCGCTCATCGAACGCGCCGTCTGTGGCGCATCGGTTGGGTCGCTTAAAGATCATCAATTCGAGACAGGGCGCGCACCTATCCGTTGAGGCCAAGGCGTGCCGATTTCGAAGGGTGCTGATCGGCACGCCGGCACGTGGTAGCGATGAAAACGCGGACCTGCTTGGTCACTCAGTTGCCCGGCTGTGCCGCATGTCAGGTGCTGACGGCGACTTCGCGCACATTTTGCACACCATCGGCCCTTAGTGCGGCCATCAATTCTTCAACGGTCGCGGCCAGCTCGTCGGGATCGCGCCCGCGCAGCACAAGGTTCGCGCCATAGCCGTCAGCGCCGAAGAACGGATAGCTTCCAAGCGACATCGCTGGATGCGCCTTAGCGACCGCTTCAAGAGGCGCAGCGATCGCACCCTCGCCGGAGCCTTCGACACGCACAGTGCGCGAGACCGTGACCGCCCCGCCCTTCAGTCGGGGACCCACATCTTCGAGCATACCGCGCATGATCTGCGGCACGCCGGCAAGCACAAACACATTGCCGATGGTGAAGCCGGGCGGCCCCTGCACGGGGTTTTTTACCAGCTCGCCGCCAACCGGGACCCGGGCCATCCGTCGCCTTGCCGCGTTGAGTTCAGAGCCCCAACGCGTGGTCATCATGGCGATGATGTCGGGGTGCTCGTAGAGTTCGACACCAAACGCAGCAGCCACCGCGTCTGCCGTGATGTCGTCGTGGGTCGGCCCTATGCCCCCTGTGGTGACAACGTAGTCGTAACGCGCACGCAGGGCGTCCAAGGCCGCAATGATTTCCTCGTGCACGTCCGGTACGGTCCGGGCCTCTGCCAAGTCGACGCCGTGCACACCCAGGTACTTTGCGATGTCGCGCAGATTGGTATCCTGGGTTCGCCCCGACAGTATCTCGTCGCCGATGATCAGCACCGCTGCGGTGACACGTTCTGGCAGGCCGGTCATGGGGTCATCCTATCAAAAATCCGGCCAGTTTGACCGCACAAGCCTTCCATCGAGCTTTGCCGAGAAATCATCAAGTCAGCAGCGTACGCGCTTTCCCGATGAGGAAATGGGCTGCCTCATTACCCGGCTTCTCAGCCATACCCAATCTCGTGTCGTTTGGCGGCCTTGCCGAGGGAATGTGCCAGGCGACCTGCGCGCCCTGGGGCTGGCGATCTTGGGGGCTGGCGATCTTGGGGGCTGGCGATCTTCGGGGCTGGCGGGCGAAGCGCCGTGCGCCGGTGGCCGCGCCGCCAGACGCTGTCGATGGCCCCGCAGAGGCCCAGCGATCAGCTTGGGCGAGACCAAAATCTTCAAAGTCTCGGTGAAGGCCGAGGCTTCTTTGATTCCTGGGCTAAGCTTGCTCCATGGACTCAAAGCGCGCACCGAAAACGATCTATTGCGCCGTGCTTCTGGCGGTAGCTGGCCTGTTGGCGACGGCTCCCGCGCAGGCTGCGCCCCGCCGACATCATCCGTCACCCTACAACGCCGAGCTGAACCGACAGTGCCCCGGCCGTCGCCTTCAGGATCTGTCGCCAAGTGACCTCGAACTGATCATGGAGGACTTCGAACCGCGCCTCACACTGAGCCAGCGACGCCAGATCGAAGCCGCCATCGGCGAGCGCTGTGTGCGTCTGGAGGCTGGCCTCAGCTGCAGCAACGCTGCGGCGATCGAGCAGTTCCGAGGCCAAGGCGTGCTGCCGTCCTTCGTCCACGCGGTCTGCGCCACGACCTGGTCCTGCGGCGCTTATTATACCTGCACTCAGACCAAGCCCTGATGGATTTCGCCTCGCCCCTCGCCTGCGGAACCCTTGTGCAGCGCTACAAGCGGTTTTTCGCAGACATCATTTTGGATGACGGGACTGAGATCACCGCTCACTGCCCAAACCCTGGCACCATGATTGGCCTGAACACCCCAGGCCTTCGGACTTGGATCTCCTGCTCGGACAACCCCAAGCGCAAGCTCGCCCACACTCTGGAGCTTGTAGAGGTTTGCGGCGGCTTGGTTGGCGTCAACACCATGACGCCAAACCGTTTGGTCGCTGAAGCCCTGGCCGCCGACCTCATCCCCGAGCTGGTTGGCTACACCTCGCATCGTCGTGAGGTGAAGTACGGTGCCAACTCGCGAGTGGACTTCCTGCTGGAAGCTCCAGGTCGCCAACCGTGTTGGCTGGAGGTCAAGAATTGCCACCTGCTTCGCGCCGGGGCCATCGCCGAATTCCCTGACTGCATCGCCGCCCGATCGCTCAAGCATCTCAAAGAGCTCACCTCCATGGTCGAGGCGGGCGAGCGAGCGGTCATGCTGTTCGTCATTCAGCGTACCGACTGCCAAACCTTCGCCGCTTGCCATGACATCGACCCGGCCTACGCCAGCGGCCTGCTCGAGGCCGCCAAGCTCGGCGTCGAAGTGCTGTCCTACGCCTGCGAGATCAGCACCCAGGCCATCCGCATCGCAGCGCCCCTGCCCTGGATCGGCGCCCGTGAACTCGGGCTGTCCGAACGGTGAAATGCGCTCAGACTGGCGGCTGATGACAAATGAACGGGGAGTGCCAAATATGCGAAACACCTTCAACACCGTCATGCGGATCATATCGAGCCTGCTCGGGCTACTTGTGGCCTGCATGGGCGCAGTCTGGATTCTTCAGGGACTGAATATCGCCTTCAAAGTCGGCTTCATGGTCGGCGACAAGCAATGGGTCGCCTGGGGCGCGCTGGCCTTGGTGATCGGTCTGTCCCAGATTGTCTGGAGCAACAAGCGTCAAACCTGAGGCGAACTGACCCTAAGGTGGGTCAAAAACAGTGCTGGCATGATGTGAGGAAATCTCTCTTGACCTCTGTGATCTGGAGAGGGGTGTCGGCATAGGCGAAGCGGTGGCGGTGCTGGGCGTTTCGATCACGACGCTGCGGCGTTGAGGCCGACCTTGACCTCAATGGCGCCCACAATCTCGAACGCAGCGCCGCGGTGACAGCCTGTGGAGAGAAACGCTAGAGAAACGCTCTGGCGCGGCGCGCAAGAGCCGCGTGAAACGGGTCTCGGCGAAGCCGGAGCAGGCAGCAAGGCGGCCGCTTGGCTTTGGCGAGCTATCGGCGGATTTGCGCAGGTTCTGGAGAGCGGTGTTGACCTTTCGTGGTATCGTAGCGACTTAAGCGCGACCCCTTTCAGCCGAAGCTGCAATCCATGACCGATATCTTCGAGGCCGAGCACCGCACCGGTCAGATCAAGATCCATACTGCGCCCGAGTTCGACGGGATGCGCGCTGCCGGCAAGCTCGCCGCCGAATGCCTGGATATGCTGACGCCCTATGTGGTTGCGGGCGCCGTCACCGACCGTCTCGATACGTTGGCCCGGGAGTTCATCCTGGATCACGGAGCGCTGCCGGCCTGCTTAGGCTATCGCGGCTATACCAAAACCGTCTGCATCAGCGCCAACCATGTGGTCTGCCACGGCATTCCCGGTGAACGGGTCCTGCGCGAGGGTGACATCGTCAATATTGACGTCACCGTGATCGTCGACGGTTGGCACGGCGACACCAGCCGCATGTATGGCATCGGGGCTGTTGCGCCCCGCGCCAAGCGCCTGATCGATGTCACGTATGAGTCCATTCAGCGCGGAATGGACGCCGTTAAACCTGGTGCGCGCACCGGCGACATCGGCTTTGCGATCCAGCAATACGTCGAGTCCATGCGCTGCTCGGTCGTCCGCGACTTCTGCGGCCATGGCCTGGGCAAAGTCTTCCACGACGCCCCCAACATCTTGCACTTCGGCCAGCGCGGCACGGGAGAAGTCCTACGGCCCGGCATGTTCTTCACCATCGAGCCCATGGTGAACCTTGGCAAACATCAGGTGAAGCTGCTCTCCGACGGCTGGACCGCGGTCACGCGCGACAAGTCGCTTTCGGCGCAGTGCGAACACTCCATCGCAGTCACCGAGACCGGCTATGAGGTCTTCACGGGCTCTCCGGCCGGCCTATTCAAGCCTCCCGTGATCAGCGCATGATCTCGCCAGGCCCTTGCAGCGCCGCTGAAATCGCCTGACCGTCTTGGAGTCAGGAGGGATCGTTATGAAAATCATCGCCGTAGCCATTGCCGCCCTGGCATTCGCCGTCCCAACCGTTGGGGGTGCTGATGCGACCCAGCTCGGTATAGCCTACATCTGTGGTGCGGAGCATCGTGGGCCGGTCGCCACGGCGGCCAATGCGGTCATGCTCTCAGGCGTTGGCAATGGGTCTTCGCGCGCCGACACCAACAACCGCCAGGCGCAGGCCTGGTTTGACGAAGGTTTAAACCTCTACCACGCCTTCAATCACAACGAGGCTCGGGCCGCCTTCGCCAAGGCTGCAGCGCTCGATCCAAACTGCGCGCTTTGCGAATGGGGCGTGGCCCTGGGTCTAGGTCCCACGCTGAACTACAGCGTCACGTCAGATGAAACAGCGCTGGCCCTGACCCACGTTCAGCGTGCCAAGAGCCTGGCAAAGCCCGGCGATACCCGGGCTCAAGCCCTGATCGACGCCCTTATCGTTCGATACGACAAGGACACACCTGGCAAACGCGATGCCTTATTCGGCAAGGCCATGGACGACCTTGCCCGCCGTTACCCGGCAGACGACGAGATCGCCAATCTGACCGCGCAAGCCTTGATGATTCCGGGCCGCGGCAGCGATGCAGCCGGCGTCGCGCGCGCCGAGGCACTCGCGAAAGAAGTTCTGGCCCGTCATCCCGACGACACAGCCGCGATCCATTATTTCATTCACGCCAGCGAGTTTGCCGGCCACCCCGCCGATGCATTGCCTTATGCTGAACGCCTGGCCGGCCTCGCCCCCGGGGCCAGCCACCTGGTCCACATGGCGGCCCACACCTTGATGCACGTGGGAAAGTACGAACAGGTCGCCATCGTTGACGCCGAGGCCCTGAAGGTCGACGCCGAAACCGAGGTTCGCCTGGGCTACCAGGGCGCGCTCTCCAGCCAGATGTACTATGTGCACAATTACACCTTCGGCCTGGCGGGTGCGCTCATGGCCGGTGATGGCAAGCTGGCCATAAAATATGCCGACCACGCCGACGTCGCCTTCCCTGCGGCGGCCGACAGCGCCGTCGTCATGCTGCCAGCTGGGCTAACCCGAGCTGAGCGCGGTCAAGACCGGCGCACAACCGTCAATGCCAAGAGCCTGGTTGCCTACGGCCGCTACGCACCGGCTCAGGCGCTCGCTCTGATCGACGCCCAGTCCGATCCACGTCTTGTTCGCATCTATCGCCACTACGCCAAGGGCGAGGCGCTCGCCACGCAAGGTGATGCCGCCGGCGTACGCCGAGAGGCTGATAAGGTCCTGTCTCTCCTCGTGGAATCCCTGAAGGCGGGTGAAACTGGCAACGCCGACCTCTCCAGCATCGCAGCCGATGTCCTGAACGGCCGAGCCGCATTGCTCAGTCACGCCCCGACTAAGGCCGCCGATTTCTACGCCCGGGCAGCGGCGCGTCAGGAGAAAGTCTATCCTGTCGCCAAGAACTTCGACCCCCCGCCCTGGTGGTATCCCGTGCGCCGCAGCCTGGCCGCCGCCCAGCTCGCCGCCGGCAGGCCCGAGGACGCCATCCGCGAAGCCAAGGCGAGCCTGGTTGGCTGGCCAGATGACGCGCTGGCGCTAAAGGTGATCGCAGAGGCGGAGGCAAAACAAGGCCACACGACCGCAGCCCGGAACGATATGGCGCAAGCCCGGCGCGCCTGGCGCGGCGACCTCGCCAAGGTCTCCCTTGATCTGATCTGACGCGCCGCCCCGGCGGGCGGGTTGGGTGCAGTCACAGGCGCACGCGACGTTGGCGGCCGAATGCCAGTCCAGTTCCAAACCGCCTCGTCATCCCACGGGTTACCGTTCTCTCACTTGCCAGCCTGAGGGAAACCGGGGCAGCGTGACGGGTCATCTGGAGGGACGGCTTGTGCTTTCAATCAGAAACCTGACGCACATATATGCCAACGGCGTACGTGCGCTCGATGCTGTCGATCTGAAAGTTGAGAAGGGGATGTTCGGTCTGTTGGGACCCAACGGCGCTGGCAAATCGACGCTCATGCGCTCGATCGCCACGCTGCAAACGCCGACCTCCGGTGAAATCCAATTCGGCGACATAGACGTGATCGCTCAGCCCGCGGCGCTGCGTCGAACGCTGGGCTACCTGCCACAGGATTTCGGCGTCTATCCGCGGGTCTCGGCTTTGGACATGCTCGATCACATGGCCATCTTGAAGGGTGTCGCCGAGCCAAGAGCGCGGCGCGAAACCGTCGAGGGCCTGCTGAACCAAACCAACCTGTGGGGTGTCCGTAAAAAAGCGCTGGCTGGATTTTCCGGCGGCATGCGGCAACGCTTTGGCATCGCCCAGGCGCTGATTGGCGATCCCAGCCTGATCATTGTCGATGAACCCACGGCCGGCCTCGATCCTGAGGAGCGTAATCGTTTCCTGAACCTGCTGGCGGAGATAGGCGAGAACGTCGTGGTGATCTTATCGACCCATATTGTCGAAGACGTCGCTGACCTTTGCCCGGCTATGGCGATCATTGTTGAGGGCCGTATCGTACGCCAAGGCGCGCCTGGCGACCTCATGATGGGCCTCAAGGGCCACATCTGGATGAAAACGATCGACAAGGCTGATCTCGACGCCGCAAGAGCGCGCTATCAGGTGATTTCGACCCGTCTCTTTGCCGGCCGCACCGTGATCCATATCTTCGCCGAGGCTGACCCCGGTGACGGGTTTGCTCAGGCCGACGGCGGGCTGGAAGACGTCTATTTTTCGACCCTCGCCTCGTCGCGCAAGGCGGCGTGATGTTCTTTAAGATTGCGGGCTTCGAATTCCGTTACCAAACGCGCCAGCCAATCTTCTGGGTGGCGGCGATCCTTTTCGTCCTGCTCGCGTTTGGAGCGGTCGCTTCAGACAACATCCAACTCGGCAACACCGCTAACGTCCACAAGAACGCGCCCTGGGTCATCGCTCAGTCGAGCCTGATGTTCGCGGTCATCTATATGTTTGTGACAACGGCCTTTGTCGCCAATGTCGTCGTGCGAGATGACGATACCGGCTTTGGCCCCCTGATCTATTCCACCCGCGTCACGAAGTTCGACTATCTAATCGGTCGTTTCACCGGGGCATACCTCGCCGCCGCGCTCAGCTTTATCGCCGTGCCGCTTGGCTTCCTCCTGGGCTCGCTGATGCCCTGGGTCGACAAGGAAACGCTGGGTCCGCTCATGCCCGGTGCCTACCTCTTCGCCTATTTCTTCCTGGCCCTGCCGATCTTGTTTTTGAGCTCGGCGATCTTCTTCACCTTGGCCACCGTCACCCGCTCGATGATGTGGGCCTATGTGGGCGTCGTGGGTTTCATCATCCTTCGCTCAATTTTCAGCCTGCCGCTCAACCGCCAGGGGATGGAGACGACCGCAGCCTTGTGGGAGCCCAACGGCAGCTCGGCCTTCGGCCTGGCAACGCGCTACTGGACCGCCAGCGAGCGAAACAGCCTGATCCCCACAATCAACGGCTACATTCTGTGGAATAAGCTTTTGTGGCTGTCGATCAGTTTCGGCTTCCTCGTGATGGCCTACCGGCTATTCCAATTCAAGACTGGGAAGGTCTCCCGCGACCAGCGCAAGGCTGCGAAGATCGCACTTCGTGAGGTCGAGGTGCCGTCAGAGCCGACCGTCGTGACCCTGTCCAAGCCGGTGTTTAATGCCGCGACGGCCCGCGCCCAGCTTTGGGCCCGCACCCGGCTCGACATGGGCCAGGTGTTCAAAAGCCCCGCCTATTTCGTTCTGCTGGCACTTTCGGCGCTGCTGTCGATCGTCAACCTGTGGCTGAGCACCGAGATCAGCCTGTACGGCGGACGCACCTATCCGGTGGCCCGTGTGATGATATCGGCGCTGGGCGGGATCTTCTCGGCAATGAGCGTCATCATCGCCATCTACTATGCCGGCGAACTGGTCTGGCGCGAACGAGAGCGGCGCACCGCCGAGATCATCGACGCCACCGCCGCACCCGACTGGGCCTTCCTCGCCCCCAAGACGCTCGCGATTTCGCTGGTGCTGATCTCGACCTTCGCAGTCAGCATCGTGGTCGCCATGATCATCCAAGCGATCAAGGGTTACTTCCATTTCGATCTGGGCGAGTACCTGCTCTGGTGGCTGATCCCCCAGTCGATCGACGTCATCCTAATCGCGATCCTGGCGATCTTCATCCAAGCGCTCAGCCCCCATAAGTTCGTTGGATGGGGACTGACGACGCTGTGGCTGATCTCAACGATGGTGTTCAGCAACCTTGGTTTCGAGCACAATCTCTATCAATACGGCAGCGGGCCTGGCGTCCCTCTGTCCGACCTCAACGGCCAAGGCCATTTCTGGATTGGCGCCTACTGGTTCCGGCTCTACTGGATGGCCTTCGCCGTGGCCCTTCTCGTATTGACCGACAGCCTTTGGCCGCGGGGCACAGAGACCCGTTTCATGCCGCGCCTACGCCGATTGCCCCGGCGCCTGAAGGGACCAGCGGGGGTGATCCTGGCCGCAGCGGTCATCACCCTCGCAGCATCCGGCGGCTATATTTTTCTCAACACCAACGTCTGGAACGCCTACCGGAACCACCTCGACGACGAGCGGTTCATGGCCGATGCGGAAAAGACCTTGTGGAAATTCCACGATACGCCCCAGCCGACCATCACGGCCGTCAAGCTCACCGTCGATCTTTATCCGCACACCGCGAAGGTCATAACCCAGGGCCGTTACACGATCCAAAACCGTACTGCAGCGCCGCTCAGCGAGGCGCATTTCCATTTCCTCGACCGCGACCTCAAGGTGCGTAGCCTTAGGGTCGAAGGCGCGCATGAAAAAGCTGCCTACGGCCGCTTCAACTACCGAATCTTGGAATTCGACGTTCCGATGCAGCCGGGCGAGAGCCGAACCGTGACGTTCGACACGATGCGCGAGCAGCGTGGTTTCAAGAACGGCGCACCGCTGACGGCCGTCGTCGATAATGGGACCTTCATCAACAACTTCGAGATCGCACCAGAGTTGGGCATGGGTCGCCAGGGCCTGCTTGAGGACCGCTCGAAACGCCGCAAATATGGCCTGGCGTCTGAGCTACGGATACCGAAGCTTAGTGACCCAGCCGCAGCCCGCTTCAGCGAACTGCGTCGCGACTCCGATTGGGTGACATCGGACATCACGCTAACCACAGACGCCGATCAGATCCCGATCGCACCTGGCGACCAGGTATCCTCGACGGTTTCCGCCGGACGTCGTACCGCACGCTTTATGACGCAGGCGCCGATCCTGCACTTCTTCTCCATGCAGTCGGCTCGCTATGCGGTAAAAACCGTCAATGAGCGTGGCGTCGCGGTCAGCGTCTATTACCACCCGGATCATGCCTGGAACGTGGACCGGATGATCAAGACGGCCGACGCAGGCCTGGCCTATTACGACGATAACTTCAGTCCCTATCAGTTCCGCCAGCTTCGCTTCGTGGAATTCCCGGCGCCTGCCGGGACTTTCGCCCAATCCTTCGCCAACACAGTGCCCTGGTCTGAAGGCCTGGTGTTCATCTCTGACGCAAGTAGCGACCCCTCGCGGATCGACATGGTGACATACGTCGGCGCCCACGAACTCGGTCACCAGTGGTGGGGCCATCAGGTCGTAGGCGCAGAAGAACAGGGCGGGACGATGATCGTCGAAACGCTGGCGCAGTATTCTGCCCTCATGGTGATGAAGCATATGTACGGGCCGGACATGATCCGGAAATTTCTCAAGTACGAACTCGACAGCTACCTGAAGGCCCGCGGCGGCGACCCAGCTGAAGAACAGCCCCTCGAGCGTGTCGAAAACCAGCCTTATATCCACTACCGCAAGGGCTCGCTGGTCATGTACCGGCTGCAGGACGAGATCGGCGAAGACGCCGTCAACCGCGCGCTTCGCAAGTTCCTCCACGACCACGCCTTCAAGCCCGCGCCCTATCCGACGGCGCTGGAATTGGTGAATGACTTCCGCGCAGAAGCGCCGGCTGGCAAGCAGCAGATGATCACCGATCTCTTCGAGAAGATCACCCTCTATGACTTCAAGACCAAAACCGCGGTCGCCAAGCAGCGCCGCGATGGTCGATGGGACGTCACGCTGAGCGTCGAGGCCAAGAAGTTCTACGCCGACGGCAAGGGTAAGGAGACGGAGGCGCCGCTGAGCGGCGAGACCGTCGATGTTGGCGTCTTTTCGGCGGAGCCCGGCACGAAAAACTTCTCAGCCAAGGACGTTTTATCCCTGACCCGTCAGCCGATCCGCGCTGGGACGCAGACTTACACCATCACGGTTTCGAAGAAGCCGCTCTTTGGCGGCGTCGACCCCTACAACAAGCGCATCGACCGCAACTCAAGCGACAACGACATCAAGGTTACGAGCTGATAGCCGCCCGGTCTTTCCCTGCTGGAGGGCTTCGGACACGACGCTTCCCAAGGCGCGCGCGGCCTCGTCGCACACACCGGCGCAAGACATCGGCGAGCGCGGCTGCATCGCGCAACGCGTCGGTGTCGCTTCAGATCACGTGATTGACGCGATGACCGGTGATTGGGGGCTGAAGTTGAAACTCAGACTGGGCCTGCTGGCCGTGCGGCTCAGGGGCCTTAGCGCGCGCGCCGCCCAGCACGCGGCTGGGCGGCGTGAAGACGAAAGGAGGTTGGCAGCCTTGTGATCGGACTGCGAGCTGAGCGCTGCTGGCGTTTCGATGTGTTGAACGACGGCGGCGGGCTACGCCTGGATAGAACGGATCAGGAAACTCGACATATGTCCGAACTTTCCAACACCAAGCCCCTATTGATCGGTCCATCAGCTTTAATTCGGCGTTCCAAAATGAGGTGAACGGCGAGGTTTGCCCTGACTTCGCTCACGCCAAGTCTGAGCATTGGGACAGCACCACCCCTGCTCGTCGGCGTCAGCAGAGGCCTGATCCGCCTGATTTTGAATGTCGCCCGCCTCTTTCGCCGTGGCCTCGCCCAAGCCCGTCTATGAGGTGCCAGCCCTTATCTGTCGTCCATCGTCGTCACCGCAGCGCGTGCTGAGTCCAACGGCAAGGTCGCCGAGCCTGCCTGTCGTCCCGACTGACGACCTTAGCGATGGGTCAGGCTTGGGCGGTCTGTTGATCCGTCAGCTCGCCAACGCCTCGAAATTATTGAGCTGGATCACCTATGGCGCGTTTATATCGAGAGGGGTTAGGCCTCACCTTGCCGTGCCATGCCGGCGCGCCCTAGGGTTTGTCCTCCGCCTTCACGCTTGGTACGCTTCATGACCCTAGACCGTCGCCAGCTACTTTCCGCCGCCACGGCAAGCGGGTTCATCGCCGCCATCCCGAAGGGCGCGGCCCTTGCGGCCGGATCAGCGCCCGCAGACGCTGCGTTAAATCGTTACCTCGAGACCGTCGCCGAACATCTCCTCGTCGCCTCCCCCGAAGTCGCCACTGGCCTGGGCTTAGACACCGGCAAGCGCGCTGGGCTGAAGTCGAAACTGGCCGACGCTTCTATGTCCCACATCCTTGAGGACCGCGCCTGGTGCAGGACGGGCCTCGCGAATCTGGCGACGTTCCCAGATGCGAGCCTTTCGCCCGGCGCAAGACTGAACAAGGCGATCGTTGAATATGCCTTCGAAATCGGTCGTGACGCCGAACCGTTCGAATACGGCGAAAACACCATGGGCTCGGCGATGAATGAGGCTGCCAGTCCGTATGTCGTCAGTCAGCAGAGCGGGGCTTATTCCGCCGGGCCGGAATTCCTCGATAGCCAGCACCAGGTTCACACCAAAGACGACGCTGAAGCCTATCTCTCTCGGGTCCACGCAATGGCGCGAACGATAGCCCAGGAGACGGAGCGGGTGCGCAAGGATGCGGGCGGGGGCGTCATCGCGCCCGACTTCATATTGTCCAACACGATCGGCCAGCAGACGGGGCTCTTGGCGGTTCCGGCGGCCCAAGCCCGTTTAGCCGTGGCGCTTGGACGCAAGGTCAAGGAGGCCGGGCTTGCAGGCGACTATCAGGCCCGCGCCACGGCTCTCGTCGAGAGGGAAGTTTATCCCGCACTGGCAGTCCAGCTGGCTACGCTGAAGGGCCTGCAGGCCAAGTCCGGCCATGACGCCGGTGTCTGGCGTCTTCCCAATGGCGAGAGCTATTATCGCTGGTTGCTGCGCGAAGGCACCACCACGAACCTGACGGCCGAAGAGGTCCACCAGATGGGCTTGGAGCAGAATAAAGCCATCGAGGCGCGGATGGACGGGCTCCTGAAAGCCCAAGGCCTCAGCCTGGGCTCGGTCGGCGAGCGGATGACGGCCCTGGGCAAAGATCCCAAATATCTATTTCCAAACACAGAGGCCGGACGCGAGCAGCTGATCGCCTATCTCAACGGCCTGATCACCGGTGTCCGGCCAAAACTCTCCAAGGCCTTCAATCTTAAGCTCCAGGCGCCAGTGGTCGTAAAGCGGGTGCCGGTCGACATCCAGGATGGTGCCGGCCAAGGTTATATGAATACAGGCTCCTTGGATGGCTCGCGGCCCTCGACCTATTACATCAACCTGAAGTCGACGCAGAACTGGCCCAAGTTCTCGCTCCCGAGCCTAACCTATCACGAGACGATCCCAGGCCACACTTGGCAGGGCGCCTACCTCACCGAGACCGGCAAGCTTCCGCTGATCCGAATTCTGCTCTCTGGCTTCAACGCCTATGTGGAGGGCTACGCGCTTTACGCCGAGCAACTGGGTGATGAGATCGGCATGTACGACGACGATTGGGCCGGCCGTCTGGGCTACCTGCAGGCTCAGAAATTCCGCGCTGTGCGTCTCGTGGTCGACACCGGCCTGCACGCCAAGCGCTGGAGCCGCGAGCAGGCCATCCAATGGGCCATGGAAAACTCGGGCCGCACGCAGCAGTCTATGACCAGTGAAATTGACCGCTACTGCGGCACGCCCGCCCAGGCTTGCGGCTATAAGGTTGGCCACACCGAGATCAATCGCCTACGCGACCGCGCCAAGGCTGGCCTGGGCGCCAAGTACGACTTGCGCACATTTGACGACCTGCTGGTCAAGACCGGAGCGGCACCGCTGACAATCTTGGCAGACGTTGTCGACGGATACATCAAGGCCGGCGGCGTGGTGAAACTCTAGCCGTGGCATGCGATTTTATTCGTCCGGCCGACTGGCCGCGTCGCCTGTAAGGGCTGGCATTCTGTTACGCCTTGGGCATCGCGTCGCGCGGAATGATCGCCCCGGGATGCTGCACAACCACTGAGGCCAGCGCTCGCCCGGCCGCGACCGCCTCAGCCGCTGAACGACCGCCCAACCGCGCCGCCAGGTAACCGGCGTTGAAACTATCGCCGGCGCCCGTCGTATCGACGACCTGGATCGCGGGATCTGGGGCGAAGCTTTCCACATCTTGGCCGACCCAGACATCGATACGACGATCCTCCCGGCGGAGCACTACCTCAAGGCCCTTAGCCGCCCACGTCCGCGCCATGGCCTCAGCATCGCCGCCACAAAATGCGGCCACATCCTCGGTGCTGAGCGACAGGTAGCGACAGTGGGGCAGCGCCGTTTCGATCGCCGCGCGCCCGACATCTGGCCCAGACCATAACTTCACCCGGTAGTTGGTATCAAAAGCTACCGCTGCGCCGGCCTGAGTTGCGCTCGCCAGCAAACCCAATAGCACCTTGCGCCCGGCCTCGCCGATCACAGCCAAGCTGATCGCCGAAACGATAATCAGATCCGCGGTATTGAGGGCTGCGCCAAGCCGCCCATGATCGACCAAACTGAAATAGTCTCGGGCCGGCGCCTCGCTGCGCCAGAAGAAGAAACTGCGCTCGCCGTTTTCGTCCCGTTGAATGCCGTAGAGGCCAGGCAGCCGCCCCTCGGCTTCCACCATCAGATCACGCCCAATCCCTTCTTGCGCCAGTGCCGACATGACACCGACGCTAAACGGATCTCCACGGCCAACCGCCGAGGCGTAGGCAACCTCCAGGCCCAGTCGGCGCAGATAGACAGCTGTGTTGAAGGTGTCACCAGCATAGCCGATATCGGCCATCCCGGGCTGGCTCAAGCTCAGCTCGCCCATGCATTCGCCAAGTGCAATCACCCTCGCCATCTTCACCCCTTTATTGATGCGCTTGCGACATAGCCGATCTGGCGTTCGCAACACGACGCAAGGTGGACACGAAAGCGCGAAACGGCGTAACCGTTCTGCTGTATAATCTTCCGCACACCGATCATTTTAGACTCACACGCGCCCACCAAAACACCGACCGCAGACTGAATAGTGACGCACAGAAGACCATGGATATCACCACCGACCAGCTCTCCGTTCACCCCAAACTGTCCGAGCCCTTGAAAGCATCGTACCAGGTCGTGAAACACGGATGGGTGGCCATGTCGCTGGGAACCGTCAAAGACGGCGGGCCAATCATGCCCATGCTGGGTTCGAAAATCATCCATCTGCCCCTGCAACGGCGCTCCGGCATCGACAGCGCCGGCGCGCTGACGCTCGTCACTCGGCTTTGGGCCTGAACATGCCCAAATCACGCCTCAGCGAGCCCTCCAACCGTGAGCCCGATCGCGAGCCGCGAGCCCAATTTGCGGCATTGCCCTGGCGGCGCAACCCTGCCGGCGAGATGGAGGTCCTGCTCATCACCAGCCGCGAGACCCAGCGATGGGTTATTCCCAAGGGCTGGCCAATCAAAGGCATGAACGCCTGGAAATCGGCGGCCCAGGAGGCCTTTGAAGAGGCCGGGGTCCAGGGCAAGATCGCAAAGCGGCCGTGGGGCGCCTATGGCTACGACAAGCGGCTTAAGAGTGGACGACTGCAGCATGTCCGCGTCGCGGTCTTTTCTTTGGCGGTCGACAACGAGGCCGAGGCGTTTCCGGAACTCGGTCAACGCGAGAAGATCTGGCTGACGCCCGCCGAGGCTGCCCGCCGGGTGGAGGAGGCCGAATTGATGGTCCTGCTGGCCACGTTCCAGCCAGAATCTTGAGTTTTCTTGGTTAATCTAGGTTAACCGCGCTTGTCAGTCTTACCGAAACCTTCGGGCTCTAGATTTAGGCTGAAGTCTGGAGCTCGCCGAAACTGTCTGAGATCTACCCCTCGTTTGGCCGTCCGCTCGTCGTCCTGCATGTGGACGATGACCCGATGAACCTGCGCGTGGTTGAAGAAATTCTGACGGCCTTCAAACACAACGCCGTCAAGGCCTCCTCAGGCGCAGAAGCCTTGCAGCTCATGGCGCAGCAGTCCTTCGATGTCGTCCTGATGGATATTCACATGCCTGGCATGACCGGCATCGAAACCGTCGAGAAGCTTCGCGACCTGACCTCGCCGATCTGCGATATCCCGGTGATCGCGCTCACCGCCGATGTCCTCAGTCGCCGTCCCAGCGAGTATCTGGCGCTCGGATTCAGCGATTTCGTCTCAAAACCAATCCGGGTTTCGGGTCTACTTGATGCGATAAAACGCGCAGCCGAACCGTTCCCTGGCGCCGAGAAGGTCTTCCACGCCGCGTAAACCTCGCCGAGCCGCTCGTCGCGCGCTACCTTTCGCCATCGGCCGCTGAAGAGCCGCAGAGACCGGAGGGTTTGATATGCCTATGCTCGATCGAGACGGGGTGAAGATACACTACGACGTCGTCGGCGAAGGCCCGGCCTTGATCTTGACCCATGGCTATTCGTCAACCGGTGAGATGTGGGCCGGTCAGATCGCGCCGCTAAAAAAGCACTTCAAGGTTATTACCTGGGACATGCGCGGCCATGGGCGGTCCGACTATCCGCAGGACCCAGCGGCCTATTCCGAAGCTGCGACCGTGGCCGATATGGCCGCCTTGCTGGATGCGCTCGGCACCAAAGACGCCATCATCGGCGGCCTTTCGCTAGGCGGCTACATGAGCCTTGCCTTCCACGCGACCCATCCAGACCGCACGCGCGCCTTGCTGATTATCGACACCGGCCCGGGTTACAAGAACGACCAGGCTCGCGAAGGGTGGAACGACAACGCAATTCGCCGCGCGGAACGCTATGAGGCCGAGGGCCTTCCTGATCTGGCCACGGCCAGCGCAGAGGTGCGCCTTGCGCGCCACCGAGACGCCACGGGGCTCGCGCGCGCGGCACGCGGCATGCTCACTCAGAAGACCGCCCGGGTGATTGAGAGCCTGCCTGACATCAACGTCCCTGCCGTCGTCATCGTGGGCGCTGACGATACGCCCTTCCTGGCCGCCTCGGACTACATGGCCGCAAAAATTCCCGGCGCAAAAAAAACTGTCATTCCGGGCGCTGGTCACAGCGCCAATATCGACCAACCTTCAGCGTTCAATGCCGCCCTCGTGACCTTTCTAAAGGGCGCTGAGCTGATGGTCTGATCTGTGCGCGGCCAAGGTCGCCTCAGACGCTCGACACACCGGCGGCGCCGTTAAGCCAAGCCTTCGCCAGCCCTTTGGGCCCGCGGTCGCCGAATACGCTTAGCATTGTCCGGCTGAGCCGAGTGTCCAAGCCGCTCCAGGAGGTGGTCACCGACCCGCATGGCGTTGGCCACCGTCGTAAGAGTGGGGTTCACGGCGGCGATCGAGGGGAAGAAGCTCGTGTCCGTGACATAGAGATTGTCCAACTGATGAGCCTTGCACCAGGGGTCCAGAACCGACGTTTTTGGGTCGGATCCGAACCTCACCGTCCCGGCCTGATGGGCCGTGCCGTAGAGGGGTAGCAGGCTGCCGATCTCGAAGTGGTGCTGAGAGATCGGATGGGCGTGATCGGTGAAGCCGTCCAATGACGCGCGCAGCTTTTTGACCAGCCGCTCGTGCCCCTCGAGATTGTTATAGGTGTAGTCGATGCAAATTCGCCCATCCTGGGTGAGGTGCACCCTGTTGTCCGGCAAGGGGAGATCCTCGCTGATCACCAGCATCGACAGCATTCGCTCGGCGATCCCTTCGGCAAAAACATCAGGAACAAGGCCTGGCGGCAGCCAGTCGGAAACCTGACCCTCCAGCGTCTGGCCGGACATATATTCCAGAAGCTGAATATGCCCCATCGGCAGGTTGTAACTGCCGTCCGGATCACCCCAGTAGAAATCATTGACCGCCATGGTCTTTGGGAATGTCACGTCCACGTGCGCTGCGGTCAGTGAGACCACCGCGCTCAAGGTGTGGAACATGTAATTCCGCCCGACCTGATCAGAGCCATTGGCCAGGCCGTTCGGATGGGCCGCGTTCGCCGAAGCAAGGAGCACCGCTGCCGTATTGGCGGCACCCGCCGCCAATACCACGATGTCGCCGGACCAGCGTTCCTCGCCCTGTTCGGTCTGACAGACCACCTCCGTCACCGTCCTTCCACTGGGATCGGTCTCCAACCGCGTCACCTTGCGACCCGTCAGCAGCGTGATGTTCGGCAAGTCCATGATCGGCTCGATGGCGATCGAGCGTGCATCAGACTTGGCCTTCAATAGGCAGGGGTAGCCGCCGCAGGTCTTGCACTTGATGCAGGCTGATGTGACCGGATGGGCCTGGTCTAGATTGATCCCAAGTGGCAAGGCGAACGGCCGCCAACCCAACGCCTGCCAATGACTGCGCAACTGAGCGATTCCCGGATCGTCGTGCACGGCTGCAAAGGCATAAGGTGGTTCATTTCCCTCTTCGGTCGGGTCGTCGCCACGCGAACCGTGGACCCTCCAGAGCGTCTCAGCCTCAGCGTAGTAAGGTGCCATGTCGGTCAGGCTGATCGGCCAGGCCGGGGACACACCGCCCGCGTGCTCCACGACCTCAAAATCACGCGAACGCAACCGCATCAGAGCCGCGCCATAGAAGGTGGTGTTTCCGCCCACCCAATAGTGAGTGTTCGGGCGGAAAGGCTTGCCCTTCTTGTCGTACCACTGCTCCTGAGTCCGATAGCGGTGCTGCAAGAAGACCGCCTTTGAGCTCCAGTTTTCCGCCTCGCGCGGTAACTGTTCGCCCCGCTCAAGGATCAGAATGGACTTGCCCGAGGCCGCCAACCGCTGGGCCAACGTACCCCCGCCCGCGCCAGACCCGATGATCACCACGTCGAAGTGCGCCATCCGACTATTCCTCCAGGTGATATTTGGCCGAAGCGCGGCCTAGGATCGCGATCAGTAGCGGTTCGGGCATAGAGCGCAAAACGGCCACCGCGATCTTGTTGTGCAACCCCGGCACAACGACAACCTGACCGCGGTCGTTGGCCTTGAGCGTGATCGCCGCCACCTGGTCGGCCGTCTGGAAGAACCGCCGCGGGGCCTCGTCCATGACCGCCTTCGTGCCGTTGGCCTGCGCAAATTCAGTGAGTGTAAAGCCAGGGCACACACAGGTCACCTTGACGCCCGTCCCTTTCAGCTCCGCAGCCAACGACTGGCTCCACTTTACACTCAGGCTCTTGGCACCCGGATAGAGGCTGTGTCCCGCCACGCCGGGCGAATAGGCTGCGAGCGAGCCCACATTGATGATCGAGCCTCGCCCGCGCCCGACCATGCCGGGAACGACCCCGTAGGCCAGCCCACAGGCATTCACCACCAGCGTCATCAGGAAATCGCGCTGACGCACCCAGGGAACATCGATGAAACTTTGAGCAATCGAAAAGCCGGCGTTATTGACCAGCGCATCAACAACACGCCCCCGTTCAGCCACCTGGGCCAGCACGCCTTCATGGGCTTCAAACTCCGCCAGATCGGCGGGAACGGCGAAGGCGTCAACGCCGTGGGCCGAAGAGAGCTCTGAGGCGAGCGCCTCCAGCCGTTCCACGCGCCGGGCCGACAGGGCCAGATCGTAGCCGCGCGCCGCGTAGGCCCGGGCGAAAGCCGCGCCGATCCCGGCCGAGGCGCCGGTGATCAAAGCCAGAGGTCTGCGGCAGGAAATTGACGAATCTGACATGCGTGCAGTTGCCGCGCTCGCGCGGCGCGCGTCAATTTGGGGAACATTGGTCGGCACCATGTACATAGGCTCCAAGCGACGGGATCGTATCAACGAAGGTGCAGATGGCGGTGAATTTTGGCTCGCGCCAATCCTCGCTCTGGACATGTAAGACCACGCCCGACCGCCATGTGGCAGCTAGCTCGATGTCTTGAGATTAACGAAGCCGCAACCCTGAAGGGGTCCTTTGACTATGCGGTCGGCTTTGTCATCGCACTGGGCTCAGAACGCGCCTGATTTTAACCTCGCGTCCCGAACCAGGAGTCCGATGCCCAGCTCCAGCGCCGCCGCCTCGTCAGCGCCTCAAATCAGCGCCACGAGACCCGAACCTAGCCTGGGCCTCGCCTACCTCGGCAGAACCGTCTTCGAGGGGGTTCAGCTGGAGGAGGTCTGGTCTGAGATCGTCACGCGACTTGGCAACGGTGCGCCAGACGCCGGTGCAATGCTGGATCTTTCGACTCTCCTTCAGATGCGCGGTGAGCGCGAGAAGGGCCTGGAACTCCAGGCCGCCGCGCTAAGCGTCTGCCGGTGCTATCGCACGGTCCATGGCGCGGGCGGCGGCTTGCGCGTTTTGGCCTTCATGGCTGCTGGCGACCTGATGACCAACACGCCGATCGATTTCCTGTTGGAAGGCTCTGACGTCGAGCTGACCATTTGGTATGTGGACCACGCCGTCCCCGCGCCCTCGGAGGTTCCGGACCACGACATCGCCTTCCTGGCGATCGGTCAGACAGACGACGGCTCTGCGGCACTGGGCGCTCTGGCCTGTAACTTCAACGCGTGGCCCCGTCCCGTCGTAAACGGCCGCCCTAAATTGATCGCCGCCCTTAGCCGCGATGGCGTCGCCGACGCCTTCGCCGATAGTCCTTTGATCATCGCGCCAGCAACCCGGCGCGTTTCGCGCGAAGCCTTACAGAAGATCGCGGCTGCCGAAAGCGAGCTGTCGGCTCTCCACTCCGATTTGCGCTTTCCGATCATCGCGCGTCCCATAGGCTCTCATGCCGGCAACGGACTTGAAAAATTAGCCGGGCCAGCTGAGCTCGCCACCTACCTTGAGATCCACGCAGAGCAGGAGTTCTTCGTTTCAGCCTTCTTCGACTACAGCGGCGACGATGGCCTTTTCAGGAAACTGCGCGTCGTGTTTGTAAACGGCCACCCCTACATCGCGCACATGGCGATATCGCAACGCTGGATGGTTCATTACCTCAACGCCGACATGGGCGAAGTCGCAAACCGTCTCGAAGAGGCGTCGATGATGGCCAGCTTCGAACAGGGCTTCGCCTTGCGTCATCGCGAGGCTTTTGAGGCGCTCTACCGATCGCTTGGCCTCGACTATTTCGGAATTGACTGCGCCGAGACCCTCGACGGTCGCCTGATCGTCTTCGAAGCTGACGTCGCGATGATCGTGCACGCCATGGATTCAGAGGTGCTCCATCCCTACAAGAAGCCGGCCATGGCCAAGTTGTTTGAAGGCTTTATCGCCGGCCTCAGAACCCACCTACCGGTGCCTCCTGCGGCGGCCTGAGCCGAGACTGGCGAGGCGGCTTCCCTCGCCCCCAGTCGCGGCCTAGACTCGGGGCATGGCGGTCGCATTCACCCGAGAGGAAGATTACGAGTCCCAGGCTGCAAACCTGCCGGACCGTCCCGTTTCGCTGCATCCCAACTTGGTTACCGCAACCGGTCTTGCAGCCATTGAGGCCGAACTCTCGGCTGCGCGCACGGCCCATGCCGCGGCTCAGGCGCAGGGCGGGATCAGCGCTGACCGCACAGCCATGGCTCGCGCCACGCGCGACCTGCGCTACTGGGGCGCGCGGCGCGCCAACGCCCAGCTGACAGAGCCTGCCGATGGTCCCGAAAAGGTCCTATTCGGCAGGACCGTAGACTGCGAGCGCCAGGATGGTCGGCGCCAGACCTTTCGTATTGTCGGCGAGGACGAGGCCGATCCCGCCAAGGGCAGCGTCTCCTATGTCTCACCACTTGCGCGCGGGCTGCTCGGAAAGACGGTTGGCGACATCGCGCTGGTCAACGGCGCCGAGGTCGAAGTTACGGCCGTCCGGTGAGCCTTGGAAGTTCGCCCATGACCCGCTGGGCGCAAGCTCTGCTCTGCGCCGTGATAATCGCAGTGTCTGCAGACGAGAGCGCTTATGCCGCGACAGAGCCGCTGTTTGTGGGTTTCTACCTCCCCTGGGACGCAGCTTCGCGGGCGGACATGGTCCAGCACGCTGGCGCTCTGGACATCATTGCACCCATGGCTGGAGCGCTCGACTCAGCGACGGGCACGCTGCGCTGGCAAGACGACCCATCGCGTGACGCAGCGCTTGCCAAGGGGCCTGATCGGCTGAAGGTTTTCCCCATCATCTCCAACGCTCACGATGAGGTCTGGGACACCGCCGCTGCCGACGGCGCTCTTTTGAACGCCCAGGTCGGTAAGACCGTCATCGACACACTGGTCAGCGAGGCCAAAACGAAGGGATACGCCGGCTACATTCTCGATTTCGAGAACCTCAGCCCCAATGCGACGCCAGCTTACGCACCCTTCCTGGCGAAGCTGCGAGACGCCCTGAAACCCTTGGGACGTGAGCTTTGGGCCACGGCGAGCCTGGCCGCCCCACCCGAAGCGGTGCGAAGTCTGGCCGATGCGAGCGATGTTATCGTGCTGATGGCCTATGACCAATGCTGGGCCACGGGCACGCCTGGCCCCGTTGCTGGCCAGGACTGGCTGGAGCAGGCCCTTGAAGCCCAGCTCAGGGGTGCCGACGCCAGCCACTACCTGATCGCGCTGGGTGCCTATGGGTACGACTGGCCGCAGGGACAGCCCGCCGCCGTCGTTTCAGCGCCGAATGCCGCCCAAATCGCAAAGGCTCAAGGCCAGACTGTCAACCGCGAGCCACCCGCCGCAAACCCTCATTTCACCTACGCCAGTCCTGACGGCCGCGCTCACGCTGTCTGGTACCTGGACGCTGAAACCTTTCGAGCCCAGCGCGCTTTCGCTCAGGCCCGCAAGACGCGAGGCGTTGCGGTTTGGCGCCTGGGCCTTGAAGATCCCGCGATCTGGACGAAGGCTCCACCCGCCCAGCCAGGCTCGGCCATCGCCGCGCCAGCTGCGCCTTGCGTTGCGCTTGCGCCACGTCCCGGGCGGTAACCAAACCCACCTGATGCTTGAATACGTCAGGATGGCCGACTGATTTCGCTCTATGCCACCTCCTAAGGAGTTGCCTCTCATGAAGATCGTCCTGATCGCCATCGGCGCGACCACCCTCTGCGCCGCTGCCAAGGCTGAGCCGCTGACCCTGCGCACATCCGATCTGGCGCAGGGCCGCGTTGCGATAGCGCCGGTGCATTTCATAGGTGAGACCCCGCCCGTCGTGCCTGATCTTGGCGATTCCCTTGATCCGCAGGCACCAACCCGGCGCCAAGCCCATCCGCTGGACAGCGCCGTTTTTGCAAAGACCGCTGTCGACCACCGCTTCTCGTCTCGCGATGACATTACCGGCTCCCTCGGATTCCTCTGCGGCCTGCAGCCGGGCCACGGCGACAGCGGCGGAGCGGCCGCTTACGGGATCGATCCACACGGCCGCTTCCTGGGTGCCAAGCTCAGCATCGCCTTCAATTGACCCGACACCGGCGCCAAGCCCTTTACCCGCGCTTGCCTCGGCTCCATTAGTCCGACTGGATTCGCGTTCAGGGGGCATTTCAATGATCGGCAGGATTTTTGGCGCTGCGTTGGCGCTCGCCTCAGGGCTGGGGCTCGCGCACACCGCAACGGCACAGGATCTGCGCCCCGACCAGGTCCGCTTCCGTGAGCTCTACAAGGAGCTTGTTGAAACCAACACGAGCCTTTCTGTCGGCAGCTGCACCGTCGCCGCCGCCAAGATGGGCGCTCACCTGAAAGCCGCCGGCTTCACGGACGCCCAACTCATCTATTTCTCGACCCCCGACCATCCCAAGGAAGGCGGTCTTGTCGCCATTCTCCCGGGGACCAGCAAGACCGCCAAGCCGATACTGCTTCTGGGTCACCTCGACGTCGTTGAGGCCAAGCGCGCGGATTGGACCCGCGATCCGTTCACTTTCATCGAGGAAAACGGCATCTTCTACGGTCGCGGGACATCGGACATGAAGGTGATCGATGCGACCTGGGTCGACATGTTGGTCCGCTTCAAGGAGCAAAAATACGCGCCCAAGCGTACCCTCAAGCTGGCGCTGACTTGCGGCGAAGAAACCCTCGCCGCCTTTAATGGTGCCGACTGGCTGGCCAAGAACAAGCGCGACTTGATCGACGCTGAGTTTGCACTCAACGAAGGCGGCGGCGGCCGAGCCGACAAGGATGGCCAGGTCCAGAGCCAAGGCGTCCAGGTGGGCGAAAAGGTCGTCCAACAATTCCGCCTGGAGACCACAAATCCCGGAGGACATTCCTCCGTGCCGATCCGTGACAACGCCATCTATGAG
The DNA here is from genome assembly GCA_903860975.1 of uncultured Alphaproteobacteria bacterium. GTDB lineage: Bacteria > Pseudomonadota > Alphaproteobacteria > Caulobacterales > Caulobacteraceae > Phenylobacterium. The sequence continues at coordinate 74,791 of CAIOSI010000019.1, forward strand.
CTGTCTCAGGCCCTGCTGAAAGTCCGCGACTACGAGTTCCCGCTGGCCATGAACGACACGACGCGCAGCTTCTTCGCCAAGGCGGGCGTGGGTCGCTCTGATCCGACCGGCCTGGCCATGATCGCCATCGCCAAGGATCCCAACGACAAGGCTGCCGAAGCTGAACTCAATAAGGACCGGGGGTTTCACTCCATGCTTCGCACCACCTGCGTGGCGACCCTGCTGGACGGCGGTCACGCCGAAAACGCTCTGCCCCAGCGCGCGGGCGCCAATATCAACTGCCGGATGTTCCCAGGCTCCACAATGGAGGACACAAAGGCCAAGCTCGAGGCGGCGATTTCCGATCCCGGCGTGAAGGTCATCCCGCTGCAACCGATCCGCAGCAAGCCCAACCCGCCGCCACTCGACCCCAAAGTCATTGGTCCGATGGAAAGGGTAGCGGCCAAATATTTCCCTGGCGCGCCGCTGGTTCCCACCATGTCGACCGGCGCGAGTGACGCGATATATCTGGCGCCCGTCGGCATCCCAACCTATGGCGTCCCGGGCTTCTGGTCCGGTCCGGAAGGCTCAGGCGCTCACGGCCTGAACGAGCACCAGTCGGCGAAGTCCGTCTTCGTCGGGCGCGACTATCTGACGGAGCTCGTAAAGACCTACGCCGAGGCGGGCTGAAATCTCGCGCGGTTGTCGCTGCAGACGCAGGCTGCGAGCGCCAGGTGCGAGGATCCCACCGGAAACGCCAGGCAAGGCCTAGCGTCTCGGATAAAGCCTTGGAGACGATCACCTGGCGTAAGCGCCCTGGCCAGGCTTGTCCGGACAGGATTTTTCTGTCGCGGGCCCAGAAATTGCTATTGGGTCTGCATCGACGTTCGCGCGTGCATTGTTTTGCGAGGCTGCATGTCCACTCCGCACCGCCGCTTGAAAAAGAGCGAGACGCTTGAAATCCGGCTGCCCTATCCAACCAAACTTGCGTTCATGGCGCGCTGCCGCGACGACGGACGCTCCGCAAGCGAGGCCGTGCGCGACTTCATCGACGGCCATTTGGACGGACCCGTACCGAAGGTCCCAACAAGTCGAAGGGCTCATCGCCTGATTATCGCTGCCTTAATCGCCGCGGCCATGGGCGCCATCGCCCTGCCCTCGCTCGCCCGGCCCAGCCTATGCGCCGAATTTGATCGCCTAGACCTCAACGGTTCCCCTGCCATCCGCCTGTCTGAATTTTCGGCGATGGACGCCAACCACGACGGGAAGGTCACATTCGAGGAGTTCCGCGCCTTCTACGCTTCGCACCCCTGATTTGAACAAAGTCCCGATTGCGCCCAATCCAGACGCACGCCGGTCATCACAACGACACTTCATCCGCCTATTGCGCACGCCTGTTGAAGGAGAGCGAAATGAGCATTTTGATCCGCATCCAAGCTGCTCAGGATGGCTGGAGCCTCCAGGGCGACACCCTCGAGGCCGGGATGATGTTCTTGAGTGGCGCGCAAGCCGAAACCGCGGCCCTTGGTTTGGCTCAACGCTATTCCGACGCCGGCCAGCCAACAGAGATCGAAGTCTTCCTGCGCGACGGAAGCCTCGCCGGCCGATACGTCAGTGCGCCTGTTCAGGACAAATGGGCCGAGGGCTTAAGGACGCGTCGATCACTCCCGCCGAAGTACGGTGTCGGCGACTTGCAGACCCCTTAGTCTCGCGCTGTGCTCGGCCTTAAGCGAGCTCGGATCGTAGGCTTCCGAACACACCCAATCCTCGAACGAAAGGCCCTTTGGCTGGCCTTCTGACAGATAAGCCTCAAAGGTGTAGTCGAGGATCCCTGTTCGTCCATTTTTCAGATGAAGATAGCGCAGCGACAGCTGCTCCATCGCTTCTCCGATCGTCTTGCCACCTCGAAAATGCATGTAGAGCGCGCTCATCATGCTGGCGCGGTCGGCGCCTGACTTGCAGTGTAAAAGCGCCGGATACTCGATCGAGCCAAAAAGATCCTTGGCGGCCAATACCTGCTCGCGGCTAGGGGCGTCACGTGAGGTGATCGTGAAATTCACCAGCGTCAGGCCTAGCTTTTCGCAGGCGTCTTTCTCCAGAGCATGGAAGCTCGCGTCGAAGCCACCCCGCAGGTTTATAACGGTGCGGACGCCTTTTGCCTTCCAGGCAGCCAACTGATGCGGCCAAGGCTGATTGGTGCGCACGACCTCGTCGGATATCCAGTGGGCGTTGCGAAAGCTCAAGCGAAGGTAGGCGTGATCGCGCCATAGGTAGTCAAGGTAGGCACGCAACCGACCGCCGGCTGTCTTGAGATCGAACTGAGTCACGCTTAGAAAGCTCCTCCATCGACATTGGCCGCCGCCTCGCTTAGCACAACCTTCGTTGCCTCGCGCCTGCCCGGGTCACGGGCATCGTCTGCGACAAACGGCCGCCCTCTGGTGCTCAACAAGTCATTGAGGACCTTTGGGCCTGGTGCCGTGCTAGGCTTGGGCCGGTATTGACCGGACCTTCAGAACAGGAGCCGAATATTGGCTGGACTGAATTGGAACGCCATTGAAGCGGCCCAGCTGTCGCAGGACCCTTTTGACCATTTTCTGGTTGAGGGCGCCTTGTCTCCAGCCTGCGCAGCGGCGGTAGGCCATGAGTATCCGGCGATCCATAGCCCTGGATCTTTCTCGCTCGCCGACGCGCGCCCCGGTGCTGTCCTGAGCGACCTGATCGCAGACATGGAGTCGCCGCGGTTCCGGCGCGAAATGGAGCGGATTTTCAATCTGGATCTAGAAGACAAGCCTGTCGTGGTGACGCTGCGCGGCCAATGCTCGACTCGCGATGGTCGGATTCACACCGATTCGAATTCCAAGATTCTCTCGCTCCTGCTTTATATGAATGAGGGCTGGCAAAGCCCCGAAGGCCGTCTGCGTCTTCTGCGCAACGACCACGATATTGAAAACTACGCGGTCGAAGTCCCCCCCACTTTGGGTTCGCTCGTGGGCTTCGTACGGAGCGACCAGTCCTGGCACGGACACACGCCCTTCACCGGTCAGCGTCGAGTGCTGCAACTCAATTATGTGCAGAGCGCCAGGGTCTCTTGGGTCGGCGCAATTCGCCATCGTTTGTCGGCGATCTCCAAGCAACGCGTCGCTTGATGGACTTGGGGTCAACGGACGTTCCTCCCCTTAATCCACGTGTCTGGTGCCTCACCACGGGTGAGGCGGGTCTGCGACAGCAAGCTCGAGGTCTGGCACGCGAACTTTCCCCCGAATTCGAAGAGCGCGTGGTTCGGGTCGGCCGACTTATGGGGCTCGCACCCCCCAGTCTCTTCCGTCTGACGCTCGCCGGCGTCCACCCTCTAGAGGGCAAGCTTTCGCCCCCATGGCCAGACGTCCTGGTCAGCTGTGGCCGGCGCGCCGGTCTTGCAGCCATGGCCATTCGTCGCAAATCGAAGGCGCCGATAGTGACCATCCATATCCAGGCTCCAAGCGTGCCCGCAGCTTTCGACCTCGTCGTCGCCATGCCGCACGATCGGCTCGAAGGTGAAAATGTCATCTGTGTCGACACGGCCCTGCACGGCGTCCGGGCGACGACCCTGCAGGCGGCGGCGGCCCTAAGCGACCTGCGATTTGCTGAACTTCCGAGGCCCTGGACAGGGGTTCTCTTGGGGGGCGCCACCGCGCGCACGCCTTTCACGGTTGAAGATGCCCAACGCCTTGCGGCGGGACTAGATGTCCTGCGCGCGCGAACCGGCGGCTCCTTATTGATCACGCCGTCAAGGCGCACGCCACCCGGCGTCATAGCCGCCCTCAGCGCACACTTCGCTCAAGACGCGTCGATTTTCTTTTGGGACGGGAGCGGTGCCAACCCCTACCTTTCGATCCTTGCTATGGCCGACGCCATCGCCGTGACCAGCGACAGCATCTCGATGATCTCGGAGGCCATGGCCACGACGGCGGATCTCTACGTGTTCGAAGTCGCCGGCGGTGGCCGTCACCAGAACTTTCTGCAGTCGATCTTCAAACAGGGCTTGATTGCACGATTGGGCGACACGGCTCCACGCAAACGCGCGACAGGGATCGACGCGACGCCGTCGGTCGCAGCGATCGCTCGCGAAATGATGCGCCAGAAGCTCAGCGCGACGACCTAGAGCCCCGCCCCTTTCAGTGCGTGGGAGACGACCGGCATGGTATCGGCGGCCTTAATCAGCAAGCCGACGCCAGACACGCCCAGCAGAATGAAGGTCACACGCCGGAAATTGATGTCCGACAGCGAGTGGTAGAGCTTCACGCCCATGAGCGTGCAGGGCAACACGATCGGCACTGTAATCGCCAACAGCCACCAGTAGGTCTTGCCGAAGGTCTCGGGCTTGTTGAGGGCAAGCAGCGCAATAGACAGCAGCTGCAGGACGAGAATGTAGGGTTGAACGATCGCTCGGGCTTCGCGTTTTGGCACGTGACGCAGGCCGTTCCAGACCACCACGGCAGCGCCCGGAAAGGCTGTGAACCCGCCGATCACCCCGCCCGACATACCCACCAAGGACGAGGCGAGCCAGCCGCCCTGCACTTTTTTGTGCACGCCCTGCGGCCGCGCCAGGGAATAGATCGCGTAGATCACCAGGAACCCGCCGAACACTAACATCAGGTTTTGTTTCGGCAGCGAACTCAAGATCGCCAATCCCAACGGCACGCCGATCAGACCGCCCAGCAGATAGGGTGCCGGCCCATCCGGCCACCAATGCTTGATCGGGCGCATGTCCGCCTTCAGTTGGCGCAAGGACATCAGCTGATTGGCCGCAGACAGCGTCATCAGCAGCGGCACACCCAGCTTTGGTGGCAAAAGAATCAGGCACAGAGCTCCGATCGCGGAGAAGCCGAATCCAGAGAGCCCGCTCATCAGGGCAGAAGCTGCCAGGATCGCGACCAACAAAGCGATCGTCAGCGTTGTAAAACCGTCAATCAGCAAAGAAGCACCCCTAGGGCCCAAGGCTTGAAAGGGGCTGAATCTGCACCGCCCCAGACCTATGAACTGAGCGATCATGGCGCAGCGTACGGTCCATCGTCAGGCTTCGAGGGCCGGCGAACGGCCTTCACATCGACGTCGCACAGTTTCTCGGCAATCTGCGGTGCGGGCGCCCCGGCTGGGACAATCAGGTGCCCATGAGACAAACCCGGCGGAACCTCGGGGGGCCCGGATCTGGGCCCATGAACCGCCGATCGGCCACCTCACGCAACGAGGCAGCCCAGGGACCCAAGCCCCCCTGGTTGCAGGATCAGATCGTCAGCCGCGATGCGACGCTGCCTCTCCGGCCGTCGCAGGTAAGGACGATTTAAGCCTGGGCTCGGTGGAGGGAGCCCTAGTCGAGATCACGATCTCGATCAGATTCAATCTCGGGGCCGGCAACAAAGGGAAGACCGGGTCTAACCTGAAGCCGCACAGCTCACGCGACCTGTCGCGGGCGATGCCCATAGAGCAGACGGCAAGCAAGGCTGACATACCCCTGAAATAGGCCTGCATTCCCCAGGGCGTTAAGCTCTGGCCGCGATTTGGACTGGGGGCCTGAGCGACCATGCTGGCGCAGCTTGTGACTTTACTTCTAGCGGCCGCAGCGCCTGACCCTCAAGCCGCCAAACCCAACACCGTCTCGCCAGTGACGGTGACCGCAAGGTCGGCCAAGGCCCAGCCTGCCGATGCCACTTTTGACATGGCCAGCGACGATTCCGCAGGCGGCGACTTCGTGGCCGTTTGGCCGGGGAACACCTATACGAACGGTCTCGACGGCCACGTTAAGCTAAGGTGCAACATAGACATCCATGGGCTGGCTGAATGGTGCGAGGTGGCCTCGGAGATACCGGCCGGAAAGGGATTTGGCGCTGCGGCTTTGGAGCTGCGTACGAGCTTCAAGCTTAGTCCCGCCGCTGGACCTGACGGTCCAATCTCGTCGATCAAGACGCTTTCGATCCGCTTCCGGGCGCCCAACCGCGACTTCGACATGGCAGCCGGAACTTTCCACGGAAATCCGATGGCCATGCAGGCCATCACGATGCTGAACCACCCCCAGTTCTCCGAAGCGCCGAATTTCGACGATGTCGCGCAGGCCTATCCCGTGCACGACCTTGATCTGGAAGGCTATGCGGTCGCCCATTGTCAGGTGCTTTCCAACGGTGAGCTGAAAATGTGCGGCATCGTCAAAGAGGTCCCCAATCATCACGGCTTCGGCAAGGCGGCCCTGGCCATCGTTCACAAATTCCGGATCGCACCTCAGTGGGCCACCGCACCGCACTCCAAGCCGCTCTGGACCGACATCCCAATACGTTTCGAACCGCCCAGCGAAGCGCTTGAGCGCCGGGTAACAGCACCCAAGTGGCTTGCCGGCTGGGATCCAACGAGCCACCCAGGCGTCTTTCCGCCAGAGGCCGTCGCCAAGGGGCTCAACACCGGCCGCGGCGTCGCCGAATGCCTCGTTCGCCCCGATGGCGGCATGCGCGCGTGTACCGCCCTGCCAGGCGACCCCGACGGCTTGGGCTTCTCCGAAGCCGCAGCAAGGCTTGCCTCGCTCCTGAAGATCAACCTGTGGTCAGCGGATGCAGGCCCCGTCGCAGGCGGTAAGCTTCGGATTGCGATCCGCCTAAACCTCCCGCAGACGAAATAGCGGGCCCTGACGCGACCGGTAGGCCGCGATGCGAGGGCAGGAGGCCCAAAAAAAGATCAGCGCCCTGGTCGCCGAGCCAGCCGCAAGCGGGCTCGCCGAAGGCCAGGTTCAGTCCTCGCAACTCAGCCGATAGCCAATACCCGGCTCCGTCATCAGTAAATTCGGGCTCGAGGGCTCAGCCTCCAGCTTCTGGCGCAATTGGGCCATGAGCACGCGGACAAACTGGGCGTCGGCGTTGGTCTCCGAGCCCCAGACTGCGATGATGATCTGCTTGTGGGTCACCACCTGGCCCGCGTGTCCTGCCAGGATGCGAAGCAGCTGATACTCGCGCGGCGTCAGCCGCACTTCCTCGCCTTTCACCAAGACGCGACGAGCTGGAAAGTTGATCTCCAGGTCGCCGAACTGAAATTGAGGTTGGGCCGAGAACCGCCGTTCACGCCCGCGCACAACGGCTCGGATTCGGGCGAGTAGTTCGCCGACGCCAACGGGCTTGTTGACGAAGTCGTCGGCGCCCAGATCCAACGCCCGGATCTTCTCAATCTCCAGGTCTCTGGCCGACAAAACGATGATCGGACAATCTGACCATTCGCGGATCCGCTGAATGACATCCTTTCCGTCCATATCCGGAAGACCAAGGTCGAGGATCACGACGTCACTTGGATCATTTGCAAGCATCGCCAGCGCCGTTTCGCCTTTCGCCGCGGACGCCACCTTGAAGCCCGCCGCTGTCAAAGCCGGCGTCAGCGCGCGCACGATCTGCGACTCGTCATCGACGATCAGCAGCCGCCCCAGATCCTCACTCATACCGCTTCCTCATGACGCTCCGCCGCCGGCAATGTCAGCGATAGCACCAGACCGCTCTTGGCGTCTGTACGCAGCGCCGCCTCTGCTTGCCCACCCATGCCGTGCATGACGCCGCGGACGATGGAAAGCCCCAGTCCGGTGCCCGGCGTGCGCTTGGCCGAGGCACCGCGGTAAAACTTCTCAAACAGCCGAGGTAGCTCGGAGGCCTCCACACCCGGTCCCTCGTCGGCCACTCGAACCACCACCGCGCCTTCCTCGAGCGCGCTAGAAAGTGAAATATTGCTTTGCGGCGGCGAGTAACGAATTGCGTTTTCCAGCACATTTGCCAGCGCGACCTGAAACAGTACCGGATCGCCTACCGCCAGTCCCGCGCCCTCGCCCGGCGCGAACGAAATCTTCCAGTGCGCTCGCAACCGCTCGAAGCGGCGGCGTGTTCTGTCGATGACTTCGGCCAAGTCGAAGGCTGCACTGTGTGCATCGAGCGCACCGGATTCGAGTCGGGTCATGTGCAACAGGTTCGTCACAAAGGCATTCAGCCGTTCGGCCTCCTCCTGGATTGTGGCGATCAGATCCTGCCTGGTCTTGGCGTCGAATTTGTCGCCGAACTGCTGCAGTGAAGTGGCTGATGCAAGGACCGCGGCCAGCGGCGTGCGAAGGTCGTGCGAAATCGACGACAGAAGCGAATTGCGCAGGTCTTCGGTTCGCGCACGCGCCTCGGCCCCAGCTTTTCCCGCTGCCATTTGCGCACGTGTCATCGCAGCCGCTCCTGCGTCTGCCAGAATCTGCAGCAGGTCCTCTTCTTGAGGTCCTGGCGCAGGATCGGCACGCCATCCCGCAACGCCAGCGCCGCTCAGACGCCGCACGCGCCAGCCTGCCGCCTCTATGGAGCGTGCCTCGCCGCTGGCCTCTTGCGCCAAGGCTTGCGCAGCGCTCATCACCATCGGCGTGAGCTCTGCCCCGCCACCGGTGCAGAGCACCTCGTCTTCAAGCACAAAGGCCTGGCCTTGCGCCGCCGCCGCGAGGTAGTCGGCCAGCCTGACGCGGATAAACGCCGCATCGTCACATGCCGAGAACTCCCGCGTACCCTCGAACAGTACCGCGGTCATTCGCTGTCGAATGTCGGTACGCTTCGTCTCGTCTCTGAGACGCCCCGTTAGGTTGCCCATCAAGAAGGCCACCACCGGGAAAGTCACGAGAAGAAGGATGTCTTCGGCTCGGTAAGCCGCCACGCCGACGATCGACGCCCCGAGGTAGAAGTTGTAAATCAGGAACGAGACGATCGCTGCGGCATAACCGGGTCCAGAGCCCACGAGGTAAGAGGTGACCAGAACCCCAGCCAGGAGGACCCCACTAATTCGGTTGGACGAGGTCAGTTGAGAGAGGATCTGGGCCGCGCTCCACGAGGCCATCACCACAGCAAGCGCCAAAGCGTAGCGCCCCGGCGCATTCAGCCGGACGATCCAGGACGGAGACAGGAGCAGACGTCGGGGCAAAGTTGCGGCTCGCAGAACGGGCATCGGACCTAATCGCGCGCCATTCGGCGACAAACTCTGGGCCTGGTAAGGCCTGGCGGCCCAAGCCCGAAGTTTCGCGCCAACTCCGGCGATCTCATGACGATGTCAGATTTCGGACGCCCACTCCAGAAACTCCGGCCGTTCGAGCAGACGCTGACAATATAGCCCTGCAGGGCCGACATCGCCGTAGTCCGACAACTTCACGCCATAGGTCCGAAACCGCGAGGCCACCGGCGTAAAGAATGCATCGGCGATCCCATATTCGACGCCGCCAAGAAAGGGGCCGCCGAACCGCGCCAGGAGCCCGGTCCAGATCGCAACAACCCGGCGGATATCCTTGGCCGTCGCCGCAGACAGGGTTGCCAGTTGCGGCTCGGCGGCCAGATCCATCGGGCACTCACCGCGCAGCGACAGGAACCCTGAATGCATCTCTGAGGCCGCCGCCCGCGCATAGGCCCGCGCCACCAGGTCAGCCGGCCACAGCCCCGCCTTTGGAAACTGCTCAGCCAGATACTCGCAGATCGCCAGCGAGTCCGTGATCACGTGTTCCCCGTCCTTCAACGCCGGCACCAAACCCGACGGGGAATGGATGGAAATCTCCGCCTCGCTCTTCAGCGCACCCTGACGCAGTTGGATCAGGATTTCGTCGAACTCCGCCCCAGCTTTCTTCAACATCAACCACGGCCGCATCGACCAAGTCGACCAAGCTTTCGTGCCAATGACGAGTTCCATGGGGCATGCTCCTTGCAAATCCAGGTCCGCGATACCGCGGTTCTGCCTGAGAGGGAAATCCGCGAGCTGGAAGCCGCATCGATGAGAATCCAAAGGCCTGGCGCAGGCATCGCGCCCCATGACAGTCGCGTGCGCTCGCCGCGAGTTTAGGCTCGGCCCGAAAAGCAATCGGGGGGATGACATGTACCGGCGAATACTACGCGTCTACGACGGCTCCTAAGAAGGCGTCCTGGCGCTTCGAGAAGGTGTGCTTCTCGCAAAACAATGCTGTGCCCAGGTCGTCCTGTTGGCCGTCGTGCCTGACACCTCCAGGACCCGCATAGCCGAGGGTGTCTATGCCTGCGCGGTCGCCCAGCAGATCGACGCCGACAGGGATCTCCCGGCCCGCGCCGTCGCCTGGCTTGAGGCGCGTGGCTATAGTCCCATGGCCAAACTCGTGGTGGGCGAGCCCGCGCCAAGCAGGTGTCGTCGCCAAAGAAATCAACGCCGACCTGGTGGTCGTCAGCCATCACCACCAGACGTTCCTTTCGCGTTGGTGGTCCGGATCGACCGACACCTACCTGAGCGACCATCTGGGATGCACCCTTGGGATCGCACGCAACCGCGTTACGGAAGATGCCTTCAGCGAGACCCTCCAAGAGAGGGTCGAATCCTGAGGGATTTCGCCCGCGGCGAGGCGGACGTCATCTCCCCCTATCCACCGGTGCCCAGCGCGTCTAACGTGATGCTAAATTGTCGCCCGACAGGTGAGCGGCGAGATAAAAATTCCGGGGACGGGACAAAGACATGACCGACACGACAGCCGGCCGCATAGCCGCCACGCCTGGCGCAAAACCCGTCTACTCGGCCAACTATAAGCGCCTGGTGCTCTTCTTACTGGTCACCGCCTACACGCTAAATTTCATCGACCGCACGATCATCGCCACGCTCGGTCAGCCGATCAAAGATACCTTGCACATCACCGACACCCAGCTGGGCCTCCTGGGCGGTCTCTATTTCGCTCTGCTCTACACGCTCTTGGGGATCCCGATCGCGCGGTTTGCGGAACGGTTTTCCCGGATCAACATCATCGCGACGGCAATCATTATCTGGTCGGGTTTTACAGCGCTTTGCGGTACGGCGGGAAGCTTCCTGATGCTGGGTGCCTATCGCTTTGGGGTAGGGATCGGCGAGGCTGGCCTATCCCCGCCCGCGCACTCGCTGATCAGCGACTATTTTGAGCCCAAAAAACGGGCGTCGGCTCTGTCGGTCTACAGCTTCGGAATTCCCCTTGGCACCATGATCGGAGCGGTGGCCGGCGGCACGATCGCCAAGACCTTTGGCTGGCACATGGCCTTCATGGTGGTGGGGCTGCCCGGGGTAGCGGTTGCCATTGCGTTAAAAGTCCTGGTGAAGGAGCCGCCACGCGGCCACTCCGAGCCCGAAGCTCATCCGCTGGTCGTAGACGATACGGCCGCCGACCTGCCTGAAGCTGCGCCGCAGCTCGGCTTTTTGGGCGAGATGACCGAGATGTGGCGGGTCTTCAAGATCCTGTTCCTGAAGTGGCCGGTGTTCAACATGGTGATGGGGATCACGCTGGTCTCTTTCGGCGGTTATGGCGGAGGCCAGTTTGCGCCACCCTACTTCCTTCGCGCCTTCCACCTGGACTATCAGCAGGTGGGACTGATCGTGGGACTGGTCGCGGGCCTGAGCCAGGGGATCGGCACGCTGATTGGCGGACCGATCACCGACGTGATGTCAAAGCGTCTGGGCGCGCGCTGGTATGCGCTGGTGCCTGCCATCGGCGTAACTCTGGCGTTCCCGTTCGTTGTGGGAGTCTACTCCGCGCCAAGCTGGCAGACGGCAGCCCTGTTCATGCTGCTGCCGGGGGCGCTCTCTTACGTCTATCTGGGTCCGACGTTCGGCGTTGTGCAAAACATGGCCCCGACCCACCAGCGAGCGACCGCGACCGCCTTGCTATTCTTCTTCCTCAACCTGATCGCTCTGGGCGGCGGGCCGCCCTTCACGGGTTGGGTGATCGACCACTTCTCAGCCTTCCACTACGCCCACCCCACGGCGGGCTCGATCTGGGACGCGATCAACGGGTTCAGCGGCGCGCAGCCGGCGGACTTCCAAACCGCCTGTCCCGGTGGGAAGGCGGCCAAGACGGCGAGCGATGCCGCCAAGGCGGCCTGCAACGGAGCGCTGGTGCTAGGGACCCGTCATGGGGTGATCATCGCCTATGCGTTCGGTCTGTGGGGGGCGTTCCACTATCTGTTGGGCTCGTTCGGCCTGAAGCAAGCCCTCGCCAAGGCCCGGTCGGATCGTGGGGAGCAGGACTAGCCCCGGAAGAGCTTGACCCCGGATTGGACGACGACGCCTGTCTTATTGATTTTACTTAGATTTTTATCTAAATATTTGACACAGGACAGGGTCATCCCCATACCCCAGGCATGATCCCACGTTACGCCCGCAAAGCCGCCGCCGACATCTGGACGCCGCACACACGCTTCAAGATTATGTTTGAGATTGAAGCTCATGCGGCCGACGCAATGGCTGATCTTGGGGTGATTCCAAAGGAGGCCGCGCGCGTCATCTGGGAAAAGGGGCGCGAGGCGGTCTGGGACGCGGACCGGATCGACGAGATCGAACGTGAGGTGAAGCACGACGTCATCGCCTTCCTGACGCACGTCACCGAGATCGTAGGGCCAGAGGCGAGGTTCCTGCACCAGGGAATGACCTCATCGGATGTGAACGACACGACGCTGGCCGTGCAACTGAGCCGCGCCACTGACTTGCTGATCGAAGACGTCGACCTTGTGCTGGCGGCGCTTAAGCGCCGCGCCTTCGAGCACCGGTTTACCCCCACCGTCGGGCGTAGCCACGCCATCCACGCTGAACCGACCACGTTTGGTCTGAAGCTCGCCGGCCACTACGCCGAGTTTGTTCGGGCTAAGGAGCGGCTGGCGATGGCGAAGTTCGAAATCGCCACCTGCGCCATATCAGGCGCGGTTGGCACCTTCGCCAACGTCGACCCGCGGGTTGAAGAATATGTCGCAGAAAAGCTCGGCTTAGCGGTCGAACCGGTCTCAACTCAGGTGATTCCCCGTGACCGCCACGCGGCCTATTTTGCCGCACTGGGCGTCGTGGCCTCTTCCATCGAGCGGTTGGCCACTGAAATTCGGCACCTGCAGCGCACTGAGGTTCTCGAGGCTGAAGAGCCTTTCGAGGTTGGCCAAAAGGGCTCTTCGGCCATGCCGCACAAGCGCAACCCTATTTTGACCGAAAACCTGACCGGCCTGGCGCGTCTGGTGCGTTCGGCCGTCGTGCCCGCGATGGAAAATGTCACCCTTTGGCACGAACGCGACATCAGCCACTCCTCGGTCGAGCGCGGCATCGCGCCGGACGCCACGGTGCACCTGGACTTCGCCCTTCGCCGCCTGGCGTCGGTGATGGAACGCCTGGTCATCTACCCTGAGAACATGGCCAAGAACCTCGACCGCCTAGGCGGACTGGTCCATTCCCAGCGAATTCTCCTGGCCTTGACCCAGAAGGGCATGTCGCGAGAGGCGTCCTATTCGGCCGTTCAGCGCAACGCCATGCGCGTCTGGCGCGGAGAAGGAAATTTCCTCGACTTCCTGAAGGCCGACCCAGAGGTCACGCTGTCAGACGCCGAGCTCTCAGACCTCTTCGACCTGGGCTATCACTTCAAGAACGTCGATCGGATTTTCGCCCGTGTCTTCGGCGAAGCGGCAAGCAGAAACGCGAACACCCAGCCCTAGGCGTTATTTACCTTCGCGGACGCCTTCGCGCGCCTGGGCCATCAGCTCGGCCATCTTCATCCGCACATCGCCTTCGGAGATACTGACGCCTGCGCCTTTCAGGTCCTCGAAGACTTTGCGCAGGACATCGTCATCGCCGGGCTGATCGACTTCGGATTTGACGATAACCTGAGCGTACTCGATCACATGCGCGTCGGTGAGGCCCATCAATTCGGCCGCCCATTCGCCCAGGGCGCGATTGCGCCGGGCCTGGGCCTTGAACTCCTGCTCCTGATCGAGCGCGAATCGCTTCTCGAAGCCACGTTCACGGTCGTCAAAGGTGATCATGGGGTCCCTAGGCGAATCATCTTAAGGGCGAACACATATCCCGCCCAGCCCCTGGTCGCAATCGAAAGGCAAGCCTTCAGCGAGGTTTGCGCCCATCGACCTCATCCGCTAATTTCGCTTCGCCTCATATGAAGCGAGACGCCGAGTCGGATCCGCGCGCGAGGGATTGAACCGCGCGCGTTTTTCGTTGTCCTGACCGGTAGAGCCCTCGCCCACGGAGAAGGCGCGACGATGACCCGCCGAAAGAAGATCTACGAGGGCAAGGCGAAGATCCTTTATGAGGGTCCCGAGCCTGGCACTCTGATCCAGTATTTTAAGGACGATACCACCGCGTTCGACGCCACCAAGAAGGCGGTGCTGGAAGGCAAGGGCGTCATCAATAACCGGATCAGCGAGCACATCATGTTGAAGCTCGCCTCGATCGGCGTGCAAAACCACTTCATTCGCCGGCTGAACCTGCGCGAGCAGTTGATCCGCGAGGTTGAGATCATCCCGTTGGAGGTGATTTGCCGCAACGTCGCAGCGGGCTCCCTTTCGACGCGCCTTGGACTGCCGGAAGGCCAGGCCTTGCCGCGCTCGATCATCGAGTTCTGCCTCAAGGATGATAAGCTGCACGACCCGCTCGTGTCGGAAGAACACATCACCGCCTTCAACTGGGCCTCGACCCAGGAAATCGACGACATCATGGCGTTGACCTTGCGGGTGAACGACTTTCTGACCGGCATGTTTGGCGCGGTCGGCATCACGCTGGTCGACTTCAAGGTCGAGTTCGGGCGGGTTTGGGAGAACGATTTCGCTCGGGTGATCCTTGCTGACGAGATCAGTCCAGACAGCTGCCGCCTCTGGGATTCCACCACCAACGAAAAGCTCGACAAGGACCGCTTCCGTCGCGACCTCGGCAACGTCATCGAAAGCTACACCGAAGTGGCGCGACGCCTGGGCATCATGAAAGAGATGCCCACCGTGATCCAAGGAGGCCTCCACTAGTGCGCGCGACAGTGCATGTTTACCTCAAGCCCGGCGTCCTCGACGTCCAGGGCAAGGCCGTCCAGCAGGCCCTCCATGGCCTGGGATGGGCAGATGTCAGCAGCGTCCGGGTCGGCCGCACCATCGAGTTCGACCTCGCCGCCAGCGACGTCGCTAGCGCTGAGGCCGAGGTCAAGGCGATGTGCGACAAGCTGCTCGCCAATACGGTCATCGAAAGTTACCGCGTGGAGGTGGCGTGAGGAGCCTGACGGCTGTCCTCCTCGTCTCATTCCCGCTTTGCGCCTGCACGCCCAAGCCGCCAGCCCCCCCGGGGTCGGTGCCTATGGCGCTCGACTGCACCCTGCCTTTTGAGGCTCAGGTCGCCAAGCTGACAGCCCAGCAGCAACTGATCCCCGCGCCAAAGGAGCCGGGCGAACCCTACAGGTTCTATTCGACGCTGGGTGGCGCGGTTTCCTATGTCATCACCGAGAAGGGCGCGCCCGGACACCCTGCGATCTTGATACAGACCGCAGGCGGAGGCCAGGTGAAGACCTCGGGCTGTCCCTACGGGGACCTGAAGGGCTACAAACAGGTCCTGGACTACATCGACTCCCTGAAAGCCGTAGCCAAGCGATGAGCGCGTTTCATCTCGCCCCGTTCAACGTCGCCCGGTTTGGCGCCCCCATCGACGCACCGGACAGTCAAGTCTTTCGCCAGGCCTTGGACCGGGCGCTGGCGGTAGCATCGCCTGGCTTCGACTGGCGCGCCACCGGGATTGGCTTTGATTTCGAATCCCCGGCCCAGGACATCGATCCGATGATCCTTGCCGATCTGTCTGTGTGGGAAAGCGCTGAGACGCTCGCGGCTTTTTCTTATCGAAGCCACCACGGCGATTTCGTAAAGCACCGCGAGCGGTGGTTCGAAGCGCCGAGCCAGGCCAACCTCACGCGAGGGTGGATTCCCGCCGGGAGCCTTCCCAGACGCACGGAGGCCTTCGCCCGTTTGGAGCCCTTCAATGCCGATGGCCCAACCGACCACGCCTTCGACTTCCACAACCGCTACCCCGCGCCAACGCTTAGGGACCCCGTCACATGAAAGCCGCCGTCATTGTCTTCCCGGGCTCGAACTGCGACCGCGATTGCAAAGTCGCGATTGAGCGTTCGACCGGAGCACATGTCGACATGGTCTGGCACGGCGACACCGCGTTGCCAGACAAGGTCGATCTGATCGTGCTGCCAGGCGGCTTCTCCTACGGCGATTATCTGCGCTGCGGCGCCATGGCCGCGCTCTCACCGGTGATGGCCGCGGTCAAGGCGGCCGCCGAACGCGGCGTCGCAACGGTCGGAATCTGCAATGGATTCCAGGTGCTCTGTGAAGCCCAGATGCTGCCAGGCGCGCTGCTGCGCAACGCGCAGTTGAAGTACGTCTGCAAGAGCGTCGAGCTGGACGTCACCAACGCCAAGACCCGCTTCACGGCCGGCTATGCCGGACGCCGTCAGGTCGTCATGACGGTCGGCAACGGCGAGGGCAATTTCTTCGCCGATGATACCACCCTGGAGCGCCTAGAAGGTGAAGGTCAGGTGGTCTTCCGTTATCTCGACAACCCCAATGGCTCTGCCCGAGGGATCGCGGGCATCGTCAACGAGGCGGGCAATGTGCTTGGCCTGATGCCCCACCCCGACCGCGCCTTCGAAGCCGAGCTCGGCTCGGCGGATGGCGCTATCCTCTTCCAAAGCGCGCTTGCGAGCGCATAGAGACCCGACATGACCCTTCGTGCCCTCGCGCTCGGCGCCTTGACCCTTGCACTGGCCACACACCCGGCGCTCAGCCAGACCCCGCCGATGACGCCGGACATCCCGGCCCAATTCAATTTCCCAGAGGTCAGGAACGATTGGATCAAGCGCACGGTGATGATCCCGATGCGCGATGGGACCAAGCTCTACACCGTCATCGTCATGGTGAAGGGAACGCAAGACGCCCCGATCCTGCTGACGCGCACGCCTTACAACGCCAAGCGCCGCGCTGAACGCTTCTCTTCGCCACACATCACCGCTGAATTGGCTCAATTGGACGAGCCCTTCGTCACTGACGGCTACATTCGCGTCTATCAGGACATCCGCGGCAAGTACGGCTCTGAAGGCGATTATGTCGTCACACGCCCGCTGATCGGGCCGTTGAATGACACCAAGGTCGACCACACGACCGACACCTGGGACACCATCGATTGGCTGGTGAAAAATATCCCGCAGACCAATGGCCGGGTTGGCATGATCGGCTCGTCCTACGACGGCTTCACCACCGTCATGGGCCTGATCAATCCGCATCCCGCGCTAAAGGCCGCCGTACCCCAGAGCGCAATGGTTGACGGCTGGATGGGCGACGACTGGTTCCACTACGGAGCCTTCCGCCAGAAAAACATGGACTACTTCACCAGCCAGATGACCGCGCGTGGAGAGGGCAAGCCGATCCCGCGTGAGGGCATGGACGACTATACCAACTTCCTGCGTCTGGGCTCAGCGGGCGATTTCGGCAACGCCTATGGCCTCGACCAAGTCCCGTTCTACAGGAAGGTGACAGAACACCCGTCATATGACGCGTTCTGGAGACTGCAGGCGCTGGATAAGACGCTTGAGGGCCAACCTCTGAAGGTCCCTACCATGTGGGTCGGCGCCCTGTGGGACCAGGAGGACATGTGGGGCACAATTCACGCCTATCTGGCGACCGAGCCCAAGGACAAAAACAACGACATGAACTACCTTGTGCTGGGCCCGTGGCGCCACTCCGGCGTCAACTACGAACAGCGCCAACTGAACGCCGTGAAGCTGCCTGGCGATACGGCCACGCAGTTTCGGCTGGAGGTGCTCAAGCCTTTTTTTGACGAGCGCCTGAAAACCAATGGCCCTAAGGCCAATACCCCGCCCGTCTTTATCTTTCGCACCGGCGCCAACATGTGGGACCGTCTGCAGAAATGGCCGCCGGCGTGCGAAAGCGGCTGCGCGGCGAAAATGACGCCGCTCTACCTCGAACCCAACCAGAGCCTGGGCTTCACTGCACCTGGAGGGTCCACCTCAAGCTACGATGAATATATTTCCGACCCCGCAAAGCCGGTGCCCTACGTTCACCGGCCCGTTCGCAACGACGACGGCGACCAGTGGCGCTACTGGTTGACAACCGACCAGCGTCACGTGGACGGCCGCACCGACGTCTTGACCTACACGAGCGAGCCGTTGACCTCGCCCCTGCAGATTTCGGGCGCGCCAATCGCCAATCTCTTCGCCTCCACCAGCGGCACAGACTCAGACTGGGTGGTAAAACTCATCGACGTCTATCCCGACATGGTGCCCTCGGACCTCGATTTGAGTGGGTATGAACTGCCGATCGCCATGGACATCTTCCGTGGCCGTTACCGAGAGAGCTTTGAGACACCAAAGCCAATCCCAGCCAATAGGGTCGAGAAATACAGCTTCGTGATGCCGACGACGAACCACGTCTTTCTGCCAGGCCACCGGATCATGGTGCAGATTCAGTCGAGCTGGTTTCCGCTCTATGACCGCAATCCCCAGACCTTTGTGCCAAACATCTTCTTCGCCAAGCCGGCCGACTACGTAAAAGCGGCGCAACGGGTGTTTCACTCGGGCACACAGGCATCAAACATCGAGCTGCCTGTGGTCGACGCGCATTGATCGGCTAGGCGAGATCAGTATGTTGCCGCCGCCTGGATCGCGATTTCGCAACAAATCGAAATCCTGGCGCCGCGTCTCCCGGCGATACTTCACGTGAAAAGTGTCATGGAACGATGAAACTACCTCCCTTCGACCCGCGACGGGTTGTCCTCTGAATTAGGTCCTGCGGGTGCGCAACCAGATTAAGCTCTTCTCCTTGCCGATCCTTGCGCTCGCCCTTGCGCTGAGCGGTTGCGCCAAGAAGCCGGTCAAGCCGCCGCCCCGGGTTCCGGAGGTCGGATTTGTGGTCATGAAGTCCGAGTCTGTTCCGCTGCCGATCGAGCTCGCCGGTCGCACCAGCGCCTATGAGACCTCGGAAGTCAGGCCCCAGGTCACGGGCCTGATCAAGGCCCGAAAGTTCGTCGAAGGTAGCCTCGTCAAACAGGGTCAGACGCTCTTCGAGATCGACCCCAGCCTCTATCGCGTCGCCGTCACCCAGGCCCGGGCCAACGTGGCAAGCGCCGAGGCCACGGCGGAGTCCACCGCCGCCAAGGCCGCCCGCTTCAAGCCGCTGGCCGAAATCGAAGCGGTTTCCCAGCAGGATTACGCCGATGCCAAGGCGGCGGCGCGCCAAGCCGCCTCCAATGTCAACCAGACGAAGGCCGTGCTTGAGACTGCGCTGATCAATATGCGCTTCACCACCGTGCCCGCGCCGATCACCGGGCGGATCGGCCGATCGCTGGCCACCACCGGCGCTCTCGTGACTGTCGGCCAGGCCGCCTCGCTCGCCTCGATCCAGCGGCTGGATCCGATCAATGTCGATATTCAGGAGTCCAGCGCCGATCTCGTCAGCCTGCGCCGTACGCTGGCCGCAGGCGGGGCGAAGTCCTCGTCGGCGGAGGTCAGCCTGACCCTGGAAGACGGCAGCGACTACGGTCTGCCCGGCAAGGTGCAATTCGCCGAGCCGGTCGTCGACCAGAACACCGGGACGGTCACCCTGCGCGCGACGTTTCCCAATCCGAAGGGTCTGTTGTTGCCCGGCATGTACGTGCGCGCCCGGCTGTCGCAGGCCACGGCCCAGAACGCCATCCTTGCGCCCCAGCAAGCTGTGAACCGCGACGCCAAGGGCGCAGCCTCGGTCTTTGTGGTCGGCCCCGACAACAAAGCGATATCGAAGACGATCAAGGCAGACCGTACCGTCGGCGACAAATGGCTGGTCTCCGAAGGACTTTCCCCCGGCGACAAGGTGATCTCCGAAGGCCTCGACAAGGTGAAGCCGAACCAACTGGTCCGCCCTGTGCCCGCCGGCTCAGCCCCGCGGCGGCCCGGCGGCCCGGGCAGACATCGCGACACAGGCGGCGGGCCCGGTAACGGCCAAGACCGGCCGGGGCGCTAGGCCCGCATGATTTCCCGGATTTTCATCGACAGGCCGGTCTTCGCCTGGGTTATCGCGCTCGTCATCATGCTGGTGGGCTTAGGCGCGATCCGTAGCCTGCCCGTCGAGCAGTATCCCGATATCGCCCCACCACAGGTGAACATCCGCGCCAGCTATCCTGGTGCGTCTGCTGAGGTGATCGAAAACAGTGTCACCCAGGTCGTTGAGCAGCAGCTCACAGGCCTCGACGGGATGATCTATTTCTCGTCGAATTCAGCCTCGACCGGTTCCGTCAACATCACCGTGACCTTCAAGAAAGGCACCAACCCGGACATTGCCCAGGTCCAGGTCCAGAACAAGGTCCAGCAGTCCCTGCCGCGCCTGCCGCAAGAGGTGCAGGCTCAGGGGCTCGTGGTCACGAAAGCCAATCCTGATTTTCTGCTCATCACGACCATTTTCGATATCACCGATCGGGCGACGAGTTCGGACATCTCCGACTACGTGGTGACCAACCTGCAGGAGCGCATCGGACGCCTGCCAGGGGTGGGCGACATCAATACCTTCGGGGCCCCTTACGCCATGCGGATATGGCTTGATCCGTTCAAGCTGGCGGCCGTGAAGGTTGTGCCTGGAGACGTTATCACGGCAATTCGTGACCAGAACACTCAGGTCGCCGCGGGCCAGATCGGGGGCCTGCCTGCATCTGAAACCCAGATGCTCAACGCCACCGTCACCGCCCACTCGCGAATGACGACCCCCGAGCAATTCCGAAAGATCATTGTCAAGACTCAAAGCGATGGCGCACGCGTTCTGCTCCAGGACGTCGCCCGCGTAGAGCTGGGCAGCGAGAACTACAGCGTCATCAGCCGCCTGAACGGCCATCCAGCGGCCGGCATCGGTGTCAATCTCGCGCCAGGCGCTGACGCTCTGAAGACCGCCGACCTGGTCCGAGGTGTGATCAGCGAACAGGCAAAGAGCTTCCCGAGCGGCTACCGATATATCTTCCCCAACGACTCGACGGCCTTCATCAAACTGTCGATCCGTGAGGTCGTGCAGACCCTCGCCGAGGCAGTCGTCCTGGTGGTTCTGGTGATGTTTGTGTTTCTTCAGAGCTGGCGTGCGACGCTTATCCCGGCGATCGCGGTGCCGGTGGTGCTGCTGGGTACCTTCGGAGTGCTGGCGGCGTTCCATTACAGCATCAATGTGCTGACCCTCTTCGCCTTCGTCCTGTCCATCGGCCTGCTGGTGGACGACGCCATTGTCGTCGTCGAGAACGTCGAACGAATTCTGCACGAGGAGCCGGGGATTTCACCCCGAGACGCCACCATCAAATCGATGGGTCAGGTGCAGGGCGCGTTGATCGCCATCGCGCTGGTCCTTTCCGCCGTCTTTCTGCCCATGGCCTTTTTCGGCGGGTCGGTCGGCGTAATCTATCGCCAGTTCTCGATCACCATCGTGTCGTCCATGGTGCTTTCAATCATCGTCGCCCTGGTGCTTTCGCCGGCGCTCGCGGCCACTCTGCTAAGGCGTCCAGGCGAGGCGCACCATAGCGGCAACCTCCTGGACAAGGTGCTCACCAAATTTGGCGGCGGCTTCAACGCCGTGTTCCAGCACAACGCCCAGCGCTATCAGCGGGCGGTGGCCTGGGTGATCGGCAAGATGCGCTGGGCGCTGGTGGTCTACGCCGCGCTGGTGGTCGTGCTGATCCTGGTCTTCGTGAAGCTGCCCACCAGCTTTCTGCCGTCCGAAGACCAAGGCACCGCTCAGATCCAGTACACCTTGCCTCCGGGCGCGACGGTTCCGCGGACTTTGGCGGCCGTCAAGGTCATCGAGCACTACTTCCTGACCCAGGAGAAGGCCAACGTCGCAGCGGTCTACCCGGTTATCGGTCGCGGCAACGCCGGATCTGGCCAGAACGCGGGTAGCGGCTTCATCTCGTTCAAACCCTGGGCCGACCGTCCCGGGAAGGACAATGCCTCTGCGGCGATCACCCAGCGCGCCACGCGGGCCCTCAACGGCATGCTACGTGACGCACAGTTTTTCGCCCTGAACCCAGCGCCGGTGCGCGGGCTGGGCCAGTCGAGCGGCTTCACCATGGAACTGCTGAACTCCGGCGGCCTCAGCCGCCAGCAGTTCAAGGCCGAGATGAAGGACCTGCTCAGCGAGGCCAAGAACGATCCGCTGCTGACCGGAGTCCGCCAGAACTCGCTCGATGACAATCCGACGCTCAGCGTCAATATTGATCAGGAAAAGGTCGGTGCGCTGGGCATTCCTCAGACCCAGGTCGACCAGACGCTGACGGCCGCGTGGGGTGGCGCCTATGCGGGCGACTTCGTTGATCGCGGCCGAGTAAAGCGCGTGTATGTCCAGGGCGATGCACCCTACCGCAGCCGACCGGAAGACCTTTCGACCTGGTTCGTTCGCGGCGCCAGCGGCGAGATGGCACCGTTTTCGTCTTTCTCAAAGCTGAGCTGGGCGCAAGCGCCCGCCACGTTGGGTCGCTTCAACGGCATCTCAAACTACGAGATCCAGGGCGACGCCGCTGAGGGAAAATCTACCGGCGAGGCCATGGATCACATCGCCGCCATCGCCGCAAAGCTTCCGGGCGTCTCGGTCGCCTGGAGCGGCCTGTCCTATCAGGAACGCCTCTCAGGCGGACAGGCGCCGCTGCTTTACGCCGTCTCGCTGGTGGTGGTGTTCCTGTGCCTGGCCGCGCTTTACGAAAGCTGGTCGATACCTCTGTCGGTGATGCTGGTCATTCCTCTGGGCCTTCTGGGCGCAGCCCTGGCGGTCGCCGCGCGGGGACTTTCCAACGACGTCTATTTTCAGGTCGGCCTCCTCACCACGATCGGCCTGTCGGCCAAGAACGCCATCCTGATCATCGAGTTCGCGGAAAGTGCTGAACGTCGGGGCATGAGGCCCTATGAGGCGGCCTTGGAAGGCGTGCGGCTTCGGCTGAGGCCGATCCTGATGACCAGCCTGTCGTTTATCTTCGGCGTCATGCCGCTGGCGATCTCCAGCGGCGCCGGGGCCCAAAGCCGAATCGCCATCGGGACAGCCGTGATCGGTGGCATGGTTTCGGCCACAGGCCTGGCCCTGTTTTTCGTGCCCATGTTCTTCGTCATGGTGCGGATGTTCTTCCGCAACAGCCATGCGCCAGACGAGGTCGCGCGCCGAGCCGCGCTGGAGGCGCGCCTATGAGGTCGTTCCTGACCGTGCTGTTGTGCAGCGCCGCTCTGGCAGGTTGTACGCTGGAGCCCACCTATGTGCGCCCGTCGCCGTCAATTATGCCGACCTGGCCGGTCGGCGGAGCCTACCCAGCGCCCCCTGCGCCCGCCCTGCCCTCGGTGAGCTACCGAGACGTCTTCAAAGACCCGCACTTGCGCGCAATCGTCGAGCGCGCGCTGGTCAACAACCACGACCTGCAGATTGCGATGGCCAACGTCACCATCGCGCGTGGACAATATGGCGTCCAGCGCGCCCAGCTCCTGCCGCGCATCGGGATCGATGCGGGCGCCTCAGAGACGCATACCCGCACGACTGTGATCTCGCCTTCCGGAACGCTGAGTAGCCAGCAAAACACGAGCCGGCTCTACGGCGCCGATGTCGGGTTCTCGGCCTTCCAGATCGACCTCTTCGGCCGGCTGCGCTCGCTGACCAAGGTTGCCCAGCAGGCCTACCTGGCCAGCGAGGCTGGCGCTCACGCCGCGCGCCTGACGATCGTCTCTGAAGTGGCCGCCGCTTATCTGACGCTAGCCACGGACCGCACCCTGCTGGCCATCGCCGCCGACACCGCCGAGAACGCTGAAAAGAGCGTCAAACTCACCCGTGCGCGGCTTTCAGGCGGCATCTCGCCGCGCACAGACCTGCGGCAGGCCGAGACGGTGCTCGATCAGGCCAAATCGGACCTCGCCAACGCCAGAACGCTTGTGGCGCAGGATCGCAATGCGCTGGAACTGCTGGTGGGTGGGTCCGTCGCCGAGACCGACTTACCCTCTTCCATCGAGAGCATTGACGGGCTGCTCGGCGAGATTCCCGCCGGTCTCGATAGCCGCATCCTACTGCGCCGGCCCGACGTGGTGCAGGCCGAATACCGCTTGCGCGCCGCCAATGCCCAGATCGGCGCTGCACGCGCCAGCTTCTTCCCGACCATCAGCCTGACGACCTTTGCCAGTGTGGCCAGCCCGGCGCTCGGAGCGCTGTTAAACGGCAAGGGTTTCAACTGGAATATCTCTGGCGCAGCGTCACAGCCCCTCTTCGCCGGCGGCGCAAACCTGGCGGGCCTTGCCCAAGCCAAAGGCCAACGCGAGCTCACGCTGGCCCAATATCAGCAGACCATCGAGACGGCCTTCCGCGAGGTGTCTGACGCGCTTGCGCGCCGTGGCACGATCAACGACCAGATGGCCGCCCAGGATGCTCTGGTGGCGGCCGCGAGCGACGCGTCTGTCCTCGAAGACGCCCGCTATCGCCAGGGGATCGATCCCTTCCTGAACAGCCTGACGACCCAGCGCACCCTCTATGCCGCGCGCCGATCTCAGGCCTCGACCCGGCTGCTGCGCGCGGAAAACCTAGTGACGCTCTATCGCACCCTGGGCGGCGACCAGCTCATCGACGCGCAGTAGCTGCAACAACAACCCCGAGCACGCTTGTCCCTGCGCCGGAGCGGGCTAAGGTGCATACCAGTTCAATTCCAAGGCGGGAAAACGTGACATGGCCGACTTCGGAGCCGACATCGAGCTTGAGGGTTTTCGCGCCGAGGCGAAGGCCTGGCTAGACGCAAACTTCCCCAAATCTCTCTCTGGCAAAGGCGCGGTCGCCATGTCGGAGCGGCAGGGCCAAAGCCCCGATCTTGCGACATGGCGCAAAGCCATCGGAGAAAAGGGCTGGGCGACACCGACCTGGCCTGCGCAGTACGGCGGCGGCGGTCTTTCGCCCGCCCAAGCCCGTGTGCTGACCCAAGAAATGGCTAAGGCCGGGGCCTTCAACCCGCTGTTGTTCGGCATGGGCATCACCATGATCGGCCCAACCATCCTCGACTACGGGACCGAAGCACAGAAGGCCCAGCACATCCCGCCGATCGTACGTGGCCAGGTGCAGTGGTGCGTCGGCTACTCCGAGCCGAACGCGGGCTCCGACCTTGCCTCATTGCAGACCAAGGCGGTTGAGAGCGCCGATGGCTGGGTGATCAACGGCCAGAAGACGTGGACGAGCGGTGCCCAGTACTCCGACTGGTGCGGCCTGCTCACCCGCACTGATCCCACCGCCAAAAAGCACGACGGTATCTCCTTCATGCTGGTGGACATGCATCAACCCGGCATTGAGACGAGGCCGATCGCGCTGATCGCTGGCGCCTCGCCTTTCTGCGAGACCTTCTTCACCGACGCCGTTGCCCCGAAAGACGCCTTGCTTGGCCAGCTCAACGTGGGTTGGACCGTCGGCAAGCGCCTCCTGCAGCACGAACGCGCCAGCCAGACCGGCGCGATCGGAGGCGGCCGCCAGGCTCCGCTCAGCCAGTTGGCAAAGCGCTACGTCGAGGTTGAGGCGAACGGGCGTATCGCCGACCCAGACCTCAGAACCCGCCTTGTGCGACATGAGATGGACGCACGGGTACACAGCTTGACGTTGGCGAGGGTCATGGCCGAATCCAAGGAGGCCAATGGCGCGACCAATGGCGCCTCGGTGCTGAAGAATTCCGCCACCCACGTCGCCCAGACCCGCGCTGAATTGACTTTGGAGATTATGGGAAGCCAGGGCTTAGGCTGGGACGGTGAAGCCTTCAGCCGAGACGAGATCGAGACGGTCCGCGGTTGGTTGTCCGGCAAGGCGATGTCGATTTATGGCGGGTCCTTGGAGATCCAGAACAACATCATCTCGAAACGCATTCTGGGTCTGCCCGACAATACCCAATCGACCTGAATTTGGATCGAACCTGGGTCGATGAAATTCTTTCGTTAGACCGGTTTACGCCGGCCAATACCTAGGCCTATCGTCCGGCCTGTTTTGGGGCCGGGGTTCGATTTCATGCGTTTGTGGACTTGGTCCGTCGCACTCGCGGCGACCGTGACAATGGCGGGGTGCGCAACGAGCGCACCGCCTTCGAAAGTGGCCGTAAAGGCTGCAGAAGCGCCGGCGCCCGCCAGGGCCAAGCCCCTTGCGCCGGGTCTCGACCCGATGGTCCACGCCGACGCCTTTCCCTCGACCTATAAAGCCCTGCCCAGCCGCCCGACCGCCTTTGTCGGTGCCCATGTCTTTACCGGGACCGGCCAGCTGATCGAAAACGGCGTTGTGCTGGTGAAGGACGGCAAGGTCGAGCAGGTTGGCGCAGGCCTCAGCGTTCCGGCCGGCTACGAGACCGTCGATGTTCACGACAAATGGATCAGCCCCGGTCTGATCGATGCCCACTCACACCTGGGCGTTTACGCCTCTCCCGCGGTGCAGGCTAATTCCGACGGCAATGAACTGACCAATCCGGTGACGGCCGAGGTTTGGGCTGAGCATTCGGTGTGGCCGCAGGATCCCGGCTTTAACACCGCCCGGATCGGAGGCGTCACCAGCCTGCTGATCCTGCCCGGCTCAGGCAACCTGATCGGCGGGCGAGGTGTCGTGCTGCGCAATATCCCAGCCCGCACCGTCCAGGATATGAAATTCCCTGACGCGCCATATGCCTTGAAGATGGCCTGTGGTGAAAACCCCAAGCGGGTCTATGGCTCCAAGGGTCGCGCGCCGTCCACGCGTATGGGCAATGTCGCCGGCTACCGCACGGCCTGGATCAACGCGGCAGATTACCAGCGTCGGTGGGACGACTACCGCGCCAAGGCTGCCAAGGGCGAAAAGGCTGATCCGCCCAAGCGTGATCTGGGTCTGGATACCTTGTCGGCCGTGCTGCGCGGCGAAATCCAGGTGGAGAACCACTGCTACCGGGCCGACGAAATGGCTCAGATGATCGATATTTCCAAGGAATTTGGCTACCATATCGCCGCCTTCCACCATGCCGTTGAGGCCTACAAGATCGCCGATCTCCTGGCCGACAACGGCATTTGCGTTGCGACCTGGACCAACTGGTGGGGTGGCAAGATGGAAATGCTGGACGGCATCGAGGCCAACGCGGCCATGGTCAATGGGGCCAAAGGCGGCTGCGCCATCATCAAGTCGGACGATCCTGACCTCATCCAACGCCTGAACCAGGAGGCCGCCGAGGCGCTCGCCGCCGGCCGTGCGGCCGGCTATCAAATCAGCGAGGCCGAAGCGATCAAGTGGATCACGGCCAACCCGGCGAAGGCTCTTGGTATCGCCAAGCAGACCGGGAGCCTGGAGCCCGGCAAGCGCGCCGACCTTGTGATCTGGGACCACGACCCCTTCTCGATCTACGCGCGAACAGTCCGCGTCTATCTCGACGGCGCGATTGCCTATGATCGCAACGATCCCCGTTACCAGCCCCGGTCGGACTTCGACCTTGGCCAGGCCGGCGCAGGAGTCCGCTAATGCGTAGGTTCTTGATAAGCGCAGCAATGCTGGCCGCCCTGTCCTTCGCCACGGCGGGCAAAGCCGAGACCCTGGCCATCACCAACGCCCGTATCCTGACCGCCGGCCCCGCCGGCGATATCGCGTCGGGCATCGTGGTGATCAAGGACGGCAAAATCTTTTCTGTTGGCGCAGCTGCTGCGCCAGCTGGCGCGCGGCTAATCGACGGTAAGGGCGGCGTCATCGCCCCAGGCTTCTTCGCCACGGGCTCTGTTCTGGGTCTTGTGGAAGTTGGCGCGCTCGGCAACGACGCGACAGTGAACAACCCTGACCTGGGGGCTGCCTTTGACGTCCAGGCTGGGCTCAATCCGGAATCGGTCCAGTTGCCGGTGGCCCGTCTTGGCGGCCTGACCAGCGCGATCGTCTTGCCGCAATCGGCCTTTGATCGCGGCGGCGAAGATGAGGACGAGGCGCAAGCATACACCGCCGGTCCCGAGCGTGGCGGCCCGCGCAGTCATGGTCTCTTTGCGGGCCAGGCGGCGGTGATCAACCTGGGCCAAGGCGACGCCATTCTGACCAAACCCAAGGTCGCCATGGTCGTGCCGTTCGGCAGGGCCGGGGCCGGTGTGGCGGGCGGCGCGCGCGGTGCAGAATTCGTCGCCTTCAAGGAGGCCCTAGGTGACGTTCGCGATTTCATGAAGAACAAGGCGGCCTACGACAAAGGCGGCTATCGCGAACTGGCGCTTTCACGCTCTGACCTCGTCGCCCTAATTCCCGTGGTTGAAGGCCGCATGCCGATCGTGGTCAGGGTCCACCGCGCAGCCGACATCGGCCAGGTGCTGCGCCTTGCGCGCGAGGAACATCTGAAAGTGATCCTGCAAGGCGCCGAAGAGGCCTGGAAGCTTGCGGCCGAGATCGCCAAAGCGGGCGTCCCCGTGATTCTGAATCCCCTGGATGACCGCCCAGAAAGCTACGAAATGCTGGGCGCAACCATGGACAACGCCGCAAGACTGCAAGCCGCCGGCGTGACAGTTGCCCTGGAAGCCACAGGTGGCTCCAGCCGTGTTCGGGAAACCCGCTATGGTGCGGGAAACGCCGTCTCGCATGGCATGCCCTACGATGCGGCCCTGGCGGCGGTGACGATCAACCCGGCGAAGATGTTTGGCGTGGCCGATCGAACCGGAAGCCTGGAAGCCGGCAAGGATGCCGATCTGGTGCTTTGGACGGGCGATCCCTTTGAACCGCTCAGCCAACCCATCGCCATCTTCATCCACGGCGTCCAGCAGCCGATGACATCGCGTCAGACCGAGCTGCGCGACCGCTACAAGGACCTCGCGCGGCCCTTGCCGCCCGGCTATTCGCACCCTTAAGCGGCAAGGCCGCTCGGATTGCGAAAAAGGCAGCCCTTGCGGGCTGCCTTTGCCGTTTCCTCTCGAACCGCGCAGGACCGAAATCCTGGGAAACGTCGCGGGGCCCCTCGCCCAGACGGTCGAGCCATCGACCGCCGTTGGCCTCACTGATTGACCGCAGCTTCGCCCGTGACAAGGGCTGCGCGGCAAGCCGCAAAAGTTCCGCGCATCGTGTTGCTGCAACACAACGCCCTGAAATGGCCCCATTGGGACCCAGTCGCGGCCACATCCTCAGGGTTAATGGGCCCTGTCGGCTGATCGGCATCCGGTCTGGATCCTGAACAGCCCCCCCAGCCCCCGGATTGGGCGCAGGTCGGCCGACGCCTTTTGCCCCAATCGTGATCGAGATCCGCGCGCGCGTCGCGCGCACCTATCGCGCTTGGTTCCGAGTCCGGCTAGAAGCCCGCTATGAGCGCCCAGCCTTCCAAAACCATAGCCGAGACGGCCGCCGAATTCGGACTGAGCCCCGTCGAATATAGCGTCATCGTCCAGCGCCTGAACCGCGAGCCCAACCCAGTCGAACTGGGCGTCTTCTCGGTAATGTGGTCGGAGCATTGCTCCTATAAATCCAGCAAGAAGCACCTTGGCAAATTCCCCACCACAGGCCCCAGGGTGATCTGCGGTCCCGGCGAGAATGCCGGCGTCATCGATATCGGCGATGGCCAAGCCTGCATCTTCAAGATGGAGAGCCACAACCATCCTTCCTACATCGAGCCTTACCAAGGTGCGGCCACAGGCGTCGGCGGCATCATGCGCGACGTCTTCACCATGGGCGCGCGCCCCATCGCGCTCCTCAATGCGCTACGCTTTGGGGACCCTAGCCACCCGAAGACCAAACGCCTGGTCTCAGGCGTCGTCAGTGGGATCGGCGGTTACGGCAACTGTGTGGGCGTCCCCACCGTAGCTGGCGAAACCAACTTCCATCGTGGCTACGACGGCAATATCTTGGTCAACGCCATGTGCGTTGGCCTAGCCGACGCCGACAAGATCTTTTACTCGGCCGCGCCGGCCGCAGGTCTGCCCGTGGTTTATTTCGGCTCCAAGACAGGCCGTGACGGCATCCATGGCGCAACCATGGCGTCTGCCGAATTTGACGACGCCTCTGACGAAAAGCGCCCCACTGTGCAGGTCGGCGACCCCTTCGCCGAAAAGCTGCTGATCGAGGCGACGCTAGAGCTCATGGCCTCCGGCGCCGTCGCAGCGATCCAGGACATGGGGGCCGCGGGCCTCACCTCCTCCTCCGTCGAAATGGCCGGTAAGGGCGGGGTCGGCGTTGAGCTCAACCTCGATGCCGTGCCTCAGCGCGAAGAGGGCATGAGCGCCTACGAGATGATGCTGTCCGAAAGCCAGGAGCGCATGCTTGCGATCCTCAAGCCCGGCCGTGAACACGATGGCGAACGCATCTTCGCCAAATGGGGGCTGGACGCGGCCACGATCGGCCACACGACCGACACCGGGCGATTGGTCCTGAAGCATAAGGGCCAGACCGTCTGCGACGTGCCGCTTGCGCCCTTGTTCGATGACGCACCGCTCTACGATCGCCCATGGACGGCTCCAACGCTCCAGCCGCGCCTTGACCCCACCCTGGTGCCGGCACCAATCGACTGGGAGGCGGCGATCATCAAATTGATGAGCGCGCCGGATATGGCGTCCAAGCGATGGCTTTGGGAACAATACGACCGTCACGTCATGGCCGACACTTTGGAGGACTCCGCCACCGGTGCCGACGCCGGTATCGTGCGCGTGCACGGGACCAACAAGGCCCTGGCGCTGACCTCGGATGTCACGCCGCGATACGTCCAGAACGACCCCTACGAGGGTGGCAAACAAGCCGTCGCCGAAGCCTGGCGCAACCTCACCTCGGTTGGCGCAACGCCGATCGCGATTACCGACAATCTGAACTTCGGAAATCCGGAACGGCCGCAGATCATGGGGCAGATCGTGCGCGCCATTGATGGCATGGCCGAGGCCTGCCGCGCGCTCGACTTCCCTGTCGTCAGTGGCAATGTCAGCCTCTACAACGAGACCAACGGTTCTGCCATTCCGCCGACACCCACTGTGGGCGCGGTCGGTCTCCTCACCAATTACGCCCGACGCGCGGACTTCTCATCCGTGAAATCCGGTGACGCCCTCGTCCTGGTGGGCGAGACCAGGGGCGAACTGGGCGCCTCGATGTACCTGCGCGAATGCCTGGGCCGCGAGGACGGCGCCCCGCCGCCGGTCGATCTGGCGGTCGAACGCCGCAATGGCGACTTCGTGCGAAACTTGATCCAGTCGGGGCAAGTTTCTGTTGTGCATGACCTTTCGGATGGTGGCTTGATCGCGGCCTTGGCTGAGATGGCACTCGCCGGGAAAGTCGGCGTCCAGATCCTGGCCGCCGAAGATCTGGCACCGCAGGCTTGGTTCTTTGGGGAAGATCAGGGCCGATACCTCATCGCCACGCCCTCTGCCGAGGCTCTGCTCGCCGCTGCTGAAGCCAGCGGCGTTCCGGCGCGCGTCATCGGTGAAGCCGGCGGCGAAGTCCTTGCCCGGCCGGGTCTCTTCAGTCTGGACCTGGCAAAGCTGCGTCAGGCCCACGAGGGCTGGATGCCCGCGTTCATGGGCGTCTGATGACAAGCCACGCCGCCAGCGCCAGCCTTATCGGACAGCCGGGCTCACGGACTCAGATCCCGACGCCGGCCGCCGTCCTCGACCTCGACGCATTCGATTCCAACGTGGCCAAGATGGCTGCACGCGCTAAGGCCGCCGGGCTGGTCTTGCGCCCTCACGCCAAGTCCCACAAATGCTCCGCCCTTGCCCATCGCCAGATTGAGGCCGGAGCGGTTGGGATTTGCTGCGCCAAGCTGGCGGAAGCCGAAGCGATGGCGGCCAATGGCGTCAGCGCGATCCTTGTCACTTCGCCGATCGCAGGCTGGGCCCAAGCCGAGCGTGCGGCCAGGTTGGCGCAAAATCTTGGCGATTTCCGGATTGTCGTTGACCACCCAGACGGCGCAGCGGAGCTGGGAGCAGCATCCCAAGGCGCAATCCAGGTGCTTATCGATGTCGACCCCGGGATGGGCCGTACAGGGGTTCACGATGCATCCCAGGCTGTGGAGGTATTCCGTGCCATCGCTGCCCAGCCAAACCTGAAGCTGCTGGGCGTCCAGTGCTATGGCGGACACTGGCAACACATGGAAGGCGCAGGCGCCCGGGCCGCGGCCGTCGCCGATGGCATGGCCAGGCTATCGGCTGTGATAGACAAGTTGCGCCAGGCTGGCGCGACGATTGATGTGATCACGGGAGGTGGCACAGGCAGCTTCGCAGCTGACGCCGCGCAAGGTGTGCTTACCGAGATCCAGCCCGGCTCCTTCGCCTTCATGGATCGCGAGTATCGAGATGCCCTGATGGCCGACCCTGATGGTGCGTTTGAACAGGCGCTGACGATCGCTGCGACAATTATCAGCGCAAACCATCCTCAGTGGGTGACGGTCGATGCGGGCTTAAAGGCCTTTTCCACCGACGGCCCCTTGCCCATTGCGGTGACGCCGAAGTTCGCCCAAAGCGCCTACCGCTTCTTCGGCGACGAACACGGTCGACTTTTGCGTCCAGACAGCCAGCCCGTTGCACGCGGCGAGCGGGTCGACTTTCTGCCGCCGCACGTCGATCCGACGCTGGATCGCTATGATGTCATCCACTTCGTACGCAGAGATGTGCTGGTTGAGATCGCTCCGGTAGAGGGCCGCGGAGCATCTCAGTAGGCGTCGATCAAGACGCCGCCACACCGGTTGGTGCACACGCTAGTTGTCCGACGCCCCCGCTCCATTTTGCAACGCAGTTCGGGTGAGTTCCACGTGCAGGTGGGCACCTTCGTGGCCGTGGGCTCGTTCAGCCAGAACCCGTGAAAAACGGCCTCCGGCCTGCTTCAGCTTGGCTGCCGCGCCCTCCAGCGTCATGCGATCAACAACCGCGTCATAGGCATGCGGCGCATCGGGTGCGCCCAAGGAGTGCAGCGAGGTATGCCCAGGTGCCACCGTGCCTGCGCCACGCCGGCGTAGAGCGTCCTCCTGGGCCTTGGTCCGGTAGCCGCTCGTCTGGCGCCAACGCCCCGCGCCAAAGACGCGATCCATTGTCGAATGGAAGTCCTCAACCGAGGCCTTGGCGACGGGCCTGGGATGTGCGGCATCGTATTCCTGGCCTGCCGTGACAACCTGGATCTGCGCCGCAGCCGCGCTCGCCTGACCAAACATCATCGCAAATATCGCCACCGCTGCGATCTTCATCCGACCAAGCCCATCGGAGCGTAACCGCCCACAGTTGCGCCGGAGACTATCGCAAGAGCGTTTCTAAGAGGTTCAAAGCGCGCGCCCCTTTCGCTCGCGTCGCCGCAAAAACGTCCTTCTACTGGCGAACAAATGACCTGTTTGGAGCACGGATGAACGCCGCTTGTGCAACCGCTACGCCCTGACAGGCCGATCGCTTTTTCCGATTGCGGTCGCAGCCCTCGCCTCGCCTCCTTTGGTCATTGATTTGCGATCGCAGTTCGGCCCGCGAACCGGGGCAATGAAGAAGAGGAACTTTGGATCATGAGCGAAGCCGAGACAGACCAGCCGTTGATGGGCCGGCGTTCGTTCCTGTGGGCGACAGCGCTGGCCACAGCTGTGCCAATACTCAGCGAGGCCGATCTCGCCCACGCAAAGCTCGCCTCCCAGAGCATGGGCGTGCTGCCACCCGATGCGGTGATCATCAACGCCAACGAAAACCCGCTGGGGCCGTGCAAGGCCGCCTGCGAGGCGATTACCAAAATTCTGCCGTTGGGTGGGCGCTATGACCGGATGGGTGAACTCGACGCGCTGACCAAGGCGTATGCCGCGATGCACGGGCTGAAGCCCGAGAACATCGCCTTCTATGCCGGCTCATCGGAGCCCTTGCACTACACAACGCTGGCCTTCACCTCGCCTTCCAAGAGCCTCGTGATGGCCGATCCATCCTATGAATCGGCCAATATGGCGGCTCAAGTTTCAAAGGCACCGGTCCACAAAATCCCGCTGACCTCCACCTTCTCGCACGATGTCAGGAAAATGGTCAGTGTCGACCCGAACGCAGGCCTCATCTACCTCGTCAACCCGAACAACCCGACCGGCACGGTCACGCCGCGTGAAGAAATCCTTTGGGCGCTCGAAAACAAGCCCAAAGGCGCAATCCTCCTCGTCGACGAAGCCTATATCCACCTATCCGACGAACAGCATGTCCTCGACCAGGTCGCGGCCGGCAAGGACATCATCGTCCTGCGCACCTTCTCCAAGATCTATGGGATGGCTGGCATTCGCTGCGGCGTGGCCATTGCGCGACCCGACCTGCTCGAAAAGCTGACGCCCTACTACCAGAACGCCATGCCCGTCACGGCGCTCGCCGCCGCGCGCGCCTCGATCGCTGACAAGGACCTGATCGCGACCCGTAAGAAGTGGATCGCTGACAGCCGCGTCGAGACGATCGCCTGGCTCAAATCGAACGGCTACAAGCCCATCGGAAATTCGGTTTCCAACTGCTTCATGATCGACACGGGCCGCCCAGCAAAGAGCGTGATCACAGCGATGCAGAAGGAAAAGGTCTACATCGGCCGCGTCTGGCCAGTGTGGGGCAACGCCGTGCGCATCTCCGTAGGCTCTCCTGAGGACATGGCCAAGTTCCGCACCGCCTTCAAGAAGGTGATGGACGCACCGGCCATGACGGCTAAGGCTGATGATGTCGTCGAGGCGAGCCGGCGTGTCGGAAAGGGCGGCAAGGCGTTCCTGTCCTAGGCGACGGCCCGTTTCAACAGTTCGAGGGCCGCTGCGGCGAAGGCTGTCATGTTCGCCGCGCGGTCGCTCTCACCCGTCTCCAGCGTAATCGCCATTTCCATCGGTCCGGAGATAGCGATGCAGGTGTGACCGGCGGCGTCGCCGTAGCCATTTCCCGTGGGACCAGCGGCACCGGTCTCTGAAAGCCCCCAGGTTGCACCGAACCGTTCTCGCGCGGTTCGCGCCAGAAGCAGCGCATAAGGCTCACTGGCCGAACGCATTCCGGCCACAGCCTCTCGCGGCAGGTCCATCAGCACCATGCGTGCCTTTCCGGTGTAGACCACGGCTCCGCCCAGAAAGTATTTCGAGGCGCCGGCGACGCCGAGCAGGGCGGCCGAAATCAAGCCACCTGACGAGCTCTCGGCCACCGCGACAGTCTCACCCCGGGCCTTCAGCTGCTCGCCAAGTTCGCCTGCCAGTGTGTCCAGCTCGCTCATCGGGATCTCCTTTTTGTTGGCGGCTCGCCGCTTCGCCGCCCATGATGGTGATCCATTAGAACACGGCATTTCTCCGGAGGATATTTCATGGACGCCCAATCACAATGGACGGGACTGGACGCCCAGCGCCTCGAGGGCATCGGCGAGCACCTGGAACGGAACTATATCGGGAACGGCAAGATCGCCGGCTGCCAAGTCAGCGTCGCCCGTCACGGCCACCTCGCCTACTTCAAGTCGTTTGGACTGATGGATAAGGAACGCGGCAAGCCTACGGCCGACGACACGATCTACCGCATCTATTCCATGACCAAGCCGATCACCTCGGTCGCGCTGATGAGCCTCTACGAAAAGGGCTATTTCCAGCTGAATGATCCGGTCAACCGCTATGTCCCGTCGTGGAAAAATCACCGCGTATGGGTCTCGGGCGAAGGCGCGGAGATGAAAACCGAGGCGCCGAACCGACCCATCTCATTCCGCGACGTACTCTCCCATCAGGCCGGGTTCACCTATGGCGGCGGCTTGCCCGGCGTCGGCATCCAGCACCCCATCGACAAGGTCTACCGCGAACTTAAGGTTCGCTCTGTCGGCGGCTCGGACACCATGCAGGAATTCCTCGACAAGCTTAGCCAGGTTCCCCTGCGCTATCAGCCTGGGTCGGCTTGGATGTACTCCCTGGCCACAGACGTCTGCGGCGCGCTCGTCGAGGTGATTTCAGGCGTGCCGTTCGCCACCTACCTTCAGGACAACATTTTCGGCCCACTGGGCATGAAGGACACCGCCTTCTTTGTTGCGCCTGACAAGATCGACCGCTTCGCCGCCAACTATCAGCGTGGGCCCGATAAGCAGCTCAAGTTGATCGATGACCCAGCGACGAGCGACTTTACCCGTGACCCTGGCTTCAAATCCGGCGGCGGTGGGCTGACGGGAACCAGCGCTGATTACTTACGCTTCTGCGAGATGCTGCGGCGGGGTGGCGAGCTGGATGGCGTGCGGATTTTGGGGCCGCGGACCCTTGAGGTCATGCACATGAACCACCTGCCTGGCGGCAAGGACCTCACTCAGCTGGCGATCGGCGGCTTCTCAGAGACCGCTAACGAGGGTGTGGGCTTTGGACTGGGCTTTGCGTCAACCATGGGGCAGGTGCAAACCGGCAGCCTGGGCGTCGGCGACTACTACTGGGGTGGCGCGGCTTCAACGATTTTCTGGGTCGACCCCAAGGAAGATCTTTCGGTGGTCTTCATGACCCAGCTCATGCCGTCCGGCACGTTCAATTTCCGGGGCCAGCTCAAAAGCATCATCTATTCGTCAATCATCGACTGACCCCGGCGAGGACTTGAACGGTCAGGCGAAGGATCTGCCGGTCAATATCGATGTCACTGGCCTTGCAGTCGCCCCGGCGCACCGATGGCGGCCTTTGGTGCGCCTCAACTCTGGGTCTTCGATTGAGGTTCCAGAGCCGGGAGGCTACTGACACAGCATGCCTATCGCCCAGACCGACCTTGAAACCATCCTTCGCGAAGGTTTCCCAGACGCCGAGATCGTGATTGAGGACCTTGCCGGCGACGGCGATCACTATAAGGCCCGCATCGTCTCGACCGCCTTTGCGGGCCTTGCCCGTGTACGCCAGCACCAGCTGGTCTACGCTGCGCTCAAGGGCAAGATGGGTGGTGAACTCCACGCGCTTGCGCTCGAGACTTCGACGCCAACTTGAGCTGGCTGAGCTTGACCTGAGGGGCTCGGCTCCCTAGCTCTG
The DNA here is from genome assembly GCA_903860975.1 of uncultured Alphaproteobacteria bacterium. Lineage (GTDB taxonomy): Bacteria > Pseudomonadota > Alphaproteobacteria > Caulobacterales > Caulobacteraceae > Phenylobacterium. The sequence goes on from CAIOSI010000019.1 coordinate 111,430, forward strand.
GGGTGACAATTTTGCGCCGAAGGGCCACCTGATGACCGAGTCCACGACCGCCGACCCGATCCGCGACTTCATTGAAAGCGCCGTGGCGGACCATCCCGTCGTGCTGTTCATGAAGGGCGTTCCTGAGCAACCGCAGTGCGGGTTCTCGGCCGTCTGCGTACAAATCCTCGACCATCTGGGCGCCGACTTCGTCGGCGTCAACGTCCTGCAGAGCGATGAACTGCGCCAAGGCATCAAGAGCTTCTCGGACTGGCCAACGATCCCACAGCTTTACGTAAAGGGCGAGTTCGTCGGCGGCTCCGATATCGTGCGCGAGATGTTTCAGTCGGGGGAGTTGAAGACCATGCTGGCCGAGCAGGGTTTGCTGGAAGCCTAGCCTTGCGTGTGCGCCATGCGTTCCTGACGCCATGAGCCGACTGCTAGAACCGCCGGAAGGCCGCAAGGTTTTTTCGCTTCGGTTCGATCCGACCGCGGCCGACATCGACGAGAACGGCCATGTGAACAACGTGGTCTATCTGCGCTGGGCCCAGGATCTGGGCGTGGCTCACTGGCAGAGCCTGGCTCCGGCCGAGGCCCTCACAACCTGGGCCTGGGTCGCGCTTCGCCACGAGATCGACTATCGCCGCGCGCTCTTGCCCGGTGAGACCGGTTTTGGCCGCACCTGGGTCTCTGCCACCGCCCAGGGCCCACGTTTTGACCGCTTCATCCGTATCGACGCTGCGGATGGCGCAATGTGCGCTCAGGTCGTCACCACCTGGGTGCTCATTGAACAGGCCACCGGACGGCCCAAGCGGGTTCCGCCTTGGATGCTGGACCTCTTCACCTAGGCGCCTGGCTTGAGTTTGCGATTGAAGAAATCGAGCGTCGCCTCCGTCCGGTGCTTCAAAGGCTTCGACGTCCAACCGGTGCGGTGACGAAGGCCCGGATAGGTCATCAACTCAAACGGGATCGCCAGCTGCTGCAGCCGGTAAATCACCCGTGTGGAGTTTTCGAAGATGACGTTATCATCGGCCATGCCGTGGACCAGCAGCAGCGATCCAGGGCGCATGTTCGCCAGACGCCCCGTCACCTGCGCCTGTCGATAGCCCTGCGCATTGTCGGCGGGCGTACCCATGTAGCGCTCGGTGTAGGCGGTGTCATAGAGTGTCCAGTCGGTGACGGGGGCCCCAGCCACACCGGCCGCGAACGGCGAATTGGGGACGCTCAGCAGCATCAGGGTCATGTAGCCGCCGTTCGAATAGCCAGTGACGCCGAGCTTGGTGGGATCGACGAACGCAAGCGACTTCAAATAGGCCGCGCCCGCCAGCTGATCTTCCACGTCCGGCCCACCGGTGCGCCGGTCAATGGCCGTCTTGAAGGCGACGGAGCGGTTCGGCGTGCCACGATTGTCGATGCTGAAGAGGATATAGCCAGCGTCGAGCAGGAGTTGATCGGCCGGATTGCTCCAGTGCTTCTCCACGAGCGCCGAGGCTGGGCCGCCGTAGACCTGCACGATCACCGGGTAACGCATCTTGGGATCAAAGCCGAACGGCGTGCGCATCGACCAGTGCAAGGTCTGGCCGTCCGAGGCCTTGATCGTTCCAAACTCCGGCGTCCGTAGATGTTCGATGTAAGGATAGAACGGATGTCCAGCCACCAGCGGGTTCTCCTCGATCCAGCGAACGAGACTCCCGTCGGCTTTGAATAACCCGGTACGCGGCGGGGTGTTGGGATCGGAATAGGTGCCGGCAAATGCGCCGCCCGCTTTGGCGACGTTGGCCGACCACCAGCCGCCGGCCGATGTCAGGGGCTTGGGCTCGCCGGGTTTGGCCCAGGAGACTTCATAGATGCGCCGCTCGATCGGCGTGTCTTTGCTGGCACCGAAAATCACCACCTGGCGCGCCTCATCGACGCCTTCCACGTCCGCCACGGGCCATTCCCCGCTCGTCACCTGGCGTACCAGCTTGCCCTCCCCGGTGAAGAGATAGAGATGTTTGTTCCCGCTGCGCTGCGACGACCACAGGAAGCTGCCGTCCTTCAGGGGCTTGAGGTCCTGGGTGAGCTCAACCCAATGGGGGCTGGTTTCGCTGAGGATCACCTTGGCCGCGCCGGTCGCGACATCGACGGCCAGCAGGTCGAGACGTTTCTGATCTCGCGTGAGACGCTGGACGTATAGGGTTTTTGCGTCCCTCGCCCAGTCGACGCGTCCCAGATAAATATCCGAGCTCGGCCCCAGATCGACCTTGACCCGCGCACCGCTTGCCACGTCGGCCACATAGAGCTCGATCACAGCATTGGGTCGACCCACGCGGGGATAGCGCTGATGGACGACCGTGCCGCCCTCGGCGCCGATGTCCACGCGGTCGATGATGTCGACGCCGGTCTGGTCGACATGTGTCATCGCGATCTTCGTTTCGTCCGGTGACCACCAATAGCCCGTGAAGCGGTGAAGCTCTTCCTGGGCGATGAATTCGGCCGTCCCCCAGCTCTTCAGTTCCGATCCCCCGTTGGTCAGCGCCTGCTCCGCGCCACCTGCGATCGGCACCAGGTAAAGGTTGTCGTCTCGCACATAGGAGACGAAGCCACCCTTGGGCGAAATCTTGCCATCGACCTCGTCGCCCGGCGTTTGCGTCAGTCTCCGCGTCTTGCCGCTGGCGCGCTCATAGAGCCACAGGTCGCCCTGCACGGGTGCCAAGATGTACTTGCCCTGATCATCCCAATGGTACTCGACCACGCCGCGGGTTCGCAGGCCCAACCGCTCGCGTCGGCTTTTCTCAGCCTCGGAGAGCTCGTGGTTGTCTGGCGACAGCGCGCGGCCGTCGATGAGTAAACGGGCAGCCCCGCTCTTGACGTCAGCGATCCACAAGTCGGTGACGTCCACATCATCAGCCTTGGACTTCAGATAGGTCACGGCCGATCCGTCCGGCGCAAGCGCGACACCACGCGCCTGAGGCCCTGAAAGGTCAGGGCTCGCAAATACCCGCTCTGGCGTCAGGACTTCAGCGTGGGCAAGGCTCAAGGACATGGAGGCAGCAACCATAGCTAAGACGAGTTTCATGGAATCCCCAGAAAGGCGCGCGCCGAGCACAGCGGAAAGTCGCGGTTTTGCCAAGAGGTGTCAGGCCGTTGGGCCAATCGACGGCTCGATCGGGTTCAAGAGAAAGATCCGCACGTTCGGCGCTAATCCGAGCTCTTCCCAGGTAAAGGCCAGCTCAGCCTGGCTTTTGAGGGAAGATTTGCAGGCTTCGACATGTTTGCGCCCGAACGCGATGGCAACGCCATGACCCCGCCGCTCCACATAGAAAGCCACGTCGGCCTTGGCTGTACAGCCATTGGACGCGACCTTGATCCTCAAGCCCTCTCGGCCGCTAAAGGCTGCGTAGAGCGGCTCCAGTTCGGGCAGTATCTTCGGCCCAGAGGCCAGCGGAGGCGCACCCCTGAAGGTCGCACAGCCTCCCAGGGCCAGAGCCGCCAAAACGAAGTGCCTACGATCCATGCGGCCCACTGCGCCACACTCAGCGCCAAAGCAAAAGGCCTCGGATCGCTCCGAGGCCTTCGCAGCTGTTGTTGGCTGGTCGCCGCGTTAGGACGCGTAGAATTCGACGACGAGGTTCGGTTCCATCTTCACCGGATACGGCACCTCGGACAGCTCCGGGATGCGGACAAACCTGGCGGTCATGCCCTTACCGTCCATTTCGATATAATCGGGCGTGTCACGCTCGGCCGACTGCAGGGCTTCCAGCACCAGCGCCATGTTGCGCGAACGCTCGCGCACCGAGATCACATCGTCTGGCTTCACGCGGTAAGACGGAATGTTTACCCGCTTGCCGTTGACCAGCACGTGGCCGTGGTTGACGAACTGACGCGCGGCGAATGGGGTCGGCACGAACTTGGCGCGATAGACGATCGCATCCAGGCGGCTTTCCAGCAGGCCGATCAGATTTTCCGAGGTGTTGCCCTTGCGGCGCGCAGCCTCATCGTAGATCCGGCTAAACTGCTTTTCGGTCAGGTTGCCGTAGTAGCCCTTCAACTTCTGCTTGGCGCGCAGCTGCAGGCCGAAATCGGAAACCTTCTGCTTGCGGCGCTGACCATGTTGGCCAGGACCGTACGCGCGCTTGTTGATCGGGGATTTCGGGCGACCCCAGATGTTTTCGCCCATCCGGCGGTCGAGTTTATACTTGGCGCTATGGCGCTTGGACATATCGTTCTCTTCTTCGACCCGAGCCGGCGCTCCCGAAGTTGGAAGCGCAATCTCAACGGCGGCGTTCGCGTCAACCCGTCATAGCTCCGCGTCCGCAGGTTTCCCGGCGGCATGGAAGCCGGCGTGTATGCCCACAGGCCTCTACCGAGTCAAGTTTTGGCGGTCCGCGCGACCAAGGCTTGGGCCGTCGCCTGCGCTTCAGCCCACCACTGCTTGACCATCTCGCCGGCCGCTCCAGGCTTGGCAAGCTTCACGGCCTGGCCGGCCCATAGCGACATCAACTCCGGATCACCGGCCTTGTCTGCCGCAGCTCGCATCGCCTGGGTAAGCCGGTTCTGAACCGGATAGGCCGGTACGAAATCCTGAACGGCCCGCATCTCGCGAACGAACCGGTTTTCGAGGCCCCGCGCATAGCGGCCCGAAAAGGCTCGGGTCAGGCGGGTCGCGTCGTCTGGCGCGTCGCGCAGCGCCGCTTGCCATGTCGGGCCGATGATCGCCTCGTCGGCCTGGAGGAAGGCGCTGCCCATTTGAACGGCGCTCGCACCTAGCGCCAGAGCCGCCGCGACGCCGCGCCCGTCCATGATGCCGCCGGCTGCGATTACCGGGAGATCCACGGCCGCTAGAACCGTCGCCACCAGCGCCATCGTACCCACAGAGCTCGCCTCAATGTCGGCCAGGAAGTAGGCGTGGTGACCACCCGCCTCGAAGCCCTGGGCGCAGATTCCATCGGCCCCGACCTCAGCCCAAGCCACAGCCTCGGCGACGGTATTGGCGGTGCCGACCACAAAGGTGCCGGCCGCATGCAGGGCCTCGACCTGGGCGCGCGTCAGGATTGAGAAGCTGAAGGACGCCAAGGGCGGGGCAGCCCGCCTCAGAGCTTCCAGCTGATCATCGAAGACCTGCGAAAAGCGGTTCGGAGGGTCTGGAACATCAAGCCTCAACTCAGCATACCACGGCGCAAGTCGCGCCCGCGCCGCATCCACCTCGGCAGGCTCTGGGGACGCGGCCGGGGCCATCAGGAGATTAACCCCAAACGGAGCGCCGGTCTGGGCCCGGATCGCGTCCACCACCGCGCCGAGCTCTTCGGGCGCAACGCCGGCTGCCGCCAGATTTCCAAGGCCCCCGGCTTGGCTGACGGCGACGGTCATCGCCTCGAAGGTCGCCCCGGCCATGGGCGCCTGAAGGATCGGGATCGGCAGGCTGTTCAGAAGGTCTCGAAAACTCATGTCTCGCGCTCTGGATCGGCAGACGTCTGGCTCGCAAGCTTGGCCAATACCCGTCCGCGTCCCTTCGAAAGCGCCGTCACGACGCCTCGAAAGGTGCGCACCTCCTGATCGGAGAAACTCGCTCGCCCAAGCGCCGAGCGAAGGTTCTGCACCATCGAGGGTCTTTTCTCCGGCGGATGAAAGAAGCCCGCGTTGTCTAACTCCCGCTCGAAGTGGTCATAAAGACCCATCATGGAAGCGCCATCCGCTGGCGGCGGGCCCTGACGAAACGCAGGCGGCACATCTTGCGCCACCGTCATCCGCCACTCGTAGGCGTTGATGGCCACGGCCTGGGCGAGATTGAGCGACTTGAAACGCTCATCGACCGGAAGCGTCACAACAGCTTGGCAAAGCGCGATGTCGGCGGTCTCCAGCCCGGCCCGCTCACCGCCGAACATCAGCCCAACCTTCAAACCCTCGCCGATTGCGGCCAACAGGTTGGCGGCCGCAACGCGGGGCGTCAGCACGGGGAGTTGCAACTCCCGAGGTCTCGCCGTCGTTGCATAGATAAGATTGAGGTCCGCAACGGCATCTTCCACGCATTCAAACACCCTTGCGGCGTTCAGGGGCCAATCGGCACCAGAGGCAGACGACCAGGCCCGCTCCTGGGGCCAACCGTCCCTGGGGTTGACCAGGCGCAGTTGGGACAAGCCGAAGTTCGCCATCACACGGGCGGTCGCGCCGATGTTCTCCCCCATCTGCGGAGCATTCAGAATGATGACAGGTGTCGAAAGGGAGGCTTCAGCCATGACCCTTTTACAGTCGGTTGCAGCCGCAAGCGCAAGCCTCGGCAGACGCGAGATCCTAATTGGCGGGGCGAGCCTGTCGCTGGCAGCCTGCGCCCGCAGCCCGTTGATGACGGTTTCGCACACCCCCCAGCTCGACATGAAAGGTCTTGAGGCTGGCGTGGCGAAGATCGCCGTGCGAGCCGCGCCAGGTATTCTGGGCTTTGCCCTGAGAAATCTGGAAAGCGGTCAGGTCTGGGTGCGGTTGGGCGAGCATCCTTTTCCAATGCAAAGTGTCTTCAAGCTTGCACTGGGCGCAGCCGTCCTTTCCGAAATCGATGCGGGTCGGCTGCAACTGAACGAGGTCTTCTCAATTCCCTCTGAGGCGCTTTCGCCTCCCTGGTCGCCGATCGCCGAGGCCTGGCCAGGGCAGACGTCCTACGCGCTGTTAGATCTTCTCACCGCAGCGGTCGCCAACAGCGACAACACCGCCGCAGACCTTCTGATGAAGCGGATCGGCGGGCCGGGCGCGGTCTCGGCATGGCTTCGTTCGAAGACTGTCGATGAGGTGCGGGTGGACCGCTACGAACGCGAGATTCAGCCCGCCGTCTACGGCATGGCCTCCTTCCGACCAGCCTGGAAGGGTCAGGCCGCGTTCAACGCCGCCAAAGCCACCGTCCCGCCGGGCCAGCGGCACGCCGCGATGCTTGCCTATATGGCCGACCCGCGGGACACCTCGACGCCACGTGGAATGCTGGGTTTTCTACGCAAGCTCGATGATCGTGAACTCCTCTCGGAGGCCTCGACACGCCGATTGCTAGGCATCATGAGCGATCGCGTGCGGATCAGCGATCGCCTCAAGGCGGGGCTCCCGAAGGACGCCATCTTTGCTCACAAGTCCGGCACGTCGGGAACCGACCAAGGTCTGACCGCGGCCTTCAACGACGTGGGTATTTTCACTTTGGCGGACAAACGGCGATACGCTATCGCGGCGTTTTTGAGTGGCTCGACAGCCCCGCAAAAGGATCGCGCCGACCTGTTCGCCGACCTCGCCCGCCTGTCTGTGCGCAGCATCGGCTAGAGACCTTTCGCAGATCGTGGACCTGCAGCCTTTGCGTCCGCCTCGGCTGAGGCTATACGGCCCCAAACTTAGTTTCGCGCGGAGCGCCTGCCCCCCATGGCAAAGATCAAAGTCGCCAACCCGGTCGTAGATCTCGACGGGGACGAGATGACACGGATCATCTGGCAATGGATCAAGGACAAGCTGATCTTCCCCTTCCTTGATATCGAGCTGGACTACTACGACTTAGGCATGGAGCACCGCGACGCCACGGATGATCAGGTGACGATCGACGCGGCCGAAGCGATTAAGCGCCACGGCGTTGGCGTGAAATGCGCCACAATCACGCCTGACGAGGCCCGCGTAAAAGAGTTCGGCCTCAAGCAGATGTGGAAGTCGCCGAACGGCACGATCCGCAACATCCTGGGCGGCGTCGTCTTCCGCGAGCCGATTATCTGCAAGAACGTGCCGCGCCTGGTCCCGGGCTGGACCCAGCCGATCATCATCGGCCGCCACGCCTACGGCGACCAATACCGCGCCACCGACTTCAGGGTCCCAGGTCCCGGCAAGCTTACGGTCACCTGGAAGGGTGATAATGGCGATACCATCGAGAAGGACGTCTTCACCTACCCCGGCTCCGGCGTGGCGATGACCATGTACAACCTCGACGATTCCATTCGCGACTTCGCACACGCCTCATTTGGCTATGCGCTTGCGCGCAAATATCCGCTCTATCTGTCGACCAAGAACACGATCTTGAAGGCCTACGATGGTCGGTTCAAAGACATCTTCCAGGAAGTCTATGACGCCGTTTACGTCGACCAGTTCAAGGCGGCCGGCCTAACCTACGAGCATCGGCTGATCGACGACATGGTAGCCGCCGCGATGAAGTGGTCAGGTGGCTATGTCTGGGCCTGCAAGAACTACGATGGCGACGTGCAATCCGACACAGTGGCCCAGGGCTTCGGTTCGCTTGGCTTGATGACGTCGGTGCTGATCACGCCGGATGGCAAGACCATGGAAGCTGAAGCCGCCCACGGAACGGTCACCCGCCACTATCGCCAGCATCAGAAGGGTGAAAGCACCTCGACCAATTCCATCGCCTCGATCTTCGCATGGACGCAAGGTCTGAAGCACCGCGCCAAGCTCGACGACAATGCCGAGCTGACCCGATTCGCCGACATTCTTGAGCAGGTCTGCGTTTCGACCGTGGAAAGCGGATCGATGACGAAGGACTTGGCGCTGCTGGTCGGCGACACACAAGGCTGGCTGACCACCGAAGGTTTCATCGACAAGGTCGCAAGCAACCTCGAAATCGCGCTCGCCGCCTAGTCAGCGGCAACGTTTGGCCGTGCTAGCGTCGCCCTCCAGCACGTTGGCAGGCCTGCCCTATAGAACGCCTCGGTATCTGGCGGCTGCCCAAGGCGGATCCAGCCTGAGTGCGAGAACGGCCTCAGGTTTCGGGGCAAGTTGCAGCCGGTCCGTTACGGGAGAATAGTTCCAACCTCTACGTACGGCGGAGGTGAGGATGCGCGTTCCCCAGGAATTTGAGCCCGCAGCCATCGCGGCGGCCTCTCAGGATGCGTCGTTCGCCTACGCCGCGGCCCTGGCCTCGGGCGAGCCCTACCGTTCGATCAATAAGCACAATCCCTGGCTCAGGCCTCCCAAGGCCCGGGAGGCGTTGGAGTGGGGAAAGGGCTGGTAATACGACACCACCGTTGCGCGAAGACACCCCTACTGGCGCGACAAGGCGCTGCCCGAAGCGACCAAGGATCTCAACCGGATGCGGCGCAACCTGGTCGAATGGGGCTACGGCCTGATTGAGGACGGCATTTCTGCCCAGCAGTGCGCGCGGCTTCATGACCGGGTCGCCGACCAGGCCGCCGCAGAACGGGCGTTGGAGATAGCCTATGCCAACGTCGCCCAGCAGCATGTCTGGGCGCTGGTCAACAAGGGGGCCGACTTCGTCGCCTGCATGGAGCACGATCCGGCCGCCGTCCAGGCGGGGCCACTTATCGAGCGCCTGCTCGATGAGCTGCTAGGCGAAGGCTGGACTCACTTCAGCTTCATCTCGAACATCTTCTACCCGGGTTGCCACCCCCAGGGCCTGCATCAGGACCAGTCGTTCATTTCGCCCTTCGTGATCGAGACGCCGGCCCTGGTGAACACCATCTACATCCTGCAGGACGTCGATGAGGTAAATGGCGGCACCATGCTGATCCCCGGCTCGCACCGGCCAAACGGAACCGCCGGCGAGGTCTACGGTGAGCTTGCGCCGGCTATAAACCTCGAAGCCAAGGCCGGCGCGATCCTGATCATGGACGGGCGCACCCTGCACGGCGGGGCGATCAATCGGTCGGACAAACTGCGCTACATCATCACCAATTCGACGGTGAAGCCGTGGGTGCGCCAACAGGAAAGCTTCCTTTTGACCGTGAGCCCTGAGGTGCTGGCCAAGGCCAGCCCGAAATTCCTGATGCGAGCCGGCTTCCAGGCGACCTCTGTCCGCAACATGGTGGAAGGCTACGGCTATCGCGGCGACGGCGGCTTAGGCGATCCAAACGGGTCGCTGGTCCACGTGCGCCAAGCCATGGACCAAGGCGCCTACCGCAACGTCGGCGAACTCTCAATGGCGAACCTGGATGACATCACCGCCGAACCGTTCACGCTGATGAAGATCCAGCAGGCGCACGAGACCTTCCGCGGCGAACGCGACCTCGAGCAGCTGGCCGCAATCGCGGCCGAGTAGCCGGTCCGACGGCCCCTCAGACCGGCGCGCCTTCGGCGTATCCGGCGTAAGAATCCTTGAGCGAGGCGTGGTTGAGCAGCATCTCAGCCAGCTGCCGCTTGCCCGAGGCATCGAAGATCCGCGTCCTGACCCAATAGGATTCCGTCCGCCGGCTCTCGGCCAGGGCAACGATCTCGCGGCGAAGAACATACGTCTCGCCGACGAACAAGGGTCCATCGATCATGCGGATCTCCTGGTCGGCAAAGAGGCCCACGGCCGGCCCCTTGACCGGGAACCTGGCCTCACGGCTGGAGTATTCCGCGAGCACGCTGACCATCTCCAGCGGGATGATCGCGCGCCCCCAGGGTGAGGCCTTGGGGTCAGCATACCAGGGCGAGGTCTCGGTGATCACCGCCAGTTTCTGATTCAGGCTGAAGGGATAAAGCGCGCCCATGTGCTGATCGGGATCCATGCGCACGCGCTCCTCCACGGTCCCTGTCATCCCCACCTTGAGATCTTCCAGGATCAGCAAGCGACCTGGGGGCCGAAGCGCCGCCATGCGCCCCTCAAGCAGGGTCTGGCCGTGGTCTGGACCCAGACTGGCGCTGGCCTCCAGCACTGGTGTGCCATCGGCCTTTTCGGCCCAGACCCGCGTGGTCATCGCGCCGAGGCGTGGAACTTCGGCGAAGGCGCGAACCTCTTCGCCCTCCACCACCATGTTGAGATAGTGCGACGAGATGCAGCCGCGCTCGAACCAGGCTTGACCCCAGATCTGCGCCAGGAGCGGCGGGAAAAGACTGAAGTGGGTGGGGCCTTCGATCGGACCGGCGCGGAAACCCAGTTTCTCAGCCATGGCGTCGTCATGGATCGAGGCGTGGCCGCCATACTCTTGATCTGCCAGCATCTGGCGTGGTGTCCGCAGCGGGCCGCGGAGTGTGAGAGGCGTATCGAACATGGCTTTAACTCGCTAACCGCAGGACTTTTCCGGCCCTCGCGCCGGTGAGTTCGCCAGTTATGACATTGATCTGGCCGTTCAGCAGCCTCGTCTCCCAACCTTTCGACCACAGGATGTCGCGCGCCGCGGCCATGGGGAAATCGTGCACCACCTGCGGTGAAATTCCGCGCCCCGGTCGATGCCAAACACATGAAAATCTATCCACTTGCCCTGCGCCGGCGCCATTTGCGCGAGCGGCTCCGTGCGCAAGGCTCGCGTCCGATCCGGATTTGGGTTCGGAATGATCCCGGGCGACAAGGGCTTTGCCGCTGATAATCGAATCCCATCGCTGACGATATCGACGTATGCCTATTGATCGTGGCAGGATCATCGACTGCAATTTCGCTGCCTATCCTGAGGTCCAGGGCGAGGTGAACACCATGAAGACGCTGAGCAGCTGGGGATCGATCAATTGGGCCTTGGATGGCATCGCAGCCCCGATGCAAGACAAGACGTTCGAGGCCGTCTGATGACCGGTCTCAATCTCATCAAGGGCCTTCACCACAACGCCTATCGTTGCCGTGACAGCGAGGAAACCCGCAAGTTTTACGAGGACTTTCTGGGCCTGCCTTTGGTCAATGCCTTCGAGATCACGGAAACCAAAACCAAGCGCACGACGCACGTGCTGCATTCTTTTTATCGGATGGCCGATGGGTCCTGCCTCGCCTTCTTCGAAGCCCCCGAGCAGCCTTTCGACTTCAAGGTGCAGCATGACTTCGATCTGCACATAGCGCTCGAGATTCCTCACGATGATCTTGCGTCTTGGAAGGCCAAGGGCCAGGCAGAAGGATTTGAGGTGCGCGGTATTGCCGATCACCACATGATCGATTCGATCTACTTCCGTGACCCCAATGGCTACGTCATCGAGTTGACGGGCAAACGCCCCAACCACGACGATATGATGGATCCCGTCAAGAACGACGCCCGCGGACATCTGCAGCGGTGGCAAACCAACAAGCTGGCGGGCCGATAACAGGCCGATTTAGATCGGCGGCGTCTAAGCGCCCGTTTGCGGCGTCCTAACTTCCCGCAAGTCTAGCCAGCAGAGTCTTTGGCGATCGGGCCCTCGACGAGAACCCCGGATTCAATCAGCCGCGCAACCTGCGCCGGGGAACGGCCGATCCATTCCTCCAGAACTTCGCCATTGTGTTCGCCCAGATGGGGGGCGGGTCCGCGCACGCCGGCCCTCGCATCGGAGAAGCGGTAGGGCGACTGCGGGATCGAACGGGTCCCGCCGGCCCGGTCGTCGATCTGGGTGATGGAGCCCCTATGCCGCACGGTGGGCTGGTCCCATAGGGCTGCGCCATCTCGAACCCGTCCCCAGGCGGTGTTGATCTGCGCCATGGCGGCGTCGACCTGATCCCAGGTGGAAAGACCGCGCAAATAGGCTTCAACCGTGGCACGGCGGGTTGCGATCTTGGCTTCGAGACCCTGTCCGGCGCTATCCGGCTCGCGCAGTCCCGCGTGCGTGGTCAAGAGGCGCCAAAGATATCGAAAATCGGCCGAGATCAGGATCGGGCCCGCGCCCGTTTCCCAGACATCGTTGGGCAGTCCCATCGTGTCTTCGGAATCTTCAAGCTCGTAGTGAAGCTGGTCGTCAGTGACCATCGTTGCATCGACCATCGCGATGTCGATGTGCTGACCGCGTCCCGTGCGTTCACGCAAGATAACCGCCGACAATACCGCGACCAGGCCGTGCAGCGCCGCGTTGGTGTCGGCGACCGACAGCGGCAGGTCGCGGCTCGCAACCTTTCCCCGGCGGACGGCCCGGGCCAGCAGACCGACCTCGGCGTGGACAATAGGCGCATAGGCCGGTCGGCGTGATTCCGGGCCGTTCGCCCCGAAGCCGGAGATCGACAGCATGATCAGCCGTGGATTGGCCGCGCTCAGGTCGGGGTAGCCCAGCCCCAGCCGCGGCATGACGTCGGGCCGGTAATTTTCGATCAGGATGTCGGCCTTGCCGACCAATTCGAAAACCAGATCCTTGGCGTCTGGGTGGCGCAGGTCGATGGATATGTCCCGCTTGCCGGCATTCTGCTGATGGTAGTAGCCAGGCACGCCGCCAATCACCTTGCCCCACAAGCGTGTGACGTCCCCATCGGGGGGCTCAACCTTGACCACGTCAGCGCCCAGGTCGCTGAGCATGCGGCCCGCAAAAGGACCGGCGAGAACACGAGAAAAATCGAGGACCTTCAGGCCCGCCAAAGGATAGTTCGGATCGCTCGCCGCCATGGGATCTCGACAGATTTCAAGGTCACCCGACCTTGCCATGTTCCGGCCGCGTCGAGCGGGCCTTACCTATATCCTAGTCCAACTTGCCCGTCCCATACCTCGCAGTCACCTAAGCCCGCCTGGCCTTGGCTTCAGCGGATGGCGCAGGAGACGGCCGCAGGGGCGCCAAACGTGCACGACGACGGATGGCGTGGTTGACGCAGAGCTGGAGCATCCCACCTCGCGCCTGATCGCTCAGGTTTTTGGCTCAGACCGGCCTAGCGCCGCGCAACGGCTCGCCCGCCAGCGTGATCCGGTGCATCTCGCGGCGGTAGCCTTGGTAGTCGTTGCGCGCGAAGTGCCAGGTGGCGCGGTTGTCCCAAAAGGCGATGGAGCCTGGGCGCCAGACGAACTCGTGGACGAATTCAGGCCGAATGCTGTGGGCATAAAGCTCGTGCAGCAACGGCTGGGACTCCTCAGCGGTCATACCCTCAAACCGGATTGTGAAGGTTGGATTTACATAGAGCGCCCTGCGACCGCTTAAGGGGTGCGTGATGACGACGGGGTGGATCACCTCAGGCAACTGCTCGGCGGCGACCGCATTGCCGATCCGCTGGTCGCCAGCTTCGTTGTCGACGTCGTAGGTGCCGCGCGCGCTGAACACATGTTGGGCGCTGTGCACAGCCTTCAGGTCGCACAGCTTTGTCTTGAGCGCCTCCGACAGCGCCTCATATGCCACGGACATCGACGCAAAGAGCGTGTTGCCGCCCTGCGGCGGCAGCTCACGCGCCACAAGAATGGAGCCCATCGCCGGCTCAAGATCGTAGGCGTGGTCAGTGTGCCATTCGCCGCCGATATTGCTGGTCTGGTCGCCCTCCTTGGACACCCGCGCGATTTCTGGATAGGCGGGGTGGGCGGCGAAGAAGCGGTTGATGTTGATCGGGGCCCAGCGCTGCGCAAAAGCAATGTGCTGAGCCTCGCTGATCTGCTGGTCGCGGAAGAAAATCACGCCGCAGTCTGCGAACATCGCGCGCGTCATCTCGAATTCCAGATCCGTCAGGCCCCGGGCCAGGTCGACTGGCCAGAACCTCTGCGCCGACGCCCGGCAGGCGATTGACTAAAATGGTCAGGGCCTCGGCTCGCGTCTCACCAGGCGTAGGCTTCCGGAGCCGGACCGCCAGGGCCGGGAAAGATCGCGTCGAGCTTCTTCAGCGTCTCCTCGTCCAGGTGGATCTGCATCGCAGCCAGGCCGGACTCAAACTGAGCCATGGTGCGCGGCCCGATGATCGGCGCCGTCACACCCGGCTGGCCAGCACACCAAGCTAGCGCCACCTCGGCCGGCGCATGGCCCAGTTCGCCGCACAGCGCCTGAAATTCTTCGACGGCCTGGGAAGGCTTGAGGTAGCTGCGTCGGCCCTTGTCGTTCTCGCCAGGCTTGCCGCCCAGCAGGCCTGCGCCCAGCGGGCTGTAGGGCAGGAACGCAATCCCGTAGGCCTGGCAGGCTGGGATCACTTCCAACTCCACCGTCCGCTTGGTCAGGTTGTAGACGCTCTGTTCTGAGACAAGGCCCAGGCTATGGCGTGCGCGTGCGGCCTCCTGGGCCTGGGCGATGTGCCAGCCGGCAAAGTTGGACGAGCCGACATAGAGCACCTTGCCCTGCTGGATCAGCAGATCCATCGCCTGCCAGATCTCCTCCCACCTGGCGGTGCGGTCCACGTGGTGCATCTGGTAGATGTCGAGGTGGTCGGTGTTCAGCCGCTTCAGGCTGGCCTCGCACGCCTCGCGGATGTATTTGGCCGACAGGCCGCGCTGGTTGGGGCCGACCCAGCTGCCGGTGCGCTTTACAGGGTCGGTTGAGCCCCATTCCATCGGTGCTGAGTAGCACTTGCTGGCCAGCACGGTCCGTTCCCGTCGTCCGCCGCCTTGCGCGAACCATCGGCCCAGCAGCGCCTCGGTCTGGCCGGCATTGTAGTTGTCGGAGGTGTCGATCAGGTTGACCCCAGCCTCGAAGGCCCTGTCCAGGATGGCGAAGCTATCCGGCTCGTCCGTGAGCCACGAGAAGTTGACCGTGCCCAGGCCAATGGGGCCAATCTGCAAGGCCGTGCTGCCGAACCGCTTGTAGGTCATTGGTAAATCTTCCCCATTGGATCGGACGAAAAAATCTCGGTCAGCAATATCACCGACCTATAGGGACACGCCCTATTGGGTCGCCCCCATCGGCACGCTCTGCGCGCGATCAGTCGAACAAACCCACAGGTGCGAACTTTTTAGGACTGAAATCAGGTCCTTCCTCGCGCCAGCCATTGAACGTCTTTTCCCCCAACAGCTGGGCAAAGCGCGGCTCATTCTCATAACGCTGGAAGACTTCGGGGTAACGATCGTCACCGCGACGCTCCTGCGGCAGCATGTGCTGGCGGCACATGTAAGCCGCCAGATTCATCCGTACGCCCGGCAGGTCGCGCCGCCATCCGCCATGCCAAGTATTGCCATGCCAGATCACGGCATCGCCCGGATTGATGGTCAAGGTCACCGCCCCTCGTGGGAGTTCCCACTCGATGGTGTCCAGGTCGCTCTGCGCCGGGTTCCTGGCCATGATATCAGCGATGGTCTCGCCGCCGGCGCTCCAGTTTTCGTGCGCTGAAGGCTGACGCTGCTTGAGGTGGCTGCAAGGCACGATCGCTAAGGCCCCGGCCTCAGCGCTGTAGGGCGTCAGCGCATAATTGCAGTTCGCCACCATGGAGACGGACGACATCAGGCCATCGGCGGCCCCATCGGCATGGAAGGGCAGTGGCATGCCGCCCGGACCGCGGAAATGACACCCCATCGAAGACAATACGCAGCTCTCGCCCAACAGGTAGCTCATCAAAGCCAACGGCTTGGGTTCCAGCAGGATTTCCTGGAACACCGGATCGTCGAAGATCAGATA
Source organism: uncultured Alphaproteobacteria bacterium (assembly GCA_903860975.1). GTDB lineage: Bacteria > Pseudomonadota > Alphaproteobacteria > Caulobacterales > Caulobacteraceae > Phenylobacterium. Next base: position 127,519 of record CAIOSI010000019.1, read on the forward strand.
ATGTTGGTACTGCATCCCTTGGAAATCGGCAGACGTGGCGGTGTCGGGGTCGATCGTGCGCCCAGTCTGCTTTTCAACCCGGCGCAAGATGGCAGCCTTGGCGCGCTCCACGCGCTCGGCGGATAGAACGGGCACGACCGTATAGCCCTGGGTCTCCAGCTCGAGCAGATTCTCCTTCAGACCGAGTTCGTCGATCCTGGCCATGGTTCGTTTGAAAGCCTCGCCATCGCTGCGACCAAATCGCCGCGAGACCGGCGACGTACCGACGATGGCGGCGGCGGATTTTTCCAGGGTTTCGGTCATTTTCCGTCCTCCACGACAAGACCTTCGGGTCTGACGATACCTGCCTTGAGCCGCGTGACAGGCTGCACTTGGAACAACCGGGCAAGGTCGGTCCAGGCGCTAGCGCCCTTCGAATTTCGGCGCGCGCTTTTCGACGAAAGCCTGGGATGCGGCCTTGTGGTCGTCGGTCATCATCGAGCGCACGAGGTGGATCGCCTCGGCGTCCATCACCTGTCCAAGCGTGCCATGCTCGGCCATGTTCAGGTTTTTTTTCATGTAGCCGATCGCGGTGGTCGGCAGGCCCGCCAGTCGCTTTGCCCAGCGTGTGGCCTCCGCCGGCAGGTCTGCAAGCGGCACAGAGCGGTTTACGACGCCGAGTGCTGCAGCCTGTGGCCCGTCCAGGACATCGGCCAGGAAATAAAGCTCGCGAGCCTTGGCCGCACCGACCAGGTGGCTGAGGAAATAGGTGCCACCGAAATCGCCCGACAGTCCGACTTTCGAAAACGCGGTGGTGAGTTTCGCCTCATTCGCCGCGATCCGCACATCGCAGGCCAGGGCGATCGACAACCCGGCGCCGGCCGCAGGTCCTGGGATCACGGCCAGGGTCGGTTTGGCCATGTCGTGGAGTTGCTGGCAGAATTCCATCTGCGCGCGCAGGCTCCCCACACGCTGCTCGAAGCTCACGCCCAGGCCCGATGACGGGTTGGAAGTCCCAGCAGCCATGCCCTTGACGTCCCCGCCTGCGCAGAATGCGCCGCCGGCGCCCGTAACCACCACGGCCCGGACAGCCGGGTCTATCGCCAGCCTGCGCGCGATGTCGGGCAAGGCTTCCAGCATGGCACCGGTCAAGGCGTTTCGCGCTTCGGGTCGATTGAACGTGATGGTCGCTACGCCATCGTCGAACGTTTCGATCAGGTGTTCGGTCATGGTTGGATCGCAGTCCTCTGATTGATCATTTTGGCCCAGGAAGGCGACGGATCGCAGAACCCCTGCGAGCGGACTTAACGTCAAGCCAACTTCGCGTTCAGTTGGTCACACAGCACCTTGGGCGCTTCGATGTATTTCGCGCCAAGGTATTCGCCCAGCGACTTGGCCTGCTTGTCGATCCTGTGGTTCGACGAGGCGCCCCCGCCCAGGACGCCTTTGATGTAGAAATTGAGCGATCGCATATTCGCCAGTTCGTAACGCTCGACCTCATAGGCCGCCATGTCGGGACAAAGCCGCTTGAAAGCGTCTACGGTCAGGAACTGGTACAGCCAGGCATAAGCCTCATCGCTCCTCGCCCAGACGCCGCAGTTGGCATTGCCGCCCTTGTCGCCAGAGCGGGTGCCGAACAGGCGACCGAAGGCGATCTGCACCGTCTCGCCACCTGGGGCCGGCGCCAGGCTGACGGGCTGACGCTGGTAATGGGTGTCCTCCAAGTCGAGGCGCTGGGTCGGCAGCACCTCGATTGTGCGCTCGCCCAGATGCACCCTTTCGGTGATCTTGCGGCTATCGATCAGGGCCGGCCAGTGCACGATCGTCTGGCCGCCGTTGAACCCACCACCGCCGCGCCCGGTGTTGCCGGGAATGGTCGCAAGGCCGAGCTCGGTGATCTTGGCGCTAAACAGGCGTCCGAGTTTCTTGGGGTCGCGGCTCGTCACCGTCACGCGCAAGACCGCGTGGGCCTGCTCGTTGCTGGCCGGATCGGTCATGTCACTGCGGATCAGCTGGACGTCGACGTCATCGAACTGTTCGCGACCACCCATGGTGTAGAAGACCTGGTCGAGGTATTTTTCCGCCTTCAACTCGATGTCGAGACCGGTGAGCAGCACCTCGAAGCTCTGTTTGAAGGGGCCCAGCGTGTTCAGACAGACCTTGTGCGTCGGCGGTGGGTTCGAGCCGCGGCAGCCGCTGACGCGAACCCGGTCTGGACCGCTCTGATCGATGCTGAGCGTATCGAAATGGGCGATGACGTCGGGGTTCATGTAGGCTGGCGTTGAGATCTCATAGAGCAGCTGCGCCGTCACCGTCCCCACCGAGACCAGTCCGCCTGTGCCGGGATGTTTGGTTATGGTGAAAGACCCATCGCGCTCAATCTCAGCGATGGGGTAGCCCATGTTGCGGAAACTGGGCACCTCCTGGAAGAAGGCATAGTTGCCGCCGGTACATTGGGCACCACACTCGATAATATGACCGGCGGTGAGTGCGCCGGCCAAGGCATCGAAGTCGTCTCGCTTCCAATTGAACTTCCAGGCGGCCGGGCCGATCACCACGGCAGCGTCGGTTACGCGCGGGCAAATGACGATATCAGCGCCTTCATCCAGGGCAGTCTTGATGCCCCAGCCGCCGAGGTAGGCATTGGCGGTGACGGGCTTGTGCCCGGCCCCCTCAAGAGCGGTGCCGGTGTCGAGGTTGCGGAAGGCTTCCCCTTCGCCTTGCAGCCGCCCGAGATCATCCATGAGGTTGTCGCCGTCGATCCAGGCGACCTTGGCGCTTAGCCCAAGGGTTTTGAGGATCTTCTCGACCTCGGCGGCCATGCTGCACGGGTTAAGGCCTCCGGCGTTGGTGACGATTTTGATGCCGCGCTCAAGACAGGCGCCGGCAACCTCCTCCAACTGCTTCAAGAACGTCCCGACGTAGCCCATCTGCTCGCCGCGTTCCCGACGCTGGTTGAACAGGATCGACATGGTCAGTTCGGCCAAATAGTCGCCGGTAAGCACGTCGATAGGCCCGCCTTCGACCATCTCGCGTGCCGCATCCAGGCGGTCGCCGTAATAGCCGCTGCAATTGGCGATACGGATGATCTCGCTCATCGCTGGTCTCTCCGGCTAATCGACAACCCAGTAGGGCTTACGTTTCTCGCGGAAGGCGGCCATGCCTTCCTGGCCTTCCGGCGAGCGGAATAACTGAGCGCTCCATGGCGCGGCTTCGGCAAAGCCCTGATCCATCGGGATCTCGGACACCCGCCGGATCAGCTTCTTGCACGCCGCAATGGCGGTGGGGCTGCCTAAGTTGATCATCTCGATCTCTTCCTGGACGGCGGACGGCAGTTGGTCGGCCGGGACCGCGCGGTGAGCCAACCCCAAGGTGACGGCCTGAGCCCCGGTGAAACGCTCGCCGGTGATGAACAGCTTCGTGGCATTGTGGGTCCCAAGCTTGGGAAGGCAGACCACCGAGATGATCGCTGGGATCACGCCGATCCGTACTTCGCTGAAACTGAACGGCACATCTTCGACGGCAACCACGATGTCGGCCGCGCCCACCAAGCCCAGGCCGCCGGCGAAGGCTGCGCCATTGACGGCGACGATCACGGGCTTGGGGCTGGCCATCATGGCGCTCAGCAACTCGGGCAGGCCCCAGGAGCGGGTGCCCGTCGAGGCGCTACCTGGCGGGTTCTTCAGGTCTGCGCCGGCGCAGAAGGCCGGGCCTGCGCCGGTCAAGACGATCGAGCGGACCTGGGGGTCGGCATTGGCCGCCTGGAGGTGCTCATAGACCTCGTTGACCAGGACGGCCGAAAGCGCGTTGCGGGCCTCGGGCCGGTTCAGGGTGATCCAAGCTGCGCTCTTGCGGACCTGGTAGAGAGTGGCTTCGGTGGTCGCCATGGGCTCAGGCCTTGTTCTCGTGCGGGGCGAGCGTCAGCAAAAGCTGGCCGTTACCGACCTGCTCGCCGACGGCGATGTTGAGCTCGGCGACGACGCCATCCACAGGCGCCGTGATCCGATGTTCCATCTTCATGGCCTCCAGGATCATCAGCACATGGCCCTTGGACACCGCCTCGCCGGCGGCCACGAAAATCGAGCGGATCGCGCCGGGCATGGGCGCCTTCAGGCCGCCCGCCAGGTCCTCAAGCCGCGTGTCCGGATAGCGTGGCAGCTCGCGCAGTTCCACGTCGCCGGCCTTGCCATGTATGAACCATCGGTCGCCGCTGGGCTCGGCCAACAGCTGCAGGCGCAGGCCATCGATCTCCATGTCCACCCGGCCATGGCCGCAAACGTAGGCCCAGACCCAATGCGCCTGGCCGTCGACCACCAAGCGGAAACGACCGTCGCGGCCTGCGCGATAGGCGAGGTCTATATGGTCCTCGCCGACGGTGAAGCTGATCTGTTCGAGCGGCATGACGGAATGGCGCCATCCGCTCGGAATCGATTTCAGCACCCGCGCCGCAGCCCGCCGTCGGCCCTGTCCTTCCAGGATGGCGCCGACACAGGCCCAGATCAGCTCGGCGCGCGGAACATGACGCACAGCCGACGGCGCGACCCGAGCGATAAAGTCGGTGGTGGTGTCGCCAGCCAGGAACTGAGGCGTACGCAAAGTGGAGACCAGGAAATCGCGATTGGTGGTCAGACCCTGGACCTGGGTGGTCTCCAGCGCCCGGGCCAGCCTGGCGGCGGCTTCGCGGCGCGTGGGCGCGTGCACGATCACCTTGGCGATCATGGCGTCAAAATCCGGGCTGACGAGGCTGCCGCTTTCCACGCCAGAATCGAAGCGCGCCTTACCCACCGCCGACGGCGTCCAGGCGATCACGGGCCCAGGGGACGGCAGGAAGTCCCGCGCCGGATCCTCCGCACACAATCGCGCCTCGATCGCGTGGCCGTTGATGGCCAGGTCTTCCTGGCGGAACGACAGGGGCTCGCCCTCAGCGATGCGGAGCTGTTCGCGGACCAAATCCTTACCGATGATCGCCTCGGTGACCGGATGCTCGACCTGCAGGCGCGCGTTGACCTCCAGGAACCAGAAATCCTTCCCGCTCAGCAAGAACTCCACCGTCCCGGCCGATGAATAGCCAAGCTCACGGGCGACAGACAGCGCTGCTTCGCCCATGGCTTGGCGGGTGTCGGGATCCAGCGCCGGCGACGGCGCCTCTTCGATAATCTTCTGATGGCGACGCTGGATCGAACACTCGCGTTCGAAACAGTGAACCAGGTTTCCATGCTGATCACCGAGTATCTGGATCTCCACGTGGCGCGAAACCTCGACCCATCGCTCAAGAAACACGGTGTCATCGCCGAATGAACTGCCGGCCTCGCGCCGGGCGCTCTCAACGGCCGCCTCCAGATCGTCGGGCGCGCGCACCACGCGCATGCCGCGGCCGCCGCCGCCGGCAGACGCCTTGACCAGCACCGGATAGCCGATGTCGGCCGCAGCGGCCTGGAGGTCCATTTCAGATGTGATCTCGGCCGCCTGCAGGGTGGGCACGCCTGCGGCCTGCATGAGACGCTTGGCCGACAACTTGTCGCCCATCTTGGCGATCACCTGCGGCGTTGGGCCAACCCAGATCAGGCCAGCTTCAATGACCGCCTGGGCAAAGTGAGCGTTTTCCGACAGGAACCCGTAGCCCGGATGGATGGCGTCAGCCTCGCTACGCCGGGCCGCATCGATGACCTTGGTGATGTCGAGATAGCTCTCCGCCGAGCTGCGTCCATCTAGCGATACGCCCAGGTCGGCCTCAGCGACGAACGGCGCGTGGCGATCGCCGTCCGCATAGACGGCCACCGTGAAGATCCCCATCTCGCGGGCCGTGCGGAATATGCGCCGCGCGATCTCGCCACGGTTGGCGACCAGCAACCGGCCAATCGGTCGGGGTTCGACTACATGCGCCATGTGCCGAACTCCTTGGTGCCTTTGACCTCGTTATTGGCGCAAGCTGACAACGCCATGGCGATCACCATGCGCGTGTCTCGAGGATCGATCATGCCGTCATCGGAAATGCGCGCGGTGGCGTAGAGTCCCTTCGACCTCTCCTCAGCCCAGAACTCAACACTGGCCGCGCGTTCAGCGTCGGCCGCCTCGTCGAATTCGACGCCACGGCGCTGGGCCGAGGCGCGCCCAACGATGGACATCACGCCGGCCATCTGGCGCGGTCCCATGACCGCGATCTTCGCCGTCGGCCAGATGAAGGTGAAGCGCGGCCCAAAGGCCCGGCCACTCATGCCGTAGTTCCCCGCCCCATAGGAAGCGCCCACGATCACCGAGATATGCGGCACGGTGGAGTTGGACACCGCGTTGATCATTTTCGAGCCATTCTTCGTGATGCCACCTTGCTCGAAGTCGGTGCCGACAATGTATCCGGTAATGTTATGCAAGAAGATCAGCGGGGTATCTATCTGATTACACAATTGAATAAATTGAGCTGCCTTCTCGGCTGACTCCGAAAACAAGGCCCCGTTATTGCCCAAGATCCCCACTGGATAACCATGGAGGGTGGCCCAACCGCAAACCAGGGTGGGGCCATAGAGGGGCTTGAAGTCTTCGAAGTCGGATCCGTCGACGATCCTGGCGATGACTTCGCGGATGTCGAATGGCTGCTTCAGATCCTTCGACACCAGGTCCAGCAACCCTTCTGGATCATGTGCCGGTGGGTCGAAATCGTCCCGCGGTTCAGGACCTAGCTTTCGCCAGTTGAGATGTCGCACGACCTCACGGCACATGCGGATACCGTCCATCTCGTCCTGGGCCAGATAGTCACCGAGGCCCGAGATCGTGGTGTGCATGTCAGCACCACCCAGGCTCTCAACATCGGCATCCTCGCCGGTCGCCATCTTGACCAGGGGCGGCCCCCCAAGGAACACCTGGGACTGGTTTTTGATCAGAATGTTGTAGTCGCTCATGCCAGGTTGGTATGCGCCGCCCGCGGTGGACGAGCCGAACACCACCGAGATGGTCGGAATGCGCATCTTCGACAGTTCACTGATCTCGTAAAACAGCCGGCCGGACTCGGCGAAATGACCCACTTCCCGACGGATCGCGGCCTCAGGATCACCGCTCGCGTCGCCGCTGAGGTCCCCCCCCGCGGACTCCACGAATTGGACGTAAGGCATGCGGTTGAGCCGCGAAAGCTCCAGGCCCCGCATCAGTTTCTTGGAGTTGAAGGCGTTGAAAGCGCCAGCGCGCACGGACGGATCGTGCCCCAGGATCACGCACTCGACGCCTTCGATCACGCCGATGCCAACGACGAAGCCTGAGCCCACCGGCACATTCGACCGCCAGCCCGCCAGAGGGCTGATCTCCAGGAAGGGAGAGTCCCGGTCCAGGACGTGACTGATGCGTTCGCGGATCGGCATCTTGCCGCGCGCGCGCAGGCGCTCGATCGCTTCCTCGCCGCCGCCCTGAGCGGCTTCGGCCTGCAGGGCCTCCATGACTTCGAGCATTTCGAGCATGTCGGCCCGATTGCGCTGGGCGTCGTCTGACCGGACGTCGAGTCGTGAATCAAGGATCGGCATCGAATCTCCGTGTCGGTCCCTGCGCCGCCTCCGATCCGGGCGCGAACCCCAATTTGCGAGTTTCCTTCGCCCGTGGCCGAAAGACGAGTCGATTTAAATGTTATTCAGATCTTGTTGAGCCAGATCGCGACCAGCCTATTGTCGCGCGCGGAGGTCTCGGCGATGACGGTGCTGAGGTTTCGTGGCGGTTATGGCTGAAGCGCTTGATTAGGATGTCGCAATGACGGAGTTCGACCCGCAGGACCTCAAAGCCTACGCAGAGGCCGCGGACGCCTGGTTCAAAGAACACGTCAACCCCGACCCTGGCTTCCTGCTGCCGTTGACCTTCATGGAGGTGGGTACGGACCAACAGTTTCATTTCCTGCGCGACTGGCAGAACAAGGTCTTCGAGGCGGGCTACCTGGGTGCGGCTTGGCCCAAGGCTTATGGCGGCGGCGGGATGCATCCCGCCTTCCAGGCCGAGGCCACCAAGGCCATGCGTCGCAACGGAAGCCCGATCTTTCTGAACGCGATCGGTCTGAACTGGACCGGCCCCCTGCTGCTCGACATGGGGACCGAAGCACAGCGTACGAAGTACATCAAAGGCATCCTGTCGGCGGAGGATATCTGGTGCCAGGGCTTCTCCGAACCCGAGAACGGGTCCGACCTGGGCAACGCTCAGACCAAGGCGGTCAGGGCGGGCGAGCACTATGTGGTCAACGGCTCCAAGATCTGGACGACGCTGGGAAAATACGCCCGTTACATGATCCTTCTGGCCCGGACGCGGACCGATACGTCACGCAAATATGACGGCCTGACCTTCTTCCTGGCGCCGATGAAGATCGAGGGCGTCGAGACCCGGCCGATCAAAAAGCTGACCGGAGAACACGGGTTCACCCAGACTTTCTTCCGCGACGCCCAGATCCCGGCCGACGAGATTGTCGGCGTCGAGGGCGGGGGATGGAAGGTCGCCATGCGTACCCTTGAGTTCGAGCGCGGCGCGCGCGGCGGCCAAGCCGGTGGCTACGTCGCTGTCGGCTCCAACGCCTGGGACGTTCTGGAACTCGCCAAGAAAATGAACCGCGGTGGCAAGCCGGCGCTGGAGGATGCTTCGGTACGTGCGCGGATGGTCGACTTCATGATCGAGATCCAAAGCAACGCGCTGTGCGCCCAGCGGACGGGCTTTGGCCCGCTCAATACCGACCGGCCAACCGGCCTGGCGCTCAGTTCCAAGCTGATGAACACCGAGTTCGCACGACGCATCAACGAGTTCGCGATCAGCCTTACCGGCCCCAGCGGGGCCTATTATGTGGGCGACAAGAACGCCGTGGACGGGGGCTGGTGGACGCGGTCCTACCTGAATTCGTTCTCAGCCACGATCGGCGGCGGCACCTCTCAGATCCAGCGCAACATCGTGGGCGAGCACGTGCTCGGCCTGCCAAAAAGCTAAGGCGGCGACATGCAGGATCTCGGACGCCTGGGCTTTAGCGAAGACCAGGCCACCCTTCTCGACGTTGCCACGTCGTTTTGTTCGGCGAAGTCACCGATCAGCAAAGTGCGTCGGCTGATTGAGGACGAGACGGGGCACGACCCTGATATCTGGCGCGAGATCGTTGAGCTGGGCTGGCTGGGCATCGCCATTCCTGAAGAATATGGCGGCGCCGGCCTCCAGCTTGCCGAGGTGGTCCCGGTCATGGAACAAATGGGCCGCTACCTGCTGGCCGGTCCGTTTCTGTCCGCCACCTTGGCCGCGCAAGCCATCCTGGCTGGCGCAACCGAGGACCAGAAACGCACGCTCTTGCCCAAGCTTGCGGAAGGTCAGATCGCGACGCTGGCGCTCTGCGAAGCCAGCGACGACTGGGACCTTGTGAATATCGCCTGCACGGCGCAATCGACCGCATCGGGCACACTGCGACTTTCGGGTGAAAAGCGGCTGGTCTGCGACGCCGGATCGGCGACAACGCTCATCGCCTCGGTGATGCATGAAGGCCGGCCGGCCCTGGTGCTGGTCGACCGATCAAGCCTCGGTCCCAAGGCGCTTCGGCGCGAAACGATTATCGATGAGACCCGACGCGCCTGGTCCGTGACACTGGACGGTGTGGAGGTCGCAACCGATGCCATGCTCGATCCGGCGCGGGCACAGGCCGCACTTCGGCATATCCACCTGAGCGCCAATCTCCTGCAGTCAGCCGAAATGTGCGGCGGGACCCAGGCGGTGATCGACTACACGCTCGACTACCTCAAGACCCGCGTTCAGTTTGGCCAGCTGATCGGCGCCTACCAGGCCCTGAAGCACCCCACGGTCGATGCCTATGTGGGCTATGAGCAAGCTCGCTCGCATCTTTACAGCGCCGCCCACTGCTTCGGAGAACAGGGCGTGGGCGAGATTGCAACCCGCATGGCCAAGGCTCAGGCTGACGCTGCGATGTCTTTCGCCGCCGATCGTGCGATCCAGTTCCACGGCGGGTTCGGCTTCACTTACGACTGCGACGCCCAGCTCTACCGCCGACGAGCGATCTGGCACGCCTCGCAGTTCGGCGACGCTGCCTATCATAAAGCCAAACTCGCCGATCTGCTGCTCTAGGCCGGTGATCTACCCGGGACAATCGGAGTTTTCCCTTGGCTGACGCCCAGACGCCCAAATTTGCGACCCGCGCCGAGGCGATCGCCGCCCTGACCGCGCCCGGCTACCCCTTTGAACTGGGTCTCGAGACGATCCGTGGCCGACCGCTCAAGGTCTTCCGAAATGCGCCCGCCACGCTCCGGGACCTATTCGTCGACACCGCCAGCAGCCTGCCCTTCATCGTCTTCGAAGATGAGCGTCTGACCTTCGCCCAAGCGTGGCATGAGGCTGGCCAGATCGGGCGTCTGCTGGTCGACACCTATGGCGTGGGTAAGGGTGACCGGGTCGCCATTTCCATGCGCAACTATCCGGAATGGATCCTGGCGTTCACGGCGGTGACCTCGATCGGCGCGATCGCGGTGGCGATGAACGCACTTTGGCAACCGGACGAGATGGCCTACGGCCTGCGCGACTGCGGCGCGAGGGTGTTGTTCGCAGATCAGGAGCGACTCGAGCGCCTGGCTCAGTGCGACGGCGACCTGGACGTTGCGGTGATCGCGGTGCGACCGGCCTCGCCGATCGTCAACGGCGCGAATCTGAGGGACCTACTCGCCGGGGTCGGCGAGGCAGAAATGCCCGCCGCCGACATCGCCCCTGAGGACGACGCAATCATCTTCTACACCTCGGGTTCCACCGGACATCCCAAGGGCGTGATCTCGTCCCATCGCAATGTGATCTCCGCCCTGATGTCGTGGGAGCTTGATCTGGCCGCCGGGATCGCCACAGCCACCGTCGCTTCAGAGCCCCCGCCCTATCAGCCCGCGACGTTGCTGGCGGTGCCGCTATTCCACGCCACGGGGTCGCACGCGGTCTACCTGCAATCATACCGGGCGCAGCGGAAGGTCGTCTGCATGTACCGGTGGGATCCGGAGCGGGCTGCAGCGCTGGTCGAGGCCGAGAAGGTCACCACCTTCACGGCGCCGGCGGCCATGACCGGCGACCTCGTGCGCGTGGCCAAACAGACCTCCCGCGACTTAAGCTCGCTGGCGTCAGTCGGCGGCGGAGGCGCGCCGCGGGCACCTGAACAGGTGAAACAGATCGAGGCCTCATTCGACAAGGCGATGCCCGCGACAGGTTGGGGCATGACCGAGACCAACGCCATCGGAACCGGCATCAGCGGTTTGGATTATCTCAACCGCCCGGCCAGCTCCGGTCGCTGCTCAGCGGTGCTGGAGCTCAAGGTCGTGGACGACGCGGGCCAGACGCTTGCAGCTGGCGAGCGGGGCGAACTGCTGGTGCGGGGTACAGCCCTTTTTCGAGGCTACTGGAACCGCGAGGCGCTCAACGCCACGCTGTTCGAGGACGGCTGGTTTAGGACCGGCGACGTCGCCTATCTCGACGACGAAGGTTTCCTGTTCATCGTCGACCGTATCAAGGACCTGATCATTCGCGGCGGGGAGAATATCGGCTGTGGCCAGGTAGAATCAGCTTTGCTGATGTATCCGACCGTCCACGAAGCGGCGGTCTATGCGGTTCCCGACGAACGGCTGGGCGAGGAGGTGGGCGCAACGGTTTTTGGGGCGCCGGACCTAGATGTTGCGGCCTTGCGATCGTTCTTAGAAGCCCACCTCGCCCGCTTCGAGGTCCCCCGCTATATCCAAGTCGCCGATCAGCCGTTGCCGAGGACGGCATCGGGGAAGATCCTGAAGCGGGAGCTTCGCGAGGCTGTCGTGGCGAACTTGGCGAACGCCGAAGGTTAGTTCGGCATCCCCGAGGCGAAGCCGGCGTGTACCGATAACGATTGGAGTCATCAGCCCCCTGGAGCCCTAGCTGGCGAGTGCAGCCTTGACGGCGTCTAGTCCCTCTTGGGCTTTGGCGCCGTCGGGTGCGCCACCCTGAGCAAAGTCAGGACGCCCGCCAGCGCCCTGGCCGCCCATGGCGACCACAGCGGCTTTGGCCAATTCGACCGCATTGAATTTCGCCTGGGCCGAACCCACCACCGCCACCGTAACAGCAGCCTTGCCTTCGGCAGATCCCACCAGGACAATGACGCCGTCCGGCATCTGCTTCTTGAACGCCTCGGCGATGGGCCGCAGATCCTTGCCGCCGACGCCTTCCATGACACGAGCCAGAACAGACACGCCTGCGATCTCTTCTGGGCCGGCAGGCGCACTTGCGCCTCCGCCCCCCATGGCGAGCTGGCGCTTGGCGTCGCCGAGTTCCTTTTCAAGCTGTCGGCGTTGCACCTCTAGGGTCGCGACCCGGGCCGCCACCTCGGACACGGGGACCTTGAACTGATCGGCGAGACTTTTTGAGACCGCCGCCTGGTCCAATAGCCAGCGGCGTGCAGACTCTCCCGTCAGGGCCTCGATGCGGCGGACGCCCGCCGCCACGCCCTGTTCCTGCACGACCTTGAAGAGTGCGATATCGCCGGTGCGTGCGACATGGGTGCCGCCACAAAGCTCCACGGAATAGGCGCCTTGCCCGGCAAGTGACTCGCCTAGTGTCAGTACCCGGACGGTCTCGCCGTACTTCTCACCGAAGAGCGCCATGGCGCCGGCGGCCATCGCGTCCTTCGGCGCCATCAACTGGGTCTCCGCAGGCAGGTTCTGGCGTACGACGGCGTTGATTTCGGCTTCTATGCGATCGATTTCCTCAGGCGTCACGGGGGCACCATGGCTGAAGTCGAAGCGGATTCGCTCGCCATCGACCATCTGACCCTTCTGGGTCACGTGCGGTCCCAGCACGTTGCGCAAGGCTGAATGAAGCAGGTGGGTTGCGGAGTGGTTGGCGCGGGTCTGCTGACGACGGTCTGCGTCAACCGCCAGCCGCAGGCGAGCGCCGGGTTTCAGCACACCCTCTAAAATTTCCAGGTCGTGTACGAAAAGATCGCCAGCCCGCTTCTGGACGTCCGCAACGCGCGCCCTGCCGCCGTCCCACTCCACTTCGCCCTGATCACCGGCTTGACCGCCGCTCTCCGCATAGAAGGGCGTGCGATCGAAGACGGCCTGGATGGTTGCACCCGACAAGGCGGCGTCGATTAGGCGACCCTCCTGAACGATCGCCAGCAATTCAGCGTTGATCTCGATCTGATCGTAGCCCTCGAACCGGCTGGGGCCGAGTTGCTCGCGAATGGCGAACCACTCTCCGGCTGCAGCCACCTGGCCTGATCCCGTCCAAGCCTCGCGCGCCATCTCCTTTTGACGCGTCATAGCCGCATCAAATCCCTCAAGGTCTACCGTAAGGCCCTTGGCTCGAACCGCATCCTGGGTGAGATCCAGTGGGAAGCCATAGGTGTCATAAAGCTTGAACGCGGTCTCACCGGATAGCACTTCGCCCGTGCTAAGGCCGGCAGTCGCCTCATCCAATAGGCTCATGCCGCGGCCGAGCGTTCTGCGGAAGCGCTCTTCTTCCTGACGAAGCGTATCGATGATTGCCGGTTCGGCTCGCTTCAACTCTGGATAGGCCTCACCCATCTGCTGGATAAGCGTCGGCGCGAGACGATGCATCAGAGGGTCGGCAGCGCCCAGCAAGTGGGCGTGACGCATGGCGCGCCGCATGATCCGGCGCAGCACATAGCCGCGCCCTTCGTTGGACGGCGTCACGCCGTCTGCGATCAGGAAGCTTGACGAACGCAGGTGGTCGGCGATGACGCGGTGAGACGGGCCGCTGTTCGCCCCACCCGCACCGCCGACCAACGCCCGGCTGGCGGCGATAATCGCCTGAAAGAGGTCGATGTCGTAATTGTCGTGAACGCCCTGCAGAACCGCGGCAATACGTTCGAGGCCCATGCCGGTATCGATCGAGGGCTTAGGCAAGCTTGTGCGATCGCCATTGGCCATCTGCTCATACTGCATGAAGACCAGATTCCAGATCTCCACGAAGCGGTCGCCATCTTCATCCGGGCTACCGGGCGGGCCGCCTGGAATATGGGCACCGTGGTCGTAGAAGATTTCCGAGCAGGGCCCGCAGGGACCTGTGTCGCCCATCGACCAGAAATTATCTGAAGTGGCGATGCGGATGATCTTGTCATCTGACAGACCTGCGATTTTCTTCCAGAGCGTCGCAGCGTGCTCGTCTTCAGCATAGACCGTGACCAGCAGTCTATCGGCTGAAAGTTCGAACTCCTTGGTGAGCAGCTCCCAGGCAAATTCGATCGCGCCCTCTTTGAAGTAGTCGCCAAAGGAGAAATTCCCCAGCATCTCGAAGAAGGTGTGGTGACGGGCTGTATAGCCGACGTTGTCTAAGTCGTTGTGCTTGCCGCCCGCGCGAACGGATTTTTGCGATGAGGCCGCGCGCGGCCAAGGCGCAGCCTCCGCCCCAGTGAAATAATTTTTGAACGGCACCATGCCTGCGTTGACGAACAGCAGCGTCGGGTCGTTCTGCGGCACGAGCGGCGCCGAGGCCACGACGGCGTGATCCTTGCGCTGGAAGTAGTCCAGGAAGTGACTGCGGATCTGGTTCAGGCTCGCCATGGATCTTGCGCTTACATCTAGGACATTGATCAGAGGGGGCAGTCCCCCTTGCCGCCCCTAAGTGGGGACGGACGTTCGTTTACGGGACTCGCTGCCAAAGGAAAAGGACGCCCGGGCAAACCCGGACGTCCTTGCTCTAAAATCGAGCGCCGCGTGGGGTGACGCTGCAGGCCGGTTGGCGGGGGAGCCTGCAGCGGTCGTAGCGCTCGACGAGAAAGAGAAAGCTATTCGTCGTCCGGCTCAGCGCCGCCGACCAGAAGCTCTTCTTCGATCACCGCCTTGGCGCCGCGGACGGCCTTTTCGATGTCGGCAGCGATGTCTGGATTAGCCTTGAGGAAGTCGCGGACATTGTCGCGGCCCTGGCCTATGCGCTGGCTTGAATAAGAGAACCAGGAGCCGGACTTCTCGATGACGCCGGCCTTTACGCCCAGATCGATGATCTCACCCAACTTGGAGATCCCCTCGCCGTACATGATATCGAACTCCACCTCGCGGAAAGGCGGAGCAACTTTATTCTTGACCACTTTCACTCGGACATTGTTGCCGATGATCTCGTCCGCGCGCTTAACCGAGCCCGTGCGGCGGATGTCGAGGCGGACGGACGCGTAGAATTTCAGCGCATTGCCGCCGGTAGTGGTCTCCGGCGAGCCGTACATCACACCGATCTTCATGCGAATTTGGTTAATGAAGATGACGAGGGTATGGGTCTTGGAGATCGATGCGGTGAGCTTGCGAAGCGCCTGGCTCATCAGGCGCGCCTGCAGGCCCGGAAGGCTATCGCCCATCTCACCTTCGATTTCAGCGCGCGGCGTCAGGGCCGCCACCGAGTCGATAACGATGATGTCCACCGCACCGGAACGAACCAGGGTGTCTGTAATTTCTAGTGCCTGCTCGCCAGTGTCGGGCTGCGAGACCAGCAGTTCGTCCAGGTTAACGCCGAGCTTGTGAGCGTAAGACGGATCGAGCGCGTGCTCGGCGTCGACGAAGGCAGCGGTGCCTCCGGCCTTCTGGACCTCTGCAACAACGTGGAGCGCCAGCGTCGTCTTGCCGGAGCTCTCCGGCCCGTAAATCTCAACGATCCGCCCCTTGGGCAGACCGCCTATACCGAGGGCCATATCCAAGCCAAGTGACCCCGTCGAAACGGACTCGATCTCAACGATTTTGCCCTTGTCGCCCAGCTTCATAACCGAGCCCTTGCCAAAGGCGCGATCAATTTGGGCCAGCGCCGCTTCCAAAGCGCGCTGCTTATCGCCGTCTACTTTACTCACGAGCTTCAACGCCGTTGCCATTTTACCAACCCTCTTATCCCACGATTCCGCCAACCGGGCTGTCACTGCGTCACCGCGGCAGGAATCATTTGTACCTATTTTGTTCAGGTTGGCAAGATGTTCTCATTTGTCTGATGCGGGGATAAAGATCGCGGTTCTCGACACCGGTCGCCTTGCGCACCCGCGGACCGTCAATATCAACCGAAGGTTTCTTCCGTTCTGACAAGGCCCACCATCGAGACGCTGACTCACCCGTCGGGATCTTACACGCCGCCGGAAGCCAGGATAACTGCCTTGCGGATACTGTGTATGGGGTTGAATTCGAAATCCAGTTGGACGCCCTCCCCACCCCCATTGACAAAGCGTAAGGGCCAGTGACATTTCCTATGGGCCGCCCCACTGGCCGGATGAGCCGCGTTTTGAAAATTGTAGCCCACCAAGACCACGAAGCGTCGGCGACATTCGCTGAGCGCAACCCCAAGGGTTTGCGCACAGCGAGATGTCAGAGAACGGTTTGGAAACCCTCAGTCAGTAGTTTCAGCCAGACGCGAGACCCCGACGAACGGGGCATTCGGTGGAGTGTCGTCAATGCAACGGTTTCTGAAGTTTGCGGCTGGTCTATCGTCGGTCACAATAATGATCTCAGGCCCTACCCAGGCAGCGATCTGGATATTGGACTATAGTGCGAACAACAACGCCAAACCTGCTGAAGCCAGCGTCACCATTAGCACCTCCGACGCCCAGAACGCCGTTGGTGGCTTCAACATCATAAACGTCTCTGGCCAGGTCGATGGCGACGCGATTGTGGGGCTGATAGCCAACCCAGGCCAACCGTTCGCATCCTATTCGGCGGACGGCCTGTTCATCTTTGACAACGTATTCTGGACAAGCGGGGCTCCATCCCTCTCACACCCGGGCCTTTTCTTCACTGCCGCCTCGGGCAAGGAGTACAACCTCTTTTCCGACAACGCTTCCGTTTATGAGCTCTATAGCGCCCGTCCAGGCGTCGGCTACGTCGACCACTCGATCGGAACCCTTACGGTCCAATCCTCGCAGCTGCAGCTGAATGGGGGTGGCGCCGTTCCGGAACCTGCTGCCTGGATGTTGATGATCCTCGGGTTTGGATCCATCGGGGCGGCATTGCGGCGGCGCAGGGCCGTTGCGCTCGTTTGATGCGCGTTCCGACCGCCTTGGACTTGTAAGGAACTCGACAAGCAATGCCACGGTCGCAACCTGCTTCTGTTCCAGCCCTTGCGATACCCCATTTCTCCGGCCAACGGGCCAATGCCACGGGCCGGATGTGCCGCGGTTGTGGCGCCACCCCGATCCCTCGAACGGCCCATGACCTCTACCAGCGGCCTCACCATCCAGGTGGTGCCCGTATCGAACTTGCGTTCCGCCTTCAGGTCAGGTTGCAATAACAGGATCGCTTCGGCCCGCCAGCGGATTGCCCACTCCGAGATGCGGTCAATATGTGCCACCGCGACAAGGAAACCCCGCTGGGGGGGGCCTTGTGGCCAAACTGGCGGAATGCTGAAGGGGAAGATCTGATGATCGTCGAGATGCGCACGTACACCTTGGCCGTCGGTGCCACCGGCCGATACTTCAAGCTCTACGGTGAGAAGGGCTTGGCCGTGCAGAAGCGGATCCTCGGCCACCTGGTTGGCTACTACGGCGTCGAGGTCGGCGGCCTGAACCAGGTCATCCACCTGTGGGCCTATGATACCCTCGAGGACCGCGCGACGCGCCGGGCCAAGCTTTGGGCCGACAAGGCGTGGCTAGCCTATGTGGCCGAGGTCGGGCCCCTGGTGCTGAAGCAGGAGAACCAGCTCCTAAGCCCCGCGCCGTTCTTCCAGATCCCCGATGCCGCCTGACCAAGTCCGAACAGGAAGAATGGCGCTGAAGGATTTTCGCTAGGCTCCCAAGACATCTAGCCTTCCTCGATCTTGCCCAGCTCCTACACCGCGACAGGTGTAGCCCTTGGTGTGTCCCAGGAAGCTCGACGTCAGCTGGGACCGAGCCAGAACCGGTAATGCGCCAGCGGAAGTTGGCATCTATGCGCAAAGCAGACGTTTGGGCTGAGACATCGCGGGCTGAATCCCGGCGCTCGTCGTGCTAGACCGTCGGGGATCACCATCCTTAATCCGTCGCCGACGGCTGCGCGCACCGTCTAAGTTCTTCAAACTTCCACTAGAGCGAACGCGAGTCACCCATCGCCATGGATAAAGTGCCTATGACGGCTCAGGGCTACCGCGCTCTGGACGAAGATTTGAAGCGACTTAAGACGATCGAGCGGCCCGCTGTGACCGTGGCCATCGGGGAGGCGCGCCTCCACGGTGACCTGAAGGAGAACGCCGAGTACCATGCCGCGAAGGATCGGCAGGGCTGGATCGAAGGACAAATTGTTCAAATTGGCGACATGCTCGCGCGAGCGCAGGTCATCGACGTCACGAAGCTGTCCGGAACCCAGATCAAGTTCGGAGCCACCGTCTCAGTGATCGACCAAAATACAGAGGAACAGGCCCGCTACCAGATCGTGGGTGAGCATGAGGCGGACGTGAAAAAGGGCCGCATTTCGATTACCTCCCCCATCGCTCGCGCGATGATTGGTAAGGAGAGCGGCGACATCGTCGAAGTGAGAATTCCCGGGGGCGTTAAAGGATACGAAATCACGAAGGTGGAGTGGGTTTGATTTACTGAGTACGACCCTGCGAATAGACATCAATCATGGCCGGTCAAGAAACTGACGTCTCTAAACGGCTAGCACCTGACATTTGCTCCGATCCAGTAACTTGCCCTCGCCGATAGGGCGGATCGACGCAGTTTGGCGTCGGACCGCAAGGACGGTTGCAGTCCTTGTGGGCGACAGGTACGGCTCTCGACCATGACCAAGGAAGAATACCACAAACGGGCGCTGGCCGCCGAAGCGCACGCCGCGACATCGCTCGGCATCACGCGCGCCCATTTCCTCGAGTCTGCGAAACAGTGGCACGAGAAGGCCCGTGAGGCCGGATATCTCCCGATCGTGGAGAAGCCGCGCCGTTCGCGCCGGTCAGCCAAAATCGAGTAGAACCGCCTCCGTTTTTCCTGCGCCACAGGCTAGGCAGGGTGCGGCAGGGTTGCTTTGCGCCTTCAAGTTGGCGGGTGGCTAGTCGGCAGGCGGCAAGGATCAGATTCTTGACGTGCATCGGCATAAATTTCTCAAAACCTCGCATCTCATCGACCAAAGCCGCCGCGGCGCTTTCAGGCTGATCGCACAAGTGATCGAGGCGAGCCCGAAGGCCCGTGACGCGGCAATCAGCAGGTTGCCCACGGACGTCCTGGCCGATATCGAGGTGTCCATTTTTTGGGCGTCAAAGATCGCATCGCGCAGCTCACCTGAGCGCGGGACTGTGGATAGCTGACCTCGACGCCCGATCCGACCAAGGCCAGTTTGTAATCCTGGCTGCAGGAGACCGGTATGAGTTCACCGTTCGAAGGCTACGAGGTTGAGGCCCGGCTGCGGCCTGTTGCGCAGGCCTGTGCGTTCGATCTGGATCGCACCCTATCGGCGGTTGTCGCACTAGAGGCGCGCGTTCCCGACGACGCATTTACCGCCTCGACGCTAGGCACCGAGCGCGTCGGCAACGGGTCGGTCATCAGTCCGAACGGTCTGGTCCTGACGATCGGCTACCTGGTCACCGAGGCCGTCGAGGTCAGCCTAACGCTGAACGATGGCCGGCGGGTGGCGGCGCACGTCCTGGGCTCAGATCCCGTCACCGGTTTTGGCCTGGTCCAAGCCCTCGAACCGCTCGGCCTGCCAGCGCTGCCGCTGGGCGATTCGCGCACCCTGAAGGCCAACGCGGCGGTGATCATCGCCGGCGGCGGCGGCCGGGCCCACTGTGCTGCCGGTCACGTGCTCGCCCGGATGCCGTTCGCCGGCTACTGGGAATATCTGCTCGACGAGGCGATCTTAGCCGAGCCGGTGCATCCGCACTGGAGCGGCGCTGCGCTACTCGGCTCGGCCGGTGAGCTGCTAGGGGTCGGCTCGCTCAGTCTCCAGCGGCAATCTCAAACAGGGGTGACCCCGCTCAACCTGTTCGTTCCCTCCGAACTTCTGCCGCCGATCCTTGATGACCTTGCCCGGGGAAAGCGGCCCTATCCGCCGCGACCGTGGCTGGGCGTGCTCGCACAGGATATCGGAGACCGGGTCGTCGTCGTCGGGGTCAGCCCGGGCGGACCGGCCGCGCGCGCGCAACTGCAGTCTGAAGACATCATCTTAGCCGTCGCCGGGCGCGCCATCTCAGGTCTGGCGGACTTCTACACTCAGCTCTGGGCGCAAGGCCCCGCCGGCGTCACCATCCCGCTGCAGGTCCAGCGCGAACGCGACGTCTTCAACGTCGAGATCCGATCCGTCGACCGGACCGCCCTCTTGAAGAAGCCCAAGTTCAACTGACGGCTCTACTCGAACGTCCACATCCTGGCCGGGCGGCGCATTTGCGTCTACGCGAGAGGCCGCCAGCACAAAGGAGCTCTTATGACTGAAGCGTTCGCCAACACCGTTCAGACCACCTTGGGCCAGGTCCGCATCGTCAGCAACCAGGACGGTCGCTCAGTGATTGAATATGAGATCGGCGCTCACATGTGCCACTCGGGCGGCGTGGCGCAGGGCGGGTTTGTCTGCGGATGGATCGACGCGGCGATGGCACACGCCTCTCTGTCGCTCGCCCCCGACATGACCCCAATGTCCCTGGAGATGAAGGTCACCTACTTCTCCCCGGCGCGTCCCGGCCGCGTCATCGCAGAGGGCTGGATCGAGCGTCGGGGGCGAACCACCTGCTTCGCGGAGGGACGACTGCTTAACCTTGCGGGCGACGTCTTGGCCAAGGCCAGTTCAACCATCCGGTTGATCCCTCGAGAGGCCGTTGAGGCGAGCGCACGCCGCGCGCTGGCTTAGCCACCTGGCGGGGCCCCATCGCAGGCACATCAGACTGAGATAATCCGGTCCAAAGGACCGGGGAGATCAGCGTGGCTGTTAATCGCACCCACCGGTCAGGCTCCCCAAACCAGCGTTAACCTGCCGTCAGCGGGGATACCACGGCGAAACCGGGCTAGGCGTTGATGGTCGTAAGCTTCCCGGTGCCGGCGACATGGTAGCCCAGCACAGCCAATTGCAAGAGATCCGTCGCCGTCACCTGGGTGATGACACCCGGCGTCCCGAAAGCATTGAAGGCGTTCGTTGGGGTCCCCGAGGCCAAGTCTGCGGCGTCTCCACCGTTTTTCGGATCGTTGTAGTTGGCCAAATTGGTGACACCGAGATTCGTCGAGAAATACCCGGCGCTTGGCGAAAGGTCGGCGACGTGGGCACTCGTGTACCTGAAGAGGTCAAGAGCTGTGTAGGCGTGAGTTGACGCGTTAAGCGCCGAGCCTTCCAGGCCAATGCGCCCCAGGACTTCACTGATCTCGTGGGCGGCGACGCCGATAGCGTCATATTGGCTGGACTTGATGGCCCCACCATTGGCCGCAAAATACAGTGCTGATGGCGATTGCGTCAGGCCAATTGAGCCGTCAATGGCCGTCGAGTTGGCGCTTGCGAGCCCGATCGCTTTGGCTTGCGCACTGGTGACGAAGAAATTCGCGCTGGCCAACGAACTGGCAGCGGTGATCGCGTTGGCCGAAATCTGCCCGCTCGTGACGAGGGCCGCATCTGCGGTTCCCAGCGCATGCGTCAGGCTCGAAAAGCCGACGAGGTATCCTTTGCTCATGCTCTGGCCAAGAGCGTTCGAGCTCATCGCTGAACCTGCAACCTCTCCCAGGCCCACGGCAATATTGATCGTCACGTGATTGGAAAAGGATGTCGTATAAACCTGGGCAGCGGAGACGACGGCAGCCTCTATCGCCGACCAGTTGGATGCGCCTTTGACGGAGGCATCCCAGATCAGATTGATCTGGAGGCCATTTTGAGGCCCCACCAATGTAGAGCTTGGCGATCCCTGGCCCGAACTTGCAGAGACAGTGGAGCCGCTACTTCCGCCCTGGGCATGATTATAGACAGACAACTCGTGGGCATCATTCAGGACATATTCGGGCCCAAGGTTCGACGGAATGTGAAGCACGCCGCCCGCGTGCCCGTCCAAGTGCGGATCCAAACCGTACATGCTGCCTCTTCACCCCGCGCTTCAGCCTTCATTCAGCAGAATAAAAACTAAGTTCGGATGAATCTAAATATCTAACGATTTATGAATTATCGTCCATAAAATCAATTAACTACAAATGTTGTTTCGTACTTAGGGCTCAATATTTTCGATTATAAAGTAAATTGGGTTTTTATACTTAACTCAAGCAGCGCCAGGAATTCAATTCAACCGCACATAAGGACGATCGGTCTGCGTCTTGCAGGGCCCCCTCACTCCAAGTGCCCCGGCATAGCCTCCGGGTTTCGCGTCCGTCGCAGGTGCGATAAGCGGGATACAGCTCGAGCGACGCGGCGCAGGGCTGATTTGAGGGAGTGGGCGGTTTTGTGCGTTGGGAACAGTCGATGACCCAAAACTCGACCCTAAAGGTCGTGCTCAATCCCGAAGCGCATGCCCCTGCGCTTATCCGGTATCGCAAAGCTCAGAGATTGTGGAAGGCGCTGCCCGTGCCGCGCCTGATCCGCAATGGCCTAACGGCCCTGCTCTATCGCATTTTTGGTCAGGTACGCTCGGTCGCGGTCCTGGATCAGTCCTTAAGTCCCTTCAAAAGCCTGATCCCTCGCAAGCCCGCCGATATTGCACCAGGTCGGCTGATCTTTTCGTCTTACCTGGGCGACACCAGCGGGATCGGGCGGGCGGGGAGACTGTCACTCAAGATGCTGCGGCAAGCTGGCCTTGCCCCTTTGGTTCACAATATGCGCACCGCGCCTGAAGGTTGGGGTCAACTGGAGACCGGCGGGGTGTGGTTCTGTCACTGCAACGCCATGGAAGCCGCCGACTTTTTGTTGCGCGTGGACGAGCCGCGTCGCTGTTATCGGGTGGGATACTGGGCGTGGGAGCTTCCCAACCTTCCGACGCCGTGGATCGACGTCATCTCACTCTTCCACGAAATCTGGGCCCCAAGCCGGTTTGTGGCTGAGGCCATAGAGCGGGCGAAACCGCTTGATGGCCCGACCGTTCGCTATGTGCCCCACCCCTTGCCAGACGTCGAACATGTACGTCCAGACCGAGCGCGCTTCGGTCTGAAGCCCGACGTGTTTGCCTTCCTCTGCATGTACGACGTCCATTCCTCGGCGACGCGCAAGAACCCCATGGGGACCATCAAGGCGTTTCAACGCGCGTTCGAGCCGACCCGCGACGATGTTGTCCTCATCGTGAAAGTCGTCGCGGCGAACGACAGCATCGCTTGCCTGGACGAACTCGCAGCCCAGACACGCGGCTGGCCGAACATCCATATGATCACCGACATGCTGACGGATGATGAGGCCGACCAACTTCTCTGCAGCGCCGATGCTTTCGTTTCCCTGCACCGTTCCGAAGGCTTTGGCTTGTCGATCGCCCAGGCGATGGCGATGGGCCGGCCCGTGATCGTGACGGGCTGGTCGGGCAATATGGATTTTTGCGGTGGCGAAGGCGCCGCCCTCATTGGCTACGAGCTCATCGCCGTCGACGATCCCCATGGCGTCTACAGACAGTACGAAGCGCCCGGCCAGATTTGGGCCGATCCGGACCTGGATGCGGCAGCGCGCGTGATGGCGCAATTCGTGGCCGAACCGCAGCAGACGAAGCTGCGAGGCAACGCGGCGCGTCGACACATCCGGAAGGTCCTTCCATCGACCTATGATGTTGAGCACCTACGCCCGTGGATCGCCTAACAGGCCAACGCGTTCCGCTCAGAAAGCTCGCTAAGACTGAATTGCCGGCGCTTCGGCCTTTCGTCGAAAGACGAAGGCGCGAAACGCGTCCTCATCGGCCGCAACCTGGGCATCGAAGCCGGTTCGGGCGCCAAGTGCCATCGGCGCGTTTGCGAGCGGAAAAAACACGTGGAACCGGGTGAAGGCGAAGGACCACCTGTAACAAGGCGAGGCATGAACCATGCGCCCGTTCGGCGTCAGGATCCCATGGAAATCCTGAAACTGCGCCACAGGCGATAAGAAGTGCTCGATCACGTTGTTCGAGAATATCCCATGGAACCGGGCGCTTATCTCAGCACGAGACTTGACGACAAAAGCGGATGTCGAGGCTGCGTTCGGCTCGTAGCCCCAGACGTCATAGCCCCGATCACGCAAGATCTCGACCGAGCGTGACCATCCCCCGCTTCCCCAATTCAGATAGAGCTCACCCTTCTTAGGCTCCAAAAGTTCAAAGGCTCGAAGCTCGGCTTCGGTGGAGTCACCTTCCTGATAATGGGCGTAAAGCAGGCGATAGTCGGCTGCGATCAGCGTCGGCGGCAGTTTGAGATACTTCAGCGGCCCAAACACACACCCGCAGGACGGACACTCCAGGCGCTCGAGGCGACCGCCTGCAAACATGCATTCATCGATACGCAAGGCGAACTCGCCCAGGCTACGGGCCTGGCCGCAGGCGAGACATTCGGCCGTCTCGGCGGCCGCGGTTGCCTCAGTGAGGCGATCAAGGAGGTTCCAATAGGCCGGAACGATGAAATCCCTGAGAAGCTGCTCTCTCGACTCAAGCCGAGCCAGGCGCGCCTCGAGCCTCGCCTCGATCGATCCGGTGGCTTCACTGGCCATCGCTGAGCCCCTTCCTTGCAACCGCCGCCGCCATCGAGATGATAAACCCGCCCAGCCCCTTACATCGCGTCCGACCTGGGAGACTTCAAAGACCCCGGCTGATGCTCTGGACGTCCATATAGCGCCAAAGGTCAAAAGGAAGCAGGCGATCCTAAAGCGCAAAGCTTGCAGCGTCCTTCGATCACATGACAGGGCGCAAGGATCAGGCTACAGGCCACCGCACGAGCGGAAAGCAGCCAGGCTGCGCCACTCGCACCCGTGTCTCGACTGAGGAGCTATCTGGCTTGGTGAACGCGCGGATTTCCTGTCGCAATCTGACGATGCGGTTTCCGATCTATGGGGTCGACGCACGATCGCTCAAAAAGCACATCGCGGCGCTGACAATTGGCGGGCGCTTCAAGGCCACAGCCCACTCCACGGAAGTCACGGCGTTGTCCAACGTCAATCTTGAGCTCCATGCCGGCGACCGCCTGGGCCTGATCGGTCACAACGGCTCTGGAAAAACCACACTGCTGCGCGCGCTTGCCGGCGCTTATGAGCCAGACGAGGGCTTCGTTGAAGTCCACGGTCGGATTGCCGCCCTATTGGACATTGGCCTTGGGATTGATCCTTCGGCGACCGGCTACGAAAATATTCGACTGCGTGCGCGTATCGCCGGCATTTCTTCGGCGAAGGTCAATGAGATGATCGATCAAATCGGTGATTTCACGGGCTTGGGGTCATTCCTGGCAATGCCTGTGAAGACCTATTCAGCCGGCATGACAGCCCGCCTTGCGTTCGCGGCGGCCACCGCAATCAATGCCGACGTCCTGCTGCTGGACGAGTGGCTGGCCGTGGGGGATGCGGAGTTCAAGGGCCAAGCCCAGCAGCGTTTGAAGCAGATGGCTGACGGCGCCGGGATCGTGGTGCTGGCGTCGCACGATCCCACCACCTTGAAGCTCTACTGCAACAAGATCATTCGCCTCGATCACGGCGTGGCCTCGCCAATGGTCGAAATTGGCCAGCTCGACGAATTGATGGCCGCCTAGTTCACGAGCCCTTGCGCCCGTCGCCTGCCGCACCCTGCATCTGGGGCGATCAGGCCTGCGCACCGGCAACAGAGGCGCTTGAAACAGCCTGCCCTGGCCAGGCTCGAAGCCCCTCAGCCTTCAACACTTGCCGGCTTCGTTCTGACAACCTCTTGCCTTGACGCCGGAAGCTGTAGAAAACTTCTGCCACAATCTTGGGTAGAATAAAGGCGTGGCGAATGAGATCATCGAGGGATGACGTCGCGAGTCGTCAAAGGTCGCTCTCCGAGATTCTGAAGGCAGTTCGCCAACGCCGCGGTCTTCGGCCCCACGAAGCTGCCGCGGCGATGAAAATGCCCCTCAGATCCTATGAGCATTTCGAAGCCGGATCTGGCCGGCTGAACCTGCTGAAGGTCCACCTCTTTGCAGAGGTCCTAGATGCCGATCCCTTCGCCATTTTTGCCGCCCTCGACATCGGCTCGCCTGACTTTGCCGTTCGCTGCGCTGACAATAAAATGATGACCATCCTGATGATGGCGCTCCAGGAATTCGATACGTCCGCCCAAGACGACATCGCGCGTCTGACAGCCAGCACCCTCATTGCAGCCTTCACTCGGTGCCTCGACGAACTCCTTGTTCAGACCCGGGCGGAGGAGGCGTTTGTGGGGCGTTGGATGGCCAACAAGACGCTGCGGTGTCCCGACGAGCCGCAAGCCTGACGTGCAGGCTCGGAGCGGCAAATTGCGTTAAGCTCGGCCCCAAAAGACCCAGATCGCGAGCCCTGATGACGGCCTGCAATCGTCGTCGAACGCCTAGAACCGCGCAGACGTTTTCAAGATGCTTGTCGACGGTACGCCCTGAGATGCCAAGGATCACCCCGATGTCCGGACCACTCTTGCCCTCCTGGACCCAGTAGAGAATCTCAATCTGGCGATTGCTAAGGCGCTTGAGGGTACGCTCCTCGCTTGCAGATCCAAACGCGCGACTTGACGGCATGACTGGTGACATCCCCTAACCCAAGGGCCTGCCCTTCAAAACGCGAAGAGCCGAACGTCATCGTGGTTACGGGTGCGATGGATGTCGCTACGTAGAAACTCGCATTTTAGCGCGCTCAGGCCATTAAGCAGGGCTTTCCACAGACCTATTGCGGGACGCCCGCAACTTCTTCGTCAAGGCTCAAATTCGTACCCGGCTACGACCACATTCGTGGACGAGATCAGCTGAATACGTAGACCTACGCCTCGCCATCGCTGAGGCGGGCGGGAACAACTCGGGACATGACCTGTCCCGCGCCAAGCCTTGGATCGTTACGCCCAAATGGGGCGAGGCCATGATCCTGCCGGCTGGGCTCGTTCTTGCGCTCGCTTTGCGCTGCGCTCCGGGCGTGGCGCCGGAGACGCTGCTGGCGGTTGCCCGGGTGGAGAGCGGCCTCAATCCCTTCGCGGTTGGGGTGAACCGCGGAGCGGCGATCCGGCAGCCGTCCGACCAAGCTTCTGCGATCGCGGCGGCGGCTGCGCTGATGTCCCGAGGCGGCCATCCCGACATTGGTCTGATGCAGATCAACGCGACGAACCTGGCCCGGCTGGGCCTAAGCCTAGAAGCCGCGTTCGAGCCCTGCCAAAGCCTCGCCGCCGCCGCGCGGCTGCTTCGCGCAGACTTCCAAATCGCCAAAGCAAGGATCGCCGACGATCAAAGCGCTCTGAAGACGGCCCTGTCACTCTACAACACCGGCAACCCGATCCGCGGCTTTGGCAATGGCTACGTGGCCCGCGTTTTGGCCTGCGCCAACCCGACACGTCCGCGCGCAATCTGGCGTCCGCTGGAGCCTTTGCGCACGTCGCCGGCGCCGTGGATTGTGTCGCCCACCCCCACCTTTGATGACGTCCCCATCAATCCGCAATCGAGCGAAGGAGCACTCCCTTGACCCTGCAACGCGCCCTCAAAACCACCACGCCCTTGGTCCTTGCCGGGCTGCTCGCCGCGGTCGCAGCAAGCCCTGCGCTGGCCGCAACCGGTGCGACCAGCAACATCGGGACGTTCATCCAAAACGTCATCGACCTCCTCAACAACAACGTCATCCGAGGCTTGGCCGTGGTGGCGATCATCATCACCGGCGTCAGCTGGATGTTCGGACAGGTCGATCTTCGTCGGGCAAGCACCGTCGTGGTCGGCATCATCGTGATCTTCGGCGCGGCGACCATCGTCGATTTGATCACCGGCGCTGGGACAGGCGGCTGAGCGATGTCGCGCGAAACTCAAGACACCCTCACCGAAGACACCCTGTTCCTTGCCTGTACACGGCCAGCGATGGTCCTGGGGGTCCCCATGGAGGCCGTGGGCGTCAATGTGATCGCCTCAGCGACCGTGTTTCTCGCCGCTCATTCCCTGCTCTGCCTTTTGATCGCTCCCGTGCTGCATCTCGTGTTCAGCGCAATTTGTCGCTCAGACCCCAACGCCTTTCGGCTGCTTTGGGCTTTTCTCAACACCCAGACCCGCGCCCGCAACGCCGCCCTTTGGGGCGGAAGCTCCTCCACACCTCTTGCCCTGGGTCGCCGACAGGGGACCGCGTTTCGTGGCTAGGTCAGGATCCTTGCAGATACGCCCCCTGCACAGGGCTCGCGAGCTGTCAGCCGCAGCGACATTGCCCTATGCGCGCCACCTCACCGAGCGGATCATCAAGCTGGATAGCGGCGCTCTGATGATGTGTTTTCGCCTCGACGGCGCAAGCTTCGAGACCGCTGACATCGGTGACCTCAACGAGGCCCATCGCAAACTCAACGGCGCTTGGCGCAACCTTGCCTCCGAAAACCTGGCCGTCTGGCATCACCTCGTCCGGCGCGCCGACGATGGCATCCCTGCCGGCCGGTTTCGATCGGAATTCGCCGGCGGGCTAGACCAGGCCTACCGCGCCCAGATGGCTCGCCAGAAGATGTTCTTAAACGAGCTTTACGTGACGCTCGTCCTGCATCGCGGGCGCAATCCGTCCGACCGCGCGCACGCAGCCTTCAAACGTCTGGGCGGTGAAACAGACGCAGCAGGCCCTGCGGACGCCGAGCAGATCCACCGCATCGAGGAAGCCGCACGTGACCTGGTGCAGTATTTGGGACGCTACGGGCCCAGCACACTTGGTCTCTATGAACATCAAGGATTCTGGTTTTCTCAGCCCCTGGAAATGCTGCGGCTAATCCTGACCGGCCGCTCAGAGCGTGCGCCTCTGGTGCGTGGTCACATCGGCGAAGCGGCCTACACGGCGCGCGTGATATTTGGGCGCGAGGCTCTGGAAATCCGCGAGGCTGCAGAGGCGCGCTACGCGGGCCTGTTCGGAGTGAAAGACTACCCTGCCGTGACCTGGCCTGGTCTGTGGGATGGGCTTCTTTCGGCGCGGTTCGCCTTCGTCGCCACGCAATCTTTCAGCTTCCTGTCCAAGGCCGCCGCGCTGGGCGTGATGGGTCGCAAGCAAAACCAGATGCTGAGCGCCCAGGATCGGGCGCGCTCGCAGATCACGGAACTCGACGAGGCCCTGGACGACTTGATGTCAAACCGCTTTGTGATGGGCGACCATCAGGCCTCGCTGCTGGTCTATGGTGCCACACCGGCCAACCTTGCCGACCATATGTCGAAGGCGCGCGCGCTGCTGGCCGAAACCGGTTTGGTGGCCGCCCGCGAAGACTTAGCGCTAGAGTCCGGCTTCTGGGCTCAATTCCCCGGAAACTTCAGGTACCGCGCACGCCCAGCTGCGATCAGCTCGCGCAATTTCGCAGGCCTGGCACCTTTCCACACCCATCCCTCAGGCAAGCCAACCGGCAACCATTGGGGCGATGCGGTGGCCCTTCTGCGCACCTCCGCAGGCTCGCCCTTCTACTTCAATTTCCACGTGGGCGACGTCGGCCACACGTTCATCTGCGGCCCCTCAGGCTCTGGCAAAACGGTCGTGCAGAATTTCATGCTGGCCCAGCTGGAGAAGCTTGGGGCTCAGCAGGTCTTCATCGACAAGGACCGTGGCGCAGAAATTTTCATCCGCGCGAGCGGCGGCTCCTACCTGGCCCTGAGGAACGGCGAGCCCACAGGCTTTGCGCCTTTCAAGGCGCTCGACTACGCCCCGGCCAACCGAGCCTTTCTGTCTGACTTGGCGCGAAAACTCGTCACGCCGGCTGACCGCTCGCTCAGCGTCATAGAGGAACGCGCGATTGATGCCGCGATCGCCGCGCTCGCGCCGATGGCGGCTGAGCAGCGCTCAATCTCAGCGCTGCGCGCGCTCTTGGGCCAGCGTGACGCGACCGGCATCGGCGCACGGCTCGAACGATGGTGCGCGCAGGGCGCACTGGGCTGGGTGTTTGACAACGACGTCGATCGGCTCACGCTCGACGCGCGCCTGATCGGCTTTGACATGACCCATTTCCTCGACAACGCCGAGGTCCGCACACCGATCATGATGTATCTCTTTCACAGCCTGAGCGCGCGCGTGGACGGCCGCCGGCTGGTGGTGGACATCGACGAGTTCTGGAAAGCCCTGGGAGACGAGGCCTTTCGCAGCCTCGCCCAGGACGGGCTAAAGACCTACCGCAAACAGAATGCCTTCATGGTGTTCGCCACCCAGTCTCCCGCCGACGTCCTACGCTCCGAAATCTCGCACACCATCCTGGAGCAGTGTGCGACCAAAATCTTCCTGCCGAACCCGCACGCCAGCCCCCGAGACTATGTGGACGGCTTCGGGCTGACCGAGCGTGAATTTCGCCTGGTGCGCGAAGACCTGTTGGCGGAGCGCCACCAGTTTCTCGTCAAACAGGGCCTGAACTCTGTGGTCGTCGAGCTCGATCTTTCCGGCCTCGACGACGAACTTGCTGTGCTTTCCGGCCGCACCGAAACGGTCGAGCTGCTCGACAAAATCCGCGCGGTTCACGGCCAGGACCCAGCGGCCTGGACCAGACCTTTTCACCTTCAGCGCCGAGGTTTGTCATGACGCAACGTGAGCTTCTGCGACGCCTGGTCCTGGCCACGGCGTTTGCCGCCTGCGCCACGGCCGTGCATGCCCAGATGCTGGTCTACGACCCGAGCGTCGTGACCAAACTGATCGAAGAGGCGCAGACCGGCATCGCCCAGTTGCAGCAGCTGGAGCAACAGGTGAGCCAGGGCGAGCGGCTGTTCACCAGCTTGAGCCAAAGCTCGAACGTCAACGCCATCGCCAGCCAGCTCAGTGCGCCAGCGCTACGGGCCGTTCTGCCAGACGCG
This sequence comes from uncultured Alphaproteobacteria bacterium, assembly GCA_903860975.1. GTDB lineage: Bacteria > Pseudomonadota > Alphaproteobacteria > Caulobacterales > Caulobacteraceae > Phenylobacterium. The sequence continues at coordinate 158,228 of CAIOSI010000019.1, forward strand.
GACAGGTTCATCGCCGCCGCGCGCGGAGATCTCTCCATATTGGGACAAATCGGCCAACAAGCTCAGGCGATCCGGCAGGCCAACCGGCTCTATGGCGCAAACCTCAGCGATCTCGTGGGCGCAGAGCTCGAGGCTGCCGGCGCAAGGGCGGCTCGCGACCTGGCCACAGGCCAGAGCGTCGGAAACGCTGGGGCCGCCAGACTGCAGGGTTTGCAGCAGCTTGAAGCCGCCCTCGACACGGCGGCCAACCCTCGAGCCGTACTCGACCTGCAAGCCCGGATCGGAGCTGAAGAGGCGATGATCGCTAATGACCAGATGCGATTGCAGGGCCTGGCGATGAGCCAGGACGCCGAAGCCCGCATCGAACAACAACGTCTGTCCGAACGCGCAGCCGCCGCTCGAGACGCTCGCCTGGCGGCCTATCGGGCAGCGTTCCCATAAGCGCTGCGCCATGGCCTCAACCTTCAGCATTTTCCAGCCGGCTTACACTTTTGTGGACAGCAAGCTCGACGCCTTCCTGCACGATAGGGCCTCAGACGTCATCGCCGAGGTTTCTGGACCGATGCGCGCAGCCCTGGTGCTTTATGTGCTGCTCTACGGCTTTGCGATTTTGCGCGGCGCGATCGGCGAGCCCATCGTGGACTTTGCGGTGCGCAGCCTGAAGCTCGCGTTCATCTACCTGCTCGCGACCACCGTGGCCTATTCCACCTGGGTCACCGACCCGTTGTTCCATACCCTGCCAGATACCCTCACTCAGGCCATAAGCGGTGCAGCCACCCCAGACGTCGGGACCGCTTTCGACCAGTTCTTCGCACGCGCGGCCTACCTTGGGGAGAAGATCGCGGGTAACGCGACGCCGCTGGACTGGGCACCGTTGATCCTGTCCGGCGCGGTGTTCATCGTGGGCGCGACCGCGGCCGCCCTAGGCTTCGGCATCGTTCTAATCGCCAAGGTCGCCTTGGCGCTTCTGGTCGCCCTAGGTCCGATTTTCATCGCCTGCGCTCTTTTCGACGCCAGCCGCAGGTTCTTCTACGGCTGGCTGTCGCAGGCGGTGAATTATCTGATCCTGCTGGCCCTGATCATCACGATCTTCCAACTGATCTTGGCCCTCGTGGGCGATCAGTGGGCCGCGATCGACGGTCAAGACCCCATGTCAGGCGGTCTCTTGTTCCTGGCGGTGGCGATCTTGGGCGCGATCTTCTTTCTGCAGACACCCGCGATTGCGGCGGGCATCGCTGGCGGCGCCAGCGCTGGCCTGGCCGACTTCGGACAAGGGGCTGCGGCCGGATTGCGCGGTGCCGTGGGTTTTTCTGGTGCACCAAACAGCGGTGCCCGGGCCATGCGGACAGGCGAGGCCTCGCGTCCCCTCACGGCGAGGAACTGATCGTGCGAGCATCCCCTGTTGCGTCCATCTTATGGGCGACCTGCGCGGCCTTTTACCTGGCGGGATGCGCAACACCGCCTTACGCGGCGCAAAAGGCGCCTCCGGCCCGCTGTGACGGCCTCCATCGCCGGCCCGCCAACCCAAATGGCGCCTCCCTATTGAACCTCTCCGCCAGCGCGCCTGAAGCGCCAGCGGGGCAAGCCAAAACGCCCTGCGGCGGTTGATGGAAGAAAAAATGCGGCGGGTTTGTGCTCAGCGCAGACGCCCTAGGGGCGCAAATACACTTGGCGTTCCTTTTGCGCCCCTTGACCGAAGCCGCCCTGCACGGCTCAACTGACGCCAACGCGCCCGGCGACCCGCAGCAGGAGCGTCGAGAAAAAAGCGGGCCACCCAGGGACGATCACATGCGCATCTGCACCTTCATCGCCGCGGCTTCGGCGCTCATCGCGCTGGCCGGCTCAGCCTCAGCCGCCTCCGATACCGCCAAGGTCGCTCAAGGAGAACTTCACGGCGTGGTCGCCGGCAACGTCGCCAGCTTCAAAAATATTCCCTTCGCCGCTCCACCGGTCGGTGACCTGCGCTGGCGGCCCCCGCAACCTGTCAAAGCCTGGAGCGGCGTGCGCGACGCCACTCAGCTTGGCCCGCAATGCTGGCAGATGCGCCAGGTCATCAGCGATGCGAAACAGTCCGAAGACTGCCTGCAGCTCAACGTCTGGACACCGGCCAACTTCAAGCCCGGTGGCAAACGACCGGTCATGGTGTTCATCCACGGAGGCTCCTTCACTGGCGGGTCTGGGACCAACGCCCTCTATGATGGAACCCATTTCGCCGAGCGCGGGGTGGTGCTGGTCACTGTCAACTACCGCCTCGGCCGCCTGGGCTTCTTCGCGCATCCCGCGCTCAGCGCCGAACAACCGGGCGCCGCGCTCGCAAACTACGGGATGATGGATAATCTCGCAGCCCTGAAGTGGGTGCAGGACAACATCGCAGCCTTCGGCGGCGATCCGAAGAATGTCACCGCCTTTGGTGAAAGCGCAGGCGGCATCCTGATCAACGATCTGATGGCCTCGCCCAAAGCCAAGGGCCTCTTCGCCAAGGCGATCTCGGAGTCCGGCTTTGGCCGCATCCCTGGTCTGCCCATGGCCGCCGCCGAGACCATCGGCGTCACCTACGCGACGGGTCTAGGCATCACCGCCACAGGCCCCGACGCCCTCAAAGCGCTCCGCGCGCTCAGCCCCGAACAACTGTCAAAGGCGGCAGGACAGGTCACGCCGATCATCGATGGACGGGTGATGCCAGAAGGCCCTGCGGCCGCTTTCGCCGCCGGCCGCGAGCAGAAGGTGCCTTATATCGCCGGTGGCAACAGCTGGGAGGCGAGCCTGCTTCCCACCAATACGCCCCTTGATCGCGCCGGTGCCTTGAAGGACCCACTGATCGCAGCCTATGGCGCGCCCGCCAACCCACAGCTCGTTCAGTGGGATCTCACGACGGAATCCACCGTCATCGAACCCGACCGCTTGTTGGCTCGCCTGCACGTCAAGAACGGCCAGAAGGCCTGGGTCTACTACGACAGTTACATCCCCGCCTCGCAGCGCGCCGCAATCCACGGCCTCGCCCATGGCGGAGAGCTGATGTACGTCTTCGGCAACCTGCCCGATCGCGACCGCGTCCAGGGCACACGCACCATCCCGGCGGCCACGCCGGACGACCAAAAGATCAGCGCTGCGCTGACAGACGCCTGGGTGGCCTTTGCCAAGGCGACCGATCCCAGCACGCCAGGCGCGGCTTGGCCAGCCTACACGCCCGCGAGCGACACGGCTCTGGAATTTGGTGCAGATGGCGTTCATGCCCGGGCTCATTTCCACAGGACAAGCCTCGACCTGGTCGAGCAGTTCAACAGCCAACCGGCGGGTCGCTGAGGGGGCATGACGCACCGCGTCATGACCCTTGGCGCTGTCAGCACGGCAGGCTTCAATGGGGAAGATTGCGAATTCGCGAAACGAAGACCGGCGCGCTTTGCGAGAGGCAAAACCCCTGACTGAAGACGCAGCCCAGCCAGACTTGCGCACTAGGCCCCGGTATAATGAAAGCCTGGCTGATTGAAGTGACCGATGAGGTCGACGCCGAACGTGGCGGTCCCGTTGGCGATCGCCGTCAGAAAAGCATCGTTGGATAGCGCATAATCTCCCACGTCAGCCTTGACGGCTTCCGCCAACAGCCAGCCGACCATGGCCGCCTTGGTACCCAGGCCCGTCGGCCCATCGAGGCCATAGCCCGCAAAGTACTGGGCCCGTGTCTCCATGATGCCGTTTGATGAGACGAGCGTGTTGAGAAGCGTATCGACCTTCGCTGCCGTGGGCGCCGTGCCAAAGATCGTTGTGTAGGCCTGGGTCACCGAATCGGAGAGGCTCAGCGCCCCATACTGAGCCTGGAATGAGGCTTCACCGGCACCGAGCTTTCCGAGGTTCACCGCAAAGTTGATGTAGCGGTTTTCCAAACTGAAACTCTGGTAGTAGGCCGAATTCAGATTGTTGGAATTTGACCCCGTGGGTGAGACCAGAAAGTCCATGCCCGCCGCACTGGGCGCAGAGCCGGTAAAGAACTCATAGGCCAGTGTCGCCACTGAGGTTGTGGCCTTGCCGAACGTAATGATCTGACCCACGGCTTGGGCCGCCGTCAGCGTGGCATTCGCCAGCCCAAGAGACAGGGTCGACGTCAGCGCCGCATCCATTTGGTCGCTCGGCGCAACGCGTAGGACATTGGAAAACGCGCTGGCAACCGTTGACGTCAGCGCCGCAGGACCAGACAGGGTGACCATGTAGGTTCCCGCATAGCCATCGAGAAACGAGCCTGCCTGGACGTAGTACACACCCGTTTTAGGCGCTACGAAGGTGAGCTGCGAGTCCGGGTTGGTCCCGTCGACAATATCATCATTCGATGCCAGCAGATTACCAGACGCATCAAGAAGACGAAGGTAAGGGTCAGCAAGGGTGCCGCCACCGCCCTTATGCCCCGTCTCACTGATTATGTAGGTTGCACCCGCAACCAACACGACGCGAAAGAGGTCGCGGTCGCCAGCCTGCTGTAGAACGCCGCTTGCAGAGCCGCCTGAGGCCAGCTGTCCGAACGCAAGTGTGTCGGTGAGGTTCGAGGCGTACTCGTCTGGCGCAGGCGCATAGGCCTGCGATGACCCCGTCGGGGTCCAGCCCAGGATATCCAGCAATTGGAGATCAACCGCCGAAATCGTGCCCGGGGATCCAGCCCCGCCTGGACCGAAGGCGTCGCCATAGGTGTAGGCCCAGTCGCCTAAATCCTGGCCGTCGTTGACGCCTGTCGCGCTGATGGCGTTGTGATAGGCAAAACTCGTGACGTGGCTGGCGTCGACCCCGAAATAGGTCGTCACACCATCCGAACCCCCCGTAAAATCCCGAAGGCCGGTCGCTGTGAAGCGGAAGAGATCGAGAGGGTTCCACGCGCCCGCGAACCCCAGACTGGCTGTCCGCCCAAAGACACCCTCACTGAGCTCATGCTCAAGGGTCCCGATGGCGTCTTGGCCGAAGGTGAAACCGGTGGTGCTGTTGAGCGTGATGGAGTCATCGACGCTGTTGGTCTGAGGCGCCAGGCCCAAGATCCGAGCCTGGGTCGTGGGAAGATCAAATCCCACGCCTTTGGACGGATCTATCGCCGGCAGACCGTTCACCGCCAAGGTATCATTCAAAGTTGTGGCGTGGCTTCGTAGAGCCGCGGCGAAGGCGGCATAGCTGACGTGTGTAACGTCGAATGAATTCTCGCCGCTGACCTTCGAACTCAGCGCGGCGTAATCGAAATTAACACTCACCGTCACCGCGTTGGTGAAGTGACTTTGCAGGTAGCTTTCGGCCGCAAGCACCGCGCTACGGAATTCGGCCGTTACAGTGCTGCTGTAGGAATTTATGAAGACAAGGCCACTGCCAGCGGCGGTTACAGCTTCGGAAGCTAAGGTCATGTTTGGCGCTCGCGGCTGGGATCGTCCCTACCATTTTGACCGGCGTGAACAAGCAAATTTTGTCAACTCATTCCAGATCTTGCCAAGCTTTTGCGAACCTTTTCACCGCCGCGACGATCCAGATACGGGCTCAACCTTTGGACGCGCCTGGCCCTACATTGGCCCACCTCGAAAGCGCAACGCTTGGACCTCGCCGTTCGCCAGGAACGAAGGCCCGCTGCTTGCATACCCGAAGGCTCCAAAGCGAGCCCGGGTGAGGCACCGCGCGGCCCGTCGAAATCACGCAGCACAGCTCGCTGACAACGCCCGATTTCAAAAACGGCGTTACCTCGACTTAAGCGACACTTTTTAACTTTTGAAACACAACCGCCGCGATATTAACAACTTCGTTTCTTATAAGATTCGCATAATACGAAACGGCTCAATTTCCAGGGTTTGATCGCGGTGTTGGCATGAAGTCCTGCTTCTTTTTCCACAATCCCAAGGCGGGTGGAACGTCCCTGCGAAACGCCCTGGCAGCTCACTTTAGCCCAGATGCGGTCTGTCCGACCGCCGATTTGACCCCCGATGTCTATCGCGCTCAAGCCCGTCCGGTGGAGCCCGGCTACCAACTCTGTGTTGGCCATTATGGCTATGACATCTGCCGCCAGGTGGCTGGCGAACACGCCCTGATCACGAATTTTCGCCATCCGGCCAAGCGCATCGTCTCGCTCTACAAATACTTTCGTTATGCCGTGCCAAATACGCCCAGCGTTCAAAGCGATCCGATCTACTTCGCCGTCCGGCAGGCCAAGAGCGCAGACTTTGAGAGCTTCGTTCTCTCAACCGATCCGCGCATTACGACCTACACGCACAACCATCACTTCCGGCAGCTCGCCAATTCGGGATGGTCGCTAAACCATTCCAGGACGTTGGATGACGTCATCGATCTCATCGATCAGATGACATGGTTCTACATGTGTGAATTCCCAGACCTGTCTGTCCGTTGGGCTCGCAAGGCTCTGGATGCGTCGGACTTCAAGCTTCCGAGAGATAACGTCTCCAGCACCTCAGCCGCACCCAGCGCTGACGTCCTTCAGCTCAGCGAGGCGGCCTACACGCGGCTGTTGGACATGAACCAAGTCGATCTTGCCATCTACGCTCACGCCCTGGAGCGCTTCTTTTTTGAGACCCGCAATGCAAGTCCGCCCCTGCGCGCGACGTCCGTCGAAGCGGCGAGGCGGACACCATGTTCTTCGGCATTGGAACTCGCGCTCGCGAGCTAGTTTTTGGGTCGAAGCCCGTCGAAACGACCTGCCTGATGGCGCGCCCCGATGCCTGGCTCGGCGCTGTCCAGGCTGGGCGCGAACCACAAACGCCGTGATTTTTCTGGCTTTAGTGCGCCACAGTCACAGAACGTGGAGCCGCCCAAGGCCGCCGCAGCGGCAAGCGGCGCAGCGACGGGCGTTGGTGTGGCCTTGCCAGAGACCACCTGAGAACCGGCGGGTCGTTTTGGGTGCCTCGCCGCAGATCAATTTCAGCCGAATGCGAGCCACCCAACGAGCACACCCAGTCCGATCAAACCGAAAAGCGTAAGCGTTGATGCGACGACGGCCCGCAAAACGACCCGATCAAGGCTGAGCCGCGCCCAGGGTCGGCGATCCGGCTGCAAGACGTCCTCAGGAGCCACGATAATTGTTCGGCGTTCTGAAGGCTTCGGGTCGCGATTGGCTTGGCCATTACGCACCGATTCTGTGCTTTTTTCGGCGTCGTCGGGCTGCGACACGATTTCGGAATCGACGGTTCGCTCCTGTCGCGTTCGTTGGGGAGGATCGCTTGAGGTGTTAGGCACTTGACGGCGCTAGGGACAAAGATGATGGGGAGGGGTGAAGGGCAAGGACTATCTCGTCCCTCGTCATACGATGGCCGCGTCAATAACGTCACGACCTAAAGCCGCCCGCGCGGCGCCTTTGCGCTAGGCGACGCGTGCGACCAAATTGGGAACCCCTCATGATCAATGCCGTGACGATGGCGCTGCTGCTCGGGCTTTCCAACCCCCTCGCCGGCCTAAACCTGCTTCCCGGTCGTGACGTCCAGGCGTCGCATCAAGAGGTTGGCGGATGGCGTCTGGACGTGAAGCACGACCAATTTTCTGGGCGCACGACATGCCGTCTCAAGCGCGGCCCGGTCACCTATGAGCGCCAGGTCGTGACCTTTCGGTTCGCCTCTTGGGTGGACACCGCCAATGCGGAATTCCGGATTGATAATGGGGCGCTGCAGTCGGTGGGCTCCGTTGCGGTTGAAGCCGCCGGGCTTGGCGCACGCCTGCGCAGCGATAACTCGACGAACCCAAGCGGGGGCCTCGTTGCGATCCCCTCGCGCCTCGTGGCCAACGCCGGCTCGGTCTCAATCCGGCCAAACCCCAAGCGTGGCCACAAGGACTTTGTCGTAAAAGGCCTGACGGGCGCGCTTGCGGTCGCGCAGCAAAAAGGGTGCGACGTCGCATCACAGGTTTCAAAGATGTCCTGAGGGACCTTAGAAAATGGGTGCGCGGGCCGTCGCACGTCTGCGAAATTCCATTAAGACAGCGGCTTTATCGCTTTGCGCGCCGGCCACGATGACCGTGCTCAAAAATCTCGATACAAGACCATGCGCCTAGGACAGGATTCGCAGCGTTTAAGCGCTATCTTCGTTAAAACGCGTCGCCAGGAAGCTGATGCCGATCTTTAAGAAAACCGTCTCCGAAAAGCCGACCCAACTGGACGGTGCGCTGCTTCTGGCGCGGCCAGCCATTTCGGTGGCCATCGTCTTCAGCCTGTTCATCAACCTGCTGGCGCTGGTGAGCCCGCTCTACATGCTGCAGGTCTATGATCGGGTTCTGTCCAGCCGCAACACGCTGACACTGCTCTTCATCACGCTGATCGCGATCGTGCTTTTCGTGGTCTACGCAGCCTTAGAAGCCCTTCGGACGGCGGTCCTTGTCCGCGGCGGCATCACCTTTGACGGCGCTTTGCGCAGCAAGGCGTTTCGAAGCGTGCTTGACGCCACGGTTCAGAGGCGTCCCGGTGGCACGCAGACATTCCGCGACCTCGATGTCGTGCGCGAATTCCTGACCGGTTCGGGTCTGATCACGTTCTGCGACGCGCCCTGGATCCCAGTGTTCGTGATCATCGCCTTCGTCCTGCATCCCTACTTTGGGGTCCTGACGATCCTTTCGGGCGTGATCATCCTGGGTCTGGCCATGGCCAACGACCAGGTGACGCGCGCGCCTCTGGAACGGGCGACCGCATCTTCGATCGCGGCGCAGAACGATGTTTCGGCGACTTTGCGCAATTCCGAAGTCATGCACGCGATGGGCATGTGGGGCGGTCTTGCGCAGCGTTGGCAATTGCGTCGCGATGAGCTGATCGGATGGCAGGCGGTCGCCAGCGACCGCGGCGGCTCGATCATGGCGGCGATCAAGTTCACACGCCAGGTCGTCCAGACGCTTATCCTGGGTGGCGGGGCCTACCTTGCCATCGAAGGAAAACTCTCACCCGGATCCATGATCGCGGCTTCAATTATCGTGGGGCGCGCGCTTGCGCCCATCGAAGCCGGTGTCGGGCAATGGAAAAGCTTTGTCGGTGCGCGCGGGGCTTGGGAGCGTCTGCAGGTCCTGTTCCGCGGTGATGCCGCCGCCATTGAACGCTTGGCGCTGCCCAGTCCCAAGGGAAGGCTCACCGTCGAAGGAGCCACGATCGTACCGCCTGGTCGCAATCGGCCCTCCGTGCTCGGAGCCAATTTTGTGGTTGAGGCTGGAACCACCGTTGCCATCATCGGCCCGAGTGCCGCTGGAAAGTCGAGCCTTGCACGCGGTATCGTGGGGGTCTGGCCGACCGTTCAAGGGGCCGTGCGCATCGACGGTTTTGATCTCAAGCAATGGGATCCAGAACAACTCGGCCCCTATGTCGGTTATCTTCCGCAAGACGTGGAGCTGTTCTCAGGCTCAGTCGCCGAAAACATCGCTCGTTTTACGACATTCCAGATGGACGAGGTCATCGATGCCGCCCGTCTGGGGGGTGTCCACGAGCTCATCCAATCCATGCCGGATGGTTATGAGACGCAGATCGGCGATGGCGGCCAGGCCCTTTCGGGGGGGCAACGTCAGCGGGTGGCGCTCGCCCGCACCCTGTTCCGCAGACCCCCCATCCTCGTGCTCGACGAACCCAACGCCAACCTCGATTCCGAGGGCGAGCAGGCGCTGGCCAACGCCATTCACCAGTTGAAGGGCAAGAGCACGATTTTGATCGTCACCCACAAGGTCAACCTGCTGGGCCTGGTTGATAAGATTCTCATCATGCAGATGGGGCAGGTCACGCAATACGGTGAACGCGATCAAGTCCTGGCCATGCTACAGGCGCCGGCCCAAGCCGCGCCTGCGGCGCCAGCTCCTCAATGAATTTGGCGCGTTCGCGCTCGGGAATAATCCATGTCAGTTGCGCTTAGGGCTCCGAACCACGACTACCGCCGTGTCGGCACAATCGGACTGGTGATCATCGGTGTCACGTTCGGACTTTTTGGACTTTGGGCCGCCTTTGCCCCGCTCGGAAGTGCCGTCATCGCACACGGTGAGCTGACGGCGGATACGAACCTGCAGACGGTCCAGCACCTTGAGGGCGGGATCGTCAGCAAAATCCTCGTCCACGAAGGCGATCATGTGAAGGCTGGCCAAACCCTTTTCCAGTTGGACGCCGTCCAGACGGAAGCCAGCCTGCACATCACCAGCAATCAGCTCTTCAGTATTCTGGCCAAGCGCGACCGCCTGGCCGCCGAGCGGGACTCGCGCCCGACCTTGGCCTTCTCTCCTGAGGTCATGGCGCAAATCGCCGATCCTGCCGTCGCCCAATCCATCGCCAACGAGCGAAGTGAGTTCATTCAGCGAAGAGCCACATTGCAAAGCCAGATCGCCGTCTTGAAGGCTCGCATCGAAGAGGTGCGAAGCGAAATCCAGGGCATCGATACCGAACGGGCGAGCATGATCCAGCAGGTCGCTTATTTGGATGACGAAATCGGCGGACTTACCGAGCTCTTCAAGCAGGATCTGGTGCCCAAGCCGCGCCTGTTGGCGTTGCAACGCGAGCGTTCACAGATGCAAGGCCAGATCGGCCGGTCTTTTTCCGAAAAGGCCAAGGCCGAAAAATCGATCGGAGAAACGACGCTTCAGATCGCCCAGCTGCAACAGCAATTCCATCAGGATATCGGCAAGGAGATCGCCGAGGCCGAAACGCAAAGCGCTGACTATCGCCAGCGGTTTACGGTCGCCAAAGACCAGGCGCGCCGGGTCAATATCAATTCGCCCATGACTGGCGTCGCGCAGAACCTGCATGTCTTCACACAAGGTGCCGTCGTGCGCGCGGGCGACCCCTTGGTCGACATTGCCCCTGACAATGCACAGATGATCCTGCAGGCGCGAATTTCGCCCAGCGACGTCGATAATGTCCACGCCGGACAAAAGGTGGAGGTGCGGTTCTCGAGCTTTCACTCCCGGACCATCCCGGTGATCTCTGGCGTCGTCAGGACCGTATCGCAAGATCGCCTCGTCGATCTGGCGACGCATACGCCCTACTACATGGCGACCGTCTTCGTTTCGCAGGCGAACCTGCCGGTCGAACTTCGCGGACGCCTTCGGGCAGGCCTTCCGACGGACGTGATCATTCCAACGGGCGAGCGCACGGCGCTGCAGTATATTTGGTCACCGCTGACCAATGCGCTGCATAAGTCGATGCGCGAACAGTAGACAACATGGCGCGACATAAGAGGTCTTGCCCCGGCGCACGCGGCCCATCGCGAGCGGGCGGTCCCTGCGTCTTTCAGACTTCGGAGCTACCAAGGCCATGACGCGACGCGCGCTGATCACCGGCATCACCGGGCAGGACGGAGCCTACCTTGCCGCCTTTCTGCTTGAGCATGGCTATGAGGTCTTTGGCTTCGTGCGCCGTTCGGCTTCGGCCGAGTTCGTCGGCGCACGCCTGAAGTGGCTGGGGATCTATGACAGGGTCACGCTGATTGACGGTGACATTCTAGATCAGGCTTCGCTCATCCGCGGCGTCCGCGACAGCCAGCCCGATGAGATCTACAATCTCGCCGCCCAGAGCTTTGTAACCTCATCTTGGCGTCAGCCCCACCTGACCGGGGACGTCACCAGCCTAGGTGCCCTCAACGTCCTTGAAGCCATGCGTTTGGAGAAAGAGCACGCGCGGTTCTATCAAGCCTCGTCTTCGGAAATGTACGGACTGATCCAGCAGCCCGTTCAGACGGAAGACACCCCCTTCTATCCGCGCTCGCCCTATGCGGTCGCCAAGCTTTACGCCCACTGGATCACGGTCAACTATCGCGAAAGCTTCGACCTGCACGCCTCGTCAGGCATCCTCTTCAATCATGAGAGCCCTCTGCGCGGCATTGAATTCGTGACTCGAAAAGTCAGCGATGGCGTGGCCCGCATCAAGCTTGGCCTCGCCGACAAACTGAGCCTCGGCAACCTCGACGCTGAACGCGACTGGGGCCACGCAAAAGACTATGTCCGGGCCATGTGGTTGATGCTGCAACAAGACAAACCGGCGGACTATGTGATCGCCAGCGGGCGTACCACATCGGTGCGCGCGATGTGCGACATTGCGTTTCGTCACGTCGGACTGAACTACCGCGACCACGTCGAGGTGGATCCCCAGTATCTACGGCCCGCTGAAGTTGAGCGCCTGCTCGGGGATCCGTCCAAGGCCAAGCGTCAACTCGGCTGGGAGCCGACGATCAGCGTCGAGGCGATGATCGCCGAAATGGTAGATGCCGATTTGCGCCGCCATAAACATGGGTCCGTCTATGGCTGAGACGCTCCCACGCCGGCTGGTTGTCGTCGGAGGCGGCGGGCATGCCAAGGTGATCTTGGAGATCCTGCGCGCAGCCAGCCCACCTTGGGACATTGTCGGCATTGTCGATGCAGACCCTGATCCCCGCAGCGTCCTGGGCGTGCCCGTCCTGGGCCGCGATTCCCTCTTGCCGAGCTTGCGCGCGGAAGGCGTGAACGCAGCCTTCGTCGCGATCGGGGAAAACGAGCTTCGCCAAAAGCTCGCGATTTCGACGCAAGACCTGGGCTTCGAACTCGTCAACGCCATCAGCCCGGCCGCGACGCTGTCACCCAGCGCCAGGCTTGGACGCGGCGTGGCGATCATGGCCGGTGCCGTGATCAATGCGGCGGCTGACATCGGCGATCTTTCGATCATCAACACCGGCGCACTTATCGACCATGACGTCCAGGTGGGTGAAGCCGCACATATTGCGCCTGGCTGCGCGATTGCCGGCAATGTCGCCATTGGAGAACGCGCCTTTATTGGCGTGGGCGCGACTGTACTTCCGGGAATTTCAATCGGCGAAGACGCTATGATTGGCGCCGCGGCTTGCGTCATCCATGACATTGCCGCGCGTACAACCGCCGTTGGGGTTCCTGCGCGCGTGATCTCCAACGTGCCCAAGGGTCCAAGGTGAGCAAGCTTCCAAGAATTCCGGTCGCAGCCCCTTCCCTGATCGGTCGGGAGGCGGAATACGTCCAAGAGTGCATGACCTCGACCTGGATTTCGTCCATCGGCCGGTTCATTGACGAATTTGAACGCAGCTTTGCAGACTTCTGTGGCGTCAAACATGCGGTGGCCTGCAACAATGGCACCACAGCGCTGCATCTTGCGCTCGTAGCCCTTGGCGTCGGGCCAGGCGATGAAGTGATCGTCCCGACCCTGACCTATATCGCCAGCGCCAATACGGTGACCTACTGCGGCGCAACACCGGTCTTCATCGACAGCGACCCGTCTACGTTCAACCTGGATCCTGCCCAGCTTGAGGCCCTGATTACGCCGCGTACCCGCGCCATTATGCCGGTGCACCTCTATGGCCATCCTGCCGACATGGATCCGATCCGCGAGGTCGCTCGCCGACACGGTCTTTGGGTCGTCGAAGATGCCGCCGAAGCGGTCGGCGCGCGTTACAAGGGCCAAAGGACGGGGTCGCTTGGGGACTGCGGCGTGTTCAGTTTCTTCGGAAACAAGATCATCACCACGGGTGAAGGTGGCATGGTGACGACCGACGACGACGAGCTGGCCAAACGCCTTCGGCTCTACCGCGGTCAGGGGATGGATCCTGAGCGTCGCTACTGGTTCCCGGTCATTGGCTATAACTATCGCATGACCAACATCGCAGCGGCGATTGGCCTGGGTCAGCTCGAGCGGATCGAAGACCACCTTGGCGCCCGCAAGCAGGTGGCGGCGACCTATGCGCAGCGATTGGCCGGTCTCGCAGGGCTGTGCCTGCCCACCAGCGCGCCTTGGGCAGAGCATGTCTATTGGATGTACACCGTGCTCCTGGACAGCACCAGCCGCTCGCGCGACGAGATCATGAGTACGCTTGAGCGCGCCGGCATCGAGACCCGACCGGCCTTCTATCCGCTCCACACGCTGCCGCCTTACGCAGGCCTGGCAAAAGGTGACTATCCTCATGCGCTCCGAATCGGAGACCGAGGGCTCAATCTGCCGACCTATTCGGCGCTCAGGGACGAAGACATCGATCGCGTTGTCGCGGCCCTGACCCAGGCCTTGGGTTGAGCGATTGCGGATCATCCTGGCGTCGACTTTTGTGCCCTTCATCAACGGAGGCGCACGCTTCATCGTTGAGTGGCTCGAGGAAAAGCTCACGGCGCACGGCCATGAGGTTGAGCGGTTCTATTTCCCGTTCATCGAAACGCCGGACGATCTCCTCAATCAGACCGCAGCCTTACGCCTGATTGACCTGACCCAGTCCTGCGACCGGCTGATCGCGTTTCGCCCGCCGGCCCACGTGCTTCGACATCCTCGCAAGTTCCTGTGGTTCATCCACCATATCCGGGCCTACTATGATCTTTGGGATAGCGAGTACGCACCGGTCCACACACCGCGTGAAAAAGCGCTTCGCGCCGCACTCCATCACCTGGACACCCAGGCGCTCCACGAGGCCGAACGCGTCTTCACCAATTCCCAGGTCGTCAGTGATCGCCTGACGAAGTTCAACGCCATCGCCTCCACGCCGCTCTACCCGCCGATCCTGGACCCCGAACGGTTCCGCTGTGATGGCTATGGCGATGACGTGGTGATGATCTGCCGCCTGGAATCGCACAAACGCCAGCTGCTCCTGATCGAAGCCATGGCCCACACCGTCTCAGGCGTGCGCTTGAGGCTGTGCGGACGGGGTTCAAGTGACAGCTATGGCCGGGAGCTTGCCAAGACGATTGAGCGCTTGGGCGTCGCTGAGAAGGTCATCCTCGAAGACCGCTGGATCACCGAGGCCGAAAAAGCCGACCGTCTTGCCGGTGCCCTTGCAACGGCTTACGCGCCAAAAGACGAGGACTCTTACGGCTACCCTTCACTCGAAGCCGCCCACGCGCGCAAGGCCGTCCTGACCACGACGGACTCTGGCGGGGTGCTGGAATTGGTCCGAGATGGTGTGAACGGTTTTATCTGTGCCCCTGAACCCAGGCAGATTGCGCAGCGCTTTGACCAGCTCTTCAACGATCGCGCACTGGCCCGCCGGATGGGCGAAGCCAACGGCCGCCGGATCACCGAACTCAGCATCAACTGGGACCATGTCGTTGAAGTGATGACGGCATGAAGGTGCTCGTTCTCAACAATGCAGCGCCCTTCATTCGGGGCGGCGCAGAGGCGCTGGCGGACAATCTGGTGCGTCACCTCAATGCTGTCCCGGGTGTTGAGAGCGAACTGCTGCGCTTGCCTTTCAAATGGGAGCCAAGCGAGCGGCTGATTGATGAGGTTCTCATCCATCGCCAGCTTCGGCTCTGGAATGCCGATCGCGTCATTGGTCTGAAATTTCCAGCCTATCTTATTCCACACAACCACAAAATTCTCTGGGTCCTGCACCAGTTTCGGCAGGCCTACGACCTTGGCGACGCCGGCCAAGGACTTGCGGCGAGCGGGCGCGATGGCGAGATCCGCAAGGTGATCCGCAATGCAGACAATCAGTGCTTTGCGCAGGCAAAAGCCATCTGGGTGAATTCCCCGGTCACCCAAGCGCGTATGCAGCGCTACAATGGCGTCACCTCAAACGTGCTTTATCCCCCGCTCAATGACGGCGAACTTTTCATCGGCGGCGAGCCCTCAGACTTCATCTTCGCAGGCGGACGGATTGGCCCGGGCAAGCGCCAGCATCTCCTCATCGAAGCGATGGCGAAGGTTCCAGGCTCTGGCCGCCTGGTCGTGGCCGGGCCGCCTGACAGCGCCGACTACGCCGGCGAACTTGAAGCCCTCATCGAGACCCTTGGCCTTCAAGGCCGGGTTGAACTTCGCCTTGGCTTCCATCCTCGCAGCCAGATCGCCCAATGGGTCAACACGGCCAGCGCGGTCGCATACCTGCCTTTTGATGAAGACTCGTTAGGCTACGTCACCATGGAGGCGTTTGCCGCTGGAAAGGCCGTTCTGACAACGCTGGATTCCGGCGGACTGCTTGAAATGGTCACCGAGGAAACAGGACGGGTGTGCGAGCCCACAGTTCAGGCGCTGACCGAAGGCTTAACGGATCTGTTCGAAAATTCTGCCCGTACCGCTCAGAAGGGCCGCGCGGCGAAGCGCCGTTGGGACCAACGGCGCTTGACCTGGACGGCGACCATAGACTGTTTGCTGTCTTGAGGTGCCGGGCCGCCATTTCAGGGGCGTTTTTTTACCCCTATAGGATGTTGATGTCGCGACGCGTTCGAAATTTTGCACTGCTTGCCTTGGCCGGCGCAGCCCTTGGCGTTGGCCCCGCCAAGGCTGAGACGCTGGGCGACGTGATCGCCTACGTCTATCAGGTCAACCCCGGCCTGCAGGCGCAACGCGCCGCCTTGCGCGCGCTTGACGAAAGTTACGTTCAGTCCCGCGCAGGGTTCGGCACGAACATTTCGGCCTCCACGGGCGCGACAAAATACTACGACCGGCGCAGCGGCGTCGGCTCAGCCACCGCCAATACCCAAAGTTCAGCCCTCTCCATCGTCCAACCCGTCTTTACCGGCGGGCGCGTGACCGATCGCGTGCGTGCCGCCGACGCTCAAATCAAAGCCGGGCGTGAAACGCTGAGGCGCTATGAACTGGATTTGATCCAACGTGTTGTGGCCGCCTACGTCGGGGTCTTGCGAGACGAGCAGCTTCTGGCGATCAACCGCGATACGGTCGCAGCGCTCACCAAGGAACTTTCAGACACCCAAGCTCGGTTTGATGTCCACGAAGTAACGATTACCGACCTGGCGCAAGCAAAGGCGCGTCTGGCGCAAGCCAACACCCAGCTTCTCACTGCCCAGGCCCAGCTTGGAACGACGCGCGCTCAATATTTTGGGATTGTGGGTCAAAACCCCGGCCAGCTTGCACAGCCAACAACGGTCACCACGCTCCCAAAAACCTTCGAAAACGCGCTTGATGCCGCCGAGGCGAACAATCCCCAGCTTCAAGGTGCCCGTTTTGTCGAACAGAGTTCGCGCGCAGCCCTTGCGGCCGCCAAGGCTGAGCGCAATCCAACCGTCACAGCGCGATATGATCTACAGCGTGCGCCAGAAGTCCCCTATGCACCGCGCCCCTACGACAATGTTCATTCCGCCTCGATCACCTTGAGCCAACCGCTCTTCAGCGCCGGCCAGATCCAGTCGGGCATCCGGCGAAGCCTTGAAGAGAACAATCGAGATCGACTGACGATCGACGACACCCGACTACAGGTCATTCAGGAAGTCTCTAGCGCCTGGGAGCAGCTTGTCGCGCTTCGCCAGCAACTGACGACCGCACAAAACGAAGTCATCGCCGATCAGCTGGCGTTTGCCGGGGCCAGGCAAGAGCAGAAGTTTGCTCTGCGTTCCACCATCGAGGTCCTGAACGCAGAACTCGAGCTTTCCAACGCTCAACAGAACCTCACGCGCGTCCATGCGGCCGAATATGTCAGTCGCGTCCAACTCCTGGCGGCCTCAGGCGTCCTGACGGCTCAGATGTTCTCGCCCGGCACGGCGGCCTATGATCCGGCAACCAATTTCAAGCGGGTTCGCAATAGCGGCGCAACCCCCCTGGAACTGCCGGTCCGCACGATTGAAGCGCTGATCGCGAAGCCGCTGGGGCCAGAACCGCCGGCGAGCATTGCGCTGGCGCGGCCGAATGGACCGGAACTGCCGCCTGAACCTCTGAACACCGACACACCCATCCGCTCGATCTATTCGACGCTAGAACAGAGCGACGCTGCAGCCGCCCAAGCGGCCGCAGCGGCGGCGGCACCGAAGAAGAAGCCTTAAACCGCTTTGGTGGCGTGAAGCCTATGAACGCGGACGACATGGGACACAGAGCCTCGAGCGACGATCTGTCGGCCCCAGGAAACGCGTGATTGAATGATGTCCCGCGTGACTTAGTGTTGCGGGGCGACGCTAGGCAGCGTGTCACGCGCCGCTTCTGTAAGCGCGCGTCCGATAAGCAGCTTCAAATGCCGATTGACCGCCTCATTCAGCGTCTTGGCATCTTCCGGCGCGTCTGGTGCGATAGCGACTTGGAACTGCAAAGCCCCCACATGGGTCGTTTCAACGACGGCGGCCAGACGAACCACAAGGTTCTCCAACGCCAGCATGTGAGCCGTCTGCTCCAGCCGAGCCGCATTCGCCTGCCGAATGATTTCTTCGCTATCCACAATTCGCTCCATAAGAGGCTCAGGTACAACCCATTCGCTGGCGCTCTATATCCTGCGCGCACGCTCGTGACGACCGCTGCAAGCGATCAAACGTTCGGGGCGCTCTAAGCGATCCCCAGCGCCCTTAATCCAGGTAGCGCCTTTTTGTTGAAGTCGCTCGCTTTGGCTTCAAGCTCTGCGAGGTTTGCTTCCGCGCTCTGCAGGGTCACGCCATCCTTGATAATCTTCTGCCCTTGGCGCGAAAGGACTCCCCAAACATAGGCCGCCCACTCGTTTGGGTTTTGGCGACCCGATCCCAAGGCCTCCAGGAACAGCTGGTCAAAGCGCGAAACGGGAACTCCACCCCCGGTCAAAGGGCTCGCCAGAACCGTCACCTCTCCATCGCCACGCGCGCGATCACGAAGGTGAGCATTCAGCCGATCCGTCTGCGGTCGGACACGGTTTGCGACAGCTTCGTCCTGAACCAGCGCCAGATGCTGTCCACCTGCCAAAACCGTTATCGCTTCGATGACTTGGGCCAGTGCAATGCCTTTGGCCTCAACACCCGCAGCGATCTCGCCAATGGTCTTCATTTTGTAGCCGCTCAGTTCATCGAGGATTGGCCCATAGACCCCAACAGACAACGTCGCCTCGCCCAGCGCACCCGCGACCTTCAGGGAAACATCTGCAGGCTCAGAGATAAGCAAAACGGACTGCGCCCGGAGCGCTTCAGCCTTAGCCAGCGCCGAAAGCTGCCTGGGTCCCCTCACCCAAAGATCGCGCCGAAATTGCTGATTGGTCATGAAATCCCGCACCGACTGCCTAAAATCCGCATCGGCGATCTCCCCCAGCAACGCCTGTTGCTCGGCGGTCAGGTTCAACGCGTCCACATGGTCCAACAGATGTGCAGAAGCCGCAAAGGTCAGTTTCGCCGGAGCAACCCACGCTGCGACATCGCTGAAATGCATCGGGCTCCAGTCACGATTGAAATATTCATGGGCGACGTAGTTCCGGTTCTGAGACCGCAGGCTTCTGAACCGCTCCTCGACGTTCGGATTGGCTCGCAGATAGCTGGGTTTCGTCCCCATAAGCCGTTCCGTAAAGTCCAATGCCCCTTCAATCCGCTGCGCTGTGCCGGTGCCACGCGCCCCAAGGACATCGGCGTGTTCCGTCATTAAATGCCGCAGCGGCGCAAAAGCGGACCAGCCGGGTTGGGTATTGTAGCTGATGTAAACAATTCCACCGGGACGCAGCTTGCGCTGCAGGAAACCCACTACAGCCGCACGGTTAGCATCTGAAATCCAGCTCCAGATCCCATGCAGCCCTATGTAGTCGAAGTCTGGAAGATCGGATCTATGACAAAAATCGCCAAACGCTTCGTCCCAGAGCCGAGCGCCTGCGCCGGAGGCAACGGCGAGGTCGCGGGCAAGGGCAGCTTGTGCAGGATTAAAGTCGGTTCCGCACCACGGCATGGTCGCCGCTGCTGCGTGCATATTGATGCTGACGCCCTGACCGAAGCCGAGCTCACATCCCGATTCAAATCCGGGAACGGCAATACCCTTATTGAGGAGCGCAAAGCGTGCCCTCAAGGGATTGAGTTCGGGAAAGTAGCCGAAGGTGTAGGCCAGGTCCGAAACGTAACCGGCAGTCCAATCCTGAGTGTGCATCCTGGCCCGTTGAATTTCGAAGTTTAGAGGCCCCCACAGTTACATCGGCCATCTTCGTTCTCAACGGACAATACGTTGGCCACCTCGACGTCGCACCTAATTGCGCACGAAAAAAAGGGCGCCCCGCACGAAGCGAGACGCCCTTAATCTCAACTCTACCCCTCCTATTGGAGGGGCTGAGCCAACGGACTTAGCCGTGGAGCGCGAGCACGCCGAGCGCGCCGATTGAAAGCGCCGTTACCGGCACCGTGCCAATCAGTTCAACGACCGTGTCAGCAGCACCGACCGGCGTGCCAAGGGCATTGGCTTGCTCGACGATGTAGGTGTTGCCCTGGAAGTTGAATTCACCAATCGTGTGTTGCGCCAAGCCCGCGCCGAGGTTCCCAACCGTATCAAACATCGCAGCAAGAGCTGTGCTCAATTGGGTGGAGTCCAGTGCGTGACCGTTGGCGTAGGCGTTAATTGCAGTGGTCGAGAACACCACCACAGGGCCGGCTGCGAGCCCATCACCCAGGAAGGTGATCTTGTCAGCGCTCGTCGCGGTTCCATTGAGGCCCGTGATGATCGCCGAGATGCCCAACTTAGCCGCAACCGAAATGTTATCTGCCCCAGTGTGCGCCCCCAACACCGCAGTATTGGTACCGGTACCGAAGGTAACGTTTTCAGCCGAGGCACCAGAAGCACCGATCGTGACGGAGTTGACACCGGCACCAGTTGCCGAGACGTTATTCGCACCAGCGGCGATGACAATCGTTGCCGAAGTGGCGTTGGTTACCGAAACGGTATCGGTGCCCACCGTTGCGCCACCGAGAGTAATGCTGACACTGCCAGCACCGCTGGTGGTGATGCTGTCCGCCCCCGTACCCGCCGTGATGTTCACCGTGCCGGCACCGGTGTCGGTGACGGTAACCGCGCCATTACCCAGCGTAACCACATCGGTCTTGCCGGTCGCTGCCCCAGTCAACGTCAGGGTCACTGCAGCGTTATCGGTCGCGCCGCTGATCGTCACACCAGCAGTGCTCTGGAGGGTCGCCGAAGTAAGCTCAACGTTGCCGTTCAGGTTCAGCGTCTTGAGGTTTGGATCATTTGCTGCGTTGAGCAACGAGATCTTATCAAGCACACCGGTCCCGGCGTTGGTCACCGTCAAGGAGCTGCCGTTATCAATCAGGCTGCTGATGGTGGTGTTCGCAATGCCCGTGAGGGTCAACGAAGTGAGGCCTGTATCGTTCAGGACCGAGACCACGTTGGTCACGGGCAGTGCCGGCGAGACAACGGGAGCGCTGGTCGAGTTGATGGTTACGTTGCCGAGGCCAACCAGTGTGCTGTCCTGAAGCGTCAGCTGACCCGTGGTGGTGATCCCGCTGGTCGTTGCAGTACCGATGGTAACTGTAGCCGAGTCCGTTGCACCAGTGGCGTCAGCGAGCTGGTAGGTCACGCCGCCGACGATCGCCGCGTCGATCGACAAAGCCGTACCATTCACGACGTTGATGAACTGAACACCGCCGCCTGCGGCTACCGTGACGTCAATTGAGGTGATCGTCGGCAGGTACTTGAGATCGAACACACCCGAGGAACCAGCATCGGTACCAAGAACCGTGAAGCCGGAAATATTCCCTTGGGTCTTCGTCGCAACGTCCAAGAAGGCAGTACCCACGCCGGAAAGAATGATCTCGTTGTTGATGGCTGTGCCCGCCGCGATCGCCTTATTGGCATCAGCCGAGATCGTCACGGTGTCTGTTCCAGAACTTGTCGCGCCGGCAAACGTCTGACTACCTGCAATCTTGACGTTGACGGCCGCCGAGGAGCTGTCTGTGATTGTCAGCGTCGCAGCACCACCCGAAACGTTGAGCGGAGCGCCAGCCGTACCGGTCAGACCGGCTGCGCCGGAGATGGTGAGGCTCGTTACAGCCGCATTGAAGGCATCAATGGTCAAACCACCCGTGCCAGCGACGGTAACCGTTTTCAGGCCCGTATCGGTGATGCCCGTCAGCGTCGAATTGCCACTTTCAGTGATGTTGACCGTCGAGATCTCGTTGTTGGCATCAACGATCCCGCCCGACTTCGCTGAGGTCAGGTTGAGCGCCAGGGTCGTTGCCGTTGCCTTGGTCAGGTTGTCGGTAATGGTCACCGCACCATCCGTGCCGGCGAACGACAAGGTGGAGAGCGCACCATCCGTGATCGTCGCACTGGCGACATTCGTCAGGCTGACGGTCGCGATGGTTCCGGCCAGAGTTGCACTCGCACCATTGAGATCGGTGATGGCCACTGCGCTATCGACAACACCCGCAACAGTCGCCGATGCCGTTGCAGCCGCCGATTCAGTCACTGAAACCGCCGTCGTATTCGCGGTACCCGTAACGGTAACCGCACCGAAGGTGACGGTTGTATTCTTCGCGTTGGCAGAGGTCTCCGTGACACCAACTGTCGTGCCGCCGGTCACTGCGATCGTCGCTCCAGTCGCCGCCGCGGTCGATACGGCCTCACTGACGGTAACAGATCCAGTCGGAGCGGTCGTTCCGCCAATCGCAATCGCACCACCGGTGCTGCCCGTAACCGATACGCTTACCGAGGTACCGCCGCTGACAGTGACGTTGTTCGCCGCCTGAGCGGCATCAGCGACCGCAATGGCCCCCACAGCGCCAGTGACGACATCAACACCACCCGTATCCGCAACGGAAACATTCGCGCCGCCCGTAACGGACGCGCCGCCCGTCGAGGTCGAACTCACGTTGGTTGAGGTGGCCGCCGTAAGAGTAGCGGCGCCGCCGGAAATTGAATTCAACGCCAGCGCGCCAGCATCGGCCGCCGAACTGAAGGTGACCGAAACCGCGGATTCCAGATTGATGGTTTGGAAATTTGTGAGGATCGCGCTGGCCGGAACGCCCGAGATCGCCAAATTGTCGATCAAGTTGAAAACGTTGTTGCCGCCACCGCCATTGATGTTGTCAAGCGGGGTCAACCCTGACTGAACGCCATTGACCGTGTCATTGCCGTTGCTGCCGGCAAAATTATCGATTCCCGCGGTGAGCGTGAAGGTCACACCCGGCTGATTGGCGGGCGGATAGAGCGTCAGGAGGTTGCCGGTGGTCGCCGTTCCCGTGTTGCCCAAAGTCGTCACGAACTGGTCGATCGCCTTGGCGTAGATCCCGATGTCAGCCTTTTGCGCTTCTTCGAGGATGTAGCCGATCATGATCGCCTTGGTCGCGATGTCCTGGTTGGCGCCAACGGCACGCTGTGCAGCGACGGCAGCGAAGAAGGACTGCGAGGAGATAATCGACGCCTCAGCAGCGGCTACTTGGGTTGCACCCACCACACCACTGCCGACAATTTGCTCGTAGGCCGCAACGACCGCTTGGGCAAACGTCAGAGGTCCGTAAGACGCCGCGAAGCCGGCCGCGCTCGCGCTGGCCGTCGCGAGATTGATCGCGAAGTTGTAATAGCGGTTTTCCTTATTGAAACCCGCGTAGTAGGCGCTGCTCAGATCGTTGGCGTTACCACCGCCATGAACCAGGTAAGCCAGGCCGGCTAAGGTCGGCGATGCGCCCGTGAAGAACTGGTAGGTGGCCAGCGCCACATCGGTCTTGTCCTGCGCAAACACCAAGACGTTGGCGATTGTCGCCGCGTCGGAAAGCGCGCCGCTCGCGTTTTGCGTCGCATAGGCCTGCAGCAGAAGAGCTTCCGCCGCACTGGGCTGAATTCCAAGATTCTCGTTGGTGTAGAACGTGGTCAGCTGAGCTGCGGAATAAGGCATTTGATTTCACTCTCCTGAAGACTTTCGGGGCGGCGGCGCAATGCGACCGCCTAACCCCACGGATTCGAACTACAGCATACTTCATACCCTGGCAAGTGGCCGCCATTAGGTATTCGCACAATCGCGTCGCGGTTGTTAAATCTTCACAATTATGAACGCCGGCGAGCGATCATACTGGCCAGGATTCCCCCATCGCTGCACTTCGATATGAAGGTGCTGTCGGGATGTAAAGTTCTTTCCTTAATCAAAGCCTAACCTGCGCGGAGGACCCTTGGCAGACGCTGGGATTGAGCGATGAGGTTGCGCGTCCGGCTGGCTTGCAAACCGGGCGTACAGCAAAGTCCTAATGAGCGCTTGTATGGGGGATGCCGCACAGCTAGTCTAATAGGCGGTGTTTTGTTACCCGCCGCGTTCAGAGGCACTTCTATGTACGGCAATCCCCAGAAGCGTTCCGCACTCGACGTGCAAGACCTCCGCCGCGAAGGCGGGCGGTGGCTGAAAGACTTGCGTGAGAAGGCGAGCCTTTCGCAACGTGAGTTGGCTTTGAAGGTTGGAGCCGAGTATTACACCTTTATTTCTCAGCTCGAAACCGGTCGTGGTCGCATTCCGCCCGATCGCTATCTGCAATGGGCAGAAGCCCTCGGTATCGCTGCGCCTGTTTTTGTGCGCGGTTTGATGCGCTATTACGACCCTCTAACGCACGCGATACTCTTCGACGACTGATCTGGATTCTGGGCGCGATTGCGCGGATAAGGGGCCATGGCGCAGGTTCTGCAGTTTCAACGCCGTTTCGTGCGCCAACCTGGTTGGACGCAAAGCGAGCTTGCCGAGTTCTATCGGGTCGAGAGTGCGTTGGCTCAAGCCGGTCTGCACCTGGAAACCGAAGAGGGCGTTACTGACGAAGGCGATCCGTGGTTTGTCTTCTGTCGCCACGACAGCGGCGAGATTTTCATCCATTTTGCTCGGATTGACGGCGAGTTCATCATCGATGGCTTCGGCTATGAACGTGTCGCGCGGGGCGACAATTTTGCGTCGCTCGTCCGGGACCTGATTTCCAGCGACCTGTTTGCTCTGGCAAAGCCGAAACCGAAGACCGGCAACATCTTCTTACATCCTGCTGCGCTTTTGATCATGCTTGTGGGGTCTGCATTCCTCCACAGCAGCGAAGCCAAGGCCGCTGATGTTCACGATAGGGCCGAGCCGCGACGTTTCAGTGGGTTGCTGCAGATCCTCGGGAAAAGCGCGAGCGAAACGCTCTCCTCGGATTTCGATACGGTCCAGGCCGCAGCGCTGGTGGCCGGCGCTGTTCTGGCCACGGAACCCCAGGCCTTGTCCATCGCATCGCCGCAGGCTGCTTTCGTCCCATCCGTCACGGATCAGGCGATTGGCGACGTGGACGTGCTGTCTCAGGCAAGCAGCGTTTCGCAGAGCCCCGTGAAATCGGTAAGGGCAGAGGCGAGCGCAGTCACATTATCGACAGCGAATGCGCCAATCGAACATTTCGCACAATCCATCACCGCGTCCACCGTCGAACCGGCAGCGGCTGACATTTCGATCAGCCTTGCACCGACTGAGCCTTTGCGGATGTTGGTCGCCAGCGCCGCCATCGTTACGCCGGCGCTTTTCAACGGACCAACCAATTTCGATGGCGTTTTCCTGGCGGCCGCCCTGCCCGTGGCACTTCCCGCCGATGACGCCGGTGCCTTGTTACAAGGGCTGATAACCCAGGATCATCCGGTCATCGCGCTCAACGGCGCGCTATCTGACCTCGTCGTTGGCCTCGTGAAAAACGGGCTGCATGTCGCGGCGGCAGTGGCCCAAGCCACGTCTACTCCATCGACTGCGACCTCTGGACTGCCGCAAGCCCCTGCGCCGACGGATGCGGGCGGGGTAGCCGCTGAGGCGCCAGCCTCAACTGTCGTGTCTGCGCCAGCCACGACCGCGGTCTATACGCCCACCTCTGCAACCGCCGCGCCGTTGTCCCAGCCCCTATTCCACGATCCTGTTATCGACAGCGCGATTTCGCAATTCATCTCCAACGCGCCGCATTGGGAGGTGCTTGTGAGTGGCAGGGATCTCGTTGTCTACGACGCCGACATCTTTGGTCCCCATGGCGCTGTTCCGTTGGACAGTGTCACATTCACCTTCGCTGATGGTTCTTCTGTGAGCCTGGTGGGAACCGCAGCTGAACTCGCCTACGCCCACGGCCCCCACTAGTTCAACCGCGCAAGGAAGGTGGGGCCTATGCACCGGCTAAGGCTGAGCTTGAGCATTCAGCAGGCCATGGCGAAACAATACCATGACGAAGAGGTGCTCGATGCGGCCGATGTCGCGCCGATCGAGGCCGTAAATCCGCCGCGAGCGTCATCCTTACCGACACCGCCAAGCTTGAAGCGTCGCCTGTTCGGCTGGGTCTTCAATTTGGCCGACTATGCCCGGCGCTTCCTCCTCGCATCGCCCGACCACCAGCTGCTCCAGGTTCGGGCCTCGCTCGCCGAGATGCAGGATCAGATATCTCATCAGGCCGCCGAGCAGGCCCGACAAGTCGCCGAACAGGCCAGACAGGCCGCCGAGCAATCCATGCAGGCCGCGGCGCAATTAAAGTTGCTCACCGAGACCCTTGCACGCCAAGAGGCGATTTTGCGGGAACTTCAGGCAGACCGCCAGGCGCGTGCAATGGCGGCAGCGGTGTCAGATGGCGAGCTGCGCAAGCTACAATCGATCTTGGGTCCTCGGTTTGACGAGCTCGAGATCAAGATTCGGCCGCTCATCGAATTTGACAGCGAATCCTATGCGGCCCGGCTCGCCGATGGCTACGTCATGTTGCCTCGCTCAGAGCCGGTCTTCACCACCATGGTCGTCAATGCACCGTCTGGCGGCTTGGAGGCAGGCACCAGGCGAGTGCTTCGCGCGTTGATCAAGCCAGGGATGATCGTTGCAGACGTCGGCGCAAATGTGGGATTGCTCACCGTCGCATGCGCTCGCGCGACGGCACACACCGGTAAGGTGCACGCCTTCGAGCCCGACCCTACGGTACGTCGGCAACTCGAAAAGACCCTGCACCTGAACGGGCTTTCCTGGGTGGATGTCCATGCCGCCGCAGCCGGCCGCGCCAACGAGACCATGCGGTTCAACGTCAGCCCGATCATTGGCCACAGCTCGCTCTATGAACTGCCAAGCGATGAAGGCGCCGGCAGCCAGAAAATCGACGTACAAGTCGTCAGACTGGACGACGCCATTTCACAGACGGGCCAGCTCAATGTGGTGAAAATCGACGTCGAAGGCGCAGAGCTCGACGTGCTGGCGGGAATGAGCGGTCACATTGACGCCAACCCTGCGATGGCGATTATCGCGGAATTCGGTCCGTCGCATTTGGAACGACTGGGGGTCTCACCTGAGACGTGGTGGTCAGCTTTTGCCGCCTATGGATTTAGGGCGTTCGCAATCTCCGAACCCACCGGGGTGTGTTCGCCGATTACGCTTGATCGCGCGCTGATGCAGGACTCGATCAACCTGGTTTTCCTTCGTGAGGACAGCGGCCTTGTCGGCCAGTTGCCGGTCGCGTGAAGCTGTTGATCCTCGTCAAATTCAAAGGCGCTCCATGAAGATCGGTTGGGCGACGCCGCGCGTTCAACGCTCCGCAATTGGCCGCGTGAGCATTGTCATCACCGATCTGCTCCAAAAGATCGGTCACGACGTGACCTTGATCGGTTTGGAGTGGGAGCGCCCTGAGGGCGAACCTTTACATGCCTCGAACGCAACGACGGTATTTTGGCGCGATCTGACGCCCGACCAGATGCGCGCCGACTTCGACATGATCGTCGTCAACGTCGGTGACAATTTTCTGTTTCACGGCGGCATTTTCCATCTTCTCGATCACGCGCCCTGCGTGGGCATATTTCATGATTTCTATCTCTATAACCTCTTCCGCGGCTGGCTTGCGGCCCATGGGCTCAGCCCAGAAGTCGCCCAGCGCACGATCGTCGATACCTATGGGGCGCACGCGAAGGAGACCGCACGATTGGCGGTTTCAGAGACCCTCACGCTTGCGGCCTCCGCCAGGTCGGTACCGATGACCGAATGGATTGGACGCCGGTGCATTGGCGCACTCGCTCACGCTGAGTTTTACGCGAATCGACTGCTGGCGAGCTGCGCAGGCCCCGTCAGCGTCGCAGACCTGCCCTTTCAGGGTCGCGGCGTGGGCGAATTACCCAAGCGCGACCGGTCCCAAATCGTGGCGCTGACAGTGGGAGTCATGAACCCCAACAAGTGCGTCGATCGCGTGATTGAGGCCCTGGGCTCAGATGGCCTTCAGGGCCGGATCGAATATCGGCTCGCGGGACCTATCGAGGACGGCGAACGCCAGCGCCTTGAAGAGATTGCGGCCGACGTCGGGATCAAGGACCTCACCATTCTGGGCAGCGTCAGTGATCAGGCCCTTCGCCACGAGCTCGAGAATGCCGATTTGATCTGCTGCCTGAGGAACCCCGTTCTTGAAGGGGCTTCTGGCTCCGCAATTGAAGGCCTCCTCAGTGGCAGACCGCTTATCGTTTCGGACGCAGGCTTCTATGCCGGCCTTCCGGACGCGCTGGTTTGCAAAGTCCCCGCCGACATCCCGATTGCCAGCCTGGCTGAGAAATTGAGGGGGCTCGCTGACGATGAGGACCTTCGACGCACGATGGGCGCCAAGGCACGCGAGTGGGCGACGGCGACGTTTCGGTCGGATCGCTACGTTGAGAGGCTGACCGAACTCATGAACGCATCCGTCAGCGCCAGCGCTGCACTCGATGTGGGCCGGACCATCGGCGCGGAACTTCGCAGCCTTGGCGTTCCGCCAACTGACGCTGCCGTCGCAAGGATTGGCGAGACACTCGACGAGCTATTTGCCTTACCCGCGCATGATGTCCAAACCCGCGCCGCCAGGTCCGGGGCCCAACGACCGGCATGAACGCGTCAATTATAGCTCATCACCCTTTACGGGGTTCTTGCCGGCTCCAGCCTTCTTGAGAATGTCGAGCGCTTTGAGAACGTCCGCCCTTGCAGCCCGCTCGGAAAAGTAGCTCTCCGTTCGGATTGCCGACCGTTTTTCGGCCACAGCGACGTTGATCAATTGGTTCAGCGCCACGCCTTCGGCATCAGCCACCTTGCGGGCCTCCTCCATTAGCGACGGCTGAAGCCGCAGCGCGAAATTGCTCTTTCTCATCTTGATGGCTCCAGTCTCTGCAGGGCCTCGCGGGGCGACAGCACCTCGACTCCGAACCGTTCTGCGACCTTTTCGAAGTCTCGTTTGTTGAAGGTCACTATAGCCTCAGCCTGACCGTTGGCCGCTGTCTCCAGAACCATATCGTCGTCCGCATCGCGCACTGCCGGCCGCCAGAGAAACGCCAACCGCACCGGCTCAGCCGTCGCCGCGACCGCATCTAGAATCGAGCCTACATCCTCGGGCGTGAGGCCTGACGCTTCGAGGTGCTCGGTCCGAATCATTACCGCCTCGAACTCGATCAACAATGGTGTCGAGACCAACATGGTCACCCGTCGCTACAGCCCTGCAGCCAACAAGCGATTAGACGCGCCCGCATTGCTGCGGATTGCGGCGACCATCGCCGACGTGTCGAGAACAACGCGCACGCCAGCAATTCAGATATTGCCCGCGATATTGCAAGATGCAGACTCTAACGCCGGGGGGGATCCGCGCGCCGCCTGACACGCGCATCCGCTTGAGGCATTCGCCTAGCCTGGATGATAGACGAAGCCAGGCTGAGCATACGTGCCGATGATATCGACGCCGAACGAGGCATTGTGAAGGGCGACATCGCTAAGGAAGGCGTCGTTGGACTGGGCGTAGGTGCCCACGTCAGCGCTCTGGGCCTGCGCCAGAAGCCAACCCACCATGGCAGCTTTCGTGCCAATACCGGTCAGACCATCGTGACCATAGTCGGCGAAGTACTGAGCCCGCGTTTCCGTCACGCCGTTCGAGGTCACCAAGGTATTCAGCAAGGTATCGACCTTAGCTGCGGTGGGCGCAGAACCAAAGATCGTCATGTAGGCCTGGGCTGTGGCGTCAGAGAGGCTCAGAGCGCCATAGTGCGCCTGGAAATTCGTCGCGCCCGCACCGGCGGTTCCGAGGCTCACCGCAAAGTTGATGTAGCGGTTTTCAACGCTGATATTCTGGTAGTAGCTGGAATTCAGGTTATTCGCGTTCGGACTTGTCGGAGAGACCAGGTAGTCCATCCCCGCCGCACTCGGCGCACTCCCGGTGAAAAACTCGTAAGTCATCGTTGCAACCGACGTGGTTCCCCCAGCCAGAGCGATGGCGGCCTTCAACGCGGCATCTGCCGTAATCGCGCCAGACGTGAGCTGGGTGGTCAGGCTCCCAAGCACAGCTGTGGCTGCCGGCGATGACCCGCTGAGCCGCAAAATCGATGCTGAATCTGCGATGAAGGCCTCCGGCGTAAGGCTCAGTGTCGATGCTGAGCCTGACGATCCGCTGCTCGTCGCCGTCGCAGGCGCCACGTATGCAAAGCCTGGCTTAGCGTAGGTGGCGATGATGTCACCGCCGAAAGCGGCATTGTGTAGCGCCACGTCGGTGAGAAACGCATCGTTGGCCTGGGCATAGGTTCCAACGTCGGCGCTTTGGGCTTGGGCAAGAAGCCAGCCCACCATGGCGGCCTTCGTGCCAATGCCGGTCAGACCATCTTGACCAAACTCGGCAAAATACTGAGCGCGCGTCTCCGACACACCGTTCGAGGTCACGATCGCATTCAGAAGCCCATCGACCTTACCGGCGATCGGCGCTGAGCCAAAGATCGTCGTGTAGGCCTGGGTCATGGCGTCGTTGAGGCTCAGAGAACCGTAGTGCGCCTGGAAATTCGCAGCGCCCGCACCGACTTTCCCGAGGCCCACCGCAAAATTCATATAGCGGTTTTCGACGCTGAACCCCTGATAGTAAGCCGAATTCAGGTTGTTGAGGTTCGAGCTGGTCGGTGAGACCAGATAGTCGATGCCTGCGGCGCTCGGTGCGCTGCCCGTGAAGAACTCATAGGTCATCGTCGCAACCGACGTGGTTCCGCCAGCCAGGGCGATCGCGCCTTTCAGCGCCGCATCCGCCGTGAGGGTACCCGCCGCGAGCTTGGTGCTCAGGCTTGAGAGCGGAGACGTTGCGGCCGCAGACGACGAACTCAGGCGCAGGATCGAAGACGAACCCGTAACGAAGGCCGCCGGCGTCAGGGTCAGCGGCGTGCTTGCGCTGGTCGAAGCCGATCCGGAGGAGCCCCCACTTGGCGCAGGTGGTGGCGAAACCGGCGGTGTCGACACGGGCGGTGGCGACACGGGCGGTGGCGAGACGGGGGGCGGCGAGACCGGAGGCGGTGACACAGGCGGTGGCGACACGGGCGGTGGCGA
This sequence comes from uncultured Alphaproteobacteria bacterium, assembly GCA_903860975.1. Taxonomy (GTDB): domain Bacteria; phylum Pseudomonadota; class Alphaproteobacteria; order Caulobacterales; family Caulobacteraceae; genus Phenylobacterium. The sequence continues at coordinate 189,070 of CAIOSI010000019.1, forward strand.
GACCGGAGGTGGTGACACGGGCGGCGGCGACACGGGGGGCGGCGAGACCGGAGGTGGTGACACGGGCGGTGGCGAGACGGGGGGCGGCGAGACCGGAGGTGGTGACACGGGCGGCGGCGATACGGGCGGCGGAGGTGGCGCAGGCGAAAGCGTAAAATTGCTGACGCTGAGATCTGAAAGGACGTGGCCCTTGATCATAACCACGTCGTCAGCGACGCCGTTATCGTTGGCGCTGTCGGCAAAGACGTAGAGATCTGAGCCAACGGCGGTGATGACAATATTGTCCGTGCCCGCCGCAATCAGCGCATTTGCCGCAGTCAGAGCGGAGGCGTAATCGGCTGCCGTGGTCTTGGCGATATCCGAGGCCCCCGAGGGGCCATAGGCGAACGACAGGGCGTCGGTAGAACCCCAGCCGGTGATCGTATCAAACGCCTGGGTCGTTGGATTCGACAGGCCCTGTCGGATGATGATCACGTCATTGCCACCACCTAAGGTGATCGCATTGTGACCTGTGCCGCCATCGATCGTGTCGTGGCCAGCGGTGCCGATCAAGGTGTCGTCGCCCGCACCTCCAATGATCGAGTCGTTCCCGCCAAAGCCACGTAGAAGATCGCCGTTCGGCCCACCGATGAGCGTGTCGTGTCCCGAGAACAGGTCGCTCATCAGCGTGGCGTTGTTGTCGGCGGCCGCGAGCGCCTGGAGGGTCACGACCGACAGGGAGAAGTTGGTCAGGTCGAAATTTACGGCGCCGAGGTACTGGTCCTGGATCGAGGTGACCGTCCCGCCGGTGGGGTTACCACTGCCATCAAAGGTGAACCCCGTGCCGCTAACGACCACGGCTTCGTTTCCGATCGTCACCTTGTAGCTCGTGCTGCTCTGAGCGCTGAGCGTGCCCGCGGCCAGAAGGCCGACGTCAAACTGGTCCATGTTGGTACCAGCTGGAAAACTTGGATTCACAGTACCGATAGTCATAACTATTCCCTGAGCAGTCATCTTGACTTACGCAGAGCAGAATTAAACCGTAGTCAATTTCTATGATGAATAGAACCTTTACCAATATACATTGGTTTACGAATTGTTACTTTAGATCTTGTTGACAATTTGCCGTATCCACCTCGAGGATCGGCGATTTATACATATTTGATTAGCTATATTGGCGCCGCAACGAATAAGGCATTCACCGTTCGGCAAACCCAGACGAAACGCTGCGCGACGATCCAGGCGGCCTCAGCGCTGCGATTGAGACCGCCCAGCACAGTCTCGACAAACCGGTCTTGAGCGACGGGCTTTACGATACGGCGCATCGATGCGCCTTTCAGCGACATCGAAGGATGCTCGCGAGAGGGGCCCGAGGCGAGCCTGAAGACGGGGGTTCGCCCGTCTATTCGACGGCGCGGGCTGAGAAAGCTTGAGGGCGCGCGCAGCGCGTGAGGCCTCCAGCGGCTGCCAGCGCCGTCGAGGTACACGGCTGGGCCAAGTCGATACGCCGACATTCCAAGGCGCTGCGCTGGGGATCAAAAACGGCGCTGATGGACGCACAAGCCGACCCCTTGGGGCGCGCGTCGACTGTGCGTCCTGCGAACTGCCGAGCCGCCTAATCCCGCCTGGGGCGTTGCAGAATGAAGGTCTCGAACGGCGCGAGCTGACCGTCGGCTCCAACCACATCGTAATAGGTCACCTTGATCGAGGTGAGACCGCCGGGATGCTTTCCCGGATCGAGGTCAAAAGCCGCAAAGCCATAGGAATGGGCCGCGTTGCGCACGGCCGACCAGGGCGCGTCTTCCGTTGCATAGACCGCCGGACGCTTGCCCGTTGTTGGGTTCGGCGCTCCAACGCCTGTGATCACGCGACACTGCGGTGGGTTGAAGAACAGCCCTTCAGACGGGCGCGAGGTTCCGCCACCGCCAATGACCATGTGCACCGTTCCCTTGGTGGTATCGATCACGTCAGTGGCCGTCGATGCGGGGCGAGGGGTCAAGGTTTCATTCGCCTCATGGCCACGCAGCGGGTGCGAGCGCTCATAGTGGTGCTCATGTCCGCAGACCACGAGGTCGACACCGAACTTATCGAACAAGGGAGACCATTCCTGGCGAACTCCAAGATCGGCGCCGTTGAACTTGTCCGCCGTCGAGATCGCGACCTGGTGCATACAGACGATGATCCAATCGATCTCCCGGTTTGCACGCGACGTGGCCAGCTCCTGCTCCAACCAGGCCTTCTGAGCACCCCTTGAGTAACCCCGGACGTAAGTGTCACCGCCATCCTGATAAGAGATATCGTCGTTGGCGATGCTGATCAGCCGCACGGAGCCTGCCGTGAAAGCGTACCAAAGCCCGCGGGTGACGTCCGTCTGGCCAGAGGCCTGGGGCACAGAAAAATAGGTCTGATAGGCCTGGTAGCCGATCGGCCCGTTGCCCAGTTCGTTCTCGTGATTGCCGGGTGACGGCATCCAGGGCCGGTTGCGCGCGCTGCGGCTGTTGTTCGCCCAGAAATCCCACCAGGTCCGCACGCGATCCTCCGCCAGGTTCGCATAGCATAGGTCACCGTTGAAGAGGTGGAACATAGGCCGCAAGCGCTCCACACCCAGTGTGGTGGCCGCCGCAGCGGGCGAGCCTAGATTGTCGTTGACGAAAGGGGGGTCGAGCAGCGTGACACCGGCCGGAGGCTTAAATCGCTTGCCAAGCGTGGGGGTCCCCTGATCGCCAAAGCTGGTGAAGGTTAGGCGCGAGCGGCCCCGGGGCGAGGTGCGGAACGTTCCAAACTCTGGCTCGGCACCGTCATGGACAGCACCATAGAGGTAGGCCGCATCGGCCTTAAGTCCGCTGACAGCAGCATGATAGGCGTAGACGACCTGCTTGGACTTGGCGTCTGTGTAGCTTGTGGACTTAGCGTCAACCACCTTGTCCAGCCTGCCATTTAGATCCCCGAGCATGACCCGGGCCCGATGCACAGGCTCCAGAGCATGCCAAGACACCACCACCTCTGATGAGGCATCTGCCCCGAATTGAAGATGCAGCCCCGCGACGGAGGGGCCTTCAGGGAGGCTTCTCGAGCCCTCTGCGGCCTCAGCTGTGTTGCCCTGGGCCAGATCAGCCGCCATCGCTATGCCGACGGCTGAGGCAAGCAACCTTCGGCGGCTGAGTTCGAGGTTGAATTCGCGGTCATCGGGGGTCATGGGTAGCCTGTCGGACGGGATGATTAGGGCGTCTCTATCCCAACCAAGCGACACTTCCGCAAACCGTCCGGCCAGCCAAGGGGCTTTGCCCTGCTGCAATATTCCTCAGCTGGTCTTAGGCCTGCAGATTGTGCACTGATGGGGGTGAGATTCCGCATGGGGGGGGAACGCGTGATGCGCGTAAGCCGGCTAGCCTGCCTGATCTTCGTGGGGCTGGCTTTGACCTCGGCCGCGGCAGGCGCCGCACCTAGCCAGGCCGATGCGAAATTCCAGACGATCTATAAAACCGAATGGGCGTGGCGGAAGCTGGAGTTCCCCAGCTCGGAACGGGGCCAGGCGCCCTTGCCAGACCACCAGCCTCGGGTGGATGCGGCTCACCAGGCGCGACGCCTTGCCTATTGGCAGAACGTCCGCGCGAGGCTGGACGGAATTTCCAGGGCCGACCTCTCCGCCAACGAAGCGGTCAATTTTGCGGTCTATCGCGACCAGCTCGACACCCTGATCAACCAGCAGATATTCCGCGAATTTGAAAAGCCGTTCAATTCGGACTCTTCGTTTTGGGCAAACCTGGGGTTCGGCTCATCGCGGGCTTTTCACACGACCCAGGACTACAAGAATTACATCGCCCAGCTGAACGACATCCCCCGCTACTTTGCCGAGGAGACCGTGAACATGCGGGCGGGCTTGGCGAGAGGGTTCACCCCACCAAAGGCGACACTGGTTGGGCGCGATGTCTCGGTTTCCAACATCGCAGAGGCCAGGAGCGCCCAGGCGACACAGTTCTGGAAACCGTTCAAGACCATGCCGGACTCAGTCTCACCCTCTGACCAGGCGGCGCTGCGCGAACAAGCCCGCGCGGCGATCGAGGGCAAGGTGCAGCCGGCCTATCGCGCGCTGCTCACCTTCCTGCGCAACGACTACATCCCCCACGCCACCGAGCGTCTAGCGGCCGAGGATCTGCCGGACGGAAAGGCCTACTACCGCGCGCAGATCAAGGAATTCACGACGCTGGATATGGAGCCCGAGGCGATCCACCAGCTGGGTCTCTCAGAAGTCGCCAGGATTCATGAACAGATGTTGACGGTCATGAAAGAGACCGGATTCAAAGGCGAATTTCCAGCCTTCCTGGCCTTTCTGCGGACCGATCCGCAGTTCTATGTGAAGGACCCACAAGAGCTGCTGAACCGCGCAGCCTGGATCGCCAAACGCGTGGACGGAAAGCTGCCCACCTATTTTGGCTGGCTCCCCAGAAGCCGGTTCGGTATCGAGCCGGTGTCGCCAGACATCGCGCCCTTCTACACCTCGGCTCGAGGCGGCACGCGAACCTACCTGCTGAATACCTACGACCTGCCGTCGCGCCCGCTCTACAATCTGACGGCGCTCACCTTGCATGAATCTGCTCCGGGGCACTCGCTGCAAGGCGGGTTAGCGGAGGAACAGGACCGCCTGCCGGACTTCCGGCGCGAGGTCTACATCTCGGCCTATGGGGAGGGCTGGGCGCTCTATTGCGAGCGACTGGGGGTCGAAATGGGAATGTACGACACCGCCTATGATCGCTTCGGTATGCTGACGTTCCAGATGTGGCGCGCCGCGCGCCTGGTGGTCGACACGGGCATCCATCACAAGGGTTGGACGCGGGCCCAGGCGATCCAGTACCTGCACGACAACACCGCACTTGCTGACCACGACATTGAGATCGAGGTGGACCGCTACATTTCCTGGCCGGGCCAGGCGCTCAGCTACTATCTGGGTATGATGGCGATCTCCGAGGCCAGGGCGAAGGCGCAAGCCGCCCTGGGCCCGAAATTCGACATCCGCGCCTTTCACGACACGGTGCTTTCCATGGGCAGCGTTCCCCTGCCCGTTTTGCGTGCTCGCATCGACCGCTTCATCCTCGAAGGCGGTCGCGATCCCATGCCGGTGACTTGGCAGGAGGCGAAAAGTCATGAGACGACTGCGCCATGAGCGATCACCCCCACATTTTCGTCACCGGTTCATCTCGCGGGATCGGCGCAGCGATCACTGAAACTCTCAGCGCGCGCGGCGTCCGGTTCATTGGACACGGCCGTTCCGATGCAGACCTCGTGCTGGGCGCAGACCTCGCTGAGGTGGGCGCAGCCGATAAGCTTTGGGACAAAGCGTTGGCGCGCCTGGACGGGCGGATTGACGTGCTGGTGAACAACGCCGGGGTCTTCGAGCCGATTGCAATCGATGCGTCAGACGAAGAATGGCAGGCAGGCTGGGCGCGGACGATGCAGATTAATCTGCAGGCCTCTGCAGACCTTTGCCGCCGCGCCGTGCTGCATTGGCGCGAGCGCAAGGCGAGCGGACGCATCGTCAATGTGGCCAGTCGAGCCGCCTATCGCGGGGATAGCCCAGCCCACTGGCACTATGCCGCCTCCAAGGCCGGTATGATCGGAATGACCAAGTCAATCGCTCGGGGATATGCCAGCCAAGGCATTCTGGCGTTCGGGGTTTGCCCTGGCTTCACCAAGACCGGGATGGCCAAGGACTATTTGGCCAGCCGCGGCGGCGACAAACTGCTGGCCGACATTCCACTGGGCAAAGTGGCCGACCCCGAAGAGGTCGCCAATGCGGTCGCCTACCTGGCGCTTGACGCACCGCCGTCGATGACGGGCGCAGTGCTCGACATCAACGGCGCAAGCTACGTGCGCTGACTAGCCGCCGGAGCGTTTCAGCAAGTCCGCCAAGTCGTTCTTCCAGAAGACAGCCCAGGTGTGCGTGCCATGACCATGGGTATCGGGACGAAACGGGATGAGGACGAACTTGCCGGCTTTGACACGGTTGATCTCAACCTGGGCCAAGCCCAGTTCTGGCGGATTGATGAAGTCGTCGGAGGAATTCACCCAGGTCAGCGGCACCTTGATTTTCTCCAGGTCCGGCGAAGGGTCATAGGTGCGCGACGCCTCAAGCTGGTAAATCAGATCGTTGGCCTCGGCGGTTTTGACACGTTCTGCAATCTGTTCGCGATACCAGGCGTCGACCTGTTCGCCCTTGGGCATGGCGATCTGCATCGGCCAAGCGGACTGACCGGCCAGGATCAACAGGTTCTCAGCGCCACGAAGGCCGAGCTGGGGCTCGGCGGAATAGTCACCACCTAGCCAGGCCGGATCAGCTTTGATTGAAGTGACGGCCATTTCACGCCAAAGGCGGTTGCGACCGCCGAGCGCAACCGCCTGGCAGGCAAGCGGCATCGCAGCCTTGGCTCCGTCCGGATACATCTGCGCATACATGAAGGTGTGCATGCAGCCCATTGAGGTGCCCATCACCAGACGCAGCTGCTGGACACCCAGGGCTTGCACGACGGCATGATCCCCCTCGACCATGTCGGTGTAGTCGTAGCGCGGGAAGCGCATATGCAGGCCGTCGGATGGCTTGGACGAGGCGCCATGGCCGATCTCATCGGGCATGATGAGGAAGTACCTGGCGGGGTCCAGCAGGCCACCCGGCGCAAAGAGGACGTCGGCGAACTGCGGCGCAGCGAACTGGCGACCTGAGCCGCCGGTGCCATGCAGGATCAGCACCGCATTGGTGATGTGGCCGGCCGCGTCCGCCTGGGGCTGGCCCAGCGTATAGTAATGCAGCTTCAGCTCTGAGAGGATCTCACCTGAGCGGAAGTGAAAGTCCTTGATCGTGATGTCATGGGGCTGCAGCTGGGGCGGGCCGGCGAAAGCCGCGCTAGAGGCCAGCAGACCGGCCAAAACGCCCGCAACAAGTCCACGAAGACGATGCATCCGTCACTCCCTTGATGAGGGCAAAACCTTAGTCGTCTATGGCCCCAACGGGAACCTCTGGGTCCTTGGCTGCGTTTTGACTGCCTATCGAGGGAGCCGACCATCGAGCCCCCCAAGGAGATTTCCATGCGTAAGCACATTCTGGCCGCCGGCATTGCCATAGCCGCCCTCCTCCCATCCTTGGCCATGGCTCAGGAAACCTGTGAGCAACGCAGCGCCAACCGCACGACCGGCACGGTGCTGGGTGCCATTGGCGGTGCCCTGCTGGGAAATGCCATCTCAAGCCATGGCGGCAAGACCGGCGGTACGATCATCGGCGGCGTCGCCGGCGCTGCGGTCGGAAGCAACTTGGCGAAGGGCGCTCGCGATTGCCAGCATGCCTATGGCTACTACGACAACGATGGGCACTGGCATGACAACGGTGTCGATCGCACGGTGGCCTATGGCTACTATGACCGTAACGGCGAGTGGACCGACGGCGCTCCCCCGAACGTCGCCGGCTATGGTGCCAACGCCTCCTATGAGGCGCGAGAACATTCGATGGACATCGATGCTCGGATCACGCGGATCGACCAGCGCATTCAAGAGGGCCGCAACGACGGGAGCCTATCAAGATCTGAGGCGCGCCGGGCGCTGACCAGCCTGAACGACGTCCGTCGCCAGGAGCGCTACCGCAGGCACGACGGTCGTCTAGGCGACAATGACCAAGCCATGCTGAACGCAAAGCTCGATCAGATAGCCACGCAAATTCGAATGGATCGCAACGATTAGCGTTTTGACTGAAACCACCTGCATGCCCTCGGCTCACGCCGGGGGCCTTTTGTCGCTGAGGTCTTTGCTGATCTCAGGTCTAGCGGCCGTAAGGCGTGTGCCCACCGCCGGTTACCGCCCGCATGATCGCAACAAACAGCCCCCGCTGGCGAACCTGCTCGCTCGAGAACAAGGCCACGACAATGCCAAAGGCAGCCGCAGCGCCCACAAGCAGCAGAAGCACGAGAAAATTCGGGTCCATAAGGTTAATAAACACCTAACCTTGACCTGCGCAAAGGACTGTTTTCTCCCAACACGCGAATTCAGAGCGCGCCGTCTTCGGTCAGGCTCTTCGGAGCGTCCTGACGCAAGCGCGCAGCAATTGCGTCCGCTCGGCGCTAAGGCCAGAGGCCTTCAGTTCCTCAAGCGCGCCGGCCAGAGGTTCACCGCGATGCCGCGCACCCAGGCTCCAAACCTCAGATCGGATGTCAGCTTCACTGACCCCGCCTGCGCCTAGCCAAGATAGAATTCCCATGCCGGCCTTTCGGCGCAGCCGCGATCTTGGGTCCAAAGTCCCCTGCGCAGCAGCGTTCGCACGACCCTAGCACGTCCTGTGACCCGGCGGGGAGTGCGTCAGAGACGATTAGTAGCGCTGCGCCACCGCGGCCACACCCCATTTGGGCGGCGGTGCCACGTAAGCGGTGAACGCCTCAATCACGCGTTCGGTCGTATCTGCGTAAATAAGCATGTCGACGTACTGTTGGGCCAAGAACCCCTTATCCGCCATCTGCTGCACCGTGGCGCGCAAGGGGTCGTAGTAGCCATTGACGTTGACGAAGCCACAGGGCTTGGCGTGAAAGCCTAAGAGCGCCCAAGTCCACTGCTCGAAGATTTCCTCAAAGGTACCCGGACCGCCTGGCAGACACAGGAAGGCATCTGACAACTCAGCCATGGCCCACTTACGCTCATGCATGGAATTGACAACCTTCAGCTCCGTCAGACCCTTATGGCCGATCTCTTGACTGACGAGGTCGGCTGGCATCACCCCCACGACCTTGCCGCCCGCCGCCAGCGCGGCATCAGCCACCGCCCCCATCAGCCCCACCTTGCCGCCGCCATAGACGAGTGTGAGGCCCGCCTGGCCGATCAGAGTCCCTGCCGAAATGGCCTCTTTTTGGAATGCCGGATCGCTGCCAAGCGCCGATCCGCAGTAGACACAGATGCTGTTCAAAGGACGTCTTTCCGCCTCCAAGGAGAGAAATGGAGGGGCGCTCCATTAGGCCGATTAGTATCTTCTGTCACGGTGACGCTGGTCTACTGGCTGTTCGCCCGCTACATAGTTCCTACGGCTCGCCAAAATCGGCGGTCGGGCGCCCGCGTTTTTGCGGGCGGAAGACTCTATCTCGGTTAGGTCAAGCGAATGGCGAGCGGCACGGTCAAGTGGTTCAATACGGCTAAGGGTTTTGGTTTTATCCAACCGGACGACGGCGGAAGTGACGTCTTCGTCCATGTTTCAGCGGTCGAGCAGGCGGGCCTTCGCGGCCTGAATGAAGGCGATCTGGTCAGTTTCGAACTCGAGCAGGACCGACGGTCCGGCAAGCTTTCGGCCGGCCAGTTGGTGGTCACCGGTCATGGCGAGGCTCCTGCCCGCGGCGGCGGCGGCGGC
>CAIOSI010000020.1 GCA_903860975.1 uncultured Alphaproteobacteria bacterium
GGGCGTCGGCCCGCTTGATCAGTCCCTTGTAGAACCGGCCCGAACTGACACCTGACTTGTCGCCGCCAACCAGCAGGATGGCGGCCCGTTCGGGATCGAACGCGAAGGCGATGCGCCACACACCGCCATCGGCGCGAAAGCACCTTCATGTTCGCGTGCTTGGAGCCGCTCAGGGTATCGACGGCGGACCGGCCAAGGCTGGGCCCGAGATGCTCAAGCAACCGGATCGCCGCGATCAACTCGACCCGCGCGGCCTCTGACAGAGCATCCGCCCTCGGGCGCGAAGTCGGCGTGGAACTGAACTCTCCAAGTCTTGGCGATATATGGCGCTCAATGAATATGATATCAAATGCATATTTTGACACGGCGCGGCGCGTCGATTGGCGCCGGCTTGCCAACTCAAAAGCTTCGAACCCCAAGCTGCCCAACGAACAATCCAGGACCCTTGGCGATCGTATAACCAATCGCTGAATAGCCGGCCGCACGCTTGGTCGCCATACGGGCGAGCACCGGGACGTCGCGGTCGACATAGTCATAGATCACGACTTCCTGCTTGGAGTCATGAAGCCTGTGAAGGCGGCCGGTGTACTGCGCCAGTGTTCCCCTCCAGTGACGATAACCCTCGCGAGCGGAGGTCCCAGCAGGAGGATGCCTGAGTCGATGCTGGGGCGCAGGATCGAAATTGACGCGAATGCGCGACTTCGGGGCGTGGCGACGTGCCGGTGTGCGACTATTCGATCAGTCGCAACTATTCCGAAATGGCGGTCTGTTGAAAGATCAGGGGATTAGGTCCCGTTTCAGTCGCGTTTATTCCAATCTACGACAGCGGCGGTAGAAGCCGCGGCGGCGGACGGATAATCCTGGTGCACAACCATATAAGGGGATCCGACACCAGCCGTCGCAGGCGTCGACACGACCAAGCAGGTGGGGCTCACCTCAAGGTTTGTGCGCTAAACCACGCATGCCGGCACAAACAAAGAACATGGAACCCGCAGCCACTCGCGCCGGGACGCGAGGGTATCGAACTGGTCTCGGGGTCGCGAAACAGATCCGGCTACTGCCAAGCCTGTGAGGCGCCATGCTCGGCGCTGCTCGGCACGAGGTGGATATCAAGACGACGACCGATCGCAGCGGCGTAGCGAGCTATCATCCCGAATGTAGGCATGTGGCGGGCGTTCTCCAGGCGCGCGACGACCGATTGGGAGGTGCCCATTCGGGTCGCGATTTGCGTTTGTGTCAGACCGGCCGCCTGCCGCGCCTCGATCATCTCGCCGACAACAGCGAAGATGGGGCCGAGCCGGTCATACTCGGCTTTGACCTCGGGGTCGGTCAGCAGGTTCCGCCGGAGCTTCGCGAGGCGGGTCATGGCTTGATCTCCTTTGCTCGGCGTACCGCCAATTCGAGGGCGGCGCGGGGGGTTTTCTGGGTCTTCTTCACAAAAGCATGCACCACGACAACGCGACGGCCGACCGCGGTGACGTAGATGGCTCTGGCGATCCCATCGCGTCCCCCAAACCGCATCTCCCAAAGCTTGTCTTGGAGATGCTTGACGTGAGGCTCGCCGATCCGCTCCAGACCCACGGCTTCGATACGTTCAGCCAGGCGCAGGAAGGACGCCTGCATATCCTTGGGCAGCGCGGCGATCTCGACATCGACGACGGGTCCCAGGGTCTCGACGGTCCATGTCATCGGGCGCCCAAAGTCGCGTGAGCCAACACGCTGAGGTTGGATTTACCAAGTTGCATATAGCATGTTTGCTATAATCTTCAACCCGCCTACCCGCCGAACAATTCAGGACCCTTGGCGATCGTATAACCAATCGCTGAATAGCCGGCCGCACGCTTGGTCGCCATACGGGCAAGCACCGGGACGTCGCGGTCGACATAGTCATAGATCACGACTTCCTGCTTGGAGTCATGAAGCCGATGAAGGCGGCCGGCGTACTGCGCCAGGGTTTCCCTCCAGGCGATCGGCATGGTGAGGAAGAGCGTGTCCAGGCGCTGGTCGTCAAAGCCCTCCCCGAGGTAGCGACCGGTCGCCACAATCACCCGCTCGTCCTGTTCCGGAATCGCCGCGAGGCGCTCCAACGCCTCGCGGCGATTCCGCTCGCTTTGGCCGCCACGTAAAACGATGACGTTCTTGGCGAAGCGCGAAAGCCGATCGGCCAACGCTTCCAGGTGATCCGTCCGCTCGGCGATGACGACCGGTGAGCGCCCAGCTTCCAACGCGGCGCAACACTTGGGCTGATTTAGGCTTGAACAACGACTTGAGCTCACGGCGTTCGGTAGGCGGCTGACTGTCGACCTTGCGGTCGATGAACACCGTATCGAAGACGATATGAGTGTTGCCCTCAAGGTCGGCGTAACCCACCCCGGCTTCAAGGCAGAGGGCCCTCGCCTCCTCGGAGAGGTAGGGGCGACGAACACCGGGGTCGTATCGACCTCAAAATGCCGACTGTGGAATTTCAGGAAGTGCACGGCGTCCCGGACATGCCGCGCCTGGCCGTTGGTCTTCACCTCGCACACCAGCACATGTGGCCGTCCCGCCACGCGAAAGTGATAGATGAAGTCCATGCCCCGATCGTGTCCTAACGGCGCGCTTTATGGGGCGAGCGGAGCGGGACGCCCAATTTGGGCGGCAAGGAAGTCGGCGAAGGGGCCAATGTTCTGGTCGACGCTCGCGGCCTCCAGCGCGGCCATGTACTGCGCCCGCGATTGAACGGGGATCACGGTCCACGGATAGCCAGCGGCCGCCATCATCACGTTCATCATGAACCGCCCAGCGCGGCCGTTCCCGTCCATATAGGGGTGGATATAGACGTAGATGAAGTGGCCCAGCACGATGCGCACGGCCGGGTCTGGCTCTTCCTTCAGCAATTCAAAGAAGGCCGGCATGGCGTCGCGCACGGCATCCGGATTGAGGGGCACGTGGCGCGAGCCACGAAGATATACCGGTGAGGTCCGGTAGCCGGCGAGGTTCTCAGGCTTCAGGATGCCGGCTGTGACCTTGGGTGCGAAGAGTTCGCGGTACCAGCCGCCGTGGTCCCGATCGACGACCTCGCCGGGGTTCTTCCCATCGAGCGCTTGGCGGACGCTGGCCTTGACCGCCTGGAAGGCCAGCCAATAGCCGCGGGCGGCCAGGGCGTTTTCAAGGTCGAGGTCAGCCTCGGCCTGTTCGGGATTCCAGGCGCCCCGGCGAACGCGCTCGATCAGGTCGGTGCTGACCTGGTAGCCCTCGATCGACAGCGAATGGTAAGCATCGGTGACGTAGATCTCATCGACTTGTCGCATGTAGACCTCGGTGTCATGGGCCTTGGCGGTCGGCGCTGGAAAGCGGCCAGGGATGTCGTTGCGCATTTTCTGCCAAAGCATGCGGATCCGCTGGACGTAGGGCGACGGATCGCGGCGGTAAGGCGCGCGTGCCACCTGGTCCTTGAAGGGATCGACCTCGCGCGCCTGATAGTCGGCCGCGCGCATGGCGGCCAGGATGTCGTCGGCTTCCCGGTCTCGTCCAATGTTGCGAAAGGCGCCGGCCAGGCGGCCGGCGATCACCGTGTGCCCTCCCCTCAACAGTCGCGCGAGCAAGGCCGAGGCGTCGCGCTGGGTGGACAGGATCGTGCGGGCCTCGACGGGGTGGTTCTCGAAGAATGACGGTTGGGCGGCGATCAGAGCCGCCTCGGTTTGGAACAGCCGAAGGCCATTCAAGACCACGTTGTCGCCGGCTTCAGGCAGGTTGTGGGCACCTTCAAATAGCGATGTCCCGTGCAGGAAGCGGGTCACCTGGTTGTTGGCCTTCGCGGCCCTGACCAACAGTTGGACCGGCACTGTGGTATTGCCCGCCTGCAGGACCAGCGACTGCTCAGGCGTCAGGGCCCATTGGTCGCCAAAACGCTCGGTCAGGTAGTCGCGGTAGAAATCCCAGAAGGAGGTGTACCAGGCGGTGCTATCGCCGGGTCCGGCACCGGGCCGCGCCGGGATATACCAGCCCTTGATCACCTCCTGCAGGAAGCTGTGTTTGGTCAGAAGCTCCCGCACCGTGCGGGTGAGATCCTTCGAGCGGATGGCGACGCGGCCCTGGGCCTGAACGGCCTTGAGGCTCTCTAGCGCGGCCGCAAGCTTCTCATTGGGGGCCGCCATGGCGAAGGTTCACTCGGTTGGTGCTGCCCCTGTATCATCGATATTGTTTTATGACGCGCTAATTATAGTTTTTTCAGTTGCACGTCTGAGAGTTTTTTCGGTCGTATCAAAAATCTTATATTGCGCGTTAAACCGCTGCCGCGCCGACCGAGCAACCGGGATGGCCCACTCCCGTTCTCGTGGCTGGACTTAGGAAACCTTGGCCGGCTGAAGCCCGGCAATGTTGGCGATCATCGCCGCTTTTATCAGGTCATTGAGGCCCAGCGAGAACACCAGGGCGAACCCGAGGATCAGGCTGGTCGCCTGCGCCGGCAGTATTTCTGCCATTGGCGGCATCATGGTTGAAAAAGAGTTCTGCAACTAAGCAGCCAAGCTGCTTAGCGTGGATTCATAGGTGACCAGCAAGGGTGCCGGATTTTTCTGGCGTCCTTGCTGAGTGGGAGAGTTGAAGCGTGGATCGGGTTCAATTCATCTGGGGAATCGGCGTGACGGCCATGCTCATCTCCCTCGAAGAGGTCACCTCACGGGACGGGTTCACTGCTCACTTCTTTCGGTTTGCGGTGGGCGCTGCCGTATTCGGCGGCATGACCCTGTTCAACTGGACTTGGGGCGTCAACAAGGGCCACCGGGCGCACAGGTACGCGATCTACTGTCTTTGCGCTTTTGGGATCGACACTCTGCTTGATGAGCTGGGTGTGATCAGCGAGCCTGTCGCGGAGGCCATTGCGCTGATCATCGTAGCCGCGGCCATCTCCGTAGCCTGGAGGGATTGGCGCGATCTCTACAAGAACTATTTGTCCTAGGGCGAAGAACCGCGCGGACGCGCGGGCGAGCCGATCCACCATCGCCCCCAGGTGATCCGTCCGCTCGGTGATTACGACCGGTGAGCGCCCGGCCGCGAGCGCGGCCAGCACGTCGCTAAAGATCGGTTCGTTTCGACCTTCATCGCCGGCGAGGGTGCGATAGACGTCTTGGATCGTAACCGTGGCCGGGACCCTGGCGATCCAGCACGGCCCGATCCCGGCGGGGTCGTGGCCCGCGATGACCATGACCTTCAAGTCGGCGCCGCCAGCCTTGCTGAGCGGACTGAAGGTCCGCCAGACCATCGGCTTCGAAACCACGGTGCAAGGCCGTGTGCTTCGTTTCGATCTCTCGCGCGTTGTCTATGCGGGCCGACCCTTGATCTTCCCATGATGGGAAGCCCCGTCTGACCAGGCGAAGCCAATCCGATAGGGAGGCCAACGATGCTTCGCTTGAATATTGAAGGCATGCACTGCGGCGGCTGCGCAGGCTCAGTGACACGGGCTATCCAGACTGTGGACCCCCGAGCCCAGATACGCATCGACCGGGCGGCCGGAACGGTTGAAGCCGACACGGATATCGACTCGCCGCTGGTCCTGACCGCGATCAAAGACGCAGGCTATTCCGCCACCCTATTCTGACGAGCCCGCAGACACGTGCCGTCGCAGCGGCAACGGCCTTTTCCGCTGCGTCGCGCAGGCGGCGGCTCTTGTTTCACAAGGAATTCCATGTCTCAGCACGCTGACCACAAGGGGCACGGCCATCCGGCCAATGCGGGCGGAGCGGACGCCGTGACCGATCCTGTCTGTGGCATGAAGGTCGATCCCGCGACCGCCGCCGCAAAGGTCGTGCGCGGTAAGGAGACCTGCTATTTCTGTTCCACAGGTTGCCGCGCGAAGTTCGACGCCGACCCCGATAAATATCTGAACAAGACAGTCGCCCCCACGGGCAAGGCGGAGACGGCGGACGGCGTCATCTACACCTGCCCCATGCACCCGCAAATCCGTCAGGCGGGTCCGGGCAATTGCCCGATCTGCGGGATGACTTTGGAGCCGGTCAACGCGACAGCGGAGGTCGGCGAGAACCACGAACTGAAGGACATGAGCCGGCGGTTCTGGGTTGAGCTTGTCCTCACCGTGCCGGTGTTCGTTCTCGAAATGGGCGGCCATATTCCCGCCTTGGGGCTCCACAATCTCATTTCCCCGCAGGTCTCCACCTGGGTTCAATTCGCCTTGTCCACGCCCGTCGTCCTGTGGGCGGGCTGGCCTTTCTTCCAACGGGCGTGGGCCTCGCTGGTCCACCACAGCCTGAATATGTTCAGCCTGATCGCCCTGGGGACCGGTGCCGCCTACCTCTACAGCCTCGTCGCCACCTTCGCGCCTGGACTGTTTCCGGCCGGATTCCGCAGCATGGGCGGCACGGTCGCGATCTACTACGAGGCCGCCGCGGTGATCACCGTCCTGGTCCTGCTGGGCCAGGTGCTGGAATTGCGCGCCCGGGAACAAACCGGCGGCGCCATCCGCGCCCTGCTGAAACTGGCCCCCAAGACGGCGCATCGCCTGAAGGCCGACGGCGAGGACGAGGAAGTCGCGCTTGAACTGATCCAGGTCGGCGATCGCCTGCGCGTGCGGCCCGGCGACGGTGTGCCGGTCGACGGAGAAGTGCTCGAGGGCAAGAGCGCGGTGGACTAGTCCATGGTCACCGGCGAGTCGATGCCCGCCGCCAAGCAGACCGGTGACAAGCTGATCGGTGGGACCGTGAACGGGACGGGGTCCCTGGTCATGCGCGCCGACAAGATCGGCGCCGACACCATGCTGGCGCGCATCGTGACGATGGTTTCAGAGGCGCAGCGAAGCCGAGCGCCGATCCAGCGCCTTGCCGACACCGTGTCGGGTTACTTTGTGCAAGCGGTGCTTGGCGTCGCCGTCTTGGCCTTCATCGCCTGGGCCATCTGGGGGCCCCCGCCAGCGCTCGCCTACGCGATGATTGCGGCGGTCTCGGTTCTGATCATCGCCTGTCCCTGCGCGTTGGGCCTGGCCACGCCGATGTCGATCGGCGTGGGCATCGGCAAGGGCGCCGGCGCTGGCGTGCTGATCAAGTCGGCCGAAGCGCTTGAGCGGATGGAAAAGGTCAACACCCTGGTCGTGGACAAGACCGGTACGCTGACCGAAGGCAAGCCGAGGGTCACGGCCATTGTCCCCGCACCGGGCCTGACCGAGGCGGATCTTCTGACTTTGGCCGCTAGTCTCGAACGGTCGAGCGAGCACCCGCTGGCAGCAGCCATCGTCAACGCAGCGAAGGAGCGTAAGGCTTCGACAAAGGAGCCGACCGACTTTGCATCTGTCACCGGCGAGGGCGTAACCGGCAAGATCGGCGGCCGGCTGGTTGCGCTTGGCAACGCCAAGCTGATGTCGGGCCTCAGCATCAAGTTCGGCGATCTTGAACAGAAGGCTGACGCCCTTCGGGAAGACGGGGCGACGGCCCTGTTCCTCGCTGTCGATGGAAAGCCGGGCGGCATTATCGCCATCGCAGATCCGATCAAGGCAACCACTCAGGCGGCCCTCGACCAGTTGCGGAGCGACGGCATCCGGATCGTGATGCTGACCGGCGACAACAAGACGACCGCCGAGGCGGTCGCCAAGAAGCTCGGGATCAAGGAGGTCGAGGCCGACGTTCTGCCGCAGGACAAAAACCGCATCGTCAAAAAACTCACCGCCGAAGGACGCATCGTCGCGATGGCCGGCGACGGGGTGAATGACGCCCCTGCCCTGGCCGAAGCTTCGGTCGGCATCGCCATGGGGACCGGGACCGAGGTCGCGATCCAGAGCGCCGGGATCACCTTGGTCAAGGGCGACCTCGCCGGCATCGCCCGGGCCATCGTCTTGAGCCGGGCGACGATGCGCAACATCCGCCAGAATCTCGTTTTCGCTTTCGCCTATAACGGGATCGGCATCCCGATCGCCGCGGGCGTCCTCTATCCGACGTTTGGGCTGCTGCTCAGCCCGATCATCGCGGCGCTCGCCATGTCGCTCAGTTCGGTATCGGTCATCGTGAATGCCTTGCGCCTGCGCACATTAAAGCTCTGACGTCGCGTTGAGGTCTGCGGTTGGTATAGAACCAGCCTCGAAGAGCGCCCGCGAGTTTCACGTCGCCGGCCGCCAAGCGGAACTTCCGAAGGTCCGCATTCGATCCGCTTGGGAGGCGCTCTTTTTGAAGCGCACATTCCACTTCAGCTTTCGCCCGAAGGCCAGTGAGGCGAAACCTGGTTTCGTCGTGCTTTCGCGCAGCCTGATCGTTTTTGGCTTGGTCGCTGGTGCAGACGCCCGGGACATGCCGAAAATGCCCGGCATGGAGCGCAGCCAAGCCGCAGCCACCCTCGATCCTTGCGCCCGCGTGATCGCCATCAAGGGCCAGACGGGCTGCAAACCGAAGGGTTCGCGCCAAAGCAGTCTGGGCCGTTCAACTGAGATCGCCAATTGGCTTTTGGCGTCTTGAATTCCGGTCTGGGCGGAACATCGGAGGCGACGCGGAAGGGACACCAATTCCTCAGCTCTGACGCCCTTCCCGCAAGATTCAGGGCGTTGGAAATCAGCCCGTTCTTTACCCTCGAACCGAGGGAATTGGCGGCGGTTCCCACGCGTCGGGGCCTCTGACGAGTTCCTTTTTAGAGCCGGCCCGAACTGACGCCCTTTCGGCCACCGCCAACCCGCAGGATGGCTGCGCGCATCCATTAGATCTCTGGTCCGTACCTATAGGGTTAGACGGACACATCGGAGACACCCATGCGCGCCCTGCTGATTGCCACAAGCCTGTTCGCCCTCCTCGGCTGCACCGGATGCGCCAGCACGAATACCACGAGCTCGCTGCGTCCAGCCGCGCAGATCGACCCGACGCGATTTTACACGGGCACCTGGTACGAGATCGGACGGCGGCCCATGTCGCTTACTGACGGGTGCGTCGCCGGCGGCACGACCTATCTGCCGCAAGGTCATAATCGGGTGACGGTGCTGGACTTCTGCCACAGTGGCTATCCCGCCGGGCAGTTGAAGACCATTGGCGGTCCAGCCCAAATCGTTGATCCTGGCGCAAACGCCAAGCTACACGTCAGCTATCGTTTCTTCGCAATATTCCCGATCCCGCGCGACTACTGGGTGTTGGAGCGGGCGGACGACTACAGCTGGTTTATCTCCGCTGACCCGAGCTTTCACGACCTGTGGATTTACACCCGTTCAGCCCACCCTTCAGCCGCCGAAATCGCCTCGCTGGTCGCCAGGGCCAAGGCGCTTGGATACGACGTCAGCCTGCTCGAATTCCCTGCGACCTGATCATAGGGACGGCGGGGGTTTCATGAGCAAAGAGCTGAGAAGACGATCGGCGTGCCGGCGTTTTTTCCGATCGGACCACCAGGTGGGATGAAGCCGCTTCAATCGGCGATCAATTTGGCTTTGCGTAGGCCCAGTGCGCCCGGGTCTGCGTCGTTTCACGCCGGGTGATGGTAGCTTGAGCCCGCATTCCCCAGATGATTTCGGGACTTTGACCGCTAAATTTGGTAAATAATGAGCTGATTCAACGGATTGAAGACGGCTTTCGGGGTGGTTGATGGTGGATGCGACGGGTGAAGCCGATCGAGGCGGTTTGCGGGTCGA
>CAIOSI010000021.1 GCA_903860975.1 uncultured Alphaproteobacteria bacterium
CGTTGATCGTGTTCTGCAGGTTGGTGATGAACGTCTGTTGATTTGCCATCGCCTTGCTACCCGTACCGAGCTTGCCAAGCGCGCTCGAAACGTTCGCGATCGAAGTGTTCAGGGCCGTGATCTGCGCAGCGGCTAAAGTCACCGTGCCGATCGAAGCTGTGGCTGCGACGGTAACGTTGGCGCCGCCCAAAGCGAGGCTTTGGTGGGCGACACTGATCACCGCAGTGCCACTATCGTTGGCCAGGGCCTGAAGCTGTGTCGTGGTGCCGTCTATGAGATTAGCTCCATTGAAGGCGGCGTTAGACGTGGAGGTCGTAATTTGGTTGCGCAAAGAGACATACTCAGAGCTCAACGCCGCCCGACTGGTGGCATCAAGCGTTGTGTCCGACGCCGCGAGGGCCTTCTGCTTCATTTGATTCAGTAGGTCCGCCACGGTCGCCCCTGCCGACAGCGCCACATCAACGGTCGATTGACCGCGTTGCAGCGACGAAATCGTCGAGTCTAGCGCCGAGGCGGTCGCGCGCTGGTTCTGCGCGATACCATAGATAGCGGCGTTATCCTTAGCCGAAGAGACCTTCAAACCGGTATTGATGCGGTTCTGGGTCTGCATTAGCTCCGATTGCGTGAAGGTCAGGTTTTGCAGAGCAACCATCGCGCCGACGTTCGTATTGATCGAGAAGCCCATATTCGTTGTCCTTTTTCATGGATTTTCGGCTGTCGTTTTGTCAGCCGCGAGCGTTTTGCTCCGATTAACTATGAGCAAGCATCGGGCCAAGCGGTGGGTGTCGATGGGGTTTTCTTAAGTAAATGATTTTATTATCATAAATTGATTTTGACGGCGCGGTTTCTGGGGTCGCTCTTGCCGAGCGCAGTCGCTGCCCTGCAGTCATTGCCCAGGGCTCTAGGCAAAATAGCGCTGCCTGCGAAAGCGGCCTTCTAGACTGAAGGTGTGGGACTGATGCTCTGCGCGTCAGGAGACCTTATGAGAGCGCATTAGGGCTATGACCGAACGCGTAAGGTTCAGCGCGTGGCGGCGTAAATTCGCGCAGGCTTGCTCCGCCAACACAGGCGCGTTCGCACGCTCAGGCCTCACCGCAAATTCCGGTCATCCAAACGCCGGGCCTGAGGCGGAAAATTTCGACAATTTAATATTATATTTCATTATTTTAGATGTTTTTTTCGCTTTTGGCGTGCCAGCGGCAGATCTCTACACTTGGCTAGAATTCGCTGCTGACACGTAAACTCAGGCGAGCCCCAATAGGCCGTTCCCACCCGCTTCAATCACGCCCCCGCTCCGTATGCCGGGGCCCGCAGGGTTCGAGCCTGGTCGGGAGATCGGGTGTGGTTGCAGAAGAACCTTTGGGGCCCGCCATGAAACTTGCACGGCGGCTTCTTTCCCCAGCGTCGCCAGGATCGATGGCACATGGTCAGGCTGAAATTCCAAGCCGCGGCGCGTTAGGACGCCAGCTCGTCCTTCGTTATGGTTTGAGGTGGATACCCCGGGTTCTTAAGCCGTTGCCTCAGCAGCTTCAGAGCTGAGAGTCTGTTTCGCTGTTTCTGGATCAGCACTTCTGTGGCGACGGAGTCGCGGCTTACTTTCATTTTCCGCCGTTCGATCGCCTTTGACCGCCGTCGGATAATACCGGCGACACATTAAATCCGTGTACGGTATATTATAAAGGTAATTTTTCGTTTGATTCCAAAGATCAAGAGCCTACCGGTAGGGCTAGAAAGTCCACTGGGAGTTCCGAATGATCAAGCGCCCCGACCCCCTATTTGTCGCGCTCCTTGCCACGTTGGAAGATCGCGCACGAACCAATGGAGACAAATCGATCGTCAAAGGCGTGGTCAAAAAGCTGACACTGGCGGGCGCCGATGCTGCGCTGATCGCTGAAATCGCGGTCCTGCGCGCAAAAAAAATCCGTCCCGCTAAGGTGGCCAAGGCTAAAATTCCAACCGGCCAGAAGCAGGCGCCAGAAGCCAAGACCAAGTCTGCTCACGGGTCCCCAAAGGGCCGCCTGCGCAAAACAGGCCAAAGGGAGATGGTTGTTCCGGTCTAGTTGTCATGGGCGCGCCAGTTTGCGCTAGCTAGCCGTTACTTCGCCAAGTCGCAGTCCCGCAGGGTTCATGTCAACAGTCGCGGTCTACAGTCTGAAGGGGGGCGTCGGGAAATCCACCGTCGCCGTCAACCTCGCCTACCGCGCTGCAACAGCTTCGACCCGGCGGACGCTTTTGTGGGACATCGATGCTCAGGGCGCGGCGGGCTTTCTGCTCAATCAAGACAAGGCAGGTCGCGATGCGCACAAGATTTTTTCCCGCGACGCGGACGCCCGTCATCTAACGGTATCCACCGGTTACGCGCGCCTAAGTCTATTGGCGGCCGACAACTCCCTGCGGCAACTCGACGTGCAACTGATCGAAGCCGAGGCTCGAAAACGACTGCGAAAGGTTTTGCGCGCACTCCAAGACGATTACGATCGGATTATCCTCGACTGTCCACCGGGTCTGACCGAGACCAGCGAACAGATCTTTCGCGCGGTTGAACTTATCGTGGTGCCAATACCGCCTTCGCCGCTTGCGATTGGCGCATACCACGATGTCGCTGCCCATCTCGCCCGGCGCCAGCGCCACGAGGGGCCTGAGATCCTGCCCGTGCTGTCCATGGTTGATATGCGGCGCAAACTGCATCGTGAGGCGCTCGAAGCCCATCCTGACTGGCATTGGATACCTCAGGCCAGCGTGGTTGAGCGCATGGCTGTCGAGCGCGCACCGCTTGCGACCTTTGCCCCACGGTGTGCGGCCACCCAGGCCTTTGCAGGCTTGTGGACCGACATTGAACAACGTCTACAGGCCATAGAAGCCCGCTCATCCTAAGCGACACCCGATCTGCCGTCCGAAGGGCTGATCTGGGTTGGACGACAGTCCAATGAGCGATGTTCTGATGTCAGCTTAAGGTGACCATGCCTGCGCCCGAGGCGAAATCGCTGCGGGGCGAAGCCCGGCTATTAACCCTGATCCTAAAACCGCCGCCCATGCCGCTGTCTAGAAGGTCTTTAATTCCACCTGATCTGCTGCTGACCCTGCGCCAAGTCCCAGCCTGGAGCCTCGGACGGGGGGCGCGAGCGCCAGGCCCTCGAATGGAAGCGAGCGCCCGTCATGGCGGTGTGGCAATCTGAGGCTAATCTCAGCCGATTGACGCGGCGTCGAGCGTCTGAAGTTTGATCGGCAAAATGGTCGACAGGATAGAACCGTGCGCGCTTGGCTGCGTTGTCTGATCTTTGGTTTTACCATCGTTGTCGCCGGCACCGCAGCGGCGGATCCGGCCTCGCCGCCGAAGGTCTTTGAGATCGATCCAGACACGGTTCTGAGCGCAAAACGCTCGGCAAATCCGTCCATCATCGATCTGGCCAAGGCTGATGGTGAGCGCGCGCTCAAGGTCGAATTGCATAGCGTCATGGACAAGACCCAGACGCCCCGCCAGCGGCGATAAGCACGATTGGTATAGCCAAGCCGGCTACTGGTGGATGGATGCCGAAAACCCTAACGGGCCTTATGTCCACCATGACGGCGTCCGCAATCCCGAGAAGGACGACATCTCCGACGAGGCCAATTTTCATCACACGGTTGGCGCAGCCAACACGCTTGGTCTTGCCTATTACCTCACCGGCGACGAGCGCTACGCAGCCCGTGCAGCCCAACAGCTCAGAACGTGGTTTCTGGATCCGGCCACTGCGATGAATCCCAATCTAAACTATGCCCAGTTCGTGAAGGGCAAGAACTCGGGACGAGCCGCGGGAATCGTCTCGGCGCGCAGTTTGCCCGAGGCGATCGATGCCGTTGGATATATTGCGGGCTCGAAGGCATGGACGGCGGCTGACGATGCCGGAATGCAGCAGTGGTTTAACGCCTATTACCGATGGCTGACCACGTCGGACCGAGGACGCGAGGCTGCGACCCGGCCCAACAATCACGGGATTTGGTACGATGTGCAGGTTGCCGCCCTGGCCTTAAAACTCGGCAAGATCGCAGAGGCGCGACAGGTCCTGATTTCTGTAATGGACCACAGAATTCCGCTGCAGATCGACGCCAAAGGCCTACAGAAATACGAAATGGCGCGGACCAAGTCCTTTTCTTACAGCGCCATGAATCTACACGGCTTAACGCTGTTGGCCACCATGGCGCGTCCATTGGGCCTTGACCTGTACAAACCCAAAACCTCCGGCGGACCTGGTATCCTGACGGCGATAAACGCCTTGGTACCCTGTGACCGCTTGCACGCTTGGCCGTTTGAGCAAATCCAGAAGGACCGCGAGGATTCGCTTTGCCCGGCGCTCTATTACGCCTTCGGGCGCACGCATGAGTCTGTTTATTCTGACGCGCTGAAACGGTTTGAATGCAAACTAACCGCCGCATACGCCTTGATCCGTAGGTAAAACCTGCCCAGCCTGCGCCCGTTCTATCCATTCGAAATGGACCTTGGACCAACAGAATGGATCGCTCACTTGATGGGGGTCAGGCCACGATGCTGGCCGTCTCCGCCGCAGCGGTGGCGCAATCCGATCGAAGTCTGGTCCGGCTCTGAGCCAGGAAGTAGAGTGCGGCGGCGATGGAGAGCACGGCACCGACGGCGCTCGTGGCATAAGCGCTCAAGATGAAGAAGCGAAGCCAATCCATTTTGACGGCTCCAAAATTGCGCCAGACCAGCAGAGCCGCGCTGCCAAGGTAGCCCGAAGCGTCGGCCACGTAGATGAGAAACCCAGCGTTCGCGATACGCCCGCTGAACGCCACCAAACGATCAAACAGCATGGCGTTGAACGGGGTGTAGGCCATGTAGAGACCGGCACCGCCTGTGATCATGAAGGCCAGGGGCGAGATGAGATGGGCCTCGAAGGCCCAGGTGCATGCGCCTAACAACACAAAACCTGCAACCACGATCCCGTGGATCGCCATCAACGCCTTGAGGTTATCGCGCACCATCATGACTGCGCCCAGCGCGACGAGTGAGATGGCGGCTACGGGTAATTCGCTCTGGGTGAATACGCCGGATTCGTGCCCGTAGCCCAATGCGGTCCAAATCTCGGCAGCGAAATTGTCGCGGAAGTCGCGGAACGCCGTCAGCATGACGTAGGCAACTGTCAGCAGCATCACGCCTGGCCAATAAACCGCCAGGAACGCGCCGCGTTCAGCGGCGTCCATGGGGGCGCGGCGGACCCGCAGCGCCTCGTCGGCGGCGCTGGGCGGCGGCAGTTGGCCCAGCGTCCAGACCGAGATCAGAAGGAGCGGAAAAAAGACCGCGCCGGTCGCTGCAGGCATCCAGAACCGATCGACATGGCCCGAGTTCATCAGCCATGCGCCGACGGATTTCACCACGCCGGAGGACAGAATGAAGCTGGCGCAGAGGATTGCGCCCAAAGCTTCGGATACCCTGCGACCTTCCATGTAGCCGAAAACAAGGCCCCAGATCATGCCCAGCGGCAGGCCGTTCAGAAACAGCGCTGCGACGTTCCAGGGTGCGGGGACCAGGGCGAAAACCACCAGCGCCAGCCAGGAGAACCCGATCAGGACCAAGATCGCAACTCCGCGCTGGGACGGGTTGAGTTCGGATACCACCTTGATGCCGATGAGCTTCGAAATCGCATAGCCGGCGACCTGCGCGAGCACGAGGGCGATCTTGTAATCCAATACGAAAATCCAGCCCGGTACAGCGTCGAAGGTCGCTGCGGCGAACGGCTTGCGAAACGCGTACATTGAGAAGTAGGCGCAAAATCCCGCCAGTCCCGCGACCATGGTGAAGATGATTGGGTTTGCCCTTGCCAATCGGTCCGTCAGATTGACGATCAAGTCGCTTTCCTCTCGGGCATCTGGCGTGGATTTGCGCCGCGTTCTCGACCATTGGAGAGATTGATGACGCCGCCGTGACGGCGTGGCCATGGGCTTGTCACGTTAGGGGTGTCTTCTGGAATATCAACCAAGGCGATCGGAGAGTTGGTGGCGAACGCAAAGTCTTACGATCTCGCTGTCGTCGGGGCTGGCATCGTTGGAATGGCCTGCGCCTTGGCCGCGGCGCGGCGCGGCAAGCGGGTGGTGGTGATCGACCGGGACGCACAGGCAAATGGCGCCTCGGTGCGTAACTTTGGTTTTGTGACGGTGACCGGTCAGGCGCGAGGCGAGATGTGGCGGCGCGCGCACCGAACACGGGACATCTGGGCCGAAGTCGCCCCCCAGGCTCGCATACCGCTCCTCCACCATGGTTTGGTGATGGCGGCCCGACGGCCAGAATCCATGGCGGTTCTGGAGGCCTTCATCAATACTGAGATGGGGGAGGGCTGCCGCTTGCTGGCGGCTGGCGAGGCGCGGCGCGATCACCCGCATCTGGCCGGCGACGGCCTTCTTGGCGCGCTCTGGAGTCCGCATGAGTTGCGGGTCGAATCGCGTCAGGCCATCCCACGCTTGGCTGCCTGGCTCGGGGAAAAACATGAGGTGACCTTCTACTGGGGCGCTGCTGCGCTATCCGTCGAGACGGGCCGGGTCTTAACCACCCGAGGCCTGATCGAGGCTGCTGCGGTGGTCGTCTGTCCAGGTGATGATCTTTTCACTCTTTTCCCCGAACCGATCGCTGCTGCCGGTGTGACCCGCTGCAAACTGCAGATGTTGCGGCTGGCCGACCCTGGATTTCGGATTTCGGGTGCGGTGATGTCCGACCTCGGCCTTGCCCGTTACGCCGGCTATGCGGCCCTGCCACAGGCTGTGCCCTTGGTCGAACGCCTGCGAGATGAGCAGCCTGAGCACCTGGCCCATGGGATCCATTTGATCGTCGTCCAGAGCCGGGACGGCAGCCTGGTGGTGGGGGACAGCCACCATTACGCTGACACCCCTGACCCTTTTTCACACCAGGCGGTGGACGACCTCATCCTTGACGAATTCGTTCAGGTGTTCGGCCAACCCGCACCGCCGGTGGTCGAGCGTTGGACCGGCACCTATGCCTCGGCGCAGGATCGCTTGGTGCTGGTCACGACCCCGATGAATGGTGTGCGGCTGGTGATGGTCACGACCGGCGCGGGCGCTTCGACGGGGTTCGCGCTGGGCGAAGAGGTCGTCGCCGGCCTCATGGAGGAAGGACGAGCGACATGAAAGACAAGACTTCGGGCGCCTATGACCTGGTGATCTTTGATTGGGCGGGAACCATGGTCGACTTCGGCTGCTGCGCGCCGATCGCAGCCTATTTGGAGGCCTTCGCCCGCCGCGGTGTCACTTTAGCGGAGTCGGCGGCGCGGGCCGATATGGGGATCGCCAAGGCCGATCATGTCCGCGCCCTGTTGGCCCGTCCGAAGGTCGCCGCCGACTGGGCCGCCGCCCAAGGCCGTGCGCCGGTTGAGGCCGATGTCGATGACCTGATGGGCGATCTCGGTGTCCTGATGCGCGATGCCGCTGCGGCAGCTTCCGAATTGATCCCCGGCGTCGCAGCGACCGTCGTCGAGTTGCGCGCGCGAGGCCTGCAGATCGCTTCTTCCACCGGCTATACGCGCGCGATGATGGCCCCCGTTCTGGTGAGGGCGGCAGAGCAGGGCTACGCGCCCGATCACCTGGTCTGCGCCAATGAGACGCCCTTGGGCCGTCCCTCGCCACTGATGATCTACAAAGCCTGCGCTGAGTTGGGCGTCTGGCCATTGAGCCGGGTTGTGAAGGTCGATGATGCAGAGGCTGGTATCGCCGAAGGGCGGGCCGCAGGCTGCTTTACCGTGGGCGTGGCCGCGTCCGGAAACAGCGTCGGGCTCTCCCTGGCGGCGTACGATGCGTTGGACCCGGAGCAACGCGAAATGCGCCTGAGCGGGGCCCGAGCGGCACTGCTTGCGGCTGGGGCCGATGCTGTGATCGACACCGTCGCTGAACTGCCGCAGCTGCTTTATGCTCGATAGCGATCCAGGGCATCATCGAGCGCCTCCCTGAGCGGGCCAAGCCATCGCTCCTAGGCCTTCCGCGGATCGCGGCGCTGTGAAGTCGACGCGGTGGCTGGCAGGTTGGGTAGATCATAGTACAATCACCCCAACGCGCTCCTAGCTCAATTGGATAGAGCTTCGGACTTCGAATCCGACGGTTGCAAGTTCGAGCCTTGCGGAGCGCGCCAGGTTTGCCGCAGCTGGTGTAGTGGCCAACCAAGCATCGCCGGGCCATAACCCGTATCCCCCGGGCAGATCATCACAACCGCCCCGTTTGGCTAGGGCGGGCCTTCAAATCGAGGCCCCGCCGGTTGTTTCACAAGCTGAGCAGCTGAGCGATAACGCAGTCTCCAAGGGGCAAAGAAATGGTCGACCCGCGCAGCGGCAAGGTTGCCCAAGGTTGCCCAAGTTTGCCCAAGGTTGATCGTCCAGACGGGCGCGGTCTTGTGACTGAGTACGAAAGCCGGGAGCCAAGAACCAAGGCGGCTGAGGCCAAGTTCCCCATCGAGCCTCTGTTTACAAAAATCGCTTGTACGTCGCAGATGATCGACCAGGCCCATCCTCGGTCGGAGAACAATCGCGATGGATTTCGACAGGCGTGCGCTGCTGGGAGCGGGACTGACCAGCAGTCTGTTGGCGGCAGGATCAGCCTCGGCGCAGTTGCCGCAGCGTTTGGCACCAACGCCAGCCACAGGTGATCCCGACGCGCCGGCATGGCCGTCCAGGGAAGTCTACCGGATCTGGCCCGGCCACCAGCCCGGCGAGACGTCGATCTTGCCAAAGGCCAATGACACGATGAATGGCCAAAAGGGCGCGCGCGAGCTGTGGGTCCGCGGTGTGTCGCACGCGGAATTGCATGTCTTCCGGCCGGCGCGACCCGATGGTTCGGCGCTGCTTTCCCTACCCGGTGGGGGCTATTCGTTTGTGTCCGTTCAGAACGAGGGGATCGACGTCGCCCAACATTTCAACGGGCTTGGCATGACGGTCTTCGTGTTGGTCTACCGCCTGCCTCGAGAGGGTTGGTCAGAGCCGCACCTTGTGGCTGTGCAAGATGCGCAACGCGCGATGCGGTTCATTCGCGCACGTGCCGCCCAGTTCCGGATTGATGCAGATCGCCTGGGAGTCGTTGGCTTTTCGGCGGGCGGGCATTTGGCGGCTGACTTGGTGACGTCATTTGGACAGAGCCTTTATGCGCCGGTTGACGAGGCAGACCGCCTTTCGGCACGCCCGGCGTTCGCGGGCCTCGTCTATCCGGTCACCAGTCTAAAGCCCCTCACTGAGGATCAGCGTCTGTCCGGGATGCTTGGCGCAGGCCTGTCCGATACAATCCTTGAGGCCAGGTCACCTGTCCGACACATAACAGGTCAGACGCCACCGACGTTCCTGGTCCAAGCTCTAGACGACCCCATTGTCGCGCCAGAAAATAGCTTGGCCTGGATCGCAGCCTGCCGGGCCAACAAGGCGTCGGTTGAAGCCCACATCATCGCGGTCGGGGGCCATGGATTTGGTCTTCATCTGCCAAAAGACCTGCCAGGCTCCATGTGGCCCGACCTCTTCGCCCGCTGGCTACGCAAAAACGGCGGTTAGATCGAGGCGAGCTCAATCAAGCCACCCTTTCAGATCTTGGGCATCCCGCCGGTGGCCAATCCTCCACTGGCTCAAGGTCAAAGGCAGGGATGGATCCAGACATGAGACCAGGTACCGTCGAGACGACTATCGCCGATCAGCGGCGTCATCAAAAGGTCGGGTCCGGATGGCGCTCTTCGGCGTCAACCCACCACATCAACCGCAATCCTTTGTCCTTCTGCGACCGTCGTGAGGAGCTGAAAAACCTTCGCCACCGGATATGCGGAGGGGTCAAAAGAAGGCTTTCGCCCGAGGATTTCCAGGACGCTCTGATCCTTCTGCGACAGGACGCTCGAACACATGCTCCAATTGCCGAAGACCCGCGCCAGGGTCGGTCCTTGGCCGAGGAGAAGCAGGTCTTGATGTCTTGGGTCCCTAGAAATCGCGTTGAACCGTTGTGATACGGCCGCCTTTGGACCCTCAAGGGCCTGAATGAACCAGCCACGGTAGGCGATCAGGATTCCCGTCACAGCGCAGGCCGCATTACGCTTGGCCGAGATGCGCAAAATATCTTTGATGGTGAGTTCCAGCACGTCTTCGACAGCCGGGCTTATGCGGCTCGCGTACAGGAGCAAGTGAAGCTTAGACACCCGCGGCTCCTTAGAAGGCCATCACCTTAAGGCCATACGCCTGAACGCCGGCCTAACGCGGATGGATCGGGCCATCGGGAATGTAGTGTCTGGGGTCAACCTGCCGGGATGCTGCGTCTTCAGCGCGAGCCCCAGCAAGGATGTTCGCAAGGCCGTAGTTACCCTCGTGGCAGGCGTATTCGTACATACGTCCGCCGCGTACGAACTCGTACTCGCCGCCCCAGGGCTTATCCCACATGGTCGTATCGACGATCTCGAAGCGGTAGTTCATTCGCTGGGGTGAGACCAAGGTGAAGCGCTCGATCACCTTCAGGTTTTCCCACGCCGCGCGATAGGCCTGGCTTTCCGGCAGGTTGGTGGTCTCGACCACAAGGGTATCGCCCTCCCACCAGCCGATGGAATCGCCGAACCAGGGCCGCACGCCGTCCGTGCGATGAGTGGAGTTCAGACGGATGTCGCGTAGGTCGTGAATCATCTCGGTGACAATGGCGACGTGGCCGGGCGCCATCTGGAAGGAATGATTGTTGTTGTAGAGCCCTTTGAACATCGGAGGATCGGACCGCACGATGATACAGCGCTCGGCGAGACCTCGCGTTTCGGGGTTGTCGTTCTGCGGACCACGCTGGGCGTCGGCAGCGCTGGCGCCGCCTTCGCCCACGGCCGCCCTGGCGCGGCGTTCGCGCTCCGCCACGGTCTCCTGACGTTTGGCTCGAGGATATTGGCCATCCGGCGTGGTCAGGATGGAGGTGCGGGGCTGACCATTGACCCGCATCACCTTCTCGCCGGGCGCTGTCCAGGCCGCGTCGTAATTACAGACCTGGGCCGCGCCCGAGCGGCCGCCTGAGCAGGTGTCCCCGGCCTCTATATCCTTGATGGTCGCGCCCTTTTCGGTGGGCGCATTTGCGCGGGCGAGTAGCTTGTCGTTGGCGCCCTCGATGGCACGGGTCTCCTCAGCGGTCAGGACGAGTCGCGAGCCGAACGCCGGTGCCCGCGTGATGCCCGTGAGGGTTTCGTTGTTCCAAACGCCCGTGAAGTCGGGCTTGCCGTTGAAACGCGGCGGCGAGAAGCCGGGCGCGACACGAGGTCCGAAAATCGGCGCCGGCGCGCGCACATCCTGCAGCGAGCCTGGCGCGCCCTCTGCAGCGCTGGTGCCGGGCCGAACCTTCAGCTCCTGGGCTTGGGTCGGGCCGACAGTTAGCCACGCGCCCAAGGCTATCAGCAGAGCCGTCAAGGTCCGCGACGCCATGTGCCAAATCCTCCCCACGTTCCCCGCTCACATGAACGCCCACGCCGCAGAGCCACCTGGAGGATGAGAGTAGCGCAAACTGCGGGACGGGTAAGTGGGGCTCTATCGGAGACCCTGCCTTATTTTTGCGATTGGAGCACGAAAGGCAAACACGTCCCGTCTACCCGACCCTGAGCGAACGCGCCTAAGCCAAGCCTGGTTTCGAAAGCGGCCTGAGGGTCCAGGGGCGGACACTTTTGAAGTCCACAATCTTGGAAAGCGGGCGCAAAGCCACCAACCAAAGATCCGGCTCCAGGAAAGGCTGTGCCCATCATGCCTGCGTCGGTGTGGAAGGTATTCAGCAGATTGTCGGCGATTCCTGGCAGGTCTTATGGCAACCTCATTCCAACGGCCGCAACGATGGCCCTAGGCAGAGGCGGCCGACACGAACGGCCCCCGCCATAAGGAGGATGATCATGAACGACATCGCGCTCTCTAAGCACGTGCCGGTGAGCCCGCAGAGGCGCACCGACTACGGCTCATTCCGCGTCACGCCGATCTCGCCGCATATCGGGGCCGAGATCGAGGGGCTCGACCTGTCCCAGCCCCTGTCGGACGCCCTGGTCGGCGAGCTGCGCCAGGCCTGGGCCGACTGGATGGTCCTGGTCTTCCGGGATCAGCATCTGGACCGCTCGGCGCACAAGGCCTTTGCGCGGCACTTCGGCCGTTTGCACGTGCACCCAATGCATCATTCGCGGTCCTCCGAGCAGGACTCCGAGGTTCTGGTGGTCAAGACGACAGCCCAGTCGGCCTACACCGCCGGCGAGGGCTGGCACACGGATGTGACCTGCGACGCGATTCCGCCCCTCGGATCGGCGCTTTATATCACCGAGACGCCGGCGTGCGGCGGCGGCGATACGCTATTTGCCAACATGTACATGGCCTGCGAAATGCTTTCGCCGACCCTGCGGAGCTTCCTGGAAGGTCTCGTCGCGGTCCATGATGGCGCTCTACCCTATATCGGAAGCTATAAGTCCCAGCCGCCAGAGGGCGGCTACCCGCGCCACGAACATCCGGTGATCGCCCGCCATCCGGTGACCGGCCGCCAGGTGCTCTATGTGAACTCCGGCTTCACGAGCCATATTGTCGGCCTGCATCGCTGGGAAAGCCGCGCGATCCTGGATATGTTGTTCTCCCTCCTGCAGCGCGAGCCCAAGTTGCACTGCCGTGTGCACTGGCGACCGAACACCTTGACCCTATGGGACAACCGCTGCACCCAGCACCAGGCGGTATGGGACTACTATCCGAACTCCCGCTATGGCGAGCGTGTATCCATGGTCGGCGAGAGCGCGCTGACAACCTAGGCCGTCGCGTCGTGGGGGGCGGGGCGACGTGGTTTGCTTTGTCCCGATACCCGGTTAGCGCCACGATAAGGCGGGCGCGCCGCCGATCGAGGTCATCGCCTTTGGCGGCTTCTTTGCCGGCAAGGCCTTTGATGCGAACGCGATCGCCGCCGTGCTGATCGTCCAACGGAGGTCTGACTTGACCCCCGATGGACCTAATTCGAGTCCGTAGGTGGCGAAATCGCGATGTCGGGCCATCCCTTAGGCGCCCGTCAGGCCTGCCAAAATTGACGGTATGAAGCGATGGATCTGCGCGGCGACGAAGAAGGCGCCAATGGGGTCGCCAAACGAGCCTAGCGTCGGCGGCCCGATAATCCGCAGCCAGTTTGAGGATTTCCCATCTACGTCAATCGCGCGGCCCTCATCATCGATGGACAGGCCGAGATTGTGGGCGTCGATTTGGACATGGCCAGCCTCGCAAAGAGCACGCAGGACCGGGTTGGTCGCTATCCCAGCCGCCGTATCCAGGCCTGAAGCGTTGACCACGGCATCGACGATCAGTCCGGGAGCCGTGGCGCCACCAGGTCTTCGTATGGCGACGCTCAGTCGACGTCCGGCATCCCTGAGTTCGACGACTGTACCGGTAGCGTAGCGAACCTGGCCGCGCGCTCCTGCCGCTGCCGCTGTCGCTTCACTCTGGGGCGGTGTGCGGAACCGATGGACGTCGTACATCTTACGAAGGTGCCTCAAAACCCGGCGCTGTTCGCTGAGCGGCAAACTCGGCCAGAGGCGCCACAGGCTATCGCGCAGGCTGTCGAACGGTTGCTGCCAGGCGCCGCCGCCCGCCGTGGCCTCGGCGATTTGACGGCGCAGCGCGCGCAGCCAGGCCAAGGCCTTTGGCGGGACTCCGTTGGCGGAATCCAGGAACGCGGGGATCGCACCTGTCAGCCGAGCGTGGAACATCTGTCCAGGCAGTTGTGGGGTGGCCCCGTGCCGCAGAGCGGGTGGGATCGGCCCTTGGCCGCGCGGGGTAAGGCCGTGGCGGGAGACCGCTGTGATCGTGCCGCGGTGTCCTTGCGCCAGCAGGGTCGACATGGCGTCGAGAGCGGTCAATCCCGCCCCAACGACGAGGATCTCAGCGGCCGGCGCAAGGGTCTTCAAACGGCCTGGCTCAAAAGGATTTTCGATCAGGCCGGCGTGTTCCGGCCAGGGGCGGATGATCGACTTTGGCAGTCGCAGGCTCGGATTTCCCGTCGCGATAACGACTCGGTCGGCGACGAACTCTTGGCCGCTTTGAGTTCTGACGAAGGCGAACCCGTTCTCGAAGCCGACCGATACGGCAAGATCGCGCAGGTGGGTGATCTGAGATCCTGTCGCGCCCACTGTAGAATGTTCAGCCAGGGTTTCGACGAGGTAGGTCCCGAAATCGTATCGTCGGAAGTAGACCCCGCCATCAGCATGAAGCGCGTCCGGATCGCGGGCCAGTAAGTCCCGATCTTCCGCCCAGCGCGAGAAGTGGAGGAAATCCTCCGGCAGGAGCGAATGCGCAAAGGCTGGCGCATTGAGCCGATGATCCGGATCTTTGGTCGAATAGGCGAGGCCGCGCCCGACTTCGGACCTCGGCTCTACGATCATGATCTCCAAGGCACCTGGCGCGCGACGCACAAGCTGGATTGCCAGACTCGCGCCCGCAAATCCTCCCCCGATGATCACGATACGGCATCGCTGCCTATTCATTCCGAGTCCGAAACCTTCGCTGAATCAATACCTTGCTACTAAACTGTCAGAGTCGCTTGCCAGCGCGCATCTCGCCGCGACGGACGTCGCTGCAGGCGCTGGTCGAGCAACGCGCGGCCCTTCGCGATCGCACCACTTCTCAGCTGCGCGAGCAGTAGGGTGTCTTCGATCACTTCCCTTTGCGCATGGCTGCCCCCGATTCGGACGACGTCATGGGCCATCGGTTCCAGCAGCGCCGCGCACCCTTTGTAATCACCCTCGGCGAATGCAGACACTGCGCGGCAGATGGTGCGCGTGACCGGGCCGGCTGGGAATGTGCCACTGGCGATCCGCCTGTCGAGGGTATCGATCCGCTTCTCCAGCGCAGCGATATCGCCGCTCGCCGCTGCGATCAGCGCCATGTGGACGTCGACGAAAGCGAAGCCGCCGTTTGGGAAGACCGTCGTTGAATAGTCGGTAAGCTCTTTCCAAAGAGGCTTTGGCGCAGCGTAGCCGTAGGCGTCCAGACGCCAGAGAAATGAGGCGCAGTCGCTAACAATATTGATCGGCATGGATTGCGTCACCGCCGGCCGGACACCTTGCCGGTAGAGGTCGATTGCCCGATCAACCTCGCCGGCCTCAAGAGCGATCAGCGACTGATGCCAGCAGATGTGCCCGTGAAGCAGTCCGGCGGGGCCGTAGCGCGGCAGCCAGCCGTCGATCAGCACGTCAGCTTCGCGACCGGCACCCTGCTCATAAAGTGCGTGTGCCAGAGCATGAACGCCGTGAGCGTTCTCGGGACGAAGCGCGAAACCTTGCTCTGTTAGACGCCGGCCATGCTCGACATTGCCATTCTCGGTGTGAGCCCAGCCAAGAAAGGTCAGAAACCACCAGTCATCGTCATAGGAACCGGCCATCCGCTCGCAAAGATCAACGCCGGCCTGAGTGTGGTCTGCCATGCCTGAAAAGGCGAACATCCCGAACGCGCCGAGCGGAAGGTTCAGAATGAAGGCGTCGCGTGGCCAAGCGTCAACATGGGCGAGTACCTGCTCCAGCGCACCCTTGGGCTCGCCCCGGATGGCGAGTGCTAATGCCTTGACATGGCTTCGCTCACGCTCGGTCCCAGACAAGGTCACCAGCGCTTCGGCCTTGTCGATCGCCGCCCTGGCCTTCACCGGCTCAGCGAACACGGTGTAGGTTCGAGCGCGCGCGGCGTGTGCAAGCGCGAATTCCGGATCTGCGGCAATAGCGCTGTCGAGCGCTTCAGCGGCCCCTGTCCAAGCCGAAAGCATGAGGTCGACACCCTCACGATAATGCGCTGCCGCCGCGCCAGAGCTTGTCGACAGGGATAGTCCGCCACGATCGGTTTCGAGCATCCGCAACTTCCTGGCCTCGTGGTCGCCTGACACGCGACGTCCTGGCTTGATGGCGCCATTTCCGTCTGCGTCGCACGATCCATTATGCGATGGGACGCGTGCCGGCTGCAGCAGATTATGACGGGAGATTCGCTCGCTGGAACCACGCCCATCCGATGGCCATGTCCAACGCAACTCCACCACTGCAATTTTCAACGACGCAGCGCCACCGGTCGTTTCGTCCCCGCGATTACCTGATGTGTAAAAAACCTTTCGGGCGGAATTTTCGAAGCAACGATTTGCCTGAGGATGAGCGCTGCCCAGTCAAACGCACAAATCTTTACCGCCAACTCGCGGTCAATCGGTCGGATTTTGCGTGTGATTTTGGTCCGTCCAGGTTTTTAAACAGATAGGGAAAGCGGATATGGGCGGGGCTTTCGGCAGGAGGCTTCGATACCGGATCGTGAGACGGAAAAATGGGCGACATCACCCAACATGCTGCCGGAATTTTGGTCTTTAGAGAGCCGTCATATCTATGGAGATGTGACTTCGGCTTGACCGCGAAGCTTGGACGGGCCCAAGGCCGCACGAAGTCGGGTCGCGAAGGCCAGCCAGCCACCGCTGACGATCGCTATCGCCAATGTAGCTCCCAGCATCAGCGTGTCTGGTCGAGCGACGCGGAAGATGGATGCGAGCGGCGGCACGCTCAGGACCGCTGTCATCAGCCCGCCAATGGCCGCAGCGATGAGCCAGAACGTGCGCCGGTGCGGCGCGAAAAGCTGCCCTGAACTTGCAGCGTCGGTTAGTGCGAGGACGAGATTGGCCAGCACCAGGGCGGCAAAGGCGGCGCCGCGGGCGGCGGGTTCTGAAGCGCGGCTCAGCGCCCAGACATAGACGCCGAATACCGCTGCCAGGATGGTTGCGCCCTGGACCAGGGCAAGGCCGATCTGGGGTAAGCCGAACAAGGACTCTTCTGGGTGCCGCGGCGGACGGGTCATGGCCTCGGACTCGCTGGGCTCAGCCTCGAACACCAGCGCACAGATCGGATCGATAGCCAGTTCCATCAACATGAC
Source organism: uncultured Alphaproteobacteria bacterium (assembly GCA_903860975.1). Lineage (GTDB taxonomy): Bacteria > Pseudomonadota > Alphaproteobacteria > Caulobacterales > Caulobacteraceae > Phenylobacterium. The sequence continues at coordinate 16,866 of CAIOSI010000021.1, forward strand.
GTGCACGGGGAACAACATCTGCGGCATGCCAAGTAGGATCGGTCCTAACGCGAGGCCCGCGATCGGGATGTGGATGGCGGTGACGTAGGTAAGCGCGCGGCGCAGGTTCGTGAAGATGCGCCGACCCAGCCTGACGCCGCCGACGATCGAGGCGAAGCTGTCGTCGAGTAAGACCAGGTCCGCGGCCTCGCGCGCCACGTCCGTACCCTTCTGGCCCATGGCGATGCCGATGTGGGCAGCCTCCAGCGCCGGCGCGTCATTGACCCCGTCGCCAGTCATGGCGACGATTTCGCCGTCAGCTTTTAGGGCTTCAACGATGCGCAGTTTCTGGGCCGGCACGATGCGGGCGCAGACCCGCACGGTGCGCAACCGCTCGCATAGAGCCGGGAATTCGAGGCTATCGACCTCTGAGCCCAGGAGGACGCCGCCACGCGTGTCCAGGCCTGCGGCGCGGGCGATGGCAAGCGCCGTGGCCGGATGATCGCCTGTGATCATGATAACGGCAATTCCGGCGGAGCGCGCCTCTGCCAGGGCGGCGGGGACGTCGGCGCGCAGGGGGTCGATGAATCCCACGAGGCCTTCAAACCTGAATTCCGCGGTAGCGGGATCCTCGGGGAAACCGCCTTCGGTGCGGGCCTGAGCCACTCCCAGGACACGCAAGCCGGCCTCGGCGTATCGCGCGATCACCCGATGCAAGGCTGCAACCTCGGCGGCCGGCAGCCGGCAGAGCGTGAAGATCGCCTCAGGAGCGCCCTTGGCCGCTGCAACCTGGGATCGCCCCCGCCCCCGCCAGAGCTGGATGACGGCCAGGCGTTCGGCGCGCAGCGGCCATACCCGCTCCGGTTCCACCGTTGGGTCGCAGACCGCTGGTGCGCCGGCCAGAACGCGGACCGCTCTGTCCATCGGGTCCACAGGGCGAACCGCTGAGGCCATGGCCGCGACCTCCAGGAGGGCGGCGGCGGGACCTGCCGGCACGGCCTGGCCGAGAACCTCGGTGTCGCCGGCGAGGGTCCAAAGTCGCGCGACCCGCATTCGGTTCTCGGTGAGGGTTCCGGTTTTGTCGACGCAGAGCACCGTGGCACCGCCGAGGGTCTCGATCACGGCCGCGCGGCGGGTCAGCACCTGATGGGTCGCCAGCCTCCAGGCGCCCAGCGCAAGAAAAACGGCGAGCACCATCGGAAACTCCTCCGGGATCAAGCCGATGGCCACGGTCACGCCGGCCAAGGCTCCGCCCATCCAGTCATGACGCAGGAGCCCGTAGGCGACAGCGACCAGCGCGCAAAAGGCCAGGGCGAACCCGCCCAGGATGGCCACCAGGCGACCAGCTTTCTGCTGCAACGGCGTGCGCTCCTGGCCGATACCGGCAAGCGACGCGCCGATCTGACCGAGCGCGGAGCTGGGACCCGTACGCGTGACGCACGCCACGCCCTGGCCTCGCACCACCAGTGAACCGGCAAACAGATGCGGCGAGGATTCCGCGCCCGGCGACGGGTTTGGGTCGAGGTCCTCGCCAGAGCCTGCTGGTGGCTTTGAGACCGGAGCAGACTCACCCGTTAGCGCCGACTCATCGACGGTGAGCAATTCGCCACCGACCAGCCGAGCATCGCTGGGCAGCCGTTCGCCCTCGCCGATCAGCAGGATATCGTCCGGCACCAACTCGCGGGCCGGGACCTGACGCTCGCGCCCGTCGCGGATGACACGGGCGTGGGGCTGGGCCAGGTCGCGCAGAGCTTCCAGGGCCCGTTCGCTTCGGGTCTCCTGCATCACCACGAGCCCGATAGAGGCCATAGCGCCGACGACTAGGAACAGACCCTCGGCCAGGTCGCCCAGCACGAGGTACAGACCCGCTGCGCCGATCAGCAGCAGGAACATCGGCTCGCGCAAGGTCTCAAACACGATGCGTAGCAGGCCGCGGCCGCGCGCACGTGGCAGTTCGTTCGGGCCAACTGCCGTTAGGCGAATGGCGGCTTCGGCCTCCGCCAGTCCGCTCTTGAGCCGGGCGTTCACAGTCAGTGCGATAGGAAGATCGGGGTGGTGGGATGGCCGAGCATGTGCTCGGTGGCCCCGCCCAGAATGATTTCTCTCAGGCGGGTGTGGCCGTAGCCGCCCATCACGAGTAATTCCGGGCTGTGCTCGGCCAAGTAGGCGTCGAGCACAGCGCCGATTTTGCGGCCATCGGCGCCGACCTCATCGACTTGCGCGGCCACGCCATGGGCCTTGAGATGGCGGACCACGTCGATCCCAGCACCGACACTGACGCTTGGCTTTTCGTCAATGATGATCAGGATTCGCACATTAGCTGCGAGCTTTAGGATCGGAAGCGCATCGGCCATCGCGCGGGCCGCGCAGCGACTGCCGTCCCATGCCAGTATGACCGTTCCTAGGGTCTGCTTGGGCAGGCTGGCTTCGCCGGCGCGGAACACCAAAACGGGTCGCCCCGAGCTGAACAGGACCGCCTCTACCACCTCCATCTGGCCGTCATAGGGCCCGGCCAACGGGATGATGCATAGATCGCGGGTGCGGACCTGGAGGGCCACTTGATCCGACGATAGGTACAGGTCAGCCTTTTGGATTAGAGCCTGACCGAACACACCGGCCGTTTCGGCCTTGTTCCTGAAGTGCTGCAGACTGGCCTGACAGGCCGCAGCGCTGGCCGCTTCCTGCTCATGGGCCATGTCGCTCAGATGGAGGAGATAGTCGGCGACGCGGTTGCTCTGTAACGGAATCTCGATTTGGCCGGCTAGGGCTGAGAGGGTGCCGCCCAGGGCCGCAACGAAGCCCACCGCCTCGTCAATGGCGGCCACCGGGGTCGGCTCCGGAAAGCTGTCGATGTGGAGCAAGATGTCGTTCAGAGCCATCGCACGGCCTCCGATTTGGGCTTCAAGGACGCCGACGGAGCCGGTGGGGTCTTCAGGTAGAAGACTTGAACGGCCACGATGACGAGGAGCGCGAGGGGGCTGGCCAGGAAGATGCCCGAAGCGCCGAACAGTGCAGCGAAAATAACAGTCGAATACATCGTCAGGACGGGCGGAAGATCGACCTCGGCGTCCTGAACGTAAGGGGTGATGAAGGTGCCTTCGACGAAGTGCACGGCCCAGTACATCAGCCCCACATAGATCGCGAGCAGCGGAGACTGGGCGAAGGCGACCAGGATCGCCGGCACGGCGGCCATCAGGGCGCCGACGAGCGGGATAAAGGTCAGCAGGCCACCGATTAGCCCCAGGGTGAACGCGCCCTGGATTCCGAGCGCCCACAGCCCCAGGCTCGAGAGCACACCGATGGCGATCATGACGATTAGCCGGCTGACCAGCCACTTGTGGAGGATCTCAGCCGACCGGCTGAGGTAGGTCTCGACCGTCGGCTTGGAGGCCGCCGGCACGACGAGCAATACGCCGTGAAGGTGCCGCTGCGGGTCAATCGCGAGGAAGATGCCGCTGGCGATAACGATCGCCGTGTAGGCGACACCTTGGCCGACTGATCCCAGCACCGAGCCCAGAGCCGGAGAAAGTATGGCGCTCGAGCCGTCAATCCTGGCACCCTGCATCCAATGCAAGATGTTGCGCCCTATCGTGTGGCTGTTCACCAGGGCCGCGACGTCTGCCCAGCCTCGCAAAGCTTTCGCCAGAATCTCATCGTACTGATCGGCCACCCGCCAGCCAAACATGGCCAACGCCCCGGCGAGGAACAGGATTGTCACGAAGATAACTGCGGTGAGAGCAAGCCACGACGGCGTCTTGGTGCGGCGCGCGAGCGGGTCGGAGATCGCTCGAAGCGTGACCGCGATCAGCACCGACGTGAATCCCAGTAGCGCAATCCCACGAAGCTGCCAGAGGAGCAGGGCACCCACCCCCAGGAGACCAATTCGGCCGATATCAAGCCCGGTCGGTTTGCGATCGGCGTGAATTGTCGAGGGCATTTGATCCCGTCAGCGTCAGCTTCTTTCGCAGCAAGGCGCGACGGGGACCTTCACCGCATTGCGGTATGTCAATTCGCCAAGGCAGGCTCGACGGGGGGATCGTTGGTGCTCAAGGTCCACACCCGGTCGGTTGCTCGAAGGCAGGCCTTCTGCACGGCCCGTTTGGTCCTACTCTGCGATGACTTTGCGGCTGATCGTCCCCGCCTTAACGGCCGCCTCCGAGAATCGTAGGTCGTCCCAGCCTTTCTGCGAGTAGAGCCGGGTCTGGTCACCGTAGTGGGGTGAGGCGGGATTGCTGGACTCGGAATAAGTCAGCAGGCCTTGGCTCACGGGGCCATGGTCGGTGAACTCCACGGTCATGATCCAGCTTGCGCCACTCCTTACCTTGGTCCAGCCAAGGACCGGCCTGGGCTCGCCCATGTCGATGGCGTTGAACACCCCGTCGACGCCGGGCCCCCCGTGGATCGGCACAAGTTTGCCGCCACCGCGCTCGTCGCGTTGGACGTCACCTAGGCGCGCATCAAGCGGGATCTTCAGCGCGTCCAGGCGCTCGACGGCCTTGGCGAGTGCGCCGAGCACCGCCGGGTCGTCGGCATCCAGGGTGTTCGGCGTATGCAGCGGATCTGCCGAATTGAAGGGAACTTTGAACTTCAGCCCGCCATTTTGGGCGAAGAGATGGAAAAGATGAGCGCCTTGGCTGTCGAGGTTCGTCTTCAGGTCCCACTTGGCCAGCGCATCGCAGGCGCGTGGCAAGTGCGGATCAGCGGAGCGCTTGCAGGCCGCGACCAGGTCATCACGCACCAGCTCCCCGCCGAAATGTCGGTCGCCGAACATGACCTGCTGCAGGGTCGCAAGGTCGAACTTCTTGCCGTCCAGCCCGTCGGTCCCGGCCACGCGCTGTTCGATCTGATCAATCGCCAGGCGGGTGCGCAAGCTGCGGCGGGTGCCCTCTTCGCCCCAGATGCGGCTGAACCCGGTGAGTGGCTGATGGGGGTTGGTGAGCCAGTAGCTGTCGTTGCTCTGCTCCACATAGTCCGTGCGTAGGAGCTGCGGCGCGGCGCGCGGACCAAACATTCCAGCGGCGGTGGAGTCGGCATCCGTACGCCAATCACAGGCCGCCCGAGAGCCGTCGAGCACGGGGCGGCGCTCCTTATCCCAGGCTTGGCGGCCGATTTCAGAGATGATGCAGGCCTTGGCCAGGTCCTGCGGCACATTGGGGATCAGACCCGTGTCGCCATAGAAGGCCTCGCCGCCGGCATCGACCGCGGTGAGGTTGAAGCGGAAGGACTGGTAGCGCCCCAAGGCGGTCTTAAGGTCGCGGGCGCTGCGCGCATGCCAGACGGCCATGTACTGGTCGACGTCGCGCAGGCCGACGGGCGCCTGACGCAGCGCGAACGCGCGGTCCGTCGTCCACGTGTAGGTCGTACTTGAAACAACCGGACCCTGACGGGTGGCGTAGAGCGTGCGGATGACCGCGGGCGCGCCCTTCACTTCGACGGTGAAGGTCTGGCGCGTCATCGGCTCATAGCGACCCTCGTAGAGGTAGCGTGTCGGGTCCTTCGGATCGAGTTTAAGTTCAAAATAGCCGAAACGGCTCGCCGTCGAGACTGTGTTGCTCCAGGCGATCGCTTCGGTGTGGCCCATCCGGATGAGCGGCATGCCGACGTAGCTTACGCCCACGATGTTCAGTTTGCCCGGAATTATAAAGTGGGTTCGGTAGAAGCGGTTTACGCCGGTCCAGGGATAGTGGGGGTTTCCCAACAGCATGCCGCGTCCAGACTTCGTCACCTCGCGGCCCAGGCCGTAGGCGTTGCTGCCCAGGCCAATTTCTTGCTCGACCATATCGGGGGCTAAGGCGGCTAGCCGGCCAGACGCGCCGGGTGGCTGGGCCAAGGCCACGGGGCCAAAGAGCTGGTCGACGGTCTGGCCCACATACATGTGCCGCCAAAATGCGAGCTCCGTCAGGGGGCGGACCCATGCCGCGCCCTTGCAGCGTGGGTCGGTAATGCCGTCTGCGCCGACCTCGCGCAGGTAACGGTTGACCCCGGCCACATAGCCTCTGGCCAGCGCACGCGCGTCCGCCGACGGCGTGTCCACCGAGCCGATTGGCCCGGCGAGAAGGCGCTCGACATCACCGGTCGCAAACGCATGTTTGTGGAATAGGTCGCTGGCGATATTGGCCTCGCCAGTTCCTGGACCCAGATATTTCGCCCGCTCGCCAGAGACGGTCAGCATGCGATCGGCAATCTCACAGATATTGTCCTGGGCGCTCGCATAACCATAACCGTAGCCGATGCCTGCGACGTTTCTGGCCTTGATGTGGGGCACGCCATAAGCGGTGCGGCTGATCTCGGCGCGGAATTGGGCCGGTGCGGCCTTTAAAGGGGTGGCCAACGCGATGGCTGCAAAAGCGATGGCGGTTGAAAATCTTGACACGCAACGTCTCCCAAATCCCACGCCAGCATGGGCGTCGGCCGAAGCTTTGCCTAGCACGCTGAAGCTGGCGCGGGATCGACGAGTTCCAAACTGAACAAGGCCGGCGATTAGGCGACTGGCGCCAAGTCTAGGTCAGCCGGCGACCTCAGCCGCGACTCCCGTTGGCGCCGCTGCGGCGGGCAGGCCAATGCCCCTGATCACCTGCGCCCAGCTCGGGGCGATTTCAGAGTGGGCGGGTTTGACCGCAAGAAATCGTCTCTGGTCATGACCGAGGCGCCGGTTCGAAAGCCGAAGTCGCGGTGCATCGGGGCGTCATTTGAAGGCCCCACGTGGCGTAAGCTTGTCGCTCCGTGCACCGCTCGCCACGCCGTTCTCTGGCAGCGTTTTGCCTCAATCCGGCGCAGAGGGAACAAAACGACGACCCGTCGATTTCCGCCAATGACAATCTGCGAAAAAGGACGAACCCATGAAACGCTATCTTCTTGCGATGCTGGCCCCTTGCGCACTCCTGGCTGGCTCGGCCAACGCCGCGGCCGACAGCCGGCTCCACGGCCATGAACTGGCGGGTCAGGCCAAGATCACCTTGGCCGACGCTCGCGCGATCGCGCTTAAGGTACGGCCCGGCAGAATCGTCGACCAGGAGCTAGAAAAGGAGAACGGCGGATCGGGGCTGCGATATTCCTTTGATGTGAAGAGCCACGGCAAGACCATCGAGGTTGGCATCGACGCCGTCACCGGCAAGGTGCTTGAGAACGCCGCTGAGAGCCCGGCCAAGGAAGCCAAGGAGGCGATCCAAGAACGCGCAGACCTCAAACCCAAACCGTGACGGGACCCCGATATCGGCCGGCGATACCCTTGCCATCAGAACTTGGCGCGCACGCCGGCCTCATAGGTCTGGCCATAGATTTCCCGCTGGATCTGACGCGAGGCCGTGCCTTCGTAATAGCGCAGCGGCGTATTTAGGAGGTTCTTCACATCGAAGTAGGCTGTCCAGTTCGGCGTGAATTGGTAACTGGATGTGAAGTCGAGATTGAGCTTTTTGTCCTGATAGGTATCGAGCGAGGTGTCACCGTTCAGGCCGAACAAGCTTTGGCCGACATATTCCGAGGAAAGCCTCAGCGACAAGCCATGGTCTTCATAGAAGCCGGCCAGGTTCCAGGTCACATGCGATGTGCCTGGCAACGCGCCAAACTCATCCTTGCCTGTGCCGCTGACCGCCGCGGCGTATTCCCTAAAGCGGGAGTCGACCCAGGTGATGTTGCCTTCGACGCCGAGACCCGAAAGCAGGCCCGGCAGCATCGTGAATTTCTGATGGTAGGCCAGTTCGATCCCGCGTGCGTAGGCTGACTCATTGATGAAGGTGACAAAATCACCACGCTGCCCCTGGAAGATGGGATCGGCGACGTTGATCTTGGCGGACCGGAAAATGTAGTTCTGGAACTCCTTGTCGAAGACGCCTGCCTGTATGATGCCGCCGCTCGGCAGGTAATATTCGAAGTCCAGATCGAAGTTGTTTCCAGTCGTTGGCTTGAGATCCGGATTGCCTGCTGAATAGACCGGGCGCGGTGAAGTGGTGAAGTCGACCCCGGCGTTGCCGCCGGCTTGGCTAAAGCCGGGACGCGCGATCCCAGTCGACCATGTAGCGCGGACCTGCATGTCTGGCTGCAAGGCGTACTTGAACTGCAAGGTCGGGAAGGCGTTTGTGTAGCTCTTGCTGTGGCTGACGGCGGTCACAGTGGAATTGCCAGAGGCGTTGGTGGTGGTCAGGAAGTTGCCATAGGTCGCGTCGGTTTTTTCGACCCGAACGCCGGCCAAGACGCCCAGTTTTCCGATGTTCGTCGTGTACATGCCATAGGCGGCATAGACGTTCTCGGTATCGTTGAAATCACGACCGATCGAGGGGGCCAGAGCAGGTATTTTCGAAGTCACCAATGCGATGATCTTGGAGATGTCGGCATAGGGTGCCAGCGGATAGCCGCTGCCGTCATAGTAGTTGTTGCCGGCGCCAACGCTGGGGGAATAGCTCGCAAGATTGGCTCCCGGGGCACGGCCGAAGCCGCCGAAATCGGTGACCGTTTTGTCGCGCACCCGTGCGCTGGCGCCGATCTTCGCCTCACCGCCTTCACCGAACACCTCGAGCGGGTGCTTGGCGTTGATGACGTAGCTGTATTCTTCGTCCACATCGGGCTCGAAGAAGCTGGACAGGCGCGGGTTACTGTACTGGGTTGCGTCAGTGGACACGAAGGGGATGGTCAGCGCTGCGTTTTTGAACAGGCTGAACGTTGGATGGGATGTATCTAAGGTGTTATTGTAGCGACCGAAGTATATATCGCTTCCATAGAATCTGGCTTCGTTGTAATAATTCTGAATAAATGTCGCGCGGCTATAGGCGGCGCGATAGTCGACCTGCAACTGATTGAAGTGGTCCTGTCCTCCGACCACGAACACTGTGTTCCGGTGGGTCTCTTCTGTGACCACCACGTCGACCTGCGGCTGAAATCCATCAACCACATTGCCATTTTTGTCCGGGGCCGAGGGATTGCCGTCGAAGTTTATGTAAAGGTGGTTCTTGTGGGCGCGCTCCTTGTAGCCGGCCACATCGAGACGAACATAGTAGCTGTGGTCGTCGTTCGGCTTGAAGTCGAACTCGCCACCATAACCGAAGCGGCGGCGATGATAATCGTAGCGGCGGAAATCGACTCGGCCGTAGACGTTGTCGACAGCCGTAGACCCGTCGTTGGCGTAGCTGGGTTCGATGTCGTCGATGCCGCGTCGGTCATCCTTGCGAGATCCGGTGATCACGATCGAAAACGGGGTCGGATTGGAGATCCAGTCGGAGCCGGTCTGGGCTGCGTCGTCGCGGCCTTCGATCACCAGCTTGCCGTTGTTAAAGCCGAACCGCGCGCCAGCGGCGAAGCCCACGGTGAGGGGGCCCGTGTGATTATGCAGGTTCTCGTAGCCCCAGCCCAATTCGCCCTCAAAGAACGGCTGCGACAGGTTCTTCGCTGAGCGTGGCGTGAGTTCGATCTGTCCGCCAAGGCCCTCGGCCTCGCGATCTGGAGAGAGCGTCTTGTAGACAACGATGCCGTCGATCGAGCCCGTCGGGATGGTGTCGAACTCCACCGCGCGACCTGAGCCGCTGGCCGCCGTGCCAGCGGCGAAAGTGTTTAGCAGCACCACGCCGCCGTAGGTTGCCCCGTTCAGGTTGGCGTCGATACCGCGGATGTTGACGAAGCGGCCCTCGCCCGTATCGGTCGACAGCGATATGCCGGGGATCCGTCCCAGGGCTTCGGCCGCGTTGTAGTCAGGGTACTTCGCGATCGTTTCGGCTGACTGGACGTTGACGATGGTTGGGGCGTCCTGCTGGACGGCGCGCGCCTGCGCCTCGGCGCGGGGCGCCGTCACCGTAAGGACGTCCACCACCTTGGATGCTGTTGCGTCTCCCGCAACTTCTGCGGCGCGGGCCGACTGGCTGATCGCCAGCATTGAAGCCGCCGCAAGTAACAGGCGTCGTTGCAAGATCATAACCGTAGGCCCCTCTGAACGAGGTTGGTCCTCTAGTTAGATTGCATGTCGGTTCTGCACCCGTTTTGTGACGACTTCGCTGAGGGCCGCGGTTGAGGTTTGGTTGTTGCTACGAAAGCACCGTTTTCCGGCGTGTTGTCTTGCCGCCGACAGGGCCCTTCCGATGCGTGTTCTATGGAGATTGCAGGCGTCCCTATTTTCTTGCGCAGGCGCCTGCACGCAAGAGCGATCTGGGCAGGCGCTGGATTAGGCGCTCGATTGCGGCATCTCGAATATCAGGCGCCGCGGTTGGCGCAGTCGCCCGCCAAGGCCGCTTGAGCCTGCGCTGCAGTTCGGCCGACTTGGGGTGTCAGTTCCATCTCGCAAGTTATTCACGTCCTGAAAGGTCTCCTGATGTCCCCCCATGTGTCGAAAAAATCTGGATCGACGCCCGGGCCCAATACGAATGTCATCGAAGCTCTGCCCTATGTCGCCTTGGTTTGGCGGAATGGTGCCGCAGGGGGCGGAAACGGAGATGTCACCAGAACGTGGGCGTCGGGTGGCTTGGGTCGCCACCTCGATCCTACCATTTGAACCGGGCGTTCGAGCCTGGCTCGCCAGGTCGGGATTTCCCACTGACCAGGCCGACGATTTTATCCAAGAGGCCTATTGCAAGCTTTCAGCCCTGGCTTCGGTGGAGCACATCAAACGCCCAGACGCCTATTTTTTCCAAACCGTCCGCAGCTTGGTGGCGGACAGCCTCAGACACGCCAGAGTCATACGGATCGAATCTGTTACGGAAATTGATCTTCTGCCCGTCTACTCTGATGAGCCTTCTCCAGAGCAGGCCCTGTCGGCCCGTCAGGAGCTTGCCCAGGTTCTCGGCCTTATCGCTGCGCTTCCTGGACGTTGCCGTGAGGTCCTGGCCTTGCGAAAAATCGATGGTATGTCCCAGAAGGACATCGCAACGCGTCTCGGTATCACCGAGACCATGGTTGAGAATGACGTCGTAAAGGGTATGCGCATAATATCGACTGCCCTTAAAAGTGGGAACGGATCGGAAAATGCCAGCCGACGTTTGAGGACCAATGGGCCAGTACGACTCCGCCGCCGAGATTGAGGCGGCAGCCCTAACTTGGGTCGCTCGCCTGGACCGGGCGCGCGACCCTGACGAGCTTCATTTGGAACTGGCAGGTTGGCTGGCAAATGATCCTCGTCGGAAGGGGGCCTTCCTCCGCGCCCAGGCGATCTGGGTGAAGATTGACCGCGCAGCGCTGGCCGAGAGCCATGCCAACCTCCCGGCGCGCCAAACGCGTCGTTGGGCCATGGCCGGCGGCGGTGCGGGACTGCTCGCTGCAAGTTCTGTCGGCGCTTGGTTCGCTCTCGTCGGCCGCCCCGTCAATACGGCGCAAGGTGAAGTCCGTCATATTCCCCTGCCGGATGGATCCAGCCTTGACCTCAATACCGACAGCCAGATCGAAGTTGGTATGGGGCGCAAGCATCGAGGGGTGCAGCTTCATCGCGGCGAAGCTTGGTTTCAGGTCGAGAAAAATCCCCAGCGGCCCTTCGTTGTGGAAGCCGGTCGGGCTCGCATAATGGCTGTAGGGACGGCCTTTTCCGTCAGACGCTTTGATCTGGCGGTCGAGGTCCTGGTAACCGAGGGCGTCGTGCTGGCTTGGCTCCTTGGACGTGAGGCCCAAGCGGTTCGGCTTGAGGCGGGCGATAAGGGGCGCCTGGATCCTGACGGCGCCCACCGCCTCGTTTCGGCCGCGGCCGAGATCGACCGCCGTCTCGCCTGGCGCGTCGGAAAGATCGACCTAGCTGACGAAACGTTAGAGGACGCAGTTTCTGAGTTTAATCGCTACAATCGCCGCAAGCTCAGAATCAAGGGATCCGCCGTCGCCTCAAGGCGGCTCTACGGCGTGTTTCGCATCGATGACCCCGAAGGCTTTGCCACATCCGTGCATTATGCCCTGGGGATCCCGGTTGAGCCTCAGGACGATCAGATTGTGATCGGCTAGCCAAAGGGCCAGACCACAGCCGGATTTTTCAGCTAGATGAAGATCGTTAAGCCAAGGCGACTTCGAGATTTCATCAAATCTTCATAAGGAAAGGACCGCCACCATCCGTCTTACCCTTTGAACCGGGCCTGTGTGCCGGTGCGAAGTGGGAGAGAGCAAGATGGCCTTCAATTCTAACCGGTGGTCACGTGCGGGACTCCTCTGTGCCACGAGTATGACTATCGCCGCCGTCGCCTCGCCGGTCTGGGCCGCCCAGGCCCACAGTTTCAACTTAGGAGCCCAGGCCGCCCAAACCGGCGTGCCAGAGTTTGCCCGCGAGGCAGACATTCAGATCGTCATTGCCGATGATGTAGCGAAAAATCGTCGGACCAATGCGGTCAAGGGGACCTATGAGACAGCTGAAGGTCTTCGTCTGCTTCTTTTGGATACCGGACTTGAGGCGCGGCGCACAGGTGATGCCGCCTATGCCGTGGTCCGACGAGACGAGCCTAGTTCGACCGCCGTGGATACTCTGATTGTCACCGCTCGAGCCGGTTCGGAGCAGCGGACGCGCGCCCTGACCAGCTACTCTGTAAGCGTCATTCCCCAAGAGCGTCTCCGCGAGACAGGTGTCTCCAGTGTCGCCGACACCCTGCGCAATGTGCCGGGGTTCTGGGTCGAAAATTCCGGCGGTGAAGCCAGCGCCAATGTCCGTGCGCGCGGCATTCCCGTTGACGGCTACGCCTCGGTCCAGCTGGCCGAGGACGGCATGCCAATCCAGCACGACCCGGGCCTTGGTTACCTGAATGCCGACCAGTCCTTCCGGCTGGACGAGACCATTGGTCAGGTGCAAGTGGTTCGGGGCGGTCCGTCCACGGTCTTCTCTTCCAATGCGCCGGGTGGTCTTGTAAATTTCATCACGCGCAAGGTCGGGACGACAGCAGAAGGCTTGATCAAGACCACCCTTGGCGATGACGGCCTTTACCGGACCGACTTCTGGTATGGCGGCCCGCTTGGCGACTGGCGGGCGGCTGTGGGTGGCTTCTATCGCGTGGAACGTGGGACCCGCGATCCGGGCTTCAATTTCAATGACGGCGGTCAGTTCCGCGTCGCCCTTGGGCACGACCTTGGCCGCGGCACCATTGACCTTGATGTGAAGCATATCGACGATCATGTCGGTTTCTATCTTGGCCAGCCCTATCAGGTCAGCGGCAGCTCCATTCAGGGTATTCCGGGCCTTGACGCGACCAAGGGTATCCTCAGTGGCCCCGAAACCCAATCGCTGCGCTTGCGGACCAATAATGGTCAAATCAACTACGATCTGACCTCCGGAACCACGGTTAAACTCGACCAGTTCTCGGGCCATCTGGTCCAAGACATGGGTGAGAGCTGGCATCTCGACGATCGGCTTCGCTACCGAACCACAGATCAGGTCCGTATCGGCCTATTTCCGGCTTCCGTCCAAACCGGCGCCTTGCGCCTGACCCAGCTGAAGTCGGCCGCCGCGGGTCTCTTCCCCACCACCAGTTCCCTGGCCTATCGCTATGTGGACAAGCCAGGCTCGCTCTACGCGGCTCCTCAAAACGCCAGTGGGTTAGAAATCGACGATAGCGCGCGCGACATTGCTGTCAGCGAACATGAGCTGATGAACGACCTGCGGCTGAGCAAGACCTTTAACACGGGAGGCCAGACCCACGATGTCACGGTCGGTGCCTATTATATGGCCGCCCATGAAAGTTTCCAGCGCTACGCCGCGGTTCTGGTCCTGGATGCCAGCACCCACGCTCGCCTCATGGATGTGGTCGCGCTTGATGCCAACGGTGCCGTTGTCGGATCGCTGACTGAAAACGGCGTGCTTCGCTATGGCTCTGAATTCGCCAATGGCCAAGGTGATCAGAGGACGATGGCGCTCTATTTTGCAGACGAGTGGCAAGTCAACGACCAGCTGCGCATCGACCTCGGCGCACGAGAAGAATCTATGAAGACAAATGGCGCGGCCGAGGGATCAACGACCACCAACCTGGGCCAGACTACCACTCTCTCCGACAGGACCTATCTGAAGGGCTCAGGGGTCTTTACACCCTATGACCGGACTTTTTCCGCACTCACCTGGACTGTCGGCACCAACTATCAGTTGGACGCGACCCAGGGCCTGTTTGCCCGATATACGCGCGCTGCTCGACTGCCCAGCATTAGTGATTTTATTACCAACGCTGGGGCCACGCCCGTCATCAACAAGACCGACATGTTGGAGCTTGGCTACAAGTTCAGCCGTCCTTGGCTGGATGCCTATGTCACCGCCTTCGACACCGAGTACCACAACTTCGGGGTCAGCCAGACAGTCTACAGCAATACGACCAATGGCTATGTGAACCAGACCTATTTCGCCAACACCCGCGACTATGGCCTGGAATTAGATGGTGACCTCCGCCCCAACGACTGGTTCGATATTGGCTTCTCCGGCACAATCCAGAACCCAACCTTCACCTCATTAAAATACACTGTTCTGTCCGGAGGGGTTCTTACGACCTTGGATTACAACGGCCATCAGTTGCTGCGCGTGCCCAAGACGAGCCTCAACCTCACGCCGGCGGTCAATCTTTTCAATGACCGCCTGCGCGCCGAGCTCTCCGTGGAATACTATAGTGACCGATATGCCGATGCGGCCAGTACCCAAAAACTGCCCGCCTATACGGTCCTAAATGCAAGCGTCCGCTACAAAATGACGCCTGACCTCACCTTGTACCTAAGTGGCTATAACCTCACCAATGAGATCGGCCTGACGGAGGGAAATCCCCGGTCGGGTGAGCTGCTCTCGTCGCAAGCTGGCGCTCCGGTCTTCATCGCGCGCTCTATCGTTGGCCGGACTATCAAGGCTGCCGTGCTATACAAGTTCTAGGCATCGCCTTAGCCCTTCGGCCGTCTGCGGCCTCTGGCTTGGGACGGTCGGTCGGTTAGCTCGTCTTTTTCCTGAACAAAGCCCCTCCCCGGTGTGTGCCAAATGCCACGCCGGGTAGGAGCAATATACCAATGGCTCCTCAGCAAGGTGTCTGATTAGGGTGCTGTCAGGCGGGTGATAAAACGTCTCTGGTTCTGGCCGAGTTGGGCTGATGGAGAGCAAGAGCAGGACTGGTCCCAGATGCAATTTTAGATATTTACTTCAATGATTTAAATGCTCTTAGTTGTAAGCGGGGCTGACCTGCCCCTGAGATTTTCCTCCACGCGGAGCTAGAGTCCGGCCCTTGAGAGGGCGGACGGATGAAGCGAGCGAGATTTACGGAAGAGCAGATCATCGGGATCCTGCGGGAGAACGAGGCTGGTGCGAAGGCGGGCGAGCTAGCCCGCAAGCACGGGGTTTCCGAGGGCACGATCTACGCCTGGAAGGCCAAGTTCGGCGGGATGAGCGTATCGGACGCCCAGCGGCTACGGGCGTTGGAGGACGAGAACCGGCGGCTCAAGACGCTGCTGGCGGACGCGATGCTCGACAAGGCGGCGTTGAACGAGCTGCTTGCAAAAAAATGGTAGGGCCCGTCGCCGTGCGCGAAGGCGTCGCTCATCTGCGGACGGTGTTCGAGATCAGCGAGCGGCGGGCCTGCTCGATCCGGCACGCGGACCGCAAGATGGTACGCTATCGATCCTGCCGGCCGCCGGAGACGGCGCTGCGCGAGCGCCTGCGCACGCTGACGACCGAGCGGCGGCGGTTCGGCTATCGCCGGATTTCAGGCGGGGGGCAATTGTCGCCTAGCCTGCCGCGCCCCACAAAATTACGCCTCAGGACCTCGCGAGGCTTAGAGGTTCATGTAATGGTAATCGTCCGTAGCTAAGCTGTTCATAGAGCGTTCAGGTACAAGCCAACAGTCTAGCTCAACGCTGTTCGCGGGTATCGGGTTCAAGCTGCGGACCAGGCTGGGGGTGACGCGTTGGCGACGAATAGTACGACAACCGGTAAAGTCGTCCTGGGCCTTGCCGCTGCAGGAGCCGCCGCCGTCGCGGTCTCCAAAGTGGGCTCAGCGCTTGGCAATCTGACGACGGGCGCCATAACGGGCGACAGCAAGGTCGCCGCCTTATTCCTGAACCGCGCCACCTTCGGCGCCTCGGACGCCTCGGTCGCGAGCTTGGCCGCCAGCGGCGTCGACGCCTGGTTCGCGAGCCATTCAACCGCTGCGCCGACGCCGGGCGGAACGCCGCAGTACTGGAGCAAGACGCCGACCTTCCACCTGGACTGGATTATCCGGCGCACGGCCGACTTCAAAGCGAGTTACCAGGCCGCACTTGCGGCCGCTGCAGCGGCGGCCGCACCAGGGGTGACGCCGGCGAAGGTGACCCTGCGCCAGGTTACCAAATTACAGTTCCAGGAAAGCTTCTGGGCGCGCGCGGTTATTGGCGATGATCAGCTGCGTCACCGCATGGCGCTGGCGCTATCGGAGATCATGGTCGTCTCCTTCAGCGGCTCGACCATCACCCCGCGGATCGGCGCCTCTTGGTTTGACATGCTGAGTGCGCATGCCTTCGGCAATTACCTCGACCTGATGAAGGCTGTGACCCGGCATCCGGCCATGGGTATCTATCTCAACATTATCGGGAACGCCCAGGCGGACAATGACCCTTCGCGGGAGCCGGACGAAAACTACGCCCGCGAAATCATGCAGCTGATGTCAATTGGGCTTTACGAGCTCAACCCGGACGGCACGACCAGGACCGACACCGCGGGTGCCTCGATCCCGACCTATACGCACGCGGATATCGCCGGTTTGGCCGCCACCTTAACCGGCTGGGGCTGGTATGCGGCCAAGCCTACGGTCACAACCTTCTCCAAGCAGCCTGCCGACGGCGTCGACACCAGTTCTGCCGACGTGCAGCCGCTGATCGCCTATCCGGGATATCATTCTCAGCTGTCGAAGACCTTCCTGGGGACGACGATCCCGGCTTATACGGGCGCCCAGCCGACCACCGCGGCCGGTGCAACGGCGCTAGCGGCCTACCAGACCCAGGGCTTGAACACAGCGCTGACCACGATCTTCAACCATCCCAACGTCGGCCCGTTCATTGCCTATCGGCTCATTCAAAGGTTCGTGACCAGCAATCCAAGCCCAGCCTATGTCGGGCGTGTCGCCGTAGCGTTCAATGGTCCTGCGACAGGCGTCCGCGGCGATTTATTCGCGACACTGAAGGCGGTTTTGACCGACTCTGAGGCGCTGAATTTGTCCCCAGCGACCAACCCCAAGGCGGGCAAGCTGCGCGAACCGGTGATGCGGATGAGCCACTGGCTCAGGGTCAGTGGGGCGACATCGACGGCAGCGTCCTCAATGGCTGGCGGTGACTTCAACCAGTACCAGGACTTCGCCTTGCCCACGGCGCTCGCCCAAGCGCCGCTCCAAGCCCCCTCCGTGTTCAACTTCTGGGCGCCAGACTACACACCCCAAGGGTCATCGATCGCAGCGGCCGGTGATGTGGCTCCGGAATTCCAGGCCGCCGACGTGCTGACCGTCGCCAGCTACATCAACACCATGGCTCAGGTCATTCAGGGTAAAGGCTGGCCGGGGGGTGACGTGGTCACGATCTACGCCCAGGAGATCGCCGCCCTGACACCGGCCAAGGCCAGCGACCCGGATAACAATCAGGCGCTGATCGATCGGCTGAATGTGTTCTACTTCGGCGGCCAGATGAGCGCGACTGTGTCAGCGCGCCTAGGCCGAATCCTGACCAGCACGGTCTCCACGGCGAAAACACCGACAGCCGCCCAGCGCGCGCAGGTGCGGGTCGACAAGGTGAGGAACGCCCTGATTCTGGTCCTCACCTCGCCCGAATACTTGGTGCAGGCTTAGGAGGCGTCCATGACGAGGAAAACCCAAGGCCCGTCGCGGCGTAACCTCCTGGCCGGCATGGCGATCTATGGCGCGGCCGCGCCGCTCGTCATGAACCTGTCGGCGATCGGCACCGCAGCAGCCCAAGCGGCCGGAGCAGGCGCTCCCTATCGCGCGCTGGTTTGCATCTTCATGCAGGGCGGCAATGACTCCAACAATCTGCTTCTGGCCACCGACCAGGGCAGCTTTGGCCAGTACTGGGCGGCGCGGATATCCGGGACCGACCCGATCGCCTTGATGCCGGTCGGAACCCCACCCGTGGCGATTGGCGCGACATCCAGCGTGACGGGTCGCGTCGTCAAGACCACCGACCAGCCCGAGCATTGGGGCGGGGTCCTGGCGATCACTCCCGCCACAACTCAGCAGGTGCCGGTGGGCAACCGGGTTGGCTCAGCGACCAACCCGACGCGAACCTTCGCCCTACACCCGATGCTTTCCGCCACCCGAGGCCTGTTCGCCTCGGGCAAGGTCGCCGCGATCGCCAACGTCGGCACGCTGATTGCGCCGCTCACCAAGGCCGCTTACCTCCACCCCGTAGCGGCTACCCAGATTCCACAGCGGCTGTTTTCGCACGCTGACCAGCAAGCGGCGTGGCAGTCCGGCGGGCTCGACGGCTCAGCGACCGGCTGGGGTGGGGAGATGGCAGACACTTTCCAGGCGGCAGCCACCGGCGGCGGTGACTTCTCCTCGATCACCACGGCCAGCAACACGCCTTTCCCGCAAGGGGTCAGCACGAAGTCTTTCCGCGTCAACTTCGCGGCCAATAAGGCTAGCGCTCAGACGATCCCGCTGGCGGTCCAGACAGGGACCTATAACGAGTCCTCTACCTTCCTCAGCGAGCTGCGCGCCAGTCTGCAGGACGGCTCCTCGAAAAACCAGATGGTCCAGACCTACGCCGCAGCCGTGGCGCATTCGATCCAGACCCCGGTGGTCTACAACGGCGCGCTGGCCGCTAGCGGTGGGCCCTACGTGAGCGTCCCGATCCCGCCCGCGTTCACCGATCCGATCGCCGGCAAGGTCGTCGGCAATCCCCTGACCGATCAAATCCAGGCGGTGGTGCAGACCGCCGCAGCCCATGCCGCGCTGGGCGTCCAGCGTCAGGTGTTCTTCGTTCAGTACGGTAGCTTTGATACCCATGATGGCGAGAACCCGCGCCAAGGCCTCCTGCTGGCCCAACTTGATCATGCGCTCGCCTACCTCGATAGCGCGCTCACCAAGTTGGGACTGTCAGACGCGGTGACCGCGTTCACGGCATCGGATTTCAACCGCACCTTCACGACCAACGGCGACGGCACCGACCACGCCTGGGGTGGTCACCACCTGGTGGTTGGAGGGGCGGTTAAGGGTGGCGACATCTACGGCGCTTACCCGACCCTGGGCGTCGACAAGGCGGCCAACGGATCGGTCCCGGCCTTCTATAACCCCGACATGGTCGGCACATCGATCATACCCACCACCTCGGTGGAGACATACATGGCCACCATGGCGGCCTGGATGGGCGTCACTCCGGCGCAGATGGCGACCATCTTCCCGAAGCTGGCAAATTTCTCCGTTCAGAACCTGGGCTTTATGAAGGCCTGACATGAGCGCCCTTGCGGACCTCTCCACCCTTTCCAAGGAGCCGGAAAGTTGACCCGGCAAAACCTCAGACGATCGGCCTCAAACGCGACGTGAGCGGCGCCGAACGCGCCTCACCCAGGGGGCGGAACATGCTGGACATGAGAAAGCCCCGCCAGCGTTAAGAGGAAGAGCGCTATGCAGGTCAAGAACGCGCCTGCGGCCAACCCCCAGCCGACCAGAAGCGCTAGGCCGTCTGCGGCGATAAGACCTGCGCCAAATGCGATAATGGCCAAGGCGGCGAAGGTGTGCGCGACGGGTAAAGGCAGCATGAGGATCACCGATAAAAGGCTGCATACCAGTGCGATCACCCGCTCATGCAGCGGCGACTGAACGCCAGCCCAGCGCGGCTGGATCCATAGCTCGGCGCTTCGCAGCAAAGGCGAGGCCTTTGCGTAAAGCCGATCTGCCGCCCGCCGCCGCAGGCGAAGGTGGCGAAGACGGACAGGCAGCCATGGCTTCTGGCGCGCGACCAGGAGCTGCAATGAGATCACCAGCAGAGCTGCGCCGAACGGCACGGCGAAGCCGGGCGGCATGAACATCGCCGGCAGGGCCAGGACCACCATCGCTGCGCCGAAGGACCGATCGCCAAGTGCGATCATTGTCTGGTCCATCGAGACAGGACCATGGCTGTCCCCGAGCATTTGTCCAAGCACCTCGGAGAGCGGCCGCTCAGAAAGTGATCCGTCCTGATCCACCTAAACGACGGCTCCGAAGAGGCGGCCGATGCCGGCCGTGACAATCATGGCGATCGCGCCCCAGAACGTGACCCGGATGACAGCCTTGGCCATGCTTGCCCCGCCTGCTTGGGCGCCGATGGCACCCAGAAGCGCCAGGCTCGCCAAGGCTGCGAGGGGGACGCCCACCAGTATCCAGGTGATTGGGGCCAGTAACACCACGACCAGCGGCAGGACAGCGCCGAGCGTAAAGCTCATCGCAGAGGCTCCCGCAGCCTGGATTGGCCGGGCCGCGGTGATTTCGGAAATTCCGAGTTCCTCGTGCGAATGGGCACCAATCGCATCCTTGGCCATCAGTTGGGCTGCGACCTTCTGCGCCAACTCAGGTTCTACGCCGCGGGCGACGTAAAACCCAGCCAGTTCGAGTTTCTCGGCCTGCGGATTCGCCTTCAGTTCTTCGGTCTCACGGGCGATATCCGCTGCCTCGGTGTCCGATTGCGAGCTCACAGAGACATATTCCCCAGCTGCCATCGCCATAGCGCCGGCGGCCAGACCCGCGAGACCCGCCAGCAGCACTTGGCCCTTGCCGCCGCCGCCGGCAGAGACTCCAACGATCAGGCTGGCCGTTGAGACGATTCCATCATTGGCGCCCAGGACTGCGGCGCGAAGCCAACCGATGCGGGCCATGAGATGGCGTTCACGATGCAAGTGGCGCGGCATGTCAGGTCCTTTGGATGGTGCGGCGATGAAGGCTGCAAGCGGTTATAAGGTCGGCCGGGTGGCGTATGTTGCAACAGAAAAAGGCCCCGACAAAAGCGGGGCCTTGTCGCTGCTAATGAGGTTATTCAGGCTGTGGTGTCGACCAGGGTCGCCTGGCCTTTTGGCCAGGTGGCCGAGGTCGAGCCGCCAACGTTCCCATCATTGCCTTTTGAGATGGGGTCCTTTGGCTTGGGGCGGACGCGGCGTACGGAATTCGTGCACCCTAGTGGCTCAGCAGGACGAAGCGTTCAGGGTTATGCAGCAGGTCGTAAGTAACCCCGCCGAAGGCCCATTCGCCAAGCCTGGTGTGGCCATAGGCACCGGCCACGATCAGGTCGGCGCCAATGTCTTGTGCGGTGATCTGCAGCTCCGTGGTGACCCGCTCTGGCGCAGTGGCGATCGCCTTACCGACGGCGGTGACGCCATGACGGCGCAAATATTGAACCACGTCGGCGGTGTTGATCCGCGCTTGTGCGAGGCTGTCTCTGTCGCAACATTCTATGACCACGACCTCCTCAGCCGCCGTAAGAAACGGCATAGCGTCGCCAACGGCTCGGCGTGCTTCACGCGTATCTTTCCAGGCCACCACCACGGCACGCCCGTGGAACTTGCCGGCCTTGGGCGGGGCGACCAGAACGGGACGGCCGCTCAGCATGACCAGCTCGGCTGGATCTGCGGCGCGGTAATTGCCCTCGCGGCCGAGCGGGGCGCCGCCTGCGACGATCAAGTCGGCGGACCGGGCCTGACGCGACATGGCCTGAGCCGGAAAGGTCTCAATCGCAGTCCAATGTGTCTTAAGGCCCGCGGTCTTGGCCCTGAAGGTCGCCTCGGCGCGCTTCAAATCATCCTCTACAAGGCTTTGCAATTGCACGACCCATTCGCCGCCCAGCAGTCCGTAGGGATCGCTGTAGGTCTGCAACATCTCGACGCCGACGCCCAGCAGGGTAGCGTCGAACATCCGGGCCAGATCCACCGCGGTATGGAGCCGCGGCGAGGCCTCGGGCATCGCCTCGACATGGACGAGGATGCTCTTCAGCGTGGATTGGATTTTCCCTGCCGGGGATTGGACGGGGGCTTCCTTGAGCAATGTCATGACGTTTCCTCCTTGCGTTATACAAGCCGTTTTTGGCCGCCGACTGAACCGGCCGAGCGGGTCGCCGCGGTCTAGGCTGCGAGGCGCTCAAGCGCGGGCCAGCGGGTGACGCGGAACTGCCGGGAGTTGGCGAACTCGACGATCTGCGAGCCCTGCAGTTGGGTGACCATCCGCGAAACGGTCTCAATAGTCAGGCCAAGGTAGTCAGCCATATCCTGGCGTCCCATGGGCAGCGATACATCCTCTGATCCGACGCGCTGGGCGACATCCCTCAGGAAGCTCGCGACGCGCTCGCAGGCGCTTTTGCGGCCCAGCATCAGCAGGTGTTCCTGAGTGCGTTCCAGTTCGCGGCGGGTCGCATTCCAAAGCGTCCGGTCGACGCCGCCATCTTCGTTCAGCGCATGCAGGGACGAGCGCTTGATGACCCGCACGACGCAGTCGCTCAGCGCCTCGGCTGAGAACCGGTAGGTGTCGCCGATCTCCAGGCCAATGATATCTCCGGGATAGTAGAAGTCGCCGATCTGGCGGCGACCGTCACTGGTCAGACGCATCGTGCGGACTGCGCCAGACACCACGCTGTGGATCATGTCGGCGTCCTCGTCCTGTCCGAAAATTTCTTCGCCTTTCGCGAAGCTCATCCGCAGGCCGACCCGCTCCATCAGATCGTCGATATGGGGCTTGGCGCTCAGGGTCTCTGATAAGGCGGTGAGGGTCATGCGAAGGCTCCTGTTTCGATGACCTGAAACTCGCGCCAACCTCTGCTTTGCGAAATTCGTGGGCGCCCCTTAAGTACCCGTACGGAGGCCAACGGTGCCGCCCGCGGGATCGAATTGGACCTTCATCGCCGCGTGCACGCCTGCGATGACGTCTTCGAACGCTTCACGGGTGATATCCGAGACGATGCCGCCCACGTGCACGTGGTCTAAAATCCGCAGGCCGGTCATGTGGGCCAAGTGGAGGTCGAACAGCGACATGAGCGCCTGCAGGGCGCCGGTCTCTCGCGTCCAGGAGATCGGAGCGCCTGAGCTCGTGAAGCTGATGAGCTTCTTTCCCTCTAGAAGGCCCTCGGTGCCGCCCAGTCCAGGCCCATAGCCGAAGCCCATGCTGAACACCCTGTCCACATAGCCTTTTAGAATGGCGGGCGGGGCGTTGAACCAGAACGGATAGACGAACGCGAAGAAGTCGACGTCGGCCAACTGCTCACGTTCGGCGGCGACATCGGCCCCGACCTGGAAGCCGGAAGGCTTTGGGATTTCGGCTGCCTTGAGCCGGGGATCGAAGTCCATGCGATAAAGATCGCGGACGACAACGCTATGGCCACGTGCACGCACCGCCTCGGCGTAAGCCATGCCGACCGCGCAGGCGAGGCTTCGCGGGTTCGGATGAGCAACGATGACAGCATGTTTCATGACGGGCCTCCGGGCCTCAAATCTGCCGCCACTGCCGGTGCGTTGCTTTGATCAAGATCACGGCGGGCCTTTGAACCGCGCTCCACGGTGGCGGCATGAAGAACGCGACCGCCCTTGACACCGCCAGCGTCCCGGCAAGCCCGCTGGCTGAGGGCCCGCCGCGACGGCTCATTGCGCGTCGTCTGCCGCTCAATACCTTCCGAGAGAACGTCATCGTCCTGGCGCGCGACAGCGTTGCCCTGCGCCCGGAACGGCTGGCCGGCGTGCGCAAGGTCGAGGTGCGGGCGGGTGGACGAACCCTGCTGGCCTCACCTATCATCTGCGATGACCCGACGATGGTCGGTCCCTTTGATGTCGGCCTGCCTGAACCTGCATTCCATCGCCTGGGGGTGGCGGCCGGCGAGGCCGTCGACCTGACGCCGGCGCGCAGACCTCGCACGCTCGATGCACTCCGCGCCAAGATCGCTGGTGAGGCCCTGAACGCCTTCGACTATGCTGAGATCGCTCAGGATCTCGCGGCGCACCGATGGTCTGACATGGAGATCGCCGCCTTCCTGGTGGCCTGCGCGAGTTTCATGACGCCCGAAGAAACCCTGTGGCTTTGCCGCGGGATGGTGTCGGCTGGTCATCAGCTGCATTGGCCGCGTGGTTTGGTGGTCGACAAGCACTGCATCGGCGGGATCCCAGGCAATCGGACCTCGCTGATCGTCACCCCGATCGTCGCGGCCCACGGCCTCTTGATGCCGAAGACCTCATCGCGGGCGATCACTTCGCCGGCAGGGACTGCCGACACGATGGAGGTGCTGGCTCGCGTCGACCTGGACGAGGAAGAGATGCGTGCGGTGGTCGAGACTTGCGGCGCTTGCATTATCTGGGGTGGCCGCGTCGATCTCTCCCCGGCTGACGACGTGCTCATTTCAGTGGAGAGGCCACTGGGCGTCGACACGCCGGAACAGATGGTGGCGTCGATTCTGTCGAAGAAGGTCGCCGCAGGCTCGAGCCACCTCGTGCTGGACGTGCCGGTAGGGCCCAGCGCCAAGGTCCATGACCGGCGCGCCGCCCTAAGGCTCAAGACGTTGTTCGAATATGTCGCTGGCCGCCTCGGTCTTTCGATCGATGTCGTTTTGTCCGATGGCCGCCAGCCTGTTGGACGCGGCGTCGGTCCCGTCCTGGAAGCCCGCGATGTGTGCGCTGTTCTGGAGAACCGCCCCGATGCACCTGCAGACCTGCGCGAAAAGGCTATCCGCTTAGCCGGTCGCCTCTTGGAACAGGATCCTGCCTTGGCGGGTGGGATGGGCGAACGGCGGGCGCGTGAGCTGCTGGAGGGGGGTGCGGCTGGGCGCAAGATGGAGGAGATCATAGCCGCGCAAGGGCCCTCGCGGGTAAGTCGCACCCTAGGCGGCTTGATCTGCGAAATCGTTGCGCCGCGCGCCGGCACGATCGCTGCGATCGATTGCCTTCGCCTCGCATCGGTGGCGCGGCTTGCCGGCGCGCCGACCGATCCCGGTGCAGGCCTTGATCTTCTAGCCCGCATCGGCGACCCGGTGCAGGCGGGTCAGCCGCTTTATCGAATTCATGCCTCCGAACCCTCAGACTTTGCGTTCGCCTCCGAAATGGCGGGCGAGCGCAGCGGCGTGGATCTCGCAAGGTGAACTGCGCGATCTACGCCTTCGACGACGACGGCGTCTCGGCCGGGCGGCTAGCGGACCTTCTAGAGGCGCCCTTGCGAACGATCAGCCTGCACACTTTGCCCGATGGCGAGAGCCTGCCGGTGGTGCCTAAGCCTGTTTCAACCGCCTTGCTCTACCGCGCCCTCAACCGGCCCGACTGCAAACTGATGCCGCTCCTGCTGGCGGCAGACGCCCTACGCCGGGCTGGCGCACAACGCGTCGTGCTGGTTGCACCCTACATGCCCTATTTACGCCAGGACGCGGTTTTTTCCCCAGGCCAGCCGCTGAGCCGCGATGTCATAGGCCTTGTGCTGGGGCGAGCCTTCGACCGGGTGGTCACCGTCGAGCCGCACCTTCACCGCACCGTCGATCTCACGCGGGTCTTTGCCGGGACGCCGGTCACGGCACTTTCTGCGGCCGGGCTTCTGGCGCAACATATCGGCCAGCTCCACGGTCCCGTTATCATTGGGCCGGACGCCGAGTCCGAGCCCTGGGTGCGGCGCATCGCCGAGGACCTCCAAGCGCCCTACCTGGTTGGCCAAAAGATCCGGCAAGGCGACCGTAAAGTCGATATCACCTTCAGCTCAAAGGCTTCGGTCCTCGGCCGGCGCGCCGTAATCGTCGACGACATCTGTTCGACGGGTGCAACCCTACTCGCAGCGACCCGCCGCCTGCGGGCGGCCGGTGCGGGAACGATAGAGATCGTCGTCGTCCACGCCCTTTCGGGGCTGGCACTTGGCGCGGCCTTGCGGCGAGCCGGGGCCGGTACGCTGACCGCCACCGATTCCTGCACCCATCGCGCCAACCAAATCGTCCTCGCACCGTTGCTTGCGCACGCCCTTTCGTCGGAGATCGAACAATGCCCCTCAAGCTGACCTTTCACGGCGCCGCGAGCTGTGTCACCGGCTTTTGCGCCCTGCTTGAGACCGAACACGCGCGACTGCTGATCGACTGCGGCATGTTCCAGGGCTCCAAGACCCTGAAGGCCTTGAACTACGGCGACTTCCCTTTTGATGCCTCGTCAATTGATGCCGTCCTGCTGACCCACGCCCATATCGACCATTCTGGCCTCCTGCCAAAGCTCATGAAGGCGGGCTTCCGAGGACCCATCCACGCCACGGCCGGCACCCGCGATCTGTGTGAAATCATGCTGGCGGATTCGGCCAGCATCCAGGAGAGCGAGGTCCGCCAGCTGAACCGCCGCAACCAACGGCGAGGACGAGCCGAGGTGAGGCCCATTTACACCGTGCGGGACGCCGCGCGCTGCCTCGAGCAGTTCTCCAAGGTGAAGCTTGGTGAGCCCCTCAAGGTCGCGCCAGGCGTCACCGCCATCTTTTGGGAGGCTGGCCACATCCTCGGCTCTACCTCGATCGAGATCCGCGTCGAGACCGCTGAAGGCGTGGAGATCCTGCTCTTCTCCGGCGACCTTGGACCCGGTGGCCGGGAGTATGCGCCAGATCCGCAAGGCCCAGCTGGCGTCGACTACCTGATCATGGAGTCCACCTATGGCGATCGTGAGCGCAGGGACCTGGAGGGCGAGGCGCGACGCGCGCTGCTGGCCAAGGAACTGAACGACGCCCATCGGGCTGGCGGTCCCTTACTGATTCCCGCCTTCGCGGTGGAGCGTTTGCAGGAACTGTTGGCCGACATCTTGACCCTGATGGAAGAGCGTCAGGCACCGTCATCCGACATCTTCCTGGACTCGCCCCTTGCAATCGAGGCGACAGAGATCTTCCAGCGGCGTGGATGGAACCATGCCACGGGGTCCAATCCCTTCGCTCATCTGGTCAACACAGGTCGCCTCAAGTTCCTTCGTGAGCCCGGTGAGAGCGACCGGCTCGAAACCCTAGCCGGCTGGCACATCATCTTAGCTGCCAGCGGCATGTGCGACGCCGGACGGGTTCGCAAGCACCTGAAGCGCTTGCTTTGGCGTCGGCAGGCGACGGTGCTGCTCTCGGGGTATCAGGCCGCAGGCACCCTAGGGCGTATCCTCCAGGAGGGCGCCGAGCGGGTCAGCATCCAGGGCGAGGACATCATGGTCCACGCCCGCATCCGCGCGCTTGATGCCTATTCCGGCCACGCCGACGCGCCGCGTCTGGTGGCCTGGGCTAAACAACGTGGGCCGGTCACGGGTGGCATCTTCCTGGCGCATGGCGAGCCGGCGTCCCTCGAGGGCCTGAAGTCGCGTCTGGCGGCGGCAGGCGTGCCCTCAGACCAAATCCGTATTCCCGCAATGGACGAGGGCTTCCGTCTGGCCAAGGCCGGCGCAATGCCTGCGACCCGTAGCGTCAAGCGGATTGCACCCGACGCTGCGGCCCGGGCCGACTGGCATAACGCCCGCGCCCAGCTACTGATGACCCTCAATCAGCGGCTGGAATCTGCGCCTGACGACCGGGCGCGCGAACGGCTCATCGCACAGCTCGCCGGTGTGCTGCGCGTCCAGTCCCCTTCGGACCAGACGATCGCATCGCGCGTCCAGGCCGCAGCGCTGATCTGATTTTCCGCTTTTCTGCAGCCGAAGCGCGAGGTTCGCGCCGTCGTCGTCGGCGATGAGGTGGGCCTTCCTGAACACGGAGGCTTCGCGGTTGATCCAAATCAATCCCCGTCGCGCTCTGCAGCCTAGGCTCTGCGCAGCCAACCTTTCGGCTGAAGTTGATCGATAACGGGGGGTGACGATGGTCCAGAACAAGTTGTCGCGAGCGACCGGGCCAAGGCCTTCCGCGCAACCGATCGGCGTGGACCTGTGCCGACGACAAGACTGCAGCCTGATCGCTGAGGCCGATCACCGGGTCGCCAACCACCTCGCGCTGCTGGCCGGTCACGTTCGCCTGAGAGCTGCGACCTTAGCCAGACAATCCGACGCACCCCGCAGCGCGGCGATCGGGGTCTTGCTGGGGATCGAGGCAGAGATCGCAGCCGTAGGGCGCCTACACCGTCAGCTGAGCTCAGCGGCTCATGGACCTTTGGACCTGGCCTTGGAGCTACATGAGATCTGCGCGCCGTTCCGCTTCGGCCTGTCCGGCGAAATCGTCTTGATTGAGGATTTCGAGCCCGGCTGCGAGGCGACAACAAATCAGGTCCTGCCGCTCGCCCGGATCGTTACAGAGGTGATCACCAACGCTTTGAAGTACGCCTATCCCGATGGGCGAAGTGGTTCTGTCATTGCGCGGCTTCACAAGGCCAACCCAGAAACGGCCGTTATCGAGATCGCCGACCACGGGCCAGGCTTTCCGCCATCCTTCGATCTGGCGGCCGGTGGGGCTCTGGGCTTTCGTGTGGTGCGCGCGCTTGCGCAGCAATTGAGAGCCACCGCGACCTTCAGTTCATCTGGTGAAGGCGTACATTTCAAACTCAGCCTGCCGTTGGCTCCGGGCTAAAGACGCGAAGCACCCAAAAGCCTAGACCAGTTCTCGAATGACCTCGATGAGGAGGTCATTCAACAGCGGCTTTTCGACAAGGCGCGCGTTCGCCACCAGGGTTCGGGCCCGCAGAAGCGCGTTCGGTGCGCCCGTGATGATCACCGCCGGCAGCTCGACATTCCGCTCCCTTAAGACCTCCAAGGCCTGTATGCCGCTGATGCCTGGCAGGATTTGATCCACCACGAGGCAGGCCTGCGTTTTGGGCAAGGTCAAGTCGAGCAGCATTTCGCCACTTGAGCATGTAACGACATTGAAGCCGTCTATTTCCAGCATGTAGCGAAGGGCCTCAAGCAGGTCCGCATCGTCCTCGACGATAATCACACTCGGATGATGGGGACGCGGGCTCGGCATTCAACGCCGCCAATAAAATGAAAAGTTGCCCCAATTTGGCAGCCTGCGCGCCGAGGTCATTGATTTAGCGCAAAGGCGCAATCAGCCTCGCGCCAGAGTGACCATCCTGACGAGTTCGCTCAAGGTGCGCGCGCCGGTCTTGGACATCATATTCGCGCGATAGACTTCGACTGTTCGCGGGCTGATGCCGAGTTCGAAGGCGATCACTTTGTTCATCTTGCCGTCGACCACGCCGCTCAGTACGTCTTGTTCTCTTGGTGAGAGCGTGTCGAGGATAGCGCTGAGCCGCGCCTTTTCGACCTGGCTCTGATCGATCTGAGGTGCCAGGGCCAGGGCCAGACGAATCGATCCGAGGAGCGCATCATACTCGAAGGGCTTTTCGAAGAAATCGTAGGCTCCGGCGCGCATAGCCTGCACCGCCATAGCAACGTCGCCGTGGCCCGTGATCACAATAACCGGATGGGGCACGGCGCGCTCAGCCAGGACGCGGATCAACTCAAGGCCGTTTAGGCCAGGCATGCGCACATCGGTGACAATGCACCCCGCCTCGAGGGATCCCAGTTTGGCCAGGAATTCATCGGCAGACCCGTAGGTCCTGACGATCATAGAGACCGCTTCAAGCATGTAGTCGATCGAATCCCGCATCGCTTCATCGTCGTCGATGACGTGGATCACCGGTTCAGTCATGGTCCGCTGGCTCGTCTGCAAGCACGCCGTGCATCGTGAAGTGGAAAATCGTTCCCCCGCCAGGGTTAGGCTCAGCCCAAATCCGTCCGCCGTGCGCCTCGACGATCGTGCGGGAGATGGAAAGCCCGACCCCCATTCCCTGCGCCTTGGTACTGTGGAAGGGCTTGAAAAGTTGATCGACCTGCTCGGGCGCGACCCCCGATCCTGTGTCCGCCACGGAGACTTGACGCATGTTGTTCGCGATCGCTCTGGCCGACACCAAAAGCTCATGGCGCGGTGCGCCGTCCATGGCTTCGATGGCGTTACGGACAATGTTCAGAACCACTTGCTGAATCTGGATCTTGTCCGCCAGGACGAGGTCTGCGTCTTGGGCGATTGCGAAACGCAGTTGAACGCCGCGTTCGCGCGCTCCAATCATCGCCAGTGCGCAGGCTTCCTCCAGAAGCTGCGGGAGACTTTCGACCTGGCGCTCAACTTCGCGCTTGGTCACGAAGTCTCGGAGTTTGCGAATGATGTCGCCCGCGCGGATGGCTTGTTCGGCGCTGCTCCGAAGACCGCGTTTAATCTTCTCCCGGTTGGGTGGCGTTGCGTCGAGCAGCTGCTCAGCGCCCTTCATGTAGTTGGCGATCGCCGACAGCGGCTGGTTCAGTTCGTGGGCTAAGGCCGAGGCCATCTCGCCCATAGCCGTCAGTCGCGAGGTGTGGATCAGTTCCGACTGCAGGTCTTGCAGCCGTCGCTCGGTGTTCTCGTACTCGGAGAGGTCGCGGACAAACCCGGTGAAGTAGGTGTGCGCAATGCCCTCCATTTCGCCGACAGAGAGTTCCATCGGGAAGGTCGAGCCGTCCTTGCGCTCTCCGACCACCACCCGGCCGATGCCGATGATGCGGCGTTCACCAGTCTTCAGGTAGCGCTCGAGATAGCCATTATGAGCGGTCCGATAGGGTTCGGGCATCAATACCGATACGTTGCGACCGACCGCCTCTGCGGCCGTCCATCCAAATTGGCGTTCCGCGGCGCGGCTGAACGAGCGAATGCAGCCACGCCTGTCGATGACGATCATGGCATCGGGCACGGTGTCAAGGATCGACCGAAGGTGGGCTTCGCGTTCGGCCAGATCCTCGAACGCGCGCGTTTCTTCGGTACGGCCAAACCGCCAGGCGACGAACGTCATGCCGGCGCCGATGGCGAGGAAAAGACCTGCAGTGGATAGGTTTGCGCGGTCGGTCACAAGGGCCGTTCCGGTCACCGCCCAACCGGCGAGCAGGCCGAGGTTCGTAACGGTGAACGTAGGCCCCACACCCCCCACGATCGCACTGGCGATCACCACCGGTACGAAAGCCAGGAACACGGTCCGCTGTTGAAACATCGGATAAAGCAGCAGTTGAATGGCAAATGCCGTCCCGGCCGCGGCGACGGCCACGCCATAGGTCTTCCAGCGGTTTCGCGCCGCTAGACCCGCTGCTGTCTGCCATGGCCCCGCACGTGTCAGCATGGATAAGGGATAGGCATGCCGGGCGCTCAGATCAATCAATGGTGTCGCTTCCCAAAATCGGACTGCAGCGAACGCCTCGACAAAAGCGGCCATCGGCTCCTGCGATGACTTGCGCGGAGTAGATCCCACACGATCAATCCCGCGCCATCCTGCGCCATCCTGGTCCAAATCGAGGTAACTCACAGGCCCGCGATAATGCCTTCGAAGGCGGCGAATCGCGAAGGCCAAGAACGAACTGTCGGACCGTAGCCAAACGCCTCCTCCTTCGTGCTGAGTTTGGGGGAACTCTGATGCGCTCGACAGTACGCAAGGGCCCCTAGGTACCAGTCCGGAGGCGACAGATGAGGGCGAAGCGCTAGGCTCCTCCAAGGTTCCGGGAGGCTCTGTTGCGCCGCTCGGTAGTTCAATTTCGCGTTTTCATCGCCCCTCTTCGGCGGGGCGTCCGCTGGACCGTTGGCCGCCTGCGCCCAGCCGACCACGGCGCGCTGTGACGCCGACTGACCGTATGTGGCGCAGGTCAGCGCGCCCGTCGCCGGCTTGTGGCGGCGCGCGGGCCAATGGAGATCGTGATGTTGTTGATCAGAAAGGTGTTTCTCGTCGGCGGGCTAGTCGCACTATGCGGTTGCGCCACGACAGCGAAGACCGGTGGCGCGCCCGACCCGGTGGGCAATGCGCTGCAACAGCCGATGCGCGATCTCAGCTTGATCCGCGATCATCCCCCGCCGCAACTGCTGGCTGCCGCAGCGGCACCCTATAGCCTTGCGGAGGCTCCAGGCTGCTCGGAGCTTGCGCGCGAGATCACAGCACTGGACGCTGTTCTGGGACCCGACGTTGACGTACCCCCGGCCGAACGCACGCTCGGTAGCGGCTTGGCGGGCGATCTGATCGGCGGGGCCTTGGGGGTGCCCTATCGCGGCATCATTCGCACAGTGACCGGAGCATCGCGACGCGACCGCGACCTAAAGGCCGCGATCCTGGCTGGTATGGTGCGTCGCGGCTTCCTGAAGGGTCGGCTCGGTGCGACCTGCGGCCCGAAGCTCGCCGCGCCCGCGCCTTCGCTTGCGCCTGACACTTGAACCGCCGCAAAGCGCGTTTGCTCGCCGAGCGGGCCTCCTGTCCGAGAGTGATTGGCGATGATCCGGCAAATTTCCGCCCCCCGCACGCGCCGCTGGCTTGGGCCTGAAAGTCCTCGCCTAGGCCCTCCGAATGGATTGACGCTGATCAAGGCCAGAGCCTGGAATTTCGCGAAAATATTACCCAGTCAGGAGCCTTGCGATGTCTGAGCCAACGATGCGCCCACATCCTATTCGGAACTTCCTAAAGGGCATTGGAAACATCATCGAATTCCTGAGGGAAGGCGTCGTGGCTATTGCCGAGGTGGCCATCGGACGCTGGCCTTCCCCCTCAAGCGAGCGTCGTCGGGCAAAGCCGTCCCCCAAAGATCTGGGCCCGGTCGAGAAGATCGCGCCGTTCCCCATCGACGACTGAGCTTCAGCGCGTTGTCATTCCGCTGACGACCAGCAAGACCCTTGCGGTCAGATATTCCCGCTCATCGCTTTTCAGAAGAGCGACCATTCGTGCAGCCGCCCTGGCGGCAGAGCGGGATGGGCTGGGTCAAAGCCGCTTACAAACCTCAGCAGCAGCGCGCCGACGAGGATGTAAAAAGACCGAGCCGCCTTGCATCTACCGAGCTTGATCTCCCGCAATGCCGCCATCGGTCCAGGCCTTGATCGTGGCGTCCTGTCGCGACGTTTCTTTAAGGCAGGGAGACCACGATGATCGCCGCCTTGATTTTGTCGCTCATCACCGGCGGCGCGCCTGCGCCGGTGATGATGCCGGGCTTCGTAGACGCCCCAAGACTGTTGTCGCTCTGCAAGGCCGAGGGCCCGGACGCAAAGTCCGGACAGGCGATCTGCTTGGGCTATGTGATCGGTGTCGTCGACCAGCTGATGGTCCAACAATCGCGCCGCGACGGGCCACGGCACACCATCTGCCCGCCCAAGTCGATAACCGCGAATGACGCGGTGGCGGCGGTCGTGAAATATGCCCGGTTCGCCGTTACCGCCAAGAGCATCGGCGCGTCGAGTTTCATCCGGTTTGCGATGGAAGACACCTATCCCTGCCAGGCAAGAGGCGTCGGCCAATGAATGGATCACATCCCCCAACCGACCGCGCTTAGGCAAAAAGCCGCGACAGTGGCGGCCTGCCCGAAGCCGCCGGCGTCGTGTTGATCCTCGCTGGCTCGCTGATCCGGGCGGGCCTGGTGTTCAACCGTAATGATCCGATTGCTTCAGGCGAACCGCGGCTCTTCAGCTTCGGCCTGCCGGGGATGAGGCTGGTCTATTTTGGCGCAATTCTTCGCCTTCGGCGGCGCTCAGGCAACCTTGATCTGCGTCGAGACAGGCTCGGCTATTTGAATCCGGGTTGAAAATTCGACGCCCGATAGCACCGCTTGATTCAGGTCAATGTCGCCGCGCCGCTCGCCGCTAAAACCCAAATACTGACTGCACTTAATCGAACCTCTGCCGGGGGTTGGGCCGGCAGAAAAGGAGCTTCCGAAATGGCCTACGTTACCCTGGACCTTATGGCGTCGCGCAGGCGGGTCCTCGCAGGCGCTGCGACCTTGTCCTTCGCCGGGCTCATGCTGGGCGGCAACGCCGCCGCCGCGGCGGCTGCAAAGAGTTCGCAGAAATCCGTCGACTATCAGCCCCACCCGAAGGGCGGGCACGGCTGCAACACCTGCAAGGATTTCGTTCCGCAGAGCAATTGCAAGACCGTCGAGGGACCGATTCAGGCCTCTGGCTGGTGCAACAAGTACGCGCACTCATGACCCCCAATTCAAGGTTTAGTCATTTGAAAATTTCGCGCCGGTTCAAGCTTTTTGGCCTGCTGGCGTTCGCCTCGGCGACGCTGGCTGCGGGCTCAGCGGCTGCGGTGCCAAGCTTTGCGATGCAGACGGACAAGCCCTGCCAGGCCTGTCACGTCGCAGGCTTCGGGCCGCAGCTGACACCCTACGGGCGTGACTTCAAACTCCGCGGCTATACCGAGCGGGCGGCGGAGAAAACCTTCACCCTGCCTTTCTCGATCATGGCCGTGGCGTCTTATCTGCAAACCCAGACCAAGGCACCCGCGCCGCCGGCCAACGGCTTCTCGACCAACGACAATACCGCGCTCGATCAGGTCAGCCTGTTTGTCGCCGGCGGTCTGGGCTCCCATCTGGGCGGCTTCGTCCAGACGACCTACGACGGCGTCGGCAAAACCTGGACTTGGGACAACCTTGACCTGCGCGCGACCACGGTCGTGAAAATCAGCAACCTGGACACCGTTCTGGGGCTCAGCCTCAACAATTCACCGACGGTGCAGGATGCCTGGAATACGCTTCCGGCCTGGGGGCACCCCTTCACCGGCTCGTCGCTCGCCCCATCGCCCTCGGCCTCGCCATTGTTGGCCGGTGGTCTGGCGCAGACCACGTTGGGCCTGACGGGCTATGCTTGGATTGACACGACCTACTATGTCGAGGGTGGCGCTTACGGTTCGCCAAATCGTACGACTCTTAGTCGCCTTGGCGCGGATCCGACCTCGCCCGGCAGTATCGAAGGTCTGGCCCCCTATGGCCGGGTCGCTTACCAGACCAAGCTGGCTGGCGGAAACCTTGAGCTCGGCGCATTCGGCATGCGCACCGATATCAACCCGGGCCTCGACCGAACGACCGGACAGACCGACCGCTACAGCGACATCGGTCTCGATGCGTCCTATCAGAACGCACTCGACAGCGGCGACGTCGTGTCGATCGACGCCCGGTACCTGCGCGAGAAGCAGACCCTGAATGCCACGTGCGCGCTCTCGTCATCTTCCGGTGCGGCCTGCGCTGACAACCGGCTGAACGATTTCCGCGTCGATGCCTCCTATTTCTGGCGCGATAAGATCGGAGCCACCCTGGGCGTGTTTAACACCTGGGGCCCGGCGAACCCGTTCACCTATCCAGACAGTCGCACCTTCAAGCCCGACAGCAGCGGCGTGATGCTGCAGCTCGACGCAACACCCTGGGGCGAAGGCAAGAGCCCCTGGGGTCCTCGGTTCAACATGCGCCTGGGCATTCAGTACACGCTCTACAGCCGCTTCGATGGAGCCAGTAGGAACTTCGACGGTGCAGGTGCGAACGCCTCCGGCAACAACACGCTGAGGGTATTCACGTGGTTCGCCTACTGACCCTGATCGGTGCGGCCTTGTTGTCGAAGGCGACAGCCGAGCTCTGTTTGCCGGCGCTCGCTCAGTCCAGGGATATGAATTGCGGCGCAGATTCATGCGCGGTGGCGCACGGCCTGGTCTGTTACGCAAGCGTCGGTCTCCTGCCCGCAGGCCTTGCCTTCCTTGACCTGGCCCGCGCCAGTGGATCCACGGGTTTGCGACGGGTCCGATCGAGCCTGTCTGCTTAGGTCCACAGGATTGAATAGGCGAAGCGATCCGGACTTCGGTCCGGACGCGTTTGATTTCGCGCAAAGCGCGCGCACCGCAGACAGGCAGACTTCGGTCCACAAGGAGGCGTGCCTCATGTGGCAAGCTCTGGGAATATTCATGGTGCTGGGTGCCGTTGCGCCAACATCACCTCTAACGGCATCGTCCCGCGATGCGGCCACGCGTGGCCTGTACGTCGCGCTTGCCGTCTGCGCGGCGTGTCACAAGGTCGCCCTGCCAGGTGCCGGACCCGACGCCATTGCGCCCTCGTTCGCCGTCATCCACGCGCGATACACCGCCGCCGATCTTCACCGCCTGCTGCAGGAGATATCGGCTGACGGGCATCGAGAGATGCCCCCGATTCACATGTCGGCCGACGAGATCGAGGACGTCGCAGCCTACATCGCGACGGTAACGCCACCGACCACCAAGCCGCGCCGGGATCGACACCAGGGCAAGGTCGGCGACCACCGAATTGCCTTTTCTACGTCCCTCGGCAGCTCAATGAGGCGCACGCCATGAATGAACCCTCCTACCTCACCGCCCGATTTGGGGTTTCCGCGGCCAAGGTTCGCGCCGAATGGAAGCTGACGCTCGACAATCACGTCGAGGAGGTCTGGTCAGCCCTGACCGATTCCGCCGAACTCCCGAAATGGCTCGCGCCGGGCGAGATCGAGCTGTGGCTCGGCGGCGCAGCGCGATTGGCCTTTGCCGACCGAGGCGGCGATATTGAGAGCCGGGTTACGGCCTTTCAGCCAAAGCGCCTGCTGGAATACTCCTGGAGTATTCCTGGTGAGCCTGCTCGCCCGCTGCAATGGGAGCTCGAACCGATCGGCCCGACGACCCTGCTGACGCTTCGATTGACCGTCCCTGCCAGTGAGGATGCGGCGCGCGCGGCCGCCGGCTGGGCGGCGCATCTGGAAATGCTGCAGCGCGCCTTGATCGGCGTTCCAGCGAAATTCCCGTTCGAATTGTTCAAGGTCGCGCGAGACGCCTACCGCGAGCAGCTCTCCCGGCTCAGGGCAGGTCGCCTTCAGACGAGGACGTCCGTCTGACGGGGTTCCGTCGCAGTTTATCGGGACCTAACTGGAGCCGCCGAAGATTTGGCCCAGGTCATGGCCTGGCTCAGGTCGGCTTCAGACGGATATCCATCGCGACCATATTTTCCAATTCGACGGCGGCGAACACGCCCGTCAGATCCAGTCGTTCGCCTTGGGTTTTGCTCCGCGCACCGACGCGCAACTCGAAAGCTCGGAGCATAGCGATGACGAGGCGACGGTTTAGCACCTTGCCTTCCCTAGCGTCGCAGATGTCGGTGTAGGGTGCTCTTCCGTCTTCGGTAGCCTAGGGACCTTCGATGAACCGCAGAAGCCTTCTCGCCGCCGTGGCTGCAAACGCGCTGCTCACCGGCACTGTGACGCGCGCGGCCATGCCACCCAAGCGGCCGCCCAATTTCATCGTCGTGCTCTGTGATGATCTCGGATACGGCGACGTCAGTATTTACGGACCTGACGGTCTGAAGACGCCGAACGTCGAGAAGATGGCGCGCGAAGGGGTCGTGCTTACAGACTACTACGCGCCGGCAAACCTTTGTACGCCATCGCGCGCGGGATTGCTGACCGGCCGCTATCCTGTGCGAACGGGCCTAGGCTTTGAAGTCATCATGCAGCAGGACGACCGCGGCCTGTCGCCCAGCGAGATGACCATCCCCAAGGCCTTGGCGCCCACCTACGTCTCTGGCCTGTTTGGTAAATGGCACCTTGGCCATCTTGGTCCGGCCTGGCCGCCAACCAAGCATGGCTTCGACACCTTCTTCGGCATTCCCTACAGCCACGACATGAGCCCGCTTGCGCTTTACGAGGCCCATGCGGGTTCCAATGAAGTGACCAAAAGCGCGGTCGACTATCCGCAGCTGCAGCAGCAGTTCTATGACCATGCCGAGCGGTTCATTGAGGCGCACAAAGACCGGCCGTTTTTCGTCGAGCTGGCGCTGAGCGCGCCCCACCTTCCGGAACATCCGCACGCCGGCTTCGATACGAAGACGGACGCGGGGCCCTATGGCGCCGTGGTGGCGGAGATCGATTCAATCGTCGGTCGATTAATGGCCAAGCTGCGTGCCTTAAAGCTCGAGAACGATACGGTGGTGATTTTCACGTCAGACAACGGTCCTTGGTATGAGGGCTCGCCGGGGTGGCTGCGTGAGCGCAAGGGCGGCGGCGGCTATGATGGCGGCTATCGCGTGCCCTTTGTGGCCTGGGCGCCGGGGCGTATTCCACAAGGTCGGCGGGTTTCATCAATGGTCATGGGCATCGATCTGTTGCCAACGTTTCGCGCCATGGCGGGACTTGCGCCTCTTTCGGGCGTCGAGCTCGACGGCCGCGACATCACCGCGGTGCTGACCAAAGGCTCGGCTTCGCCGCACGAGGAACTGGTCTTGTTCGACAACGAAGTTCCAGTCGGTATCCGCACGCAGGACTGGAAATACCTCGACACGCTCTACTATCGCGCCGTGAGGATGCCGATCGGCTTGCTAGGCTATGAGGAGCTCTACGATGAGCGCAGCCGCAAGGCCGAAAACTATAGCGTTGCTGAGAACCACCCTGAAATCGTCAAGGCGATGAAAGCGCAATTGGCGATGGCCAAGAAGACCTTTGCTCCGTTTAAACATGCAGAAATCCCACCTGCCTTTAAGGCCCTGCAGGGGCAGCTGGCGCATATTCAGGACTAAGATCGATCTCAAGGGACCAGGGAAAGGCGTTCGCCAGGGTTCGCAGGTTCAAGGCCAACGCCCCACATCGCCGCGCTTGGTGTCGGGACTGTGAGTGAGCCGGTCCACCTAAATGCGCCGTGCGGATGGTGGAAGGTGTAGGCAATTCGGCGCACTGAGCGTAGCCCTAGACGTCTAGGCGGTTTGGGCGAGCCGCAGCGGCGGAGTCGTCGTCGTCAGCCCCTCGATCGGCGGGCCTGATCTGGGAGTTCTCATGAGTCAAGCGGACCGCAAGGTCGTCAGCCTAGATCCAGATGACTGGACCGACATCAGGGCCCAGGGCCATCGGATGCTCGACGACATGTTCGATAATTTGGCGGGCCTTCGGGCGCGCCCACTCTGGCAGGCTCCGACGCCCCAGGCGCGTTCGCGCTATCGTATGCCGCTGCCCCGGACCGCGGGGCGACTGGACGAAGCTCACGCGCAATTCATGGCTGACGTGGCTCCCTTTGGCAGCGGCAATCGCCACCCAGGTTTTATGGGATGGGTGCAGGGCGGGGGCACGGCCGTTGGCATGCTGGCCGAGATGCTGGCCGGCGGACTGGACGCCAACCTCGGCGGGCGCGATCACATGCCGATTGAGGTCGAGCGTCAGGTGGTGGCGTGGATGGCCGAGTTGTTCGGTTTTCCTGCCGAGGCAAGCGGCATCTTCCTGACCGGGACCTCGCTTGCAAACCTTTGCGCCGTCATGATCGCCCGAGATCGCGCACTGGGCATTGAAGTGCGTGCTCGCGGCGTGCGCGATCCAGGGGTCGTTGGCCTATGCGTCGACGGCCGTGCACGCCTGCATTGTACGCGCCATGGATATGACAGGCTTGGGTACGGAGCGTCTGCGGCTGGTCGAGACCGATGCAGAAGGTCGGATCAGTTTGGCGGCGCTCGAGGCTGCAATCGCTGCGGATCGAGCTGCCGGATTGAAGCCCTTCATGGTGGTTGGATCCGCCGGAACGGTGGATATCGGCGCGATCGACGACCTGGAGGGGCTGGCGGATATCGCAGCCCGCGAGGGCATTACATTCCACGTGGATGGCGCGCTCGGAGCTCTCGGAATTTTGGCCGCACAGGTGGCCCCGAAGCTGAAGGGGATTGAACGGGCCGACAGCCTGGCTTTGGATTTTCACAAGCTTGGGCAGGCACCCTACGACGCAGGCCTGTTGCTGGTCCGCGACGCCGCCGCCCACAAGCGCACCTTCTCCTACGGGGACGAACCCTATCTGCGACACGCCGAGAGGGGCTTGGCCGGAGGCGAGTTTTGGCCTTGCGACTTTGGCCCAGACCTGTCGCGCAGCTTCCGAGCCTTCAAGGTCTGGTTCATGCTCAAGACTTACGGGCTCGATGCCTTGGGTGAGGTGATTGATCGGGCCTGCGATCTGGCCCGTGCCCTGGCCACTGAGGTGGAGGCCCATCCAGAGCTTGAGCTTCTTTCTGCGGCCGGGCTCAACATCGTCTGCTTCGCCTATCGCGGCGCTGACAATGCGGCCATCGCCGCAGACTTGCAGGAGGCTGGCCGGGTCGCGCCGTCGACCACGACGCTTGCTGGGCGCACTGCGATCCGTGCAGCGATCGTAAACCATCGCACCGAGATGCAGGACATTGCGGCGCTGGTGGCGGGGGTCCTGGACCTCGGCCGCGCGCAAACCCGTCGCCGTTAGATCCTGCAGCATATGATCGACGGGCATGTCTTAGACGGCGTAGTTTGTCAGCCATGGAGGCGCGTGACCTAATCGATATGGCGATTGATGAGGACCCTCGGGCGCCTTGCCTTTGGGTGCCTTCTGAGCTTTGGCCGGAGTTTCTGGCCGCGGTTGGGCGACAACCAAATGCGATCGGCGTGGTGATCTATCGCAACAAAACCGTGCGCGAGGCCGGCCCGCTCACAGACATCACGACGCGTAGGCCCTGAGGTTTTGCGGCCCACTCTAACCCTTATCGCCGCACGTGGGGTTCGCGGGTTCGGCGATGGTTTTACAGCGCTCCTACTTCCCGTCTATTTGACCACGCTTGGGTTCAGCGCCTTCCAGGTGGGTGTGCTCACCACCGTGACCTTGCTTGGATCGGCGGCGCTGACGCTGGCGATAGGGTTTGCTGGGCACAGGATTGCGGCCAAGCGCCTGCTGTTCGCCGCATGCGGCCTGATGGGTCTGACCGGCGTGGTCTTCTCCCAGGCGCACTCTTTCTGGCCGTTGGCGCTCGTGGGTTTCGTTGGAACGCTCAATCCTTCGGGAGGAGACGTGAGCCCGTTTCTTCCTCTTGAGCAATCCCTTCTGGCCCACGCCGGCGCGCCCTCGCAGCGTACGCGGCTCTTTGCGCTCTATGCCCTAACCGGCTCGCTGATGACCGCGGTTGGCGCCCTGGCGGTCGGGCTGCTTGGACCCTTGCGCTTGGCCACGGGTCTTTCGCCGCTGGCTCTAATAGAGATGGCCTTTGTGCTCTATGGGGTTCTAGGCCTGATCGCCTACGTCCTTTACCGCAAACTTCCCGACCTGACGGCTGGCGCCGATGCGGGGCGCACGCCGCTAGGGCCCTCGCGGGGCAATGTCTATGCGCTCGCCGCGATCTTCTGCGTGGACGCCTTTGGTGGTGGTTTCCTGGTGCAGTCGCTGTTTGCGCTTTGGCTCTTCCACCGATTTGGTCTGACCTTAACTGCGGCCGGGGCTTTCTTTTTCTGGACAGGCACCCTCTCGGCCATTTCACAGCTTGCAGCCCCAGTGCTTGCGCAGCGGATCGGCCTGATCCGGACTATGGTCTTTACCCATATCCCGGCGAGCCTCTGCGTTATCGCCGTCGCGTTTGCGCCCAATGTGAGGATCGCTTTTGCGCTGCTTTTCGTGCGTGCGCTTCTGTCGAGCATGGATGTGCCGGCGCGCACGTCATA
This sequence comes from uncultured Alphaproteobacteria bacterium, assembly GCA_903860975.1. GTDB lineage: Bacteria > Pseudomonadota > Alphaproteobacteria > Caulobacterales > Caulobacteraceae > Phenylobacterium. The sequence continues at coordinate 57,857 of CAIOSI010000021.1, forward strand.
TGTCATGGCCATCGTCACGCCAGAGGAAAGGGCCGCCGCGGCAGGCGTGACCAATGTGCCACGCAGCCTTGCCGCCGCGTTCAGTCCGGCCTTGGCGGGCTTGATGTTCAGCGTCAGCCCCTTTGCTTGGCCGCTGGTGATCGGCGGAACGCTGAAGATCACATATGATCTGCTTCTGCTTTGGCGCTTCCAGAGGATTCGGCCGCCCGAGGAGCTCGATCCTTAAGCCTTGGTGGCGGCGTGTGCGGCGGCTTGGACCTCGTCGGGCAAGGTCTTGAACCACGTTTGCGGTGAGAGCTGATGAGCAATGCGCGCGCGACCCGCCTGTCCCAAGCGCCACCGAAATTGGGGGTCGCTCCGTAGGCGGATGAGTCCATTTGCAGCAGCGAAAATATCTGGTTCGGCCCAAGTCTGGCCGCTGTAGATGCCTTGCGCATCGATCACCCCTGTCGGCCTAAACGGCACGAGCAGCGCGCTGGAGTCGTCCATAAAATCGAGCACACCCGACCAGGCCGTAGCCAGGACCGGCGTCGCCATTGCCATGGCCTCGGCCAGTGTCAGGCCGAAGCCCTCAGCGCGGTGCAGCGAGACCAACACATCGGCGCCGGCGATCAGGCTCTGGACTTGGGGGTAAGGCCAAACCTCGTCGATCACCCGGACGTTGGACGGCGCTCCGGAGCGAAGGTCAGCCAGGGCTTTGGGGAAGAGCGCTCCGTTCTGGGTCTTAAGCGTTAGTTCGCACTTCGGATCCTCACCGAAGGCGCGTGACCAGGCTGCGATTGCGCCCTCAGGATTCTTGCGCGCGAGCGAGGAATTAAAATCGAAGACGCTGACGCCCTGGAAGGCGGCCCGGCGCGGGGCGGGCGTCACCTTTTCGAAGTCTTCCATGAACAGCGGATGGGGGACAATCCGCACCGGCGAGGCCGCGCCCTCCAGGGCCTTGGCCGTAAAGCGGCTGGGCGCCCAGACTTCGTCAACCAACCTGGCGTCCCGGCGCCAGAGCGCCGGTGCGCGGGGAAGCTCCCACGCCCAATAGCCGTAGCGCGGACCGATCAGCTGGCGGGGCCCCAGGCACGCTAAGGCGGCCATCAGTTCTGGAGGATTGAGGTGGAAGATCCAGGCAGACGCTGAGACCGGCTCGCGTAAACGGCCGCTCCAGTCCAGCTTTGCGTCGGTGACGTCAACACGTTCCACAACAACGCCAAGGGCTTCGAACGCCCGTGCTGCGAGCCGCGCGGAGGCTGCGATGCCGTGGGAGCCGGCGAAGTAGCCAACGATCTTGATGGGGCCGTTGCCGGCGTCTGCACCGTGCGGAGCCCGCGCGCCAATCCGCACATAGGTTTGAAGTGCAACGTTCAGGACCGGCGCGGCAAGCTTGCGAACCGGCTCTGGCAGAGCAGATCGCCAAAGCCGGCGAGCGGCGCCTAAAAGTGTCATTTCGCGATTTCGGCGGTCTGACGAACCGGGCGGAACAGCCCAGGATCACCACCAGACCCCCAGACCTCGTCGACGAAACTCAAACCCACCGTGTCCACAGAGAGTCTTGAGATGATTGCTCTATCCCAAACGCCCACCGCGTTCTTCCAGCGAACGCCGCGACTGTGGAGTGCGATGGCGTCGGCGGGGACCAGGTCAGGATGCGTCATGAACCTGACAGTGGTTGCGTACGCCAGGGGAAGAATAGGGCCGCGAGGTCCCCTGAATTGGCCTGTGGTCGCCTCATAGACGTAACGCGTGGCGGAGATTTCCCGAGCGACGTCGCTGTTCTCGACGACCCAAAGCGCGTCGGCATGGTGTTTCGGCGGGATTTTGGAGGCAACCGGGTGCTGGCGGACGGACATCCGTGCGGCATGTGTAAGCGGGTGGCGACGCACCGCCGCCGGCAAAGCATCGAACGCAACCCCATATTCCGCCAGGCCTCCGCCGACCAGCCAGCGCAGGAATTTGAAGCGCTCTGATGCGCTGCGCAGTGGAAAAAGACGCTTCAGGTCCGCCCGGCTTTCCCAAATTTCCAGGAATAGGGTGATGAAGGGCGCAGGATGAGCCGCAGTTGGTTTAAGGAACGGAGCGCGCAGAGGCTCCGTCAGGACCGCAGGCCAGTTGGCCCGGGCAGCGACGCCAAAACCAGCGGAAAGTTGACGCTTGAATTCGCTGCCGCCTGGCTCGGCCAGACGCGCCGCGGAAAGAAGCAGGCCGGGGTTACGCCCCAAGTCTTCGATCACGCTTTGCGCCAAGAGCTCGGGCGCAAACCGACCGGCGGCGGCCTCAACACCAAGACACCAGGCGATGAGACCTGCTTCATCTCCCGCGAACCTGGCGCGCAAATCGCCACGTGCGGCGAGCAAAGCCTTGATGGCGCGCGGCGGGCCGTCGACAGAAGGCGCGCGCAACCATTCCATTGCGCCCGACGCGGGCCCGCGCCAGGGTGCCTCACCCCAGACAGATGCATCGACCTCGCGTGTCCCGCTTCGCCAATTGGCCAACAGGCCCTGTGCGGCCGATATGGCTGTCGCGTCGGCGCCCAGGGTCCTGGCATGGTCGGTGAAGTACTGGTGAAAACCCACCCGACCGGCCTCCACGTTGAGGTTAAATCCGGACGGGTCTTCGCGCCAAACCTGCTCCATGGTGCGGGTAACATCTGGCAAACCGGGCAATGCGGCCTCAGGGTCGGGCGCATCGACCCAGGCCTCGACAGCATCGGTCAGGCCGTCGGAGAAGTCTTTGCCGTCCCGCGCAGCGCGCAGTGCGCGGCGGCGCATCGCTCCGGAGATGAGGCGGCCAGAGGGGAAGCGAAGGTGGGCGTAAGGGACCGCCCGGCTCATCTCATGGCCGTTACGCAGCATGGCTGCGGCATAGTCGCCAAGCAGACGCGCCAGCGGCGAATCCGGGATGACGCGAATACGGTCCTGGTGCTTTGACAAGACCTCGGGCCGCGACGGGTCGAAGCCTGAAAAGTGGAAGAATTGCAGGGGCTGGCCGTCGACCGTCCAGCCATCGGCGCCGCAGTCCAGGGATCGTCCCTCAAAGTTCCAATAGGCGAGGTTCAACACGGGCTCGCGCACCACATCTAGGCTGTCGACGAAGCCGGGCGCGAGGTCCATCCAGCGTTGGTCGGTGAACAGGCCTTCCTTCAAATCCACCCGACAGTCGAACTCGCAGCGGTCGGCCCACCAACTCATCAGCTCGACGGTCTTGGGCTCGGCCCGCGCCGAGCAGAAGCCGAGATTGTAGGAGCCTGAACGCAGGATCACCTGGTCGTTTGGCATAGCCGACCCCAAAATCGGCCGAGTGAGGTGGGGGGTCAGGACGAGTTGCGCCCTCGCAAGGCCTTCTCGCACGCGATCGAGAGGCCGAAAGACCAAGATATCGGGGTCGAGATAGGTCACCGACGTCACGCCAGCGTCAGTTAGAAAATGGCGGAAGACGTGGGGTTTCACGGCCGTGTTGAGTTCAAGCGCGTCGTAGTAGACGCTCATCGAGCTGTAAGGCTTCACCAGAAAGGCCGCATCAATGATGTCCGCCAACGCCTCTAAGGCAGGGATCGGACCGTCTGTCGTCACAACCACGCGACGCGCCTTGGGTTCAGCCCGAGCCACACTCTCCATCAGAGTCGCGGCCTGTGCCGCATAGTTGCGGGACACGATGGTGAAAATGACGTCCAAGACGATGCCTGCCAGCCCGCGCGATGTGGGCCCGGTCTATCAGGGGTTGGCTTTGACCCGCAATGTGGCCGCTCAGACGGCCTTCAGCTGATCCAGCGCCTGGATGGCCCCTGCCCGGGTGCCGGTTTCAAAGGTAGTGGACGATCCGCCGCCGCGTGCTTGCGAACAAACTGAAGGTGACGAGCCACCCTACCAACGCCATGGCGGCCAGAAAGAGGTAGGTGTGGGGTGAGACCGCAGTGCCCAGCAGAGGTGCGCGGACAGCCTCGAGCATGTGGTAGAAGGGGTTCAGAACAAGCACGAATTGATGCTTGCCCAGGCGGTTCGCCGGCCAGAAGACCGGCGTTACGAACATCGCAAACTGCATGATCGAGATGACAACCTGCGGGACGTCTCGAAAGCGCGCCGAGGTAATTCCGACCAACATGCTGATCCAGGCCGTATTGAGGATCAGAAACACCAAGCCAAGCGCTGCGCCCGGTAGATTCGCATGGCGCCAGTAGCCGTAGTAGACCAGCACCGCGAGCACGATCAGCAGGTGGTGACCGAGGTTGATCAGGTTGCGAACCACCGTGCGCCAAACGAATGTGAACATCGGCAGGTTTGTCTGCGACAGCATTCCGGCCGCCTGAACGAAGGTGGTGCAGCCCTCGATGATCGTCGTGCTGACGGTGCCGAAGAATACGATTCCCAGAGCCACAAGCGGCAGGAAATCCTTGAGCGGGATGTCGAAGAGGTTGGCGTAGACAACGCCAATCCCCAGCACCATCAGTCCCATGGAAAGCGTGATCCAGAAGGGACCCAGAATCGAGCCCCTGTAGCGGGAGCTGACGTCATGCCAGGCGAGCGAACAGGCAAGGTCGGCGCGGCCCAGCGACGCCCGCAGGTCCCGCAGCGCCATCTGGTACTCGAACAGCGTCCCGCGCCGTCCGGTTCGCAGCATGTGGGTGGCGGTATCCATTGAATCCCGAGAAGGGGCTCTCCCGAAGAAGGAGCGCTGGTAACAGGCAGGGTATAGAGGCGCAAGGACGGCTGGCTGCAGTTCTTTGCTACCTTCCCGACTTCCATGTTAGCCCGAGTCGAGATGGATCGCGGAAGCCTTATGACGTCCATGGATAAGATTGCGCGACGCCCGGCGCGGCCGACCGAAGAACGTCGCCGAATATTGCGCGCCTTCGACCCGACGCTGGATGGCGCGGGCGTTTGGTTGGTTGTGCCCTGCTACAAGGTCAAGGCCCACATCTTGAATGTGATCGCCAAGACACCAGCCTGGGTCGACGGCATCGTCTGCGTCGACGACGCCTGCCCGGAACACTCGGGTGATTTTATTGAAGCCAACGCCACGGACCCGAGGGTCGTCATCGTGAGACTGCCGCAAAACCAGGGGGTTGGCGGGGCGACGATGGCTGGCTACCGCGAAGTCATCCGGCGAGGCGGGCAGGTCATGGTGAAGGTCGACGGTGATGACCAAATGGACTTGGGCTATATCGCCCATCTCGTTGCCCCGATCCTTTTAGGCGAGGCCGATTATGCCAAAGGCAACCGGTTCACCTCGATCAGCCACCTGACAACCATGCCCACGATCCGCGTGTTTGGAAACGCGGTGCTGAGTTTCGCGGCGAAACTGTCGACCGGCTATTGGAACATCTTCGACCCGACCAACGGCTTTACAGCCATCGAAGGGCAGGTCGCGCGGATGGCGATCGAGAAGCGCGTCTCGCGGCGGTTCTTCTTCGAGACTGACCTGCTCTATCACCTGGGCACTCTGCGCGCGGTGGTGCGCGATGTGCCGATGCCGGCCCGCTATGGCGGCGAGATCTCAAACCTGAGAATCGGAGCGATTGTCGGGCCGTTTGCCCTGAAGCACCTGTCGAACTTCTTTCAGCGATTGCTCGGGCAGTACTTCGTCCGCGACTTCTCCGCCGCCAGCTTGGAACTGATCTTTGGCCTGGCCTTCGTGCTGTGCGGCATCGGCTATGGTCTTCACTATGTGAGCGTACCGCACACGACCGCCGCCTCGGCGGGCGTCGTCATGGCCGCCGCCCTTCCGGTGATACTGGGCGCCCAGTTGTTGATGCAGGCCTTAAACTTTGACGTCCTGAACGTGCCCAGCCGCCCGATTCACCCCTATCTGCGCACCATCGCTCGGATGGAAGCCGAGGAGACGACAGAGTGACCCTCAAGGACGCCTTGCTCTGCGCGGGCTTCTCGCTTGCTCTGCCCGTCGGCCAGACCCTGTTTAAGTTGGCCGCAGTGAATAACGCGCGGCTGTCTGGTCCCTTGGTGGTCAAGCTTGTCACCAACCTGCCACTCCTTGCAGCGTTCGCGTGGTACGGCCTGACGGCTTTGTTCTGGTTCTACATCTTGACGCGCGTGCCGCTCTCCACAGCTTACGTGTTCTCGATCGCGGGGTCAGGATTGGTGCCTCTCATAGCCTGGCTAGTGTTCAAAGAGCCGTTGGATTGGCGGTTCGCCGTCGGCTATCTGCTCATGCTGGGCGGTTTTGCGGTGATTATGCAGGGCCAACACGCCCTGGCGCGCGGCTAAAAGGCGTCGAAATCCAGGAAGCTGAACAGGATCTTCTCTGGATCCAGCTGGTCTCCCGAAATCCGATGATTGAGCCAAATTAATCTGAGCGGCGAGGGCCTCAGGCGTTCCGGTACGGTTAGGGCGAGGCGACGACGTTCAGCACCTTTGGGCGTCAGGCCTAGCACGACGCCAGGACCTACCACCGTGCCATGCTTCACTGAGCTGAGGCCTGTTCGGGGAATAACGCTTCGCGCGCGGACGACAGGCAGCGTCGAGGCACCCTCGACAATCAGGCTGTCGGAGGTGCCGCCGGCAATCCGCAAGGGGTTGGCCGGGTTCTTCAGCCGCCAAGCTAGGGTCTCGTCGTTCCAGATGTGGGCGAATTCGGCGCTATGTTGGGCAAGCCTCATGTCGATCCGAGGTGGCAGCAATTCGACGTGGGCGTTCAGGCCTGCGACGTTCTGGAAGCCGAGCTTGGTTCGGTAAGCTCGTTCCGTCTGCTGATTGGCGACGCCAACGACGCCAGCGTGTTGACGCAAAGCCGACATCTGGGCGACTTGTCGAACCAGCTCCAGGAAAAGTCCCCTTCCGCGATAGTCAGGGTGGGTGGCGACATTCATGATCAGCGTAACGGTCACAGCCTGGCCCCGCAGGCGCACGGTCTGCGGAATGCCCATCAAGTGACCGATTAGCCGACCGCCATCTTCAATATTGCAGCCCAGCGGCTCGCCCGCTGGATTGTCGTAGTACTGCCATTGCAGAAAGGCGCGGCTGAATTTGTGGGCCCCCGGGAAGGCCTGGACCATCAGCTCTACCGTGCGATCGATGTCCTCGTGGACGCAAGGGCGGAACTTGAGTTCGCTCATCGCGCAGCCCAAGGTGCTGTGCCGTCAGCGGCCAGGCCATCGACGGCGCTACGGACGTCGGCGTAGGGCGTTTTGAACATCCGCTCATAGAGCAGGCCGCCCTCATGCGGTCGTTCCGAAATGCGGGCTGGATCCAGTGACTGATAACGGAAGCCGCCTTGGCGACAAAAGGTCATGAACATGGCCGGCGCCAGACCCGACCAGGCCTTTAACTGGGAGGGAAAAGCGCTAACCGCCGCCAACCAGCTCATCCATTCGCCGGCGCTCAGCCGCACCTCACGGGTAGGTCCGTTCTCGCTGAGCGGTGAGCACGCACGATAGAAAATCCAAGGCAGGCCCTTTCCCTGGTAGAGGCCGACTTGGTCGACGGCCGCGCCATGCTCGGCTGCCAGCTTGACGCCTAGGGCCGCGCAGATGTCATGGTCGGGATGGCCGCCCTCCCAAGCTGGGACGACAACGCGCTCAACAGATCCCGGAACGGCGCCCTTCAGAGCTTCGTAGGCCATCGCGGCATAGCGCCAAAGTTCGCCGTCCCACCAGCCCGTTTCGGCGCCAATATGGATCTGTTTGGTCGCCGCAATACCGACTCCTGCCAGGAAGGCTTGGGTCTCGCGGCGGCGGCGCGTGGCCATCTGGGGATTGCGGTAGTCCACCAGGTGGATGAACAGCTGCTCGCACCCCTGCGCAGCGGCCTGCCGGATCAGGGGCCAGGCGCAGTATTCGTCGTCGAAATGGGCGAGGATGTAGACGACGGTCATGTCGCGGCAACTCACCATGATTGCTGGGCTCCGCCAAGCGTCCACGCTTTTGCGCTTCTCATCGCCAGCCAAGCCCCGTACCAAATTCGACATTGGCGTAGCAGGTCTTGGAAGTTCCTGGCGGGCGGATGACGGGTCTCAGACGGCAGATCAGGCCAAGTGCGGCTTATTGGGCGGTGCTCGCGGCGGGTCTTGTCGTGCTGCTGGTGGAGAACCTGCCCGGACACCTTTCCAACGACTCAGTGGCGCAGCTCTACGAAGGCCATTTTCATTTGCGTGAGACCTGGGGCCCGGCGCTTTACGCCTGGCTTCTCGGCCTCTTCGACGCCGTCGTTCCCGGCACGGCCTTATATGTCACGGCAAGCAGCCTGCTGCTGTTTGCGAGTCTCGCCTCGTTCGTGCCGCTTCGGTCGAGGACCAGCTGGCTGGCGGTCGGGGTCGCTGCTCTCGTGGTTTTCACCCCGCAGGTGCTGATCTATCAAGCGATTGTCTGGAAGGATGTGGCTTTCGCGAACACCGCCATCGCCGGCTTGGTTTGCTTGGCCCACGCGGCGCGGATTTGGTCCAATCTCGGCCGTCGTTTGCTCTTCCTCATTTCGGCCTTGTTGCTGCTGGCCGTCGCGAGCCAAGTCCGCCAGAACGGCATCATCGCAGGCCTCGCCGCGGCATTGGCGCTAGGCTGGGTGGCTAGCGCCGGAGCCTGGTGGCGGGGCCTAATTTGGGGCATCGGCAGCGCCCTGGCCGTGGCCATTGCCGGGCAGGCGATGACGACGCTGTCGATGCCATCGCATTCGCCTCACCAGCCCGGCGTTCAGACCGGCCTGGGGATCGTCCAAAACTACGACCTGATGGGCGCCATCACGCTCGATCCGAGCTACCAATTATTGATTATGCGCGCCGCCGATCCGGCCGACACAGCGATCATCGAGGCGCGTGCGGCTGCGGATTATTCCGGACGGCGGGTGGATTTCATCGACCGCGACAAAGCGCTCGCAGACGCGGAATGGAATGTCCCGACAAAGGCCACATCAAAGCAATGGGCCGATCTTATCCTCAAGCACCCGACGCTCTACTTACGTGTGCGGTGGGAAGATTTTCGCTGGGTGTTCGCCCCTCCGGTGCTCGACTGGTGCTTACCTATCTACGTGGGCGTCGATGCGCCCGCTGAGAAGATGGTCCCGCTGAACATCGAACACCGCTACACTCAGTCCGATATTCGGCTCTCCAACTATGCGACGTGGTTTTTCGACACGCCGATTTACGCGCACGGATTTTATGCCGCAATTTCGATGATTCTGGCGGGCCTGCTACTATGGCGGCGTTCGCCAGCTGACATCATGCTGGCGGCCTTGCAACTTGCCGGCGTCGGCTTCGCGGCAAGCTTTTTCATCATCTCGATCGCCTGCGACTACCGCTATCTCTACTTCACCGATCTCGCCGCGCTGGTGGGCGTAATTTATGCTGCGTTGGATCCACCGATGCCGTGGCGGAAGGCGTTCGTAAGCGCCTAGTCGTGCAACCCGATGTCTTGGCGTTTCATGGGGTCAGGCGTAGGCGATATGACAAGCGTCAGTTTGCGGTCCAAAGCCTGGGGCGCAGGGCCATGGCGGGGGCGCCGGCGAGAGGCGAACTTGGAATGAAGACGGTTATACTGGCGGGCGGGCTTGGCACGCGCATCTCCGAAGAAAGCCACCTGAAGCCAAAGCCGATGATCGAAATCGGTGGTCGACCGATATTGTGGCACATCATGAAGCTCTATTCGCACTATGGCTTCAACGACTTCATCGTATGCCTCGGCTACAAGGGTTATGTGGTGAAGGAGTATTTCTCCAACTACGTCTTGCACAATGCCGACCTGACCGTCGATCTCGCTCGGGGCGTTATTGAGTTTCACGCCACGAACAATGAGCCCTGGCGTGTCACCCTGGTGGATACTGGGGCCGAAACAATGACGGGCGGGCGCGTAAAACGGGTCGCCCAGCATCTCGACGATGATGAGCCCTTCTTCCTGACTTACGGTGATGGTGTTGCTGACGTAGATCTGGCCGCGTTGGCCGCGTTTCATCGTGCTCACGGCAAAGACGCCACGGTCACCGCCGTCGCGCCTCCCGGCCGCTATGGGGCGCTGGAGATTGATCGCGACATTGTCCGGCGCTTCACCGAGAAGCCGCCTGGCGACGACGGCCTCATTAACGGTGGATTTTTTGTCCTGCAGCCGAGCGTCCTGAAGCGGATCGAAGGTGACGCTACCAGCTTTGAGTCAGGGCCGTTGGAGGCTTTGGCGCACGATGGTCAGCTGGCCGCCTATCGTCACGATGGCTTCTGGGCGGCGATGGACACGCTGCGCGATAAGAACAACCTCGAGGCCCTATGGGCATCCGGCGAGGCGCCATGGCGGCGCTAGATCCAGGATTCTGGCGCGGAAAGCGGGTTCTGCTAACGGGACAAACCGGCTTCAAGGGCTCTTGGGCGGCGATCTGGCTTGCCGATCTGGGCGCTGAAGTCACGGGCCTGGCGCTGGCACCGGATCAGCATCCTAGCCTCTATGAATTGGCAGCGGTGGACAGGCTCGCGCGATCCTTGATCGTCGACCTGCGGGACTTGGCCGCGATCGAGGCGGCGCTTGCGGGGCGTAGCTTTGACCTTGTGCTCCATATGGCTGCCCAGCCGATTTTGCGGACAGCCCTTTCCGATCCGGTCGCCACCTTCGCCAGCAACGTGATGGGAACGGTCCATCTGCTACAGGCGCTACGGTCTCAGACGGCGCTCGGGGCGGTCCTGGTGATCACCTCCGACAAGGTCTACGCCAACGCTGAGAACGGACGTCCATTTTCGGAACAAGCTTCGCTGGGCGGCAAGGATCCTTATTCGGCCTCCAAGGCCGCCACGGAAATCGCCGCCGAGAGCTTCGCGAAAAGCTATTTTGAGCCGAGGGGCGTACCTTTGGCGACGGCTCGGGGCGGTAACGTCATCGGCGGTGGCGACTACGCCGCAGAGCGCATATTCGCTGATATCGTACGCGCCGCGCAGCGCCGCGAACAGGTGGTGTTGCGTCATCCCGAAGCGACGAGACCGTGGCAGCATGTGTTGGATTGTGTGGCGGGCTACTTCGTTTACCTGCAGGCCTTGGCGACCCGCCCGGCGATGCCCAGAGCTATGAACTTTGGACCTAGGCCTGGCGGACGCGAGGTAGCGGTTGGTGAGTTGGCAACCTTAGGCATCGAAGCGCTGGGCGCGCTTCCGTGGCGTCATGAGCCTGATCCGAGATCGCTGGAGGTCAAGTCGTTGTCCATCGACACCAGCTTGGCCAAACAGGTTTTGGGGTTTGAGAGCAAGCTCGACGCGCCGCAAGCCGTTGCGCTGACGATGGACTGGTACCGGCGCCAGGCGAGCGGAGAGGAGGCGTTGGCGTTATGCCGCTCCCAGATCGCGGACTTCCAAGGCCAGGCATGAGCCTTCCGCTTTGCCGTTTCTGCCGCACGCCGCTCGTCCATACGTTCCTGGATCTGGGTAACCAGCCGCTGGCCAACAGTTATCTCACGGCTGAGCAGTTGGTCGCCGGCACCGAAAAAGCCTATCCGCTCCACGTGCGCGTTTGCGACAATTGCTTCTTGGTGCAGGCCGATGACGCGGTGCCCGCCAATGCGATCTTTGATGAGACCTATGCCTATTTCTCTTCCTATTCGACGAGCTGGGTGGCGCACGCCAAGGCCTATGCCCGGGCCATGACCGAACGTTTCGGTCTGAACCCGGGATCGCTTGTCGTCGAAGTGGCAAGTAACGACGGTTATCTGCTGCAGCATTTCGTCGAAATGGATATCCCCGTTCTTGGCGTCGAGCCGACGGCGAACACCGCTAAGGTCGCCCTTGATCGAGGTGTGCGAACGGACGTCATGTTCTTCAGCGAACAGACGGGCCGGCTCCTGTCAGCCCGCGGCGACCGCGCCGACCTGATGGCGGCAAACAACGTCTTGGCGCACGTTCCGAACATCGGCGACTTCGTGGCGGGCTTCCGCCACGTGCTCAAGGACGAGGGGGTGGCGACCTTCGAATTCCCACATCTTCTGAACCTGATCCAGAAGGTGCAGTTCGATACGATCTATCACGAGCATTTCTCCTACCTTTCGCTGCTGGCGGTCGAGCAAGTCTTGCGCGCCAATGGGTTAAGGCCGTTCGATGTCGAACGAATTGTGACGCATGGTGGATCTCTTCGACTTTTCTGCTGCCACTTGGGGTCTCGCCACGAGGAGACAGACGCTCTGACGAAGGTCCGGGAAGAGGAGCAAGCCGAAGGACTCAGCCAGATTGAGACCTATGCCGGCTTTGCGCCTCGCGTGGAGGCTGTGGGAGAGAGCTTCCGGGCGTTCCTTGCAACTGGGAAGGCATCAGGGCGTCGAATTGCCGCTTATGGCGCAGCGGCAAAGGGCAACACCTTTCTCAACACTTTTGGTACGATATCGAACGATATTATCGGGGTGTTCGATGCAAGCCCGGCCAAACAGGGCCGCTTCTTGCCCGGCAGCCATATTCCGGTCCTCGCACCCGCTGACATTCGCCAGGTGCGGCCCGACGATCTCATCATCCTGCCCTGGAACCTTAAGGATGAGATCATGACACAGATGGCTTTTATCGAGGACTGGGGCGGCCGCTTTGTGACCACGTTTCCCGAGACGAAGGTGCTCGCCTGATGCAGTTTTCTGCGACCGGGATTACGGGCGTCATCGTAACCGACATCGAACCGGTCTGCGACGCGCGCGGCGCCTTTGCGCGGTTGCAGTGCCCTGAGGAATTTGCCGCAGCCGGCTACGCTTTTTCGCCCGTACAGACCAGCCTATCGCGCAATCCGAGTGCGGGCACTCTGCGCGGAATGCACTATCAGCCCGCGGGCTATGCCGAGACCAAACTGGTCAGGGTCGTCAGCGGACGGATTTTCGACGTTGCGCTGGACTTGCGCACCGACAGCCCCACCTATCTGCTCTGGGTATCGGTAGAACTGTCGGCCCAGAACGCGAGGGCCTTGTTTATCCCACACGGCGTCGCGCATGGCTTCCTGACGCTCGAGCCCGACACCGACGTGCACTACCAGATCAGTCCCGCCTTCCAGCCGGGTCACGAATGTGGTGTGCGGTGGGACGATCCCGCGTTGGAATAAAATGGCCCGATCCTCCAACGATCATATCAGAACGAGACGCGAATTACCCTGATTACCGAGGCTGAGATCATCCTCGCGACCTGCTAGACTGGCCAGGCGTTTCGGAAGGAATGAGTCTGCTTTGATGGCACAAGACGCCGCGCTGATTGCCCTGCATCGAATCGCTCAAGATGAGGCTTGGCGCAGGGCTTTTATCCGCCAGCTTATCGGCTTTGAAAATGCGATCGACGCGCCCGGAGTGGATGTCCGCGAAGAGATCACCGGGCCGATGGTCGATGCTCTGTTTGACGATGATCAGGTGGTCGCCAAAACACTCTCCAACGGCGTCAAGTTCGAATTCCTCTACCGCTCAAAGATTGCCCGCGACTTCGTCATGTCGACGCCTGAAACGCCGGATCACGCCTGGGAGCCGCAGACCAGTCGTCTACTGGTCAACCTCGCCAAGCGCGCGACGCAGGTGGTGATTGGCGGGGCCTATTTTGGCGACCAAGCCGTCCTCGTGGCCCGCGAAATCGCACCACGAGGGGGCATGGTGCATGCCTTTGAGCCGAATAATCAACAGCGCGCCATGCTGATCCGAAATGCCCAGCTGAACGGGCTCAGCAATATTCGACCGCGGCCCGAGGGACTTTGGTCGGACTCCGACACGAACTTGAAGCTGGTCGGCTATGACAGCTTCGCCAGCGCCGAAGTGGCCGAAGCCTTCGAAGACGACACGTTCAAGACGGTGACGATCACAGACTACCTGAAGACGGCGGGCGTCGGGCAACTCGACCTGATCGTCATCGACATCGAAGGCGCCGAGCTCGGTGCGTTGAAAGGCGCTCAGTCCTTCCTGGCGATGCCGGCAGATCAGGCACCCAACATCGTCTTCGAAGTCCACCGCCATTATGTCGACTGGTCAAAAGGCCTGCCTGCGACGGAGATCGCCCAGCTCTTGATCGCTCACGGCTATCACTTATTCGCGCTGCGCGATTTCAACTCGAACTTCGATCTGTCGGGTCGGCCGATCGAGCTAATTCCGGCCGAGGCGATCTATTTGGAAGGCCCACCACACGGCTTCAACATGGTGGCGGTGAAGAACCCCGGGGTCTTTGAAACCGCTGCCTATCGGATCGTGCGCGATGTTTCCCCCAAATTGCTGCGACATAAGAATCCGAAGTTGCACCACCCCGTCGGGGGTCTTTGAACCTCGTGACGGGTCTGGCCACCATTGTCGGTGCGAACGGCTTTATCGGCCGGCGGCTACAGGCCAGGCTCGAGCTTGCAGGATGGGATGTATTTGCGCCCGCGAAAGGCGACATCAGCCTGTTTGGCCGCGACATGGGGGTAGTCTTCTACTGCGCAGGGCTGACGGCCGACTATGATCGGCGGCCATTTGATACCGTCGAGGCCCATGTCAGCCTGGTCAGCAGCTTGGTTCGCGCCGGGCGTTTCGAACAGCTGATCTATCTGTCGTCGACCCGGCTCTACGATGGCCAGGCCGCGTCCCTCCTGGATGAGACCGCACCGTTACTCTTCGATGTCGCCGATCCTCGCCGAATCTACGATCTCTCCAAGGCCTTGGGCGAAAACATAACCCTCACTCGCACCGACGGACGCGGCGCGGTCGCGCGTGTCTCCAACGTCTTCGATTGGTCGCCGGAGGCTCCAGGCTTTCTGTCCCAGTGGCTCATCGAAGCTGCCCGAACCCACGATCTTGAGTTGCAGTCCAGCCCGCACATTGCGCGCGACTACATTCATTTGGATGACGTTGTATCGGGGCTGATCGCCATGGCGGATAGAGCCGCTAGCGGCATCGTCAATGTGGCAAGCGGCGAAAGGGTCGCGAATGGCGAAATCGCGAACCTATTCCTGGAGGCGGGTTGGCGCGTCGGCTTCTCGCTGGACGTCTCCCCTCCGCCACCGCCACGGGTGGCGATCGAGCGTCTGAGGGGGCTTGGTGTCTCACCCATGACGGTGAAGGATATTGTCCGTCGCTATCTCGAAGGGCTGAGGCGTGAAGCTTAAAGACCATACCCGCGAAAGCTTACTCGCCTACATCGTGGCCCAGTGCGCCAGCGTGGTTCCTGACGCTCGCCAGGCGGCGTTCCGAGGGGCTGCGGACGCCCATTTCGACGAGAGTTTGGAAAGACTGCATCGCTGTATTAACGCCTGCGCGCCCTGGCGGATGGACGAATTCAATGTCCTGCAATCTTCGCAACATACGATATTCTTGTATTTTCTTGCGAATACGATCTGGATGCGGTCGGGCGAAACTGACGCCCCGACACGTCTTTTCCTGATGAACAAGGCCTTCAACGGCATCGACCTGTTCTACGAGATCGCGATGCCGGAGGTTTTCTACATCGGCCACAGTGTCGGCATTGTCCTGGCTAAGGCGACTTACGGCAACCACCTTGTCCTTTATCAGAACTCAACGGTCGGGCGGCACAAGGACCAAGTCCCGGTCATTGGCGATCGGGTCGTGCTCTATCCCAACACCGCCGTAATTGGACGCTCCCTTGTCGAGGACGATACCGTGATCAGCCAGGGCGTCAGTGTCGTGAACAAGCATGTTCCGAAAGGCTCGATCGCCTTTCTGGGCGGACCTGGCGAGCTTTCCTTCAAGCCACGGCCAGACGACCTTCTGGGCGAATACTTCAGACTGTAGGGAGCCCATTGGCGACTGCGCGGGCCAGCATATCATAGAAATCCCGAGCAAACGCCTGGGTCTGGCCAAGCGGGCTGTTTCGCAGTCGTTGGCGCAAGCTCACCCGCAGGTCTCGCCGGCGTGCGCGGTCCGCCACCAGCCCCAGCGCGATCGTCTGGTACGCCTCCAAGGTCTCACCAACGAGGTCGCCTAATCCGGCGTTCGATAAGATCGAATAGCTCAAGCGTTCGAAAAAGGCCTCGCCACGCAGGCTCACGACCGGCACGCCCATCCACAACGCCTCGGTTGTGGTCGTTCCCCCGGTCAGCGGGAAGCAATCCAGTGAAATGTCGATCTCGTTGTAGAGGGGCATGTGTGCGCCACGGACCGCATGAAAGGAGATGCGCTCCTGTCCGATCCCAAAGGCAGCAAATTCAGCCAGGATGTTTTTTCGGAAGGTCGCCGACCCTGCCTCCGGCCGCACAAAGATGAACCGTGAATTCGCAACCGCAGCCATCACGCAGGCCCATGCGCCCAGGACCTGACGGTTATACTTGTGGGGGTGATTTGCGGTGCCAAAGGTGATGAAGCCATTGCGAGTTTCTGGGAGGTCCTCAGCAATGAGGTGGCCGTCTGTGAACGCCCAATGGCCTAAAGCGATCCAGGTGTGTGGCATGACCAGCGGCCTCTCGATCATCAGCGCCGGATCGGTCGGTCGCGAGTAGGGGTCGCAGACAAAGTAGTCGATGGTCGAAAGGCCCGCCGAGTGCGGATAGCCCAGCCAACTTGCCTGCACTGCGGCTGGCTTGAAGGCCATGACGTCGAGGCGGTTCATATCTGTCGAGCCGCCAAGCTCCACAAGCATATCAAGCTGATCGTCGGCAATGATCTGAGCGACGTCACGCGAGGAGGTGTCGGGCAGCCACCTGAACGCTGTCACCTGCTTGGCGATATGAGCCTGCACGTCATCTTCCACACCCGGGTAGAACGAGTAGCCGTAGACGTCAAACCGCTCTCGATCGATGTGGTCAAACACAGGCAGCGCGAAGCCCGCGACAGGGTGGCGGCGCAGGTCCGACGACATGATCCCGAGCCGAATACGACCATCGGCAGTCCGCGGCGCGGGCATCTTGATCGGGGCTTCTGCAGCCTGAGCTTCAAGCCGCCGCCCCCAGATCTGGTGTTGTTCGACCAACTCAAGGCGATCTTCAGGTCCTTGAACGAAGGCGAGCTGCTTCAGAAGCGCGGTGTGGCGGTTCGTGGCGGCCCAGCTGCGTCCCAGCGACTTGAAGTCGCCGAGCTGAGCGCGCCCGTCGAAATCGAAGACCCGGATCAGGATCTCGTTCAAAACCTTCAAGTGCCCAGCGTTCAAGGGCTTCAAGGCCAGCGCTTGTCGGGCCAGCTGATAAGCTTCCTCGATATTGGCGCCTTCATCGCCGGTGCGCGTACGCTCGAGGCTCTCGATCAGCGGTATGAGACGATCAAGTCGGCCGCGCTCCAAAAGCACGGCCTTTCGCAAATGAAGATTTGCGCGGTCGCGATCGAAATCGGCGATGACACGGCCAAGCTGAGCCTGCAGCCAGGCTGCGTCAGGAAAGCGTGGCTCAAGTTCGAGGAGGTAGGCTTCACAGCGGCTAAGCTGGCCGGCTCGCCGAAGGACCGTTGCGCGAGCCTCTAGAAGCCGCGGGTGATCTGGCGATGCGAAGAGGGCGCGGTCGACAAGATCTTCTGCCACAACGAAATTCTGGCACTCAATTTCCAGATTGATGATGTCCAGCAACGCCTCGAGGCTATCTTTCTTCAGCAAGAGCGCCTGACGCAAGCTGGCCCTGGCGGCGGCTTGCTTGCCTTGATCGGCCAGGGCTCGCGCCAGCTGCCGATGGTATTCTGAGTTACTCGCATCCACGCCTAAAAGCGTCTTGAGCACGGCTTCGGCGCGGACCGGGTTGTCCATTTCGATGAGGACATTGCCGATATTGGAAAGGACGTCAGCGTTGTTGGGGCTTTGTATGGCGGCCTGCTCAAGAACAGCGATCGCCTCGGCGTATCGCGACAGCCGCCGCAAGACGACGCCGAGCAGGTTTAGGAGATCGACATCGCCAGGATAATGGTTGGTTCCGGCTTGGCCCCAGATCGCACCATCATCTAGGCGTCCGGCCCGATAGAGCTCGAACAGTAGGGCCCGATATACGGCGGCCGGCTGGTTGGGGTTGGATTTGATCAGCGAGATCAGCGGCGCGATGGCCTCTACGCCGCGACCTGCCGCCTGCGCAGCCTGTGCCGCGGCCAATCGCTCATCCATGCTTGTGCTCAGTATGCCTCAAGGGGCCCGCCGCGACAGCGCCGGCCAGCCTGTCGTAGAAGTCCCTGGCAAAGACTTCGGTCTGGCCAAGTGGGCTGTTGCGAAGTCGCTCGCGCAGGGTGGATCGAAGGTCGCGTCGGCGTTCGCGATCGGCAACGAGTTTAAGCGCGATCGCTTGGTACTGCGCTGGGTCGGTGCCGACGAGGTCGCCCAGCCCAGCGTTCGATAGGATCGAATAGCTCAGTCGCTCGAAGAAAGCCTCGCCGCGAAGGCTCACCACGGGCACGCCCATCCATAACGACTCCGTCGTCGTCGTCCAGCCAGTCAGCGGGAAGCAATCCAGCGAGATATCGATACCGTTGTAAAAGGGCATATGTGCCCCTCGGATCGTATTGAAGACGATGCGATCTTGGTCGACGCCGTGAGCTGCGAACTCCGCCAAAACATTCTTGCGAAAGCTTGGCGAGCTGCCCTCAGGCCTGACGAAGGCGAACTTAGACCCTGGAACCGCGGTCATCACCTGCGCCCAGGCGCCGAGGACCCGGCGGTTATATTTATGGGGGTTATTGGCTGTGCCAAAGGTGACGAAGCCGTTCCGATCTTCTGGGAGGCCCTCAGTGATGGGATTGCCGTCGGCGAACACCGCGCGGCCCAGCGCCAGCCAGGTGTGTGGCATGACCAGTGGCCGTTCAATCATCAGCGCTGGATCGGTAGGTCGCGAATAGGGGTCGCAGACGAAGTAGTCGATGGTCGAAAGGCCCGCCGAGTGCGGATAGCCCAGCCAACTTGCCTGTAGCGGGGCGGGCTTGAAGGCCATGACGTCCAGACGGTTCATGTGCGTCGATCCGCCTAACTCCAGCAAAATGTCGAGCTGGTCGTCGGCGATGACTTGGGCCACCTCGCGCGACGACGTGTCGGGCATCCATCTGAAAGCCGTGACCTGCTTGGCGATATGGGCCTGCACAGCGTCCTGTGCGCCCTGGTAGAAGGAGTAGCAAAATACGTCGAAGCGCTCACGGTCGATGTGGTCGAACAAAGGCAGCGCAAAGCCTGCCACAGGATGACGGCGAAGGTCGGAAGACATGAACCCAAGCCGGATACGGCCGTCCGCGGGTCGGGGCGGTGGCTTCCTGATGGGTACCGCCGCGATCTTGGCTTCCACCTCGCGTCCCCAGATCCGGTGCTGCTCGACCAACTCAAGGCGATCTTCGGGTCCTCGCACGAAGGCGAGTTGTTTCAGAAGCGCGGTGTGGCGGTTGGTTGTCGCCCAGCCGCGCCCAAGCGACTTGAAGTCCCCCAGCTGAGCAAGGCCATCAAAGTCACAGACCCGGATCAAGACCTCGTTCAGGACCTTCAGGTGGCCGGGGCTGTGGGGCTTTGTGGCGAGCGCTTGAAGGGCAAGCTGATAGGCTTCCTCGATATTGGCACCTTCGTCGCCGGTTCGGGTACGCTCGAGGCTTTCGATTAAAAACATCCGGAAGTCGAGTTTTTCAGGCTCGAGTTCGTGGGCCCGTCGCAGATGCACATTTGCGCGCTGCCGATCGTAGTCGCCGACCGTCATCCCCAGCTGAAAGTGGAGCCAAGCCGCACTTTCGAACTGCGGTCGAAGCCCCTATAGAAAGGCATCGGCGCGGTGGAACTGCTGGGTGCCTCGATAGACGATGGCTTGCGCTTCCAGCAGACGCGGATGGTTTGGGTTCGCGGCAAGCGCGCGTGCTATGTCAATCTCTGCGGCCGGGTTGTTTTGCTGATCGTGCTCAACGCCAATGATGTCCAGCCAGGCTTCGACGAGCGTCGATTTCAGAGCGACGGCTTGGCGAAATCGGCTCAGGGCTGGGCCCTTCTTTCCTTGTCTGAGCAAGGCCCGGCCCGCCTGACGCAAGAACTCTGCATTGCTCGGATCGGCTCGGATCAGTTTGGCGAATACTGCTTCTGCGCGGACCCCATCACCCATATCGATGAGGACGTTGCCGCGGTTGGATTGCACCGCGACGTTGTTGGGATTGATTTTAGCCGCCTGGTCGAGAACCCTTATCGCGTCGCGATATCGCGAAAGCCGCCGGTAGATGACGCCAAGCACGTTTAAAATATCAATGTCGCGCGGATAAAGTTTAATCGCCGCTTCGCCCCAGGCGATGCCTGCCTCCAGCTTGCCGCTGAGATAGAGCTGCATCAGCAACGTGCGATAGACCGACGCGGATTGGTTGGGATCGGCTTCAATGAGTTCGATCAAGGGCAAGATTGCGGCGTAACCGCGGCCCTCATTCAGGGCCGTCTGCGCCGAGGCCAAACGCGCGTCCATGTTTCCACTCAAAACCCAGCGCTCCGCTGCGGTCGCAAACCACGCAAGGACTTAAGGCTCCCAGATCCGCCTGGCTAGAGCTGGAGCCCCGACCTGCGGATGTCTGATGAAAGGTCACTTCAGCGCCAGGACAAGGGGATATCTACGCGCATCATGGTTATCTCAGATCTCGACGATCTATGCCCCAGACTTGGTCTTGGCGCGCAGCTCTGCGGCGCTTCTCTTGCGGGTATCAATCAAGGCGGTTTTAGCCGATGCGCGGCCAATCACGGCCTTGGCGGATAGGGAGTTCCCAAATTCCGGCTTGCAGACCCGTGACTGTCACGAATCTGACACCTGACTTAGGCTGTTAAGCTGGGTTAACGGAGAATCATTCTGTCCCTGCTTGATCCCATCCCGTCGTCGATGTCGGCCTCGCAGCTCTACGCCGCGGTCGTTAACGCCCTGCCAGATCCGATCTTGGTGGTCGTCGGCTTTGATCGAGATGATCTGACGGGGCGGCGCTATATCCTGGCCAATGCGGCGGCTCGCGAATTGCTCCGTATCACGGCCGAGGAGGGGATGCTCCTGTCAGCCGTGCGCGACCCTGATGTGTTGGCCGCCGTGGATAAGGCGCTTTTCGACGAGCTCGACGCGGAAAGCATCTATGAGACGACGGGTGCCCAGTCGCGCAGCCTGCGTGTGCGGGTCCGCTCATTGGGAATTGGCCAGGACGGAGCGCACCTTGCGTTGGTCACCTTCCACGACGAGACGGAGGTTCGCCGTGTCGAGCGAACGCGGGTGGATTTTCTTGCCAACGCCAGCCACGAGCTGCGCACGCCGCTGGCCTCCCTTTCGGGTTTCATTGAAACGTTGCGCGGACATGCGCGCAACGATGTGGCGGCGCGGGACAAGTTTCTGGGGATCATGCAGACCCAGGCCGACCGAATGGCGCGTCTTATCGCAGACCTGACCTCGCTGAGCCGTATCGAGCTTGACGAACACGTGCCGCCGCGCGGCACCGTCGACTTGGTATTGCTCGTGGGCGAGGCGGTGGAGGCGGCCGCTCCCCTTGCCGCTCAACGCGGCGTGAAGCTCGAATGTCGGCCGTTTGCGCCAGGTACGGTCCACGTCCGGGGCGAGCGTGACCAGATCATTCAGGTCGTTCAAAATCTCTTGGACAACGCAATTAAATATTCGCCGGACGGCGCTGGCGTCCGCATCGAACTCCAGAGCGGTCTAAGCGAGCTGGCCGCCGCTGCGAGCCCCGAAAATCTGCCGCGCCTATCCCTCGCCGCCCCCGATCCGTCGCCTGAGACCTACGCGGCCTTGCGCGTTATCGACCTTGGCCCAGGTATCGCTCGCCAGAACTTGCCGCGTCTGTCCGAGCGCTTTTATCGGGTGGACGGTCAGAAAAGTGGCGCCCGATCGGGAACAGGCCTGGGCCTGGCGATCGTCAAGCACATCATGAACCGCCACCGTGGTGGGCTTGTGGTCGCCAGCGCGGAAGGTGAGGGAAGTACGTTTACGGTCTATTTTCCGATGGCTGGAGCCCCGGAAGGCGTCGTCAAAGCGTCATGAGACTGTAGCATAGGGGCGTCGGGCATGCCGGCGTATCCAAGGCGAGCGAAATGAACGAGCACATCATCAAATCCTACGAAGATGAGCTGAACAGCCTGGCGGCCGAATGCGTGCGCATGGGCGGCCTGACCGAAGCCCAGGTCGCTGACGCCGTGACCGCTGTCGTCAAGCGTAACCAGGATCTGGCATCTGCGGTGGTCGGCCGCGACGACAGGCTCGATGCGGCCGAACGCGACATCGAGCGCAAGACCATCCGCCTGATCGCCCTGCGCCAGCCTGTCGCCGATGACCTGCGTCGCGCTGTGGCGGCAATGAAGGTGGCCAACAACCTCGAACGCTGCGGAGACTTGGCCAAAAACATCGCCAAGCGGGCCTTGGTGATCATCGAATCTGATCCTTTGACGCCGCTGACACGATCCATTGAGCGGATGGGTAAGCTGGTCCTGGGCAGGCTCTCCACCGTGCTCGACGCTTACAGTCATTCCGACCTTGAGCGTGCGCTTGCAGTCTGGAGCCAGGATGACGAGGTTGACGAGCACTACAACTCGCTGTTCCGCGAGCTTTTAACCTACATGATAGGCGACCCGCGAACGATCACCGCCTGCGCTCATATGCTGTTCGTGGCTAAGAATTTAGAGCGCATCGGCGACCACGCGACAAACATCGCCGAGATCATTCACTACCAGATCACCGGCGACGAAATGGTCGCTGGTCGGCCGAAAACCGACGAGCTCAGGGACTGAGGCTTCCATGCAGATGACGCCGCACATACTGATCGTTGAGGACGAAGATTCCTTGGCGACCATTCTGCAGTACAATCTGCAGAAGGAGGGCTATGACATTGCCTTGGCCGGCGATGGAGAAGAGGCGCTCCTCCTCGTCGACGAACGGTTACCCGACCTGATCGTGCTCGACTGGATGTTGCCTAAGATTTCCGGAATCGAGGTTTGCCGGCGGCTTCGACAGCGCAACGAGACCCGCAACGTTCCGATCATCATGTTGACCGCGCGGGGCGAGGAAAGCGATCGGGTGCGGGGTCTCGACACCGGCGCTGATGATTATGTGCTCAAACCGTTCATAATGACTGAGCTTACCGCCCGCATCCGGGCGGTCCTGCGCCGTCTTCGCCCAGGCTTGGCAGAAGACCGGGTCCGCCGCGGGGACCTTCTCATCGACCGCGTCGCCCACCGGGTGAAGCGCGCCGGCCAGGAGGTCCACCTTGGTCCAACGGAATTCCGCCTTCTCGACTACCTGATGCAGCATCCGGGCCGGGTGTTCTCACGCGAACAACTGCTGGACGCCGTTTGGGGATCGGACGTCTATGTCGAGGCCCGTACAGTTGACGTCCATATCGGCCGACTGAGAAAGGCGTTGGGCGTCTCAGAGAACGACGATCCGATCCGAACGGTGCGCTCGGCGGGCTACTCGCTCGACCTTGAAGGCTAAGGCCCGGCGCTGAAATCCCGAGTTGAGTCAAAACGCCCCGGCTCAAACGCGATCGAATGGTCTTTCCGGTGCGCGAGGCCTGGAGCGCTTGCCATCCAAACACACCCCACCTTGACCGCGCGCGCCACTCGCGCGAAAGCCCGCGCATGAACATTCTCCTGGTCGGCTCCGGTGGGCGCGAGCATGCGCTGGCTTGGAAAATCAAGCAGTCTCCATTGCTTCGCAGGCTGGTTTGCGCGCCAGGCAATCCGGGCATGGCGGCCATTGCCGAGGTGCGCGACATCAAGGCGACAGAGGTCGCACGCCTTGTCGAACTGGCCCAGGAGATCGCCGCCGACCTGGTGGTGATCGGCCCTGAGGTGGCCGTCGAGGCTGGGCTCGCCGATGCGCTGGAGGCCGCCTCCATTTCCTGCTTCGGGCCATCGGCGGCGGCCGGACGGCTGGAATCTTCCAAGGCCTTCACCAAGACCTTCTGCGAGCGTCATCACCTCCCGACCTCCGGCTACCGCATTTGTGACGACGCAGCGACGGCCAAGGCGGCATTGGCGCATTTCCACCCACCCTATGTGGTCAAGGCTGACGGCTTGGCGGCAGGAAAGGGGGTCGTGATTGCACCGGATCTGGCCACGGCGCAGGCCGCGATCGATGACGCCTTCGGCGGAACCTTTGGTGCAGCAGGCGCGCGCGTCGTCATCGAAGAGTTCCTTGAAGGAGAGATCGGTTCGCTGTTTGCGCTCTGCGACGGCAAAACCTCGATGTTGTTTGGCTGGGCCCAAGACCACAAGCGTGCGTTCGATGGCGACGAGGGGCCCAACACCGGCGGCATGGGCGCCTATTCGCCGGCTCCGGTCTTTACCCTCGACCTCGTAGATCAGGTCGATCACCTCCTGGTGCGCCCAGCGTTCAAGGGCATCGAAGCGGACGGCGCACCCTATCGCGGTGTGCTGTTCGTCGAGCTAATGGCCACGCGCCACGGGCCCAAGCTCGTAGAGTTCAATGCTCGCTTCGGCGATCCGGAATGCCAAGTTCTAATGCTTCGCCTGGAAAGCGACCTGGTACCCTATCTCTTGGCCTGCGCCACAGGGCGTCTGCATGAGATGCCGAAGCCCAAGTGGCGCGACGAAGACGCCGTCTGTGTGGTGATGGCGACCGAGGGCTACCCCGGAGCTGCAAAGACGGGCAGCACCATCGGCGGTCTCGACCAGCCGTTCGACGAAGGGGTCGTGATCTTTCATGCGGGGACCTCAGCCGGGCCGGACGGCGTGATCCTTGCGGGTTCTGGCCGCGCGCTCAATGTCTGCGCCACGGGCAGGGACTTCGCAGAGGCGCGCGAGCGGGCCTATGGTGCCGTAGCCTTGGTCGACTGGCCAGAAGGCTTCCACCGCACTGACATCGGTTGGCGCGCGCTCAGCCGCTGAGGAGACCAAACGGGGCACCTTGCTCCCGCCGCGCCGCGCCCGGTAAAGTGTGTTCAAACAACTGTAGGGGAACCGCCATGGCCGACGTCATTGACGCCGCCGAGCAAGAGCGCGAACAGCTCAATACCGGCACAAAGGCCGTGGCTGAGACACACAAGTTCGACGAGGCCTCACTCGCCCGATGGATGACTGCAAACGTCGCGGGCTTCGCAGGGCCGTTGGAAGTGCGCCAATTCAAGGGTGGCCAATCCAATCCGACCTATCAGCTGATCACGCCTGGGAAGAAGTACGTCCTGCGCCGCAAGCCGCCGGGCAAACTTCTGCCCTCAGCACACGCCGTCGATCGCGAATACAAGGTCATTACGGCGCTGGGGACGACAGGTTTCCCGGTGGCCAAGACCTATGGCCTGTGCACCGACGACGACGTCATTGGCACCTGGTTTTACATCATGGACATGGTTGAGGGCCGCATCCTTTGGGACCAGACCCTGCCGCAGTATGAGCCCGCCGAGCGACATGCGATTTTCATGGGCAAAATCAAAACCCTCGCAGACCTGCATAACACCGACTTCCAGGCGATCGGCCTCGGCGATTACGGCAAACCCGGTAACTATATGGGACGTCAGGTTGATCGCTGGACGAAGCAATATAAGGCCTCGGAGACCGACCACATTCCTGAGATGGAAAAGCTCATTGAGTTCTTGCCCAGGACCTTGCCGGTTCAGGAGCGGACTTCGGTGGTTCACGGCGACTACCGCCTCGACAATATGATTTTCCACCCCACCGAGCCACGGGTGATCGCGGTGCTGGACTGGGAGTTATCCACGCTCGGCGAGCCGCTCGCCGACTTTACATACCTGCTGATGAATTGGGTGAACGGCACGATCTCCCAGCTGCCAGATATGAAGGCGCACGGCATTCCTACGCTGGACGAGGCGGTCGAATACTATTGCAAGCTGACAAACCGGACCGAACTGCACGATCTGAACTGGTTTTTCAGTTACAATGCCTTCCGCCTTGCGGGCATCGTCCAGGGCATCCTTGGGCGTGTGCGCGATGGCACCGCCAACAGCCCGCAGGCCGCGGCAATGGGGCCGCGCGTGCTGTCCCTTGCGCAGGCCAGCTGGCATTTCGCCCAGCAGGCCGGCGCCGAGGGCTAAAGGCCGACCTTCGCCAGCAAGACGTCCAGTTTAGCAGGCTCGTCGAACACCGCACGGACGGGCCAGGCGGTGACGTGAGCTCGCCACTCGGGCGGCAGGCGTACCCAATCCTTTTCGGTGGTCACAAGGCCTGCATCGAACAGGGCAGCACGGTTGGCCAGACGCTTCAGGATGGCCTCATCATAGACCATGTGGTCAGGGAAGGGCGCGAAGTCGGCCAGTTCGCAGCCGGCAGCTTGAAGCGCGCGCTCGACCTTCCATGGCATCCCAATGCCTGCAAATCCCAGCTGTGGGCCAGACGGTGGCGGAGCCATTGGCCATAGATGGGCCGTGAGTTGATCGGGCCCATTGAGCGTTGCGACGAGTTCTGGATCCACCTCGGCGAGGTCTGCGGGTAACAGGATTACGACGCACTCGGCGCGCGCCAGGCCGACGGCCAGGGGCTCGCGCATTGGACCGGCCGGAAAGACGCGGCCGTCGCCGAATGGCCATATCTCGTCACGGGTCTCGCCATCGACGACGATCAACGAAAGCGCCTTTTTCACGGAGGGGTTCTGATAGCCATCGTCCATAATGATGACTTGCGCGCCGGCTTCGGCGCAGGCCTTTGCTCCGGCTGAGCGATCGCGTGCGACCCAGACCGTGTAGTCACGCGCCAGCATCAGCGGTTCATCGCCGACCTCAGCGCTCGTGTGATACCTGCTGTCGACGCGGATCGGCCCCTTCAGGCTTCCACCATAGCCGCGTGAAAGCAGGTGGACGATCTGACCTTTCGCCGCGAGTCTTTCGGCCAGGGCGCGCACGATCGGGGTCTTTCCAACGCCGCCCATCGTCAGGTTTCCAACGCAGATGATCGGAACGCCCGGGTCGAAGGGG
Source organism: uncultured Alphaproteobacteria bacterium (assembly GCA_903860975.1). Taxonomy (GTDB): domain Bacteria; phylum Pseudomonadota; class Alphaproteobacteria; order Caulobacterales; family Caulobacteraceae; genus Phenylobacterium. The sequence continues at coordinate 84,520 of CAIOSI010000021.1, forward strand.
GTCGTGCGTGCGATCCTTCGCGCCGTCACGGCCGCCCAGATCCAGGAAATCGGCGTCAGCAGCGCGCGCGCGAAAGGCATGCTCCCGCGCCGAGCGACGTCACGGCGCTCATACCACCAACGCGGCGTCGACAATTTCATACGGGCAATAGGGGCATTATCAGGTCCATCGCTGCCGCCAATGCCGCGCCCTGGCGACCGGCATAGGCGTTTGCGGCCTTGCCGATCCGCCGGGCGATCGTGGCATTCGCCAGCAAGCCTCGGATGTCGCCGCTCAGCGCCGCGGCGTCGTGCGCCTGGATCACCGCCTTTTCGGCCAGCATCTCGGCGTAGATTTCTCGCGCGTTGAAGACATGAGGGCCAGTCACCATCGCCGCTTCCAGCCGCGCGGCCTCAATCGGATTGTGGCCGCCCACGCCCACGACGAAACTGCCACCCATAACCACAAGGTCGGCCACGGCATAGAAGGTGCCAAGCTCACCCAACGTATCGACAACATAGGCGGTGGTCGCTGGGCCAAGTATGTCTCCTGCAGCGCGACGGGCGACGGTGAAACCGAGGTTTCGCAGTTCAGTTGCGATGCCTGGACCACGATCGGGGTGGCGTGGCGCAACGAACAAGACACTGGGCGGCCCAGCGGCCGTCGCGGAACCGAAGGCCTCGGCGATCAGGGCCTCCTCACCGGGATGCGTGCTCGCCGCTAGAACGGAGCGGCGTCCGACCAGTCCCGCACGCAGTTTGTCAACCAGCTTGGCCTCCACGGGAGGCGCATCACCAACGAGCTTGAGGTTCAGGCGCGGACCAACCTGGGCACCGAGCTTCGTCAGCCGCGCCTGCGTATCTGCGTCCTGCGGAAGGATGAGCTCAAAGGCCTGAAGCAAGCGCCTTGCCGTCGCTGGCACCCGGCTCCAGCCCGTAGCGCTTGCTGCCGTCATCCGCGCGGACAAGAGTCCCAGCCGCACCCCGAAAGCGCGCGCCGTCAAAATGAGGTTCGGCCAAAGTTCACTTTCGACGAAAAGAGCTGCGCCAGGCCGCCAGTGGTTGAGGAACCTCGCCGCGACAGCGGGGGTGTCTAAGGGCACGAACTGGTGGATCACACCTGCTGGAAGTCGCTTGGCCATCACGTGGGCGGAGGTGACGGTGCCGGAGGTGACAAGAAGGGCAAGGTCGGGCCGCTGCGCGCGAATTTCGGAAATCAACGCCAGGAGTGAGAGGCTCTCGCCGACGCTGACCCCGTGCAACCAAACCAGCGGTCCGTTCGGGCGCGGCGTGCTCGTGCGCCCAAGTCGCTCGGCGATGCGACTCGGGTCTTCCTTCCCCGATCGCGCCCTGCGACGCAGCACAGTGGGCGCCAGTGGCTCCAAAAGGCCCGTCGCCGCGGCGTAAATCGTCAGCGGCAGGGTGGGCGCAGGTCGGCTCACACCACCCCGTGCGGCGCCAGCCGGCAGGCAATCTCACTGTCGGTCTCCACCTGCAGTGTCGAGTGGCCGATGTTGAACCGCACGGACAAGGCCTCGCAGGTGGTATGTAAGAACTGGTCGGCATCGTCGTTTGCGGGCCGGATGACGTGCGCAGTTAGCGCCGTTTCCGTCGTGCTCATCGCCCAGATGTGCAGGTCATGGATCTCCTCGACCCCTGGCTGGGAAGCAAGCCAGGCGCGCACCTCGGCGACGTCAATTTCGCGAGGCGCACCATCAAGGGCTAGGTTCATGGAGTCTCTGAGTAGCCCCCAGGTTCCGATCACGATCACCACCGCGATACCTATGCTTAGCGCAGGGTCAATCCACTGCATGCCGGTCAACGCGATGGTCGCGGCCCCGATCACCACAACCAGGGAGATCACAGCGTCGCTGGCCATGTGCATGAAGGCCCCGCGAGCGTTGAGGTCTTCCTTGCTGCCGCGCATGAAGAGGAGTGCTGTGGCGGTGTTGATCGCGATTCCGATCGCCGCCGTGACGATGACGGTCTTGGTTTCGATGGTTCCGGGGTGGGCCAGACGCTGAACGGACTCTGAGACGATCGCTCCAATGGCCAAGAGCAGGAAGACCGCATTGCCCAAAGAAGCCAGGATCGTCCCCTTGCGCAGGCCATAGGTCCGGCGGCTGGTCGGGGCGCGCTTGGCTAAGACCGTCGCGCCCCAGGCCATCAATAGGGCCAGGACGTCGGAGAGGTTGTGACCCGCGTCGGCCAGCAGCGCCATCGAACCGGCCCAGAACCCGGCCCCGACCTCGACGGCCACAAAGGCCGTATTCAGCGCCACGCCGATTGCGAACGCCCGGCCCATATCGGTTGGTGCGTAATGGTGGTGATGGCCATGGGCGTGGCCATGACTGTGTTTGTTCACGACATGATCGTGGTGACCGTGGTCGTGGTCCTCATGATCATGGTGATCATGGTGATCATGGTGATCATGGTGATCATGATCGTGGTCATCTTGCGCCTTGGCCATGCGCCTATGTCTCACCTTGCGCGAACCGGATCAATGCGGCTTTAGAGCCGGCGCTCGTCCGACCAGGGCCTCGGCGCGGCGAGTGACGGCGCTGAGCCGCGCCGACCAGTCGGTGAGCAGGCTGGCAGCCGTGGCCTCGTCAGCATCTGCGGGCACATAGAGCGGGCCTTCCCAGACCACGGCTCCGCGACCGAACGGGGCTGCGAACATCACCTTGTCCCAAGTGTTGAGTTGCATCGCCGGGTTGGCGGCGATTCCCATCAGAAAAACAGGCTGCTGCGAGCGTTTGGCAATCTGCAGGGCACCTGGGGCGATGATCTCGTTGGGGCCGCGAGGCCCGTCTGGCGTCACCACCAACGCGCCGCCGCCCGCCACGTGATTGACCGCCTCTCGCAACGCAGCCACCGCCTGGCGAACCTTCGCAGTGTCGCCAGGTTTGGCGCTCGAAATGCGGATGCCGTCGAAGCCAGCCATTTCCAGGGCCGTCGCGATGAACTGTCCGTCGGCGGAAGGCGAGATCATCGCCTTGGTGCGTTTTCGCCACCATTGCGGCGCGCTCGCCAGGCACAATGGGATTCGGCCATGCCAGAAGAGCGCCACGGCTCCGGCCTCGCCCGCGAGCACAGGCTCAACGCATTCCACGTTCTCGTGCGTCCAGCGGACGGTCGCCAGGATCAACCGGATATAGCCGCCCAAAAGCCAGCCCAGAAGGGCCTGAACCGCGTCGCTCCGCAGCAGCGTCTTCAAGCCGCAGCCTCCGGTTCGTCGATATCGGCCCCGCCAATACCGGTTTCCAGATCCTGGCTTTTTGCAAGGCGGGCATAGAGACCGCGTTTGCGCACGAGGCTCGCGTGGTCGCCAGTCTCCACGATACGGCCTTTATCGATCACATAGATGCGGTCGGCGCCGCGCACAGTGGAAAGACGGTGGGCGATAAGCATGGTCGCGCGGCCAGCCATCAGCCGCTTCAGCGCGGCTTGCACCTGCGCTTCACTCTCCGTGTCGAGCGCGCTGGTCGCCTCGTCGAGCAAGAGGATCGGTGCGTCTTTTAAGAAGGCGCGCGCAATGGCGATCCGTTGACGTTGGCCGCCCGACAGCCGCGCGCCGGCTTCACCGACAGACGTCTCATAGCCCTGCGGCAGGCCGACAATAAAGTCGTGCGCTGCGGCCTCTCGAGCCGCTTCCTCGATTTCTGACTGCGACGCCTCAGGCCGCGCGTAAGCGATGTTGGCGCGGATCGTGTCATCGAACAGGAAGGGCTCTTGGGTCACCAACGCGATCCGGTCGCGCAATGAGGCCAAGGTCACCTTGCGTATGTCATGGCCATCTATCAGCACGCGGCCCGTGGTTGCGTCGTAGAAGCGGGGGATCAAGTTGAGCAAGGTGGTCTTGCCACCACCCGACGGACCCACGAGCGCCACGGTCTCGCCACGACGCACGTCCAGCGTCACATCGCTCAATGTCGGCCCGCCGTCGTCATAGGCAAAACCAACTTGGTCGAAGGTTATGTCGCCACGCCCCTCAGGAAGCGCAACCGCACCGGGATTTTCTCGGACCTCTGGCTCCACGTCTAAGGCAACGAACAGCCGCCGCGCGGCCGACATGCCTTCGGCGAAAACGGTCTGCAGGTTGGCCAGCTGCCGCAACGACTGGGAAGCCATCAGCAGGGCTGCAATGAAGGCGGTCAATCCACCCGCCGTGAGGCTGCCGTGCATGGATCGCCAGCCGCTGTAGGCGAAGATTGCGGCCATGATCCAGGTCGTGACGAGTTCCGTAATCGGCGAGGCCAAGGCCCGCGCGTTTGATCCTTTGATCAGGTGTTTCTCGCGGCGACGGATCACCTCGGCGACACGGCCCTCCTCATAGGTTTCGCGGTTTTCGATCTTAACAACCCGAACGCCGTCGAGGCTTTCCATAATGGCCGTGGATAGGGCGGAGGTCTCCGCCATCGCGCCTTTGGCGGCCTTGGTGGTTCGTTTGGAGAAACGTCGCATAACGGCGCCGGCCAGCGGCGCGCCGGCGGCCACGATGAGAGTCAAACTCAGATCGATCCGGATCATCACCCAGAGCGTGGCGATCACGATCAGAAGGTTTTGAGTGTAGCTGACGACACCCGAGGTCGCAGCCTCGCGGGTCAAGCCTGCGTCATAAAGCACGGAAGAGACGTAGGCTCCCGAATGCTGGGACCGCAGATGCGCCAGGTCGGCACGCAACAGCCGACCGAAGAGTTGGCGCTGAATGTCGGCCACAACCCCGTTGCCAATCCGATTGACCAGGGTTGCCTGTAGCACCTGGGCAAGCGTTCGAAGCAAGGCAAGGGCCGCGATGCTCAGTGGAAGCGATATCCAGGCACCGGGCTTGTGCGAGTTGAGCAGGACATCGACTGCGGGCCGTATAATCTGCACCAGGCGCGCGCTTGTGGCAGCTACGATTGCAGCCAGGAGCATGGCTGCCGTCCAACCTTTCCAGCGCGGTGCCATGTAGACCTGGGCGAGCCGCGTCGCCAGGGCACGGACGGAAAGCTCAGGCTTGGCGCGCTCGCTCATAAGATTTGGGGTCGTCCGATGTGGTGTTGAAGTCAAGGCGCTCGCCAGTTGCGGAGCTTTGACCCGCGACTTTCGCCGAAGCGGCGGAACCCTTAGGTAAGGCACCATGACCGTCGAGCCAACCGATCGCGGATTTGAACTTGCCACACCTGGCGGGCGGTTCAGGGCCTATGCTGACTATCTGTGGAACGATCATGCCTATCTCAGGCTTGGATTCCAAAACGCCCACTGGATCTCCGATGAGCTGGTCCGCACCAACCAGCCCTGGCCGCACCAGCTGGCTGTCTGGAAGGACAAGGGCGTCAAGACGATCGTGAACCTGCGCGGCGGGTTTGACGCCAGTTTCCATGCTTTGGAAAAGGACGCCTGCCGGCACCTTGGCCTGGAGATGGTCGATTTCACGATCACCTCGCGTGAGGTCCCCATACGCGAGCGCGTCATCGGAGCAAAGCAGCTCTACGAGACCATCGCCTATCCGGCGTTGATCCACTGCAAGTCCGGCGCCGACCGAGCCGGGATCATGAGCGTGTTCTACATGCACTTCAGGCAGGGCAAGACCATCCGCGAGGCGGTGGATCAGCTGAACATCCGCTACCTGCATGTGAAGCAGGGCAAGACGGGGGTTCTGGACTATGTCTTCGAGCGATATCTTGCTGATGGCGAACCGGCTGGGATGTCGTTCCTAGATTGGGTCGACAGTCCAATGTACGACCCTGCGGCAATGAAAGCCACGTTCCGCGCCGGCATGATCGGCGCGCTCCTGACTGAAAAATTGCTGCGGCGGGAATAGTCCTGCCTAGTGGTCGTGGTCGTGTTCTGAATCCGAATCCGGATCGAGCAGCTTGTGCGCGTGGATGATAAAGTAGCGCATGAGGGCATTGTCGACAGTCTTTTGAGCCTTGCCGCGCCAAGCGGCCAGCGCCAACTGATAGTTTGGATAGGCACCCACCAGGTCGACCTTGGCGAGATCCTTAAATTCCGCGAGCCCATCGAGTGATTTCAGCTCGCCGCCGATCACCAGGTGTAGGAGTTGTTTATCGGTCATAGCCTTGGGTCTCGTAACGCATGAGCGGGTCTTGGGCGGAGCCGATAGGCCTTGAGAGCTTCGCGGTCTAGAGGCCTGCAATCGCCAGGGCGTCGATCAGGATCGAGGGCGCGTTGGACGAACCGCGGATCTCCAGGTCCGCGCCAGGCACCAGGCGGGCATAGATATCAATCAGGTTGCCTGCGACGGTGATCTCATTGACCGGGTAGGCGATCTCACCGTTTTCGAACCAGAACCCCGAACAACCGACCGACCAGTCGCCGGTGTTGCCGTTGAGCGATGGACCGAACATCGAAGTGACCAAAAGGCCAGCCTTGGCGTCCTTCATCAACTCTATTTGGCTGCGCGTCCCGGGCTGCAGTGTCAGGTTCGATGGCCCAACGCCAGGCGGCCCAGCCAGGCCGCGGGACGCGTGGCCGGTTGTCGCCAGGCCCAACTGCCGTGCCGATGATGTGTTCAGAAGCCAGGTTGTCAGCACACCGTCAGCGATGAGGTCGATGACGTCATTGGCCACGCCCTCATCGTCGAAGGGGGAGGAGCCCAGGCCACGAAGCCGGTGCGGGTCGTCCGTGAGCCTTATGCCCTTGGCGAACACCGGCTGACCTAGCTTGTCTTTCAGGAAGGAGGTGCCGCGGGCGATCGACGGGCCGGATATGGCGCCAATCAATGGTCCTAGCAGCGACGCGGCGAGCCTGTTTTCGAAGATCACAGGCGCGGTGGTCGACGTGATCTTGCGCGCACCCAGGCGAACGACGGCTCGGCGGCCCGCCTCGGTTCCAATGTCGCGGGCCTCCGGCAGGTCGTTCTGCCAGCGCACAGAGCGGCCATCATAACCCGTCTCCATGCCGCCGTCGTCGCCGGCTATGGCTGAAGCGCCCAATGAAAATAAGGATGCGCGATGGAGCCCGGAAAAACCTGCGCTCGTCACGATCCGCCATTGGCCGGTAGACCAGGATGCCGATCCACCGTCGGAATTCGTGACTTTCGCCACGGCCCGTGCAGCCTCTTCGGCCACTTGGGCTTTCCTCTCCAGGGCCGTGGGCGAAGGCTCGGCGGGATCGTAGAGGTCCAGGTCCGGAAGTTGGCCGCGCGCCAGGCGGTCAGGATCGGCGAGACCTGTGTAGGGGTCTTCCGGCGCAAGTTTGGCCATCGCGACGCAGCGGGCCACCAACTTGGCGCGGGCCTCAGCGCTAATGTCGGAGCCTGAAACAGACGCCTGGCGCTGGCCGATGAAGACGCGAAGACCTAGGTCGCGCGATTCTTCGCGCTCGACCTCTTCAAGCTCGCCGTTCCGCACAGTAATTGAAAGCGCTCTGCGCTCAGCGCCCACAGCTTCAGCAGCGTCCGCACCAGCGGCGAGGGCGGCGGCCACCACATCGTTCAATAGGTTTTCATCCATACCGGCCATATGGCCGAGCAGGCCCGATAGAACAAGCTAGGGTATCACGTAGAAGATCAGCGCCACCCCGCCCATAATGTAGGCGAGCCAGGTGAGCGTGACGCCTGCAGAGCGCAGGACTGAAGAGCCGCCGCTGCGCGAAAGGCCGATTGCGTGGGCTACGCGCCCAACCAACAGGATCAGGCCTGTGATGTGCACGACCATCGGCGGCGCGCCGGCCAGGGCCAGGACGGCGATGGCGATCAGACCGCCCGGCACATACTCCGTGGCGTTACCGAACGCGCGGACCGCGCGGGTCAGCTCCGGAATATCATTGTCTCCCAGCACCACGCCGTGGGCGCGCCGTTGGCGAACAACCAGCACCGACAGCAGGAGCAGCAGGATCAGATGCAGCCCAACCCAAAGCGCCGCGGCATGGGCCGAAGGCGTCACATCCATAGCGTATCCTCGTGGCTCTTAATGCGCCGCGCAGTTGGTCGTGCTTTTGGGTATCCCGCAAGATCAACCGATGGGCTTGCCGTCCCCGGGAAGGCCCAGGCGCGACCACATCTGCGTGACTGCCTCGACGGTGGCCTCGTCCATGGCAAGCTTTCGGCCCCATTCGCGATGGGTTTCTGGTGGCCATTTGTCGGTGGCATCGAGCCCGATTTTGGAGCCCAAGCCGCTCTGCGGCGAGGCGAAGTCAAGATAATCGATGGGCGTATTGTCGATGACCGTGATGTCGCGGGCTGGATCCATGCGGGTGGAAATCGCCCACATGACATCCTTCCAATCGCGGGCGTTGATGTCGTCATCAACGACGATCACCCACTTTGTGTACATAAACTGCCGCAGGTAGCTCCAGACGCCCATCATGACGCGCTTGGCGTGGCCGGCGTAGGCCTTCTTCATGGACACCACCGCGATCCGGTAGGAGCAGCCCTCTGGCGGCAGCCAGAAGTCAACGATTTCGGGAAATTGCTGGCGCAGCAACGGGATGAACACCTCGTTTAGCGCCTCGCCCAAAACGCTGGGCTCGTCCGGCGGCCGCCCGGTGAACGTCGTCAGATAAATCGGATCCTTGCGCATGGTGATCGCGCTGACCTCAAAAACCGGAAATTTTTCAATGCTGTTGTAGTAGCCTGTGTGGTCTCCGTACGGCCCCTCGTCTTCCTGGTCATCGAGCAGGACGTGGCCCTCGATTATAATTTCGGCCTGAGCGGGCACCATCAGAGGCACGGTCTTGGCCGCGACGAGGTCGACCTTGGCGCCCCGCAACAACCCCGCGAACTGGTACTCTGAGAGCGTGTCGGGAACGGGTGTTACAGCGGCAAGGATCGTTCCTGGATCGGCGCCAATGACGGCACAGGCCGGCAGGGGCTCGCGTTTGCCCTGCGCTTTCCAGCGGCGGTGGTGCTGGGCGCCGCCACGATGGGCGAGCCAGCGCATGATCGTTCGGTCCTTACCCAGCACCTGCATGCGGTAGATGCCCAGGTTGTAATCGTCCTCGCGGTCCTGGGATGGCCCCTTGGTGACCACTAACGGCCAAGTGATCAACGGTGCGGGTTCGCCAGGCCAGCAGGTTTGGATCGGCAGCTTGGTGAGGTCGATGTCGGCCCCTGTCCAGACGACCTCTTGGACCGGAGCCTTTTTCACGATGGCCGGGCGCATCGACATCACGGTCTTGGCCAGTGGCAGCATGTCCCAGGCGTCCTTCAGCCCGCGCGGCGGCTCGGGCGCACGCAGGAAGGCCAGCAGTTCGCCGACCTCACGCAGGTCAGCTGCGGTGGTGCGTTCGCGACCCTCCAGGCTTACGCCCATGGCCACCCGCTTGACGGTGCCGAACAGGTTGACCAGGCACGGCATTGGCGAGCGTTCGCCATCGGCACGCAGGACATTTTCGAACAGGACCGCTGGCCCGCCCTGGGCCAGCAGACGGCGATGGATCTCGGTCATCTCCAGGACAGTGGAGACGGGCTCGCTTACCCGCACGAGCTCACCTGCCGCCTCCAGCTTGCCCATGAACTCACGCATTGATTTGTACGCCATCGTCCCTCCGCGGCGCGGACCCTAGAGGCGTCACGGCGCTCGGTCTAGGATTGCCAGATGAAGCGCATCGACCTTGACGACATGCCGCCAAAACTCGCCGCCCTGCTGGCGGGTGCCGAGGACGGCGAAGAGATTTTGCTGGTGCAGGGTGGCGCTGTGGTGGGCCGTCTGACAGGCCACGGCAGATCGCCTTCAGAAATAAACTCGACCGATCCACAGCTGTCGCCGAATGAGCACGCCAAAGAGATATTCGAGCAGTTTCGCTCGACGATCGAAGACGAGTTCTAGGCTCCGGCGGTCGCCGCGTTTTGGGCGTCGTATTCCTTCACCACCGACTTCTTGGCGATCTTGCGGAAACGGCGGTCCAGGAAATTCCTGAACGAGCCGGGGTGCAGGGTCTCGATCCGCGCCAGGACGCAAGGGTAGTCCCGATAGTGGGCCGTGACGTGGAAGGTGGCTGGTTCAGCCTGCGTCAACATCTCACGCTCGTCGAAGTTGACGTCCATGATGACCATCGACTGGTCCTGGTGGCGAAGGCGCGTGAAGAACTTGCCGTTCAGCTTGTACGACGGCGATCCGAAGCTCATCGCTTTTTCGGTGCCAGGGAATGCCATAACGATGGCTTCCATCTCGGCTGGCGTCATGGAGCCTCCATCAGCTTTCTGGGGTTCAGTTCACCCGGGCATACGACCACGTCAAGCGGCCGCTGCACCCGACAACCCGCCTAATAGGCGAGAGCCGTGCCGTCCTTACGCATCTCGGTGGCCGCAGCGTAGCGTCCGGGGTGACGCTCTATGGCTTCATAGCCGCCGTATACGCCCGGGTTGGGGCCAAGTTTCCAGCCCAGGTCGGCCAGCGCCTTCTGGGTCTCGGCCGGCACGCCGGTTTCAAGGTTTAGAACCCCCAGCGGCCCCAGGTCTTCCCCGGTCGGCTCATGACCGCCCTCGTGGTGCCAACGTGGGCTGTCGCCGGCTTCCTGCAGGCCGAGATCGAAGTCGACCAGGTTGGAGATAATCTGCGCCTGGCCCTGAGGCTGCATGTCCCCGCCCATGACGCCAAAGGCCAACAGAGGCTCGCCGCCGCGCGTCGCAAAGCCAGGTATGATCGTCTGGAAGGGCCGCTTGCCTGGGGCGTAGATATTCGGATGGCCGTCCTGCAGAGCAAAGAGCTCACCGCGGTTCTGGAACATGAAACCGAGCCCGTCCGGCATCAGACCTGAGCCCATGCCGCGATAGTTGGACTGGATTTGGCTGACCATCATCCCATTTTTGTCAGCGACGCAGAAGTATGTGGTGTCTCCGTGACTGGGTACCTGACCGGCGGTGGCTGGAATCAGAATCTTGTCGGGTCGGATCAGTCGTGCGCGTTCCCTGGCGTAGTCCTTCGACAGAAGCCAGTCTGTGGGCTGCTTGTAGAAATTGGGGTCGGCATAAAATTTTGCCCGGTCCTCAAAGGCCAGTCGCTTCGCTTCGATTTCGTGATGCAACGCTTGGGCGGACTGGAACCCCATGCCCTTCAGGTCGAACTGCTCCATGATATTGAGCATCTGCAGGGTGACCAGGCCCTGGCTGTTGGGTGGCAGGCCCCAGACGTCGGTCCCGCGATAGTTGATCGATCGCGGTTCCACCCATTCGCTGTGATGGGCGGTGAGGTCGGCCTTGGTCATCCACCCGCCGATCCGCTTGAAATAGGCTTCGATGTGGTCGGCGATCTCACCTTCGTAGAAAGCGCGGCCGCCGCCTTCGGCGATCAGGCGGTAGGTCTTGGCAAGCCAGGGATTGCGGAACACCTCGCCCTCGCGAGGGGTTCTGCCGTCTTTTACCCAGACGGAGTTGAAGTTGCCGACTTCCTCAACGTGGTTTTCGGGCTTGGTGAAGATCCGCTGTGAAGAGCCCACGTAAAACGCGACGTTCTGAATGATCGGCGCGCCTTCCTCAGCGTGGCGGATCGCGGGCTGGAAAAGATCTTTCCAAGGCAGTTTGCCGAACTTCTGGTGCAGGCTCCACCAGGCATCGACGGCACCTGGCACGCTCACCGAGACCGCACCATAGGAATTGATCAGACCCTTGGAGTTGGCACGTTTGCGCTGCTCAGCCAGGCTCAAGCTCTTGGGGCTGCGGCCGGAGCCATTCAGCCCCAGCACCTTCTTCTGCGTCGGGTCCCACATCAGGACGAAGCAGTCGCCGCCAAGGCCGCAGGAAATCGGCTCGCCAAATCCCAGGACTGCATTGGCCGCAACCGCGGCATCCACGGCCGAGCCGCCGGCCTTCAGGATCTCGATTGCCGCAAGCGTCGCCAGGGGATGGGCTGTCGCCGCGGCCCCGTGCAGTCCCCACGCCGGTGACCGCGACGCCCAGGTCGCCCCGTCGATCCGATCGCCGCCATGGATGTCGGGACGGTTACGGTTGGGATTTTCTTGCCGACTGGTGGCGAAGGCCCGGCCCGTGAGAGCCGCGGCAGGAACAGAGGCCAGGAAGGTGCGGCGGCGCATGGACGGCAGAGGCTCCGAAGGGGCTGGGACAATAGTGTTAGCAGAGGTCTCGGTCGAAGCGAGCCTCATCGGACGCTGCGGACGTCAGCGATCACGGCTGTGGCCCTTTACAGATCGTACATCGCAAAGCCGATGTAAGGCTGTTGATCTGCCTGGCAGGCGTGGTGAGATAGCGTGGCGCCTTGTTCTGGTCGCTCTGCGGCGGCAGGTTGTTGCTATGCGCTCAATCGCCCTTCGACTTGTTTTCGTCTTGTCCCTCTGGGGTGGAGCTGTTTTGGCTGCGCCCGCCCCGCAAGGCAAAGAGGTCTCACCGGTCACCGTCTATGCCAGGACGGATGCGCCGAAAGTGGTGAAATCCTATCCGGCCGCGGGCCAGGTCTTGTCGGCAGGTGTGCTGGTGCTGAGCGTGACGTTCGACCAATCTATGATGAAGAGTAGCTTCAACGTCGGCCCGACGGCGGGTGGCGAGATGCCCTCCTGCCTAAAAACACCGCGCCTGCTAGACGATAGTCGAACCTTTGTTTTTCTCTGTACGACCCAACCGAACAAGGCTTATGCGCTGAGCTTCAACGACACGCCTGAGGGCGGGTTCGAGAACGTCTCCGAACATCGCGCGGCACCCTCGACCTTGGCCTTCACCACGACTGACGCCAATGGTCCCAATACACTGCGTGAGGCGATGAAGGCGGCGGGTCTTCGGCCTATCGACATGCCGATTCAGGAAGCGCCTGACCGGCGCGGGGATAAGACCGGTCGCTGAGGCGATGTCATGAACGAGTGGTAACTGGCGTCGCGGCCAACGGGCCCTTACATTCCCGTGCTCAGGGAGATTCCGACAATGACTCGTCTTCGGAAAAAGATTTCGGCCGCGCTTGGCGTGACCTTGGCGCTCAGCATGTTTGTCGCGGCTCCGGCCGACGCGCGTAGGGGGGGCAGTTTCGGCAGTCGGGGCTCGCGCACCTATTCTGCGCCGAGGTCCACGCCCACAGCGCCATCCTACGTGGCGCCGGTGCAGCGCTCGATGACGGCGCCGGGCGCGACGGGGACCCAGCCGGGCGGCGCGTTTGCGCCGAGACCGGGCATGGCGGGCTACAGCGGCTATCGGCCGGGCGGCGGGCTATTCGGTGGCTTCAGGGGCGGTGGTTTCCTGGGTGGTTTGGTCGCTGGCGGCCTGATCGGCGGCCTTATGGGCCACGGCTGGGGTGGCGGTTGGGGCGGCGGCGGCTGGGGTGGCGGTGGCGGTGGGCTGCTGACGATCATCCTCCAGGCCGCAATCTTGTTCTTCATCATCTCGATGGTCTCTCGCCTGTTCTTTCGACGCGGCGGCCCTCAATTGTCGCCATTTTCGGCGCAGCAGCCGGCCTATGGCGGGGAGGGCTTCAGCGGACCCCTAGGCGGTGGCGGTGGCGGCGGCGGATTCGGCGCAGGGCCGGCCACGGCGCCTTTTGTGCCGACGACAGGACCTTCCTGGGAGATCCCGATCACCGCGCAAGACCAGTCGACCTTCGAGACCCTTCTGAAGGAAGTACAGGACGCGTTTGGGCGCGAAGACTACGCCGCCCTTCGCGATCGCTGTACGCCTGAAATCGTGTCCTACCTGTCTGAGGAACTGAGCGATAACGCCACCCACGGTCGGAAGAACGAAGTTACGGGCACCCGTCTCCTGCAGGCCGATGTCGGCGAGGCCTGGCGCGAGGGCGATACCGAATATGCGACCGCCGCGATGAAGTACGAAAGCATTGACCTGATGCGCGATCGTTCGAGCGGCGCTGTGCTTTCGGGTGACCCGAACATTGCTAGCCAGACAACAGAGCTGTGGACGTTCGCGCGGCACATCGGCGGAGCCTGGAAGCTGTCGGCGATCCAGGAAACCTAAGCCCGGCGCTGCGCCGTCGACAGGTGATCTGCAGGGCGTCTTGGTCGCCAGAGGGCGTCAGCGTCTTTGGGGATGTTCATCACCAGCGCGTTGAGCGCAAACGCGAGGTGCTGGGCGATTTCGGCACCAACCGCGCACTTGACCAAGATATAAAGCAACAGGGTTGGCGAGACGCCGTGACCCGGCCTCGCCGTGGAAGCCTCAGATCGGGTCTTCGAGAGACCGCGCCAGCGGCGTGAAGAGCTTTGGGCCGGTCTCGGTCATCTGCCAGCAATCCTCCAGTCGAATGCCGAATTCGCCGGGAATATAGATGCCGGGCTCGTCCGAAAAACACATGCCGGGTGCAAGCTGCGTCTTATCGCCATGAACCAGGTATGGCGGTTCGTGGCCGTCGAGGCCGATGCCATGCCCTGTGCGGTGCGATAAGCCGGGCAGATGGTAGCCGGGACCCCAGCCTTCCGTTTCATAATAGGCGCGTACCGCATCGTCGATCGCGCCGACAGAAGAGCCGGGCTTTGCGCTCGCCAGTGCGATCTCCTGCCCGCGCCTGACCGTGTCCCAGACCCGCTGCTGTTTTGCGCTCGGCTTGCCCAGCACCAAGGTGCGGGAGATATCGGACTGGTAGCCGTGCACCGTGCAGCCTACGTCCATCAGGATCACGGACCCTTCGCGCAGTGTCTGCTTCTGCTTAGAGCCGTGCGGATAGGCGCTGGCTTCGTTGATCAACACGAGCGAAAATTCCGGCGCGCCGCCCAGGGCTAACGTGGCCGAGTTCATCATTGCGCCGATCTCGCCTGGGTTCATCCCCGCATGCACATTGGTATGGACGTGGCGCAGGGCCGACAGCGTCACGTCGTTGGCGATCTGCATCAGGGCCAGTTCCGCGGGCGACTTGATCAGCCGGATCGCCCTTACAAGGTCATCACCTGAGACGACACGATACGCCGGCCCCGCCTCACGCACGCCTTCGACGATGAACAGCCGTGTGGTGGATTCAAAGGCGATCGGACCAGACATCACGCTGCGGTCGCGAAGCACCCCGACAATCCGTGCGAACGGGCTCTCATGTTCGTCCCATGCCCGAATTTCGCCTTCGATCGCGAGCGTCTCGCGGACGGAAGGCTCCTCGAAGGCCGGCGTGATGATGACGATCTCGCCCTTCACCGGGATCACCGCCGCAGTGGTTCGCTCAGATCTACGCCACTGGACGCCGGTGAAATAGTCGAGGCTAGATCCCGGTTCCATGATCATCGCCCCGCAGCCCCGCTCGGCCATCGCTCGCTGCAACCGGCCAATTCGCGCGCGCCGTTCCTCGACCGATATCGATTTGGCTCCGCCCGTCATTGGCTTCAGGCCAACCTGAGCAGCCTGGGAGCGCGGTGGCGCAAGGATCGCCATCGCCCCAAATGTGGCGGTGGCGGAGGCAAGAAACGCTCGGCGGCGCATGACGACTCCAAAGTCTGGAAGCGGGCTCAGGATGCCGCGCCAAACGATCAGCGTCCAAGCCAAAGATGAGACCGTTTACGCGACGCTGAACACGCCAGGTTTGTTTGCGCCGGGTCGGTGAAATGGAACCTCCTGCGGCCAGAGGAGCTGAAGATCGGGCGCGTGATAGGTCCGCCATGGGCTCACACCTTGGTTTCATGTCCAAGATGCGGAACGCTGCGATCGTCTTTGATCTGGAACGGGAAAGCTAGCTTGCCAACAGCAGGGTGCCGGTGTTGAGCATGACGGCGCAGAGGCCGCGCCGCCAGGTGAAACGGTCTTTCAGGAACACCGCCGCCAAAACCGCAGCGAAGAGGATTGAGGTCTCCCGAAGACCAGAAACCTTGGCCATCACCGCCCTGGCGATGGTCCAAACGACGACGCCATAGGCGACGATGGAGATTGCGCCGCCGCCAGGGCCGCGAGGCCGGGGACCCAGCTCATCATCGTCATCGACCACAGCCGATCGGTGCCGCTGCGCAGCACCACGTTCCACGAAGCGTGCAGCAGGGCCCAGCCTAACAACAGGTCGACGATGAGCGGCGAGACCGAACTCAGGGCATCGCCCAGACGCAAGTCCGCTTCACCGCCATGTCTTCCAGCTCCCGCGTCGTGGCGACCTGGTACTCGGCGAGCTTGGTCAGGCCCGAGCGCGGGAAGTAGCTGCGGCCAGGATCGCCGATCAGGACCGTTGCACCAGCCGCTCGGGCGACGGCAAGCCAACCCAGAACCCGCTCGGCCAAGGGCTTTTCGTAACAGATGTCGCCTGCCAGGATGACCTCGGCCCAGGCCGGTGGCGGAGCGTCGAGAAGGTCGGCCGCCGCATAGGTGCATTGGACGTCGTTGACGGCTGTGTTCAACGCGACCGCGGCTTCGCAGTAGGCGTCGATATCGGCGCAGAGCACATCCTTGGCGCCCGCGATCATCGCGGCAATGCCCACCATTCCGGATCCTGTGGCGAAGTCGATCACCCGCTTTCCCGATACGGATTGTGGATGGTCGATCACATAGCGCGCGAGCGCTTGGCCGCCTGCCCAGGCGAAAGCCCAGAACGGCGGAGGCAGTCCGATCTCTTCTAAGTCCTCTTCGGTGAGCTTCCAGATCGGCGTGATCTCGTCGGCGAGGTGAAGCTCAATCTCGGCCACGTGCGGCGGGCGCTGCAGGCGGGTGTTGCCAACGATGAAATCGCGGCGGCCTTTCTGTGTGTTGGGGATCATCCAGAACCAGTCGAGGCGCCAAGGGGCGAGGTCAAGGCCGGCTTGTTTTTCGAAAGGCAGCGCCCCTGGCCCTGTCTAGGGGGAGGAGGAAGGACCAGGGGCTACCTTGAGCGCTCGCGGGGGGACGCGGCGTAAGATGAGGATCGGATGCGGCGGTAAGCGCACGGTAAAGAAACGAACGGTTTTTGGACTGTCAGGTTCGAAGATTCCGTCATTTTGGCGGTTCGGCGCAATCGTATCGGCATGGCCGGAATTCGAACTCAGCGATGCAGGAGGCCACCGGCCCCAAGCGTAAGGCAACGGCGGACCAACCTGGTGGAGCTTTCTTCGATGCCCTATTTTGGGGGCGGGCAATCAGAAATATCGTCGATATTTGGGCTTCTGTTGTCAAAGTCGGCCCCTGCGGCCTAGCTTGCGCACACAAATTTTCGGGGGGTGTCTACCGTGTTGAGGAAAGTCTTGTTGGCTGGGGCCTCTATGGCCCTGGTCGCCACTATGGCGATGGCTCAGGCTCAGGCTCCGGCTGCGGAGCGGCCTAGCGCCGGGCGAGCGGCGAGCTCGGCCGCCGAACCGACTGAGGCCAAGAAGCCGGAAGCCCGAACTTCGGATTCCAGCGCCGTCCTCTTCAGGCCAGAGAGCGTCAAGTCCGAAGGCACGGTCACCGTCGGTGGCCAGGCTATCGCCTACAATGCCGTCGCCGGCACCCTCATCGTTCATCCCCGCGGGTGGGATGACGCGGCCAAGGCCGGCGCTGAAGGCAATCCCCAGGCGGAAGCCTCGATGTTCTATGCGGCCTACTTCAAGAAGGGTGCGCCGTCGGCCGATCGGCCGATCACCTTCATCTACAACGGTGGTCCCGGCTCCTCGACGATGTGGCTTCACATGGGCGCCTTCGGACCTCGGCGCATTGTCACTGTCGATAACGGCGATCACACACCGGCTGCGCCCTATTCGGTGGTCAACAACAACGCCTCGCTGATGGACGTCAGCGACATGGTGTTCATCGATGCGCCTGGTGCCGGCTTCTCGCGCATCGCGGGAAAGGACAAGGAAAAGGCGTTCTGGGGCGTCGACGAGGACGGCTACGCCTTCAGCCAGTTTATCCTGCAGTTCCTGTCGCAGTACGGTCGCTGGAACAGCCCGAAGTACTTGTTCGGCGAAAGCTATGGCACACCGCGCTCGGCGGTGCTGATCAACGACCTTGAGACCGGCGACAGCGTCGACTTCAACGGCGTGATCTTGCTCTCGCAGATCTTGAATTTTTCTCTCAGTGTCGATGGTGCCGAGAACAACCCCGGCAGCGACCAAGCTTACATTACCGCCTTGCCAACCTACGCGGCGACCGCGTGGTCGCGCAATCTGGTCCCCAATAAGCCAGCCACGATCGAAGCCTACATGAAGGAAGTCGAGCATTGGGCGATGGGCGACTACGCCTTGGCTCTGCAGCAGGGCGCCGAGCTCGACCCGGCCAAGAAGAAGGCGATCGCTGAGCAGTATGCACACTACACAGGTCTTCCCGCGGCCTACGTGCTGCGCGCCGATCTGCGTATTACCGGCGGGGAGTTCGAGAAGGAACTTCAGGTCGATAAAGGCCTGACCACCGGGCGCCTCGACACGCGCTTCCAAGGTCCCGATATGGACCCGTTGTCGAAGGAGGCGTCCTATGACCCGCAAGCTGCGGCGTTGAGCTCGGCTTACGTCTCAGCCTTCAACGATTACGCCCGGCGGACTCTGGGGTACGGCGAGGGCAAGGCCTTTAAGCCCAGCGTCAACGTTTTCCGCTTCTGGAACAACGCTCACGTGCCTCCAGGTCGCGGCGGCGGCCCGGCGCGCGGTATGCTGAACGTCATGCCCGATCTCGCTTCGGCGATGAAGTACAATCCGAGCCTGAAGGTTCTGCTGCTGGGTGGCTACTACGACCTGGCGACGCCGTTCTTTGAGGGCTGGTACGAGATGAAACACCTGCCGATCCCCGACGCCCTGCAGGCCAACATTTCCTATCACTACTATGAATCTGGCCACATGGTTTACGCTAAGGAACAGTCGCTAAGGGCGCTGCACGACGACGTGGCGAATTTCATTTCCAAGACCGCCCATACTGCTCGTTAGTGGCCGTAGGTTGAAGCCCGCTCCGCTCACGTCTCGGCTAGACCGAGCATGAGCGGAGGCGCGATGAGCTGGCCTGCTTTGGCGCGCTTTCAGGCTGATGCTCCTTCTGGGGGTTGTCGGCGTGCCGCCTGTGTTTCGGCATGGTGCATGCGGTATTGCCGATGTCGGTGCCGTTGACCGATCTGATTGATCAGCAGGGTTTGGTCCATCAGGAGGATCAGACCTATGACCCATCCACCATCCGAGGAGCGCATGTCCTTCGGCAAGCTTTCAATCGGGTGGACTGTCCCCCATGCGAGCCCCAAGCCCGGCAGGGCGTTGTCGGGCCTGCCCAATGGTGACTTTAGCTGTTCGTCGAACTCCCAGGCCGCGTTTGCACATCACCGACCGCTGCAGCCTCGATCGGTGCCTGTCGTGCGCGCGACTTCAACGAAGGGCTCTGATCCATGTCGGTTTCGGAATAAACAGGCTGAGTTTTCATCCTCCAGAATTTATCGGCGATCGTCACAGGCGGGCAGTTGCAATGCGGTGCGGCGAGATGCACCAAGTTGCAGGCGTGCAGGCCGCATAACCCAGTTCTGCCGTTCCCTGAGCCTGACGGCACCGGTATCTTGGCGGCGTAAACATCGAGGGTGGGTCAATGAACGGCGAGACGGTGCTCGTGACCGGTGGGTCCGGCTATATCGCCGGATGGTGCGTGGCGGGTTTATTGCAGCAGGGCTATGTCGTCCGCACGACGGTTCGCGACCTTTCCAAAGAGGCTGCGGTGCGAGCTTCGCTTGGAAAGATCACCGATCCGGGCAACCGCCTCAGCTTCTATGCCGCCAACCTGACGGCTGATGCCGGCTGGGATGAGGCTGTCAGCGGTTGCGACTACGTCTTGCACGTCGCCTCGCCCCTAGGGGTCGCTGACCCGAAGGACCCCAACGATCTCATCATCCCCGCCCGTGAGGGCGCCAAACGCGCAGTGACTGCGGCGATCAAGGCCGACGTCAAACGCATCGTCCTGACCTCCTCGGTCGCGGCTACAAGCAAGGGCTCTGGCGGCAGAGACTGGACCAGCGATGAGACGGTCTGGACGGATCTGGCCGCGCCTAAAGTCAGTGCCTATGCGCAATCTAAAACGCTAGCTGAGCGGGCGGCCTGGGCCTTGATCCAAGCCTGCAGCGGTCAGACGACGCTGGCCACGGTGAACCCTGCGCTTGTGCTGGGTCCGGTCACCAGTGACGACTTCTCAGAGTCCGTGCAGGTGGTCGAGCGCCTGCTATCAGGCCGGGTGCCAGGCCTGCCGCGTCTGGGTTTCAACGTGGTCGATGTACGCGACGTGGCCGATTTACACATCCGGGCCATGACGGATCCGCAAGCCGCTGGGCAGAGGTTCATTGCGGCGGCCAATTTTGCCTGGATGGGCGAGATCGCACAGTTGCTGCGTGAGCGACTGGGCGAAGACGCAGCGAAGGTCCCGACCCGAAAGGTGCCTGACTGCGTGGTCCGTCTGGCCGGCCTTTTTGACAAAGACCTGGGCTCTGTCGCCCCGAGCCTGGGGCACACGCATGACTACACCTGCGAAAAAGCGCAGCGTCTGTTGGGCTGGAAGCCACGCCCACTGGAAGAAACGATATTGGACTGTGCCAACAGCCTGATTGCGTCGGGCGCGGTTTAAGCTGATGGCAGGGCCTGACGAAGACGAGGATTTGGCGCGGTTGCGCCGTCTTTGCCTTGCGTTGCCCGAGACCGGCGAGCGTCTTTCGCACGGTATGCCAGCCTTCGACGTGGCCGGGAAAATGTTCTGCTATTTCTGGAATAATCACCACGGCGACGGGCTGACAGCAGCTTGCGTCAAGACCTTGGGGCGAGACGAACAGGACCTGCTGATCGAGGCCGCGCCTGGGATCTATTGCTGGCTACCTTATCTCAGTTCCTCAGGCTGGATCGGTATAAACCTGGCGGCGGGCGATTTTGACTGGGCGCATCTGGAGGCCCGAGTCTTG
The DNA here is from genome assembly GCA_903860975.1 of uncultured Alphaproteobacteria bacterium. GTDB lineage: Bacteria > Pseudomonadota > Alphaproteobacteria > Caulobacterales > Caulobacteraceae > Phenylobacterium. The sequence goes on from CAIOSI010000021.1 coordinate 105,155, forward strand.
AGCAGCTGGCGGCTCGCCGCGCCGAAGCGGCTGTCGGCGATCTCGCCTCTCTCGACCTAGGCGCTTGGGCCGCCTAGTGTCCCTTGTCGGCTTCAGTGGGGCTCAATGGTTCGTCATATCCTTGCCGGTGTCGTGGCGCTCATTTTGCCGACGCTCGCGGTGGCTGCGCCACTCACTGACCAGCAGCAGCACGACATTGACGCCAGCATCGTAGAGTGGCTGTCCCAGACCGGCGCACCTTCGGTGTCCATCGCGGTTGCCCGCGATGGCCAGGTCGTCTTTGCGAAAGCTTACGGCCAGGCGCGCCTTGCGCCGGATCGGCCGGCCACGACCGAGACCCGCTACGCTATCGACAGCGTCTCAAAGGAATTCACCGCCGCAGCGATGCTCAAGCTGCAGGAAGCGGGGAAGCTCAGCTTGGACGACAAGGTCGCGAAGTATTTCCCAGATCTCGCCAGCGCCGAGCAGGTCACGCTGCGCCAGATTCTCAGCCATACCGCCGGCTACCGCGACTACTGGCCGCAAGATTACGTGACCATCGAAATGGGTCATCCGACCACAACGCAGGCTGTGATCGAGGCGTGGGGCAAGCAGCCGCTGGACTTCGCGCCAGGGACCGATTGGCAGTATTCCAACACCGGCTTTGTCATCGCCGGTGCCATCGTGGAGAAGGTGGCCGGCCAGCCTCTGATGAAGTTTCTGAGCGCCAATGTCTTTGAACCTCTGCAGATGCAAAGCGTCACAGACGCCGACCAGAAAGCACTCGGCCCCGCAGACGCCGGAGCCTACACCCGGGCGGCCTTAGGGCCGATCCGGCCCGCGCCCAAGGAAGGCTCTGGCTGGCTTTTCGCGGCTGGTGAGCTGGCGATGGCACCGCGAGAACTTGCCCGTTGGGACGTGAGCTTGATGGCCAAGAGCCTCCTGGCACCGGCGTCCTATGAAGCCTTCTACAAACCGATAAAGCTGAGCACAGGACGCGACAGTCGCTACAGCTTGGGGCTGCAGGTTGCGACCGACCATGGCCGCCAGGTGATCGGCCATGACGGCGCTGGCTCGGGTTTCCTGGCGGCCAATCGCATGTGGCCGGCCGAGAAAATCGCAGTGATTGCCTTGACCAACAATGACTGGGCGAGCCCGGATGCGATCGTAGCGCGCGTCGCATTCGTCGTGCTGGCGCCTCTTGAACCGGAGGCGCGCGCGCGCGGTGTCTTCAGTGATTTCCAGGCCGGTCGGGTGGATCGCGGCCTCTTCACCGAAAATGGCAACGCCTACCTTTCGGCGGCTCTGCTGGCGGATCAGAAGACAGGCCTCTCAGCCTTCGGCGCGCCTCGCCTGTTCGAGCTGGAGAGCGAGTCCATGCGCGGGGGAATGCGAACGCGCATCTGGAAGATCACCACCCAGAAGGGCGTCCTGAGCGCAGTCGAGCGCGGATATCCGCACGGCAAGCTCGAACAGTTTATGATCTCGAAGGTAGATTGACGATGAAATGGGACGCGCGATCGTTTGGCGCTCTGATCGGGGCGGTGAGTTTGGCGCTCGGCTGGGGCGCAAGCGCCCAGGTCCTGCGTCAACCGCAAGAGGCCAACGGCTACACCCGCTATGAGCTGCTGGCGCCGGGTTCGGCGAAATTCCGCATCATCTACGACATCTCCGCAGTTCGATCTGGGGCGAGCGCCTTCTTCAACCCGATTCGCAAAGGCTCCGTTGCATCGGATGAAAAGGTCACCGACCTTGCGACCGGCCAGCCTCTGAAGTTCGCTCAGGTCTCGGGCGAGTCGGCAAGAACCACCGGCTTGCCGGAGGCCGACTCCGGCTCGGATTATATCCGCGTAGACCTTGCCCACGCCGTGCCCGCCGATGGCGGAGAAGCGAGGATCCTGATCGAGAAGACATACGAGGACGCCAAGAGTTATCGTATCGAGGGCAAGGACATCATTTTTGACCGCGGTCTTGGCATCAAGAAGAACGCCGTGGTCCTGCCTGCTGGCTATGTCCTGGTCGCCTGCAACTATCCATCCCAAGTGACCCAAGAAGCTGACGGTCGCATTCGCGTGAGCTTCTTCAACGTGACGCCTGGCGAAGCGCCGCTGAAATTGCGTGCGACGCCTGGGGCGATCTCTTCGACGCCAACCAGCGTAAAGGGAAAATTCGGCGAACGGGCGAAACAGACGCGCGACATCGTCTATTTCCTGCAGCCGCCGCAGACCCACGCCTTCGATCTCTATCACGACTATACCGAAGAACGGGCTGGGGTGAGCCGCTACATCAATGTCGTACGACCCGGCTCCGTCGCAACGAACCCAAGCGCACGCAATCTTGACACGGGAGAGCCCATTGCGGCGGTGCATCTGAAGGGCGCAGAGATCACCAAGGCGGGCATCGATGATCCCGAGGTTGGCAAGGTAACGCCGCAGACCGAGATCGTGGTTTTCAACTTCAAACCGTTGAAGCCCAATCAATCCATCCGTCTAAGAATGAGCGAGACCTATACCGATCCCGGACGCTACAAATTGGTGGGCGACGAGCTGGTCTTCGATCGCACTCTTGGCCGCGCCAACAACGCCGTGGTCCTGCCAAAGGGTTGGATGCTGAGCAACTCCAGCGCTCCGGTGGTGGTCAGCCGTACAGAGGACGGTCGCATTCGGCTCGACTTCAACAATCCTCGCCCTGACGAGATTGAGGCGCTGTTCACCGCCAAGCTGATGAATCCGCCCAAAGATTGAGATCCAAGTCCAAGCCGAGACCTATCGCCACAAAAAATTGTGTCGGGTCCGGAACGGACCGTCTGATCCCTGCGTTTGTGCGCCTGGTGAGGTCCGGACTTTGTGGAGCTCAGGACTGAGCGCCAAAGCGTTCGAACAGGGTTTGGCCATGAACATTCGACTGGCGCTGATGGTTTCGGCAATCGCGCTTTCCACCCTGGCCGCAGCCAGCAGCCACGCTGCGATCCTGCTCCGTGACACTTCGGCGTCATCCGCACGCACCGATAACACGGCATTCGACGAAACGTTTATGAGTCTTGGCTCGGGGCCCGCAAATCTGTCGTTCCTGATCAATGGCTTCGGAAGCCTCGACGGCCAGAATTTCTACGAAGATGACTTCACCTTGGCGCTAAATGGCGTCGCGATCTTATCGGGGACGTTCAATCTGGGCGGTGGCGGAAGCGACCTGGTGTTTTTTGCGCCCATCGGCGCAACGGTTTCCAACGTTTCAGGACATGGCGTGGCGGTCACCTGGACGGGCGGCCAGGTCAATGTCGCGACGCCGCTGACATTGGGGGTGGGCGCCAATATCCTGACCTTCGGCTACACTTCCCTGACCTCCGGCCACGCCGGCGCCCAGTCCCTGAGCGACGAGGGCTGGGATGCGAGCGACATCACCGTGACCCAGGCCAATCCGCTAAGCCTTGCCGCGATTGTTGTGCCAGAGCCCAGCGGTTGGGCGCTCATGCTGTTGGGTTTCGCCGGCGCGGGTGCAATGCTTCGCAGCCGTCGCCGCGCGAAGTTGGCTTCCGCGCGCCTCTGAGCGCCTTCGGCGGGCCGCCCTTGGTGATCCCACGGGCCAGGTCGGGGGGCACCGCAGCTGAGGCTGCAAGGGTGTTGGGGGAGATCCTGGCGACAGGCAGACCCGCTGTCAGCACCACGATCGTCAACGATCCGTCCGGCCCGGCCCAGCGCCTAGGCTGCTTTTGCCGTGGCAAGCTTCAGCATGCTCAGATAGCCCGGCGAGGTCAGCATGTCCGAAAGGGCACCCTTAGCCTTCAGCAGGCGATGGGCGCGGGGCAGGTTGTAGCAGGGCACATGCATGAACATGTGATGTTCGCAGTGGTAGTTGACGTAGTAGGGCGCAATCACCGCGCGCTCGAACCAATTGGCATGGGTTGTCCGCGCGTGGTGCAGCGGGTCGGGCTCGTTTTTTGCCACGCAGGCGTGCTCGGCGATATTGCGTAGCCGGCTTATCATCGGCAGCCAGGTCGCCTGCGGAACCAGCCACAACACCGGCCAAATCCAACCCGCGCCGAACGGGGCTGTTGCGGCGATCGTAACGACCATGCCGATCAGGAAGCGGCGGCGCGCATAGACAGCGGCTTTCAAAATCGGCCACAGCGGCTCGTCCGGCTTGCGGTTCGCAATCCGCTTGAACAGGCCCGACCAGCGTTGCTTCCAATAGGTCTGGCCGGTCAGGTCACGCAGGATCTTTCGGCGTAACGAAATCCAGGTGATCGGGAAGGGTGCCGACAGGGAGAGGTCCGGGTCCTCAACCTGCTGAGCGTATTTGTGGTGCTGCAAATGATAGTTCCGGTAATCGATCAGGCCGCCAGTCGTCAGATGGTTGCCCACCCAGTCATTGACCTTGAGATTCGGATGCAGGGCCGCATGGGCCGCATCATGCATCAAGATCGCAACGCCGAGTTGGCGGCCGCCAATGATCATGATGGCCAACGGGACCGTAAATAGCTTCAACCACCAGGGTGAAATCACCGCCACGGCTATGGCCAGGGCGATTACGCACCAGGCGTGTGCCAAGAGCGCCAAGCCTTTCCAACGTGAGCGGCGCGACAGCGGTGCCCATTCCTGGGGGGCAAAATAGGCTTTCGGATCGATACGCGCAGCAACGGCCATGCGCCTACTCTAGCCCCGAAAAGTCACAGAAAACAGGATAACGATTCGGAAGCCTTGCCGCAGCGAGCTCAGATGAAGCCGCCTAATCGGGTGCCGGCTACGATCGCAAGGACAAGGATCAGGCCAGCCCAACTGTTCGACTTGAAAATCGAAAGCGCGCGCGCTGGATCGTCCAATCGGACCTGGCGCGCTTGGAAGCACAACTGCAAGCCATAGGCGATCAGCGTCAGATAATAGAGTGAGCCGAGATCGGCTGAGGCACCCATGCCGATCAAAATGGCGAGGCTCGTCAAATAAAAACCCAAGATCGCCAGCGGTGCCTGCGCGCCTAGCCTACGGGCTGAAGATTTCACGCCAGCCAGCGCGTCGTCCTCCAGATCTTGGATCGCGTAGATCGTGTCGTAGCCCAGAGTCCAGAACACGCCAGCAACATAGAGAAGGACCGCCGGCCATGTGAGCGCGCTGTCGGCCATAGCGCGCAACAGAAAGCGGTTGTTCCCGGTTTCCAAGACGTAGGGGGAAATGCCGCGCCAGAACTGCGGGCCCGCCCCGGTCGCTGCGGCGAAGCCCAAAAGGGCGCCCCAGTTAAACGTCAGGCCCAGCCAAGCCTGAGGCCACCATGTGATTTTCTTCATGAATGGATAGGCCGCGACCAGCGCCAAGGACGCGGTACCCAGCAAAACGGCCGTCGGTGGCAGCTGGATCAGGATCGTAAAAGCGATGAGACAACATGCGATCACGAAGGCCCAGGCCTGCTGGACGCTGATCTGCCCGGCCGGGATCGGCCGCATCGCAGTTCGCGATACCTTGGCGTCAATGTCGCGATCGACGATGTCGTTATAGGCGCAGCCCGCTGCGCGCATCAGGGCGGCGCCCACGAACACCTGGACCATCAGACCCAAATTCGGACCTCTGTGCTCCATCGCGTCGGCGAGCGCTATTCCCTGCCAGCCGGGCAACATCAAAAGCCAGATCCCCGCTGGCCGATCGAACCGCCCGATCTTCAGCCAAGGCCGCAATCCCATTGGCGCGAACCGGTCTACCCAATTTCTGGGTAGGGCGTCGGGCAGGGGTGTGGTGACGGGAAACATCCTGGTCCCTTTATGGGCAGCCTCGACCCGGCGCCAGCACCATCAGGCCGTGGGGTTCTGCTCAGCGTTCATCCGACGCATAACGCCGCTTGGTTTGCTTATGACAATCACCTTGCATCTAATCCGCAGGCGGCGGGCCCAGCCGGCGTCATCGGCATCTTTCCAAACCGTCAGGCGCGGGCACGCAGTGCAGTCGCCGTCGTAAAAGCTGGAACGCCGGAGCGGCGCGTCCAAATCAACCCGGAGACTTCGGTTGAGGGCCGAATTGAGCCAGTTGATCGCGCTTTTCTGCGCGTCCTTGCGCCTTTCGCAAGCCTCAGCCACATCCATCTGCGCGGCTTGCCCCCTCGTCCCTCAAGGACGCTCGCGGCACGCCGTCGCCGAGGTTCGAATTTTCCGATGACCGACCAGTACGAAGATACCGACGATCAACGCCAACGCGTGCTGAAGAACAGCCAGGTGCTGGGCTTCATCGCGCGCTTTTGGCTGCGCCGCCCGTGGCTGCTCACGGGGACCATCGTCTTCGTGGTCTTGGCGATCGCCTTCGACCTGGCGACACCCTGGGCCGCGGGCAAATTGGTAGATGCCGTAACCGGCGGGCCCGCTCGGCAGTCGGCGGCATGGCGGGCCTGGGCGATGTTCGTAGGCGTCTATTTCGCCTTTTCCATGATCCGCAATCTGTCGATGCGGTTCTGGATTCCGCTGGCGAGCGCGAACATGAAGGAGATGACCGACGAGGCCTTCAGGAAGGTCCAGTCCTTCAGCGCCGACTGGCACGCCGATGCGTTTTCCGGAGCAACCGTGCGCAGGCTTAGTCGCGCCATGTGGGGTTATGACAGCGTCTCTGACGCGGCTCTGGTCTTTCTGGGGCCCGCGATCCTGGTGCTGATCGGCCTTTGTGCGATGATGGCCTTGCGCTGGCCAATTGTGGGCCTATTCGCCTCAGTCATGGTGGCGTTGTTCATCGCTTCGAACATCGTGCTAACGAACTTTTACGCTCGCCCGCTCAACCTGCGTTCCGTGGCGCTCGATAGCCGCATCGGCGGGGCGTTGTCGGATTCCATTGCCTCCAACCCCACGGTCAAAAGCTTCGGGGCCGAGGCTCGCGAAGAGGCTCGGATCTCCGAAGTCACCGACATGTGGCGGCGTGCAGCCAACAAGACCTGGGGCCGGTTTACGGACATCTGGCTGCTGCACAACCTGATCCTGGTGATCATGCAGGCGGGCCTGACGGGCCTGTTGGTCCGGTTGTGGGCGAAGGGCCAAGCGACGCCTGGCGACGTGGCCTTCGTCATCACGTCCTTCATGTTGATGACCGGATATCTGCGAAACATCGGCGACAACATTCGCATGACCCAGAAGGGCATGGACGACGCCGAGGATGTGGCCCGGTATGCCACGATGGTGCCTCAGGTGATCGATCGGGCAGACGCCAAGTCCTTCCGCGCCGACCTGGGCGAAATCGTTTTCGACAGGGTGGTGTTTCGTTACAAATCCGCCAGCACGCCGCTCTACGACCATTTCACTTTGCGTATCGCCCCAGGCGAGCGGGTCGCGCTGGTTGGACCGACGGGCGCCGGAAAGTCGACCTTTGTGAAGCTGATCCAGCGCCTTTATGATCTCGGGTCCGGCCAGATCCTGGTGGACGGCCAGGATATCGCCGCCGTGAGCCAGGCGAGCCTTCGGCGCGCCATCGCGGTTGTTCCTCAGGACCCGGCATTGTTTCATCGAACCCTGTCGGAGAACATTGCATACGCCCGACCTGATGCGACGCAAGACGACGTGGAGCTGGCCGCGAAACGGGCGCGCGCTCACGACTTCATCTCCAAGCTGCCGCAGGGCTATCGCACATTGGTAGGCGAGCGTGGGGTGAAGCTATCGGGCGGTGAGCGTCAGCGCGTGGCGATCGCGCGCGCCTTTCTGGCCGAAGCGCCGATCCTGGTGCTCGACGAGGCGACCTCATCACTGGACGTTGAGACCGAGCGCCAGGTGCAGGCGGCTATAGAGGAGCTGATGGTCGGGCGCACCACCATCGTCATCGCCCATCGCCTGTCGACGATACGCAGCGCTGATCGCATATTGGTTTTCGAAGACGGCCGTATCGTGGAGGAGGGCCAGCACGCCGACCTGGTGAAGAAAGGTGGTGCCTATGCGCGGCTGCACGCCGTGACGGAAGGGTGGATCTGAGGGGCCGCCGCTGGCTCGGCGGCATTGGGCCTTAGGCCTGCGCTAAGATGACCTTTGACAGGGCCTGCGCCAAATCGCCCTTTTCCTCGATGCGCACATGCTCCAGCCCAAGCCACCGCGCCATCAACTTCAGCTCCGCCGCCAGGCGCACAGGTGTGGCGAGCGTGGCCCGCGGTCCGGCATGACTGGCCTGAACGACCAGGACAGCGGCCTTGCGATCGGATTTTAGGTCCACAAGAGCAGTAAGGGCATCGCCTTCAAGGAACGGCAGGACGTAGTAGCCATGGTTGCGCTTGTGGGCGGGCGTGTAGATCTCGATCCGATAGCGGACACCGAACATTCGCTCTGTCCGATCGCGGAACCAGATGAGGTTGTCGAAGGGTGAGAGCAGAGCGGCCGCATCGAGGCGGCGCGGCCGATGGGCGGCAGGGTCCAGATAGGCCGGCTCGGGCCAGCCTTTGACCGTCACCGGGATCAGCGAGCCATCCTCAACCAATTCAGCAAGCCTCGCCTTTGCGCCCTCAACCGGCATCCGGAAATAGTCGCGCAAGTCCCTGGCGGTGGCCACGCCCATGGCGCGTGCAGCCATAAGGTACAGCGCTCTGTGCGCGTCCTGGCGTGACGGCGTAGGCGCCTCCAGAATCGCCGGCGGCAGTACCTTTTCCGGGAGGCCGTAGACCCGCTCGAAGGTCGCCTTCCGCGTGACGGTGGTGAGTTCCCCCGTCCAGAACAGACCCTCGACGGCGCGTTTGGCCTCGCTCCAGCCCCACCAGCCGCCTTCGCCCTTCTGGCCCATGCCGAGCTCGGAGGCCGACAACGGCCCGCGCATGGCGAGGGTCGCCAGCACCTTTTCAATGAACTCGGCACGTTCGCGACGGAAACGTGCGACGCCCTTCCAGACGCCGACACCGTCGTGGGCGTCCTGCATACGCCATCGAAACAACGGCTGGCTTGCCAGCGGCAAAAGCGAGGCCTCATGGGCCCAGTATTCGAAAACGGGCCGGCGCTTGCTCCATGCAATCTCTTCCAGCATTTCACGAGGATAGGCGCCTAGGCGGGAAAAGGCGGGCATGTAGTGAGCGCGACAGACCACGTTGACGCTGTCGATCTGAACCACGCCCAGCCGGTCGATCAGCTTGACCAGCTGGCGCTTGTTGATTGGCGTCTGGGGTCGCGGTGTCGCAAACCCCTGGGCAGCCAGAGCGATGCGACGGGCTTCGCCTGCGGTCAAATTGTCCTTCAGCATCGCGGGCACAATCTGTCCGTTTGAGTCACCAACCAGCGCCTAGGGTCGGAACAAAAATTTGAACGAAGATGGGATTCAAATGGTTAACAGCAGGGCACCGTCGCCTTGCCATTAAGAACATATTAAGAATTTAACCTCACCGAACATTGTTATCAAAATGGCGCCTTAAATGGGTGTTTCGCGACGTCGCAGCTCAGCTTGCCAGCCGACCGTCCGTGATCGCTGCGATGTCGAATGGAAACAGCACCTCGGGATCAGGATCGTCGATTTCGCGGGCGATGGTCTTCGATGCGAGCGCGTTGACCAGATGGCTGATGATGGCAAGGCGGGCCAGCTTCTTGTCGTCAGACCGGACGCAAATCCAGGGCGCGTTTGCTGTCGAGGTGCGTGTCAGCATCTCGTCTCGCGCCTTGGTGTAGTCGTCCCACTTCTCCTGGGCTGCAGCATCGAGCGGCGAGGATTTCAGAGCCTTTAAAGGATCAGTTCGGCGATCTTTGAGGCGTTTGGCCTGTTCGCTCTTTGAGACGTCGAGCCAGAATTTCACGTATTTCAGCCCGCTCTCGAGCAGCATGGTCTCTAGCGTCGGTACGTCCCTTAGGAATGCCTCCTGCTCCTGTGGAGACGAAAATCCCATCACACGTTCAACGCCGGCGCGATTGTACCAGGAACGGTTGAAAATCACGGTCTCACCGCTCGCCGGCAAGAAGCGGATATAGCGCTGGAAGAACCACTGGGTGCGCTCCCGATCCGACGGCTTTGGCAGGGCTATAACGCGGGTGCTACGTACCGACAGGTGCTCGGTCACCGCGCGGATGGAACCATCCTTGCCGGCGGCGTCGCGGCCTTCAAAGATCACCAGAACCTTCTGCTCGCTCTCCCGGGTCCGCATCTGCCAGCGAACCAAGGCAAGTTGCCGGCGCTCCAGTTCGGTTTGATAGTCGTCCTTCGACATGTCTAGACCCTAGTCCCGATGAGGCACGCGGCGCTACAACGCCTGCATGATCCGTCTGTTCATTCCCCACGACCTCGCCGCCGGTGCCGAGCTGGCGCTGGACCACGGCCAGAGCCATTACCTGGCCTCGGTGATGCGCCAAGGTGTCGGCGACGAGGTCCTACTGTTTAACGGCCGGCACGGCGAGTGGCGCTCGAAGATCACGGTCGTGACGAAACGTGCGACGGGGGTGCGCGTTGAGACGCTGGAGCGGCCTTACGCCCTTGGACCCGATCTCGACCTGATCATTGCGCTCGTCAAACGCGGTCGGCTTGAGACCATCGTCGAGAAGGCCGCCGAACTGGGCGTACGCCGCGTCCGGCCCGTGCTTACCGAGCGCACCAACGCCGAGCGCGCCCGTGTGGAGCGGCTTACCGCCATCGCCATCGAGGCATCCGAGCAGACCGGGCGCCTGGATACGCCTCAGGTCCTGGAGCCGGTGAAGCTCGACAAGCTGCTGGAGGGGTGGGACCCCAGCCGCCGCCTGTTATTTTGCGACGAAGCTGGTGACGCCAAGCCTGTCCTGGACGCACTGAGGGGGCAACCGGCGGGACCGTGGGCGATTCTGATTGGCCCTGAAGGCGGATTTTCCGGCGCCGAACGCAGCAAGCTTCGCGCGCGCCCCTATGCGGTGCCAGCCTCTCTGGGCCCGCGGATTCTACGCGCTGACACCGCCGCAATCAGCGCTCTTACACTTTGGCAGACGGTTCTCGGCGACTGGACCCCTTGAGCTTCTGACGATTGCGCCCACCTAAGCTTCCAACGTAAAGGGCAAGACCGCACGGCAAGAACGCGGGTCCGGATGAAGTGGGGCAGGATACCGATGGCCGAGATTGCCGCTGACGATCTTCCCTTGACGTTTGAAGACCTCGTCGCCTGGTTCGACAGGGGCTCGAAGCCCAAGGACCAATGGCGCGTGGGCGCCGAGCACGAGAAGTTCGTCTTCCGGCTGGGGACACATGAGCCGGTGCCCTATGAGCCCAGCGGCATCAAGGCGCTGTTAGACGGCCTGACCCGCTTCGGCTGGAAGCCGATTATGGAGGCTGGCCACGTCATCGCCCTTGAGCGCGGTAAGGCCAACGTCAGCCTTGAGCCTGGTGGTCAATTTGAGCTTTCCGGCGCTCCGCTGGAGACGATCCACGATATCTGTGAGGAGACCGGCCAGCACTTGTCCGAAGTGAAGGTGGTCGCTGACGAACTCGGCATCGGCTTCTTAGGGTTGGGCTTTTCGCCGATCTGGCGGCGCGATCAGGTCCCCATCATGCCCAAGGGTCGCTACAAGATCATGCGAGAGTACATGCCCAAAGTCGGCGGGCTTGGCCTCGACATGATGTTCCGTACATGCACCGTGCAGGCCAATCTCGATTTCGGGTCAGAGGCCGATATGGTTGCGAAGTTCCGCACCAGCCTGGCCCTGCAGCCGATCTGTACGGCGCTTTTCGCCAATTCCCCGTTCATCGAAGGCAATCCGTCGGGGTTTGTGTCTGCTCGCGCCAACGTCTGGACCGACACAGACGCGGCCCGCACCGGTATGTTGGATTTCGTTTTCAAGGACGGCTTCGGCTTCGAGACCTATGCCAAGTACGCGCTCGACGTGCCGATGTATTTCGCCAAGCGCGGGGACCGCTACATCGACCTTTCGGGCCGATCGTTTCGTGCGTTCATGGATGGCAATCTGGCTGAACTGCCAGGTGAGAGGCCTTCCATCAAGGACTGGGCCGACCATACCACGACGATCTTCCCCGAAGTTCGGCTGAAGCAGTACTTGGAAATGCGCGGAGCCGACTCTGGCCCTTGGCGTGCGCTTTGCGCCCTGCCGGCGCTTTGGACGGGAATTTTCTATGATTCGGCAGCGCTCGCCGCCGCCTGGGATCTTTGTAAACACTGGCAGATCGAGGATCACGAACGCCTCCGCGCCGACGTGGCGCGTATTGGACTGAAGGCGCAGATCGCCGGCCGCAGTGTCCAGGACATCGCCAAGGACATGCTGGCGATTGCGCGTGAGGGCCTGAAGCGACGCAACCGCCTCTCCGGCGGCATGGTCGACGAGACGAATTATCTCTCGCAGCTTGACGAGATCGCCGAGAGCGGCGTCACCCAAGCCGAACGCCTGCTCGAGCTCTACAATGGCGCGTGGGCCGGTGACGCCAGCAAAGTCTTCGAGGACTTCGCCTACTAGTCCAGCTCAGACTGAGGGTCGGTGAGGATGCATGGCAGGCCGTCGCGCGGGCCCTTGAGCGCGCCAGCGAAGATCAACCCGTTTGCAAACGCCTATGCTGGGCGAGCCAATTGTGCGTCCCACGCACGCCTCATCTGGAAGAGCGTCCTGGCGTACGGAGGCTCGGAGTCTGATGCCGGTAAAGCCGGGCTGGCTTCTGGCGGTATGCGGACCTTGCTTGTGCTGAGTAGGGGGGCGTGATTTCTTCAGTTCTAGAACACTGGCGCGTGCTTGGGGGCTGCGCTTTCCCGACATAGGCAGGGCTGCGCGTCATGGACATCGTCATCACGGCCGGCCTCGTCATCGCCGCTGCGACAGCCGTCCCGGTCATTCTGCAACTGCGCCATCATCCACGCGGCCTGCGGATTCTGTTCTTCGCCGAGATGTGGGAGCGCTTTTCCTACTATGGCATGCGCGGCCTGCTGATTTTCTATCTCACCCAGCACTTCCTGTTTACCGACACCGCAGCGGCTGGCGAATATGGGGCGTACACCTCGCTCGTTTATCTGGTTCCGGTCATCGGCGGCTTACTGGCTGACCGCTTCCTGGGCGCGCGCAAAGCCGTGGCGTTCGGGGCGCTTCTGCTGGTGCTGGGCCACCTCACCATGGCCATTGAGGGCGAGCCCTCGACCCAGGTCCTGACCTACAAGAACGCGGCCTATAACTTCCAGGTCACCGGCCGCGCAGACGCGCGCAATGTGACGCTGCTCGTGGGCGGCCAAGCTTATGGCTATGCCGCTTCGGCAGATGGTGGTCTCGATATCAAGGGGCTGCCAGCGACCGCGCCCTTGCCCGCCCACTTGGTCAAAAGCGACTACAAGATTTCGGTCGCCAAGCGCGATCCACTGTTCAAGAACATCCTCTTCGTCGCCTTGGCCTTGATCATTGTCGGCGTCGGTTTCCTCAAGGCCAACATTTCAGCGATTGTCGGCCAGCTCTATCCGGAAAGTGACCCAAGGCGAGACCCTGGTTTCACCCTCTACTACTACGGCATCAACCTCGGCTCCTTTCTGGCCTCGATCACCTGCGGATGGCTCGGCCAAACGGTCGGCTGGTGGGCAGGCTTCGGGGCCGCTGGCGTTGGTATGGCACTGGGGTGGCTCGTCTTTGTGCTGGGCAAACCCATGCTGGAGGGCAAGGGCGAGCCGCCAGACCCGATCGCACTCGCCAAGCCTGTGGCAGGCCCCTTAAATACCGAGTGGCTGATCTATCTTGGCGCAATCGTGGGGGTCGGCGTGATCTGGGTCGTGGTCCAGAGCTTTGCCGTCGTTAGCGTGCTGCTCGGAATTGGGGCGGTTTGCGTCCTGGCCTACCTGGTCTGGTACATGATTGTGGTGGCGGAAAATGTCGAACGCGACCGGCTGATCCTGGCCATTGTCCTGATTTTGGCCTCGGTGGTCTTCTGGGCCCTCTATGAGCAGGGCGGCTCCTCGCTCAACCTGTTCGCCGAGCGCAATGTCGACCTGCGCCTCTATGGCGACCAGGCGATGAAATCGGCGCAGGCCCAGTCCTTCCAGTCGGGTTGGATTCTGATTTTGGCGCCTGTGATGGCGGCGCTCTGGACCTGGCTGGGCCGCTCCAGGCGCGATCCCAATCCCGTGGTGAAGTTCGGCGCCGGTCTCCTGCTGATCGGGGCCAGCTACTACGTTCTGATCCTTGGCGGAAAATTCGCAGGCCCGGACTTCAAAGCGCCGCTGATCTTCCTGGCGCTCGCCTATCTGATGCAGACCACCGGGGAGATGTGCGTCTCGCCCGTCGGCCTGTCGCAGATGACCAAACTCGCCCCGCCGCTGCTCATTTCGACCTTGATGGCGACCTGGTTTCTTGGCACCGCTGGCGCGCAGTTTGTGGCAGCCAAGATTGCCCAGCTCACCGCGTCCGACACCATTGGTGGCCAGGTGCTAGATGCAGGCAAGGCGCTCGCCACCTACGGCCATGTGTTCGGCATGATCGGCCTTTGGGGTCTGGGCGCAGGCGGCGCAATGCTGGTGGTCTCGCCTTGGCTCAAGAAGCTCGGCCACGGCGCGGGCGGGGGCGGCGACTAGACAGCGAAGAGCTCCCAAAGGCGGATCGCCAACCATCGGTGCGGTTGCTGGAACCGGCTCAAAATCCGGCGCTTAGAGCCCTCCCGAAGCGTTAGCTTCCGGGTTCGCTCCCCATCTTGACGCCCGTAAATTTCGACGAAGTTGCGTCATTGCGGCGACCTGCGGAGGGCTTCGGCTGTTCAGCTTCCAAACGTCTTGCGCAGGCGCACATAGAAAACCCGACCTGGATGTACGCTGCGCTGATCGATCGAATGCAGAGGAAGAAGGCTTCGCGCGCCGTCCCAGCTTTCGTAGATATGTTTGAACCCGCGGGCCGTAAGGTTGTCGAGTTCGATGCGCCAGGAGAGTCCCCCGTCCGGTTTCCACTCCCAAAACGTGGTGACATAGCTCTGTCGCTTGTCGATCTCGATCTGGTTGAACCGGTAGTATCGCTGCTGGAAGCCACCGCCGACGTCGAGGCCGTAGATCGCTCGTCCGATCGGCTGGCTGAAGTGAAAATCCCAGTCCTCAGGGTGCTGGCCGCTGATCGGGCGGGGCCGATGAACTGTCGGGTCGGTCACCTGAGACCAGCGCCGCTTGTAGTCGCCTCGGATCTTAGCGCCATGCAGCCCCAGCTTGTCGAGTGGCAAAGCTAGACTGGCTGTCGCCTCGGTTTGCGTCGCGGCGCCGATATTCGCCGGGGCATCGAAGGCGTCGCCATTGGGTAGGAAAATCGGCGCGCGATCGACAGCGTCGGTGATTTGCAGGTGGCGCAATGTAAGCGTCAGGGCACCGCTGCCGAGGAACTGCTGCTCAACGGCGATCTCGCTCGCCCAGTCCTGTTTCGGCTCCAGGTTCGGGTTGCCGGCGGTCACAACGCCCGCCACGAGGCTCGTTGAGGCCGTGAAAGCTCCGAAGTCGAGCTGGCCAACCTCGCGCTCGTAGCGCATCCGAACCTGGGTGTTGGCGTTGGGCACCCAGGTCATCACCAGGCGCGGTTTGGTATAGTAGAGCGACTTCTCCAAAGTCACGTCTCCGGAGGACGCGATCTGCGAGCCCTCTTCGCGCAGCGACGCCTCGAGGGTGATCGTCGAGACCGGCTGCCAGACGCTCTTTACAAAGCCTTCAGCTCGTTTTTCGCGCACGTCGACATTGGACGCCGGCAAGGGCTGGAATGCTCCGTTGTCGGAGAAAAGGATGCGGTTTCCGAGCGTGTTGTAGGCGCCCTCTGCGCCGGCTTCCCAGGAGAGTTTGAGCGTTTGTTGGAATTTCACCACGCCTCGCAGGATCGTCTCGGCGGTTGTGGTGTCCTGGCGGAAGATCTGGGCATCGCTTGGCGTCGTGAAGGTGTCTGCGTAGCGGTCTTTCTGGTCCTGGCGAAGGGCCACGACCTCCATACTGGTTCGCGCGCCGAGCGCACGATTGTAACGAGCCCCAAACTCGGACTGCAGCTTCTTGTAGTCCTGGTGATCATGATCGCTGTGGACGTCGGGCAGGCTTATCGAGTCGAGCTCAGCAGAGTTGTAGACTTGATCGTTGACGCGGCCGTTGACCCTCAGAAGACCTCCGGCCAGCGATCCCTCGGTAGCGCCGGTCAACGTCGACTGCGTGCCCCGGCCCTGGCTGTGGACATGGCCCGCAAGCAAGGGCGCGCCGTTAAAGGCCGTGGTCGTCCGCTGCCCTTCACCGTAGCTGTCATCTGCGAAGCTCGAGACGTTCACGCCGCCTTCCCAGGTGCTTTCGCCGATCTTGCCGGAGCCCTCGATTCGAAGCGTCCCGAAGTGACGTCCGTCACCTGATTGCTGGTCAGCGAGTTGGAAGATGCCGCGCGCGCCGTTCTGCGGCTTGGTGATCACATTGGCGATCACGGTCTTGCCCTGCATGTCGATGCCAGGTGCGCCGCCACGGATCACGTCAACGCGGGCCACATGAGTGGCAAGCACGCGCTGCAGAATCGAATCGATACCTTCGCTCTTGGACGCCGGACGATGGCCGTCGATCAGCACATTGCCGGCCGCGCCCTCATAGCCGCGGACACCTGACCCCGTGTCCAGAGAAAAGCCCGGAAGGTATTTGACCATATCAAGCGCGGTATCCGGTCGACCATCGGCGAAGAATTCCGGTGGGTAGCTGACCACCGCGGACTGCGCGACGGATGCGGCAGCCGGAGTCGTCGCAAGACCCGTGACCGCGGCTTGCGCGAGAACGATGAACAGCACCTAAGAACTCCTCGGAATTGGCGCACAAAAGACCTGCGCCGCGAAGGTCGTGCCAATTAAATGCTCGTAACCCTCGGCGAATTCACGGAAGAGCGCATCGGCGGTCGCATAAAGCCTAAGGAACTTACAGAAATAATGTCTGCCGGGTAGATTTGAACGATCGTGAGAAGCGGCTGTAATTCGCCAAATGGCCATTTGCGGACGTGCGCTGGCGATCGCCCAGTCAAAATGCTGCGAGATTTCTGGCCATGCCGACCTATGCCTTCGTTACCCTTGATGTGTTCACCGATCGCCAGTTCGGTGGCAATCCGTTGGCGGTCTTCACAGACGCACGCGGGCTTTCCGAGGCGCAGATGCAGTCCCTGGCAGCCGAGTTCAACCTCTCGGAGACCACCTTCGTTTTACCGCCCAACGATCCGGCCAATACCGCGCGGATTCGCATTTTTAATCGCACCGCCGAGATGCCTTTTGCGGGTCACCCAAACGTCGGCACTGGGTTTGTGTTGGCCGGACAAGGCCGCGATGACCAGGGACGCCTCCGATTCGAAGAGGTCGCCGGGCTCGTCGAGGTTCGCGTCTCGCGCGACGCATCGGGCGGCCTGACTGGCGCGGTGATCGATGCGCCTCGACCCCTCGTACTGGGCCCCGAACTCACGACGGCCCAGGTCGCTGCCTGCGCGAGCCTCGTTGCCAGCGACGTGGTGACGACGGCTCATGCCCCTGTCCAGGCTTCGCTGGGCATCGACTTCTTCTTTGCTCAGGTGACCGGCGAAGCACTCAGTCGCGCGGCGCCTGATACGGCAGGCTTTCAGCGCACGTCTGTCGAGACGGGCGCGGGCGGTGACCGACTTTCGCTGTTTCTCTATGCGCGGGACGCTGAGGGCCAGACAATCCGCGCACGGATGTTCGCGCCTCTATCCGGCACCTTCGAGGACGCCGCGACGGGCAGCGCCAGCGCAACTCTGGGCGCGCTTCTATTGTCGCAAGGGTCTGAGGCGCATGCGGCGTTTCAGATCATCCAGGGCGTGGAAATGGGTCGACCAAGCCTACTCGCTGTCTCAGCCCTTCGCGCGCCCGACGGCATCCGCGCCTCAGTCGGCGGCGGCTGCACACTGATGTTTCGCGGAGAGGTCAGCCTTTAGAGGCTGGTCCCTCCGACGGTCAGGCCGGTAATCTTCAGCGAGGGCTGCCCGACACCCACCGGCACGCTCTGACCAGCTTTTCCGCAAACGCCGACCCCATTGTCGAAGTCGAAATCGTCACCAATCATGGTCACGCGCGTGAGCGCTGAGGGGCCGTCCCCGATTAGGGTCGCGCCCTTGACGGGTGCCGAGATCTTGCCGTCTTCGATCAGATAGGCCTCGGTGCACTGGAAAACGAACTTCCCGTTGGTGATGTCCACTTGGCCGCCGCCGAAGTTGGCGCAGTAGAGCCCGCGCTTGGTGGAGGCGATCATCTCTTCACGCGACGAATCGCCGCTCATCATGCCGGTGTTGGTCATCCGCGGCATGGGCAGGTGAGCGTAGGATTGGCGCCGGCCGTTGCCGGTCGGCTCCAGGCCCATCAGCCGTGCGCTCATCCGGTCGTGCATGTAGCCGACCAGAATCCCGTCCTCGATCAGGATCGTGCGGCCGGTCGGGGTGCCTTCATCATCGACCGTCAGTGATCCGCGTCGATCCTGGATCGCACCGTCATCGAAGACCGTAACCCCTGGTGCGGCCACCCGCTCGCCGATTCGGCCAGAGAAGGCCGAGGTGCCCTTGCGGTTGAAATCGCCCTCCAGCCCGTGGCCGACCGCCTCGTGCAACAGCACACCGTTCCAGCCAGGGCCTAAGACGACGTCCATCTCTCCGGCTGGGCAGGGGACGGCATCGAGGTTGACCAGGGCTTGACGCAACGCCTCGTCCACCTGTTCGCGCCACTTGTCCGGCGAAATCCAGGCCTCGAAACCCGCGCGGCCGCCAGCGCCGGAATAGCCGCTCTCGCGCTTGCCATCGCGCTCGACGGTGAGTTGCACGTTCACGCGAGCAAGGGGGCGGACGTCACGGATCAACCGGCCGTCGGCGCGCAGGATTTCGACGGTGCGCCGTTCCCCAGCCAGCGAAGCCATAACCTGGACGACGCGTGGATCGCGGGCTCTCGCCCAGGCGTCGATTTCTTGCAGAAGGGCGACTTTGTTGGCGAAATCTGGAGATTCGAGCGGGTTCTGTTCGCCGTAGAGCTTGGCGTTGGTGGCCCTGGGCCCTTCCGCGGCTGTCCCCGAATAGCCACGTTTGGCAAGCGCTGCCGAATGGCCAGCGCGCTCGAGCGCGGCCGCCGAAATTTCACTGGCGTGGGCATAGCCCGCCGTTTCGCCTGCGACCACCCGCAG
The DNA here is from genome assembly GCA_903860975.1 of uncultured Alphaproteobacteria bacterium. Classification (GTDB taxonomy): domain Bacteria; phylum Pseudomonadota; class Alphaproteobacteria; order Caulobacterales; family Caulobacteraceae; genus Phenylobacterium. Next base: position 124,124 of record CAIOSI010000021.1, read on the forward strand.
GCCGAATCCCTCAGTGGCATCAAAGGCCGCCGACTTCAGTCGCCCGTCATCAAACAGGAAACTCTCGCTCTCTGATCGTTCAACAAAGAGTTCCCCATCGTCGGCCCCTTTCAAGGCCTCGCCAAGGATGTCGCCAGCGCGCTTGGGGTCGACACCAGCGGAGTCGAGAATCGAAGGTGCAGGCGAATGAGCGTTCATGTCGCATAAGATAGGGCGTGCAAAGCGCTCCGTCACCGGTCCTTAGCAATGGCGCTCACACCATCCAAGGCGCAGCGATCGGACGCCCAGCGAACGGACCTCGGCGAAACCGACTAGAGAACGGCCCGGATCGGGCTTCCTCCTGCGTCCAAATGTAAGGTGTGGCGATGGGTGCAGCCTATCGCCTTGGCAAGCTCAAGCGATGCGCGTATGCACCCGCGGTGAAGGGCTAAGGCGGCGCGTCAGCGTTCGTGCAGGCCGTTCTGTACAGTCGTTGCATCTCCAGATTAGCGAGGTGTATTCGACCAACCAGACCGAGGGGACATGCAGTCTAGGTTTCACGGGATTCGAGCGCTGGCGACGAGGATCGCGGCTGGCTTCGTGGGAGCGCTTTGGAGCGCTTCTGCCTTTGCCGACGATCTAATCGGCCAGCCCACTGATAAGTCGGTGATGATGCAGCCGGGTGTTACGCCGCTCAAGCGCGACGCCATTTTCTTCCACAACGACATCTTGTTCCCGATCATCACAGCCATCACGCTGTTTGTGCTTGGGCTGCTGCTGTGGATCGTCGTGCGCTACAACAAGCGAGCCAACCCGACGCCGGCGAAGTGGAGCCACAACACGCCGCTGGAGATCGTCTGGACGCTGATTCCCGTCCTGATCCTGGTGGTGATCGCAGTTTTCTCATTCAAATTGCTGTTCGCCTACCACGACATGCCCAAGCCCTACATGACCGTGAAGGCGACGGGTTATCAGTGGTACTGGGGCTATGAGTACCCAGACCAGAAAATTCCAGAATTCGTTTCGAACATCCTGCCCGAGGCCAAGGCCAAGGCCGCTAACGTGCCTTATCGCTTGGCCACGACCGCTCCGCTCGTCGTCCCCGTGAACAAGACGGTTCAGGTGCTGGTGACCGGCGCCGACGTGATCCACTCCTGGGCGCTTCCGGCCTTTGGGGTGATCATGGACGCGGTTCCGGGGCGGGTGAACTCGACTTGGTTCAAGGTCGATCGAATCGGTACCTATTACGGCAGTTGCCGAGAACTCTGCGGCGTCGAGCACGCGTTCATGCCCATCGAGGTCAAGGTCGTAAGCCAAGCCGACTTCGACGCCTGGGTGGCTTCGAAAAAACCCGCGGCCCCGGCGGTGGCACCCGCCGTCGTTTCCGCTACGCCCGCAGCGAGCGTTCCGGCTAAGCCGGTCACTGCGCCCTCAACCAAGCTGGCGCTCTCCGCGCCGGCCACGCACTGATCTAGGACCCGCGTAAGATGGCCCAAGCGCCCGCTCACGATCACAGCCATGATGGCCACGATAGTCATGACCACAAGCCTGGCTTCATTACCCGCTGGCTGTTTTCGACCAACCACAAGGACATCGGCACCCTCTACATCCTGTTCGCCATCATGGCGGGCCTGGTTGGCGGGGCGCTATCTGGTCTGATCCGCTGGGAGCTCTATGAGCCCGGGATCCAGATCTTCCAGCCCAACTCCTGGCTGGCGCAGATCGGGATCATTGAAGGGACCAAGCACGGCTACAATGCCGTGGTCACGGCCCACGCGCTGATCATGATTTTCTTCATGGTCATGCCGGCCATGATCGGCGGGTTTGGCAACTGGTTCGTGCCGCTGATGATCGGGGCGCCAGACATGGCCTTCCCGCGGATGAATAACATCTCATTTTGGCTGCTGGTGGCCTCCTGGTGCATGCTGATCACCTCAATGATGGTGGACGGCGGCCCAGGTCGCGGCTTCGGCGGCGGCTGGACGATGTATGCGCCGCTGTCGACCTCTGGTCATACGGGGCCGGCCATGGATTGCGCGATCCTCGCCATCCACCTCGCCGGTGCCAGCTCGATTTTGGGCGCCATCAACTTCATCACCACGATCTTCAATATGCGCGCGCCGGGCATGACCTTGCACCGCATGCCGCTCTTCGTGTGGTCGATCTTGGTGACGGTGTTCCTGCTCTTGCTCTCGCTGCCGGTTCTCGCCGGTGCGATCACCATGTTGCTCACCGACCGCAACTTCCACACGCACTTCTTCGACGCGGCGGGCGGTGGCGACCCGGTTATGTACCAGCACCTGTTCTGGTTCTTCGGTCACCCTGAAGTCTACATCCTGATCCTGCCAGGCTTCGGCATGATCAGCCACATCGTGTCGACCTTCAGCCGCAAGCCAGTGTTTGGCTATCTGGCGATGGCCTACGCCATGGTCGCCATCGGCTTCATCGGCTTCCTGGTGTGGGCACACCACATGTTCACCACGGGCATGAACGTAAACCTGACCGCCTACTTCGTGGCCGCCACAATGGTCATCGCGGTGCCAACCGGCGTGAAGGTGTTCAGCTGGATCGCGACGATGTGGGGCGGTTCGGTCGACTTCAAAACGCCGATGCTCTGGGCGATCGGCTTCATCTTCCTGTTCACGCTTGGCGGCGTTACCGGCGTCGTGCTGGCAAATGCCGGCGTCGACTACCAATTCCAGGACACCTATTACGTGGTGGCGCACTTCCACTACGTGTTGAGCCTGGGCGCCGTGTTCGCGATTTTCGCCGGTTTCTACTACTGGTTCGAAAAGATGTGGGGCGTGAAGTACCGCGAGTGGCTTGGCGCGCTGCACTTCTGGATCACCTTCATCGGTGTGAACGTGATCTTCTTCCCGCAGCACTTCCTGGGCCTCCAGGGTATGCCACGCCGCTACGTGGATTATCCCGAAGGCTTTGCTTTCTGGAACAAGGTCTCCTCGATCGGATATGTGATCACTCTGGTTGGCGTCGGCGTCTTCCTTCTCGTCTTGCTTGACGCGATGGTCTTCCGCCGCAAGGCCGAGGCGAACCCGTGGGGCGAAGGTGCCACGACGCTGGAGTGGACGCTGCCTTCGCCGCCTCCGTTCCACCAATTCAACGAACTGCCGGTGGTCACGGCCGACAACCACTAAATTAAGGGCTATAGGCAACACAATCCGAGGGGCGCGAACTGCACGGTTCGCGCCCCTCGACCATTTCAGAGTAGTATCCCATGGCCATGTCAGAGGCCCTTCCCACCGCCGTCCAAACCCCCAGCAAGCATGCCGCGATCAAGGCGCCCGCCCGCTGGCAGGATTTCGTGCAACTGTTGAAGCCGCGCGTCATGTCGTTGGTGGTGTTCACCGGGCTGACGGGTCTTGTCTGCGCAGGCCGTTGGGTTCACCCGTTTCTGGCCGGGATAGCGATCCTATGCATCGCCGTCGGGGCCGGAGCCTCGGGTGCGCTCAACATGTGGTACGATGCCGATATCGACGCCAAGATGCGCCGTACGCGCGGGCGACCCGTGCCCGCGGGACGCGTCCAGAGCGCCGATGCGCTGGCGCTCGGCGTCGTGCTATCCCTATTTTCAGTGATGCTGATGGGCATGGCGCTGAACTGGCTGGCGGCAGGCCTGCTCGCCTTCACAATCGTCTTCTATGCCGTGGTCTACACCATGTGGTTGAAGCGTTGGACGGCTCAAAACATCGTCATCGGCGGCCTGGCCGGCGCGCTCCCGCCTGTGATCGGCTGGGCGGCGGCTTCCGGTTCCGTTCCGCTGAACGCCTGGCTGCTGTGTGCGATCATCTTCATGTGGACGCCGCCGCACTTCTGGGCGCTCAGCCTCTACACCAGCGAAGACTACAAAAAGGCCGGCGTGCCGATGATGCCGCTGGTGGCGGGCCCCGCTTCGACGCGCAAACAAATCCTGATCTATAGCCTGCTCTTTACGCCACTTTGCCTGACGCCTGTCCTGACCGGTCTTGGCGGTCTAGCCTATTTGGCTGTGTCAGCGCTGGGGGGCGTGGTTTTCCTTTTGCTGGCTTTCCGCCTCTTCCGCAGCAAGGCTGGCGAGACGGGCGCGCAACGCAATGACGATGGCCTCTACGACGTTCGCGCCGGTGCCAAGGACGCGCGCAATCTTTTCGCATTCTCCATTCTCTATCTAACGCTGCTCTTTGCCACATTGTTGGTGGAGCATCTGATGACCATTAAGCCGCTGGAGCTTTTGTAGATGAGCGATCCTGCACGCGAGTCCGAGGTCGAGGCCAAAGCCCGACGCGGCCGTAACATTGCGCTGGCCCTGGGCCTTGCGTTGTTCGTCATTCTCGTTTTCGTCGTCACTATGGTTCGACTGGGTGCCAGTGTCACAAAACAACCCTTCTAAAGGCCGCAAGCTTGGTCGAAACGGTGGCATCGCGCTGATCTGCGGTGTTGTTTTTGTTGTCATGGTCGGCGCGGCCTATGCCTCAGTTCCGCTCTATCGCGCCTTCTGCCAGATCACCGGCTATGGCGGTACGGTGCGCAAGGCAGAGGTAGCCCCCGAAAAGGCGCTCGACGAAATTCTGCAGATCCGCTTCGACACCAACGTCCGCGGGCTTCCTTGGGATTTCACCGCTGAGCAGACGGACCAGAATGTTAAAATCGGGGCGACCCAGGTCGCCATGTTCAAGGTCACCAACCACTCGGATAAGCCCGTGACCGCGCGCGCGGTCTTCAATGTCGTGCCTGAGCAGGCCGCCATCTATTTCCGAAAACTTTCCTGTTTCTGTTTCTCCGACCAAACCGTGGCGGCAGGTGCGACAGTCGAGTTGCCGGTACTGTATTTCGTCGATCCGAAATATGCCCAGGACTTCGAAACGAAGAACGGCAAATCCATCACGCTGTCCTACACGTTCTTCCCGGCGACCGACATAAAGCCGGCCGCGGGACAAAAGGCTGCGGACTGAATTTGCTTTGAGCCTTCCAGCCCTTTGGCAAGGTATCCAAGTCCGATATCGTCGATCGTCGAGGGCGCGGTCCGATAATCGAACCCATTGAGAGCGCTCAGCCCCGTCAGCGGCTGTCCGTCTTGACGCCGTCAGTCGGGTTAAAAGCCTTCAACACCGAGATAGGCGAGCACCCATGGTCTTTCTCCCCTTGGCGTAGGTGCCGCGGCAGGGCTATAGCGTCACGCGAACCGGTACTGCGCGTGGGGTGAGTCCTACGATCCGGGGACCGCGTGGATTTTGAGGGACTTGGGACCACCGATGGCCGACGGCGTGAAGCACGACTACCACCTGGTCAATCCGTCACCCTGGCCGTTGGCCGGCTCGATCGCGGCGACTGTGATGGCGCTGGGCGGCGTGACCTGGATGAAGGGCCTTTTCGGCCTTCCGCAACATACCTCCTGGCTGTTCTTCGCGGGCCTGGCTGGCGTGCTCTTTACGATGATCGTGTGGTGGCGCGATGTGGTTATAGAAGCCAACCAGGGTGACCACACCCCGGTGGTGTCGATCGGCCTGCGCTACGGCATGATCTTGTTCATCGCCTCTGAAGTGATGTTCTTCGTCGCCTGGTTCTGGATTTTCTTCGAGATGGCGCTCTTCCATCACGTGCGCGCGGGCTCAGCTATTGAGGATGTTCGCACCGCCTGGGCTCATTGGCCGCCGAAGGGTGTCGAGACTGTCCCGGCTTTCCAGTTGCCGCTGGTCAACACGCTGACCCTGTTGCTGTCAGGCACCACGGTCACCTGGGCGCACCACGCGCTCCAAACCGGTGATCGTAAGGGGGCCAAGATCGGCCTCTTCCTGACGATCTGCCTGGGTATTCTGTTCACGGCGATCCAAGCTTTTGAATACAACCACATCATCACCGCCAAGGAATTCTTCTCCGAAGAAGCCGTGAACTCCGGCCTCTATGGCTCGTCGTTCTTTATGGCGACCGGCTTCCATGGCTTCCACGTGCTTATCGGGACCATTTTCCTTGCGGTGTGCCTGGCTCGCTTGCTGGGGGGTGGCTTCACGCCACAGAAGCACTTCGGTTTCGAGGCGGCCGCTTGGTACTGGCACTTCGTCGATGTTGTGTGGCTGTTCCTCTTTGCGTTCATCTACGTCATCTTCGGAGCCCACGGCGGGGCCTAGATGGCTGGCCCTAACCCTCTGCTGTCTGGGGCGGCTGGGCGTTGCCCCAACTGCGGGGAGGGTCATCTCTTCGAAGGGTTCCTAACGGTCTCACAAAAGTGCGATGCCTGCGGTTTCAACCTCGCTGAGGCTGACTCAGGTGATGGCCCCGCGGTTTTTGTGATCCTGATTGCCGGCTTGATTACGGCGTTCGGTGCGCTCTTCACAATGTTTGCGATCCGCTCCGTGTTGCTGACGCTCATAATCTGGCTGCCGATGACCCTGGTCATCGTGCTGGTGCTGCTGCGACCTATGAAGGGGCTAATGCTTGCCGCACAATTTATGAACAAGGCCAGCCAAGCCCGGCATGATTGAGGCCGCCTTTGATTGAATCCTGGGAGCCTCAGATCGAGCCACGCGCCGCCAGGCCGCAGGGCCGCGGATTTCCCATTGGGCTGACAATTGCGACGGTCATCGCCTTCATCTGCCTGATAGCCCTGGGCGTATGGCAGCTTCAGCGCCTGAAATGGAAAGAGACACTTCTGGCCAATATCGCCTCTGCTGAGGCCGCGCCGGCCAAGCCGATCGAGCCGGTGCTGGATGGGCTGGCGAATGGCCACAACGTCGACTTCACGCGGGTCAAGGTGACCTGTCGAGGCCTTGCCCACGCACCGACCGTTGAGCTCTATGCCCTACGCAACTCCGAGATCGGTTCACGCCTGATCTCCAACTGTTTCGTCGTCAACGCCTACTACCGCTCGATCTTGGTAGACCGGGGCTTTGTGCCAGACACGGTCACAGCTCGCCCGCCGGTCGATGCGACCGATCCAGCGCAAGTGGTGTTGGTGGGCGTCCTGCGCGAGCCGGAGCGCGGCAACTTCATGACCCCGCCAAACAAGCCCGATCGATGGTTCCTCCACGATGCCAAGGCAATGGGCAAGGCGCTGAACGCCGATCAGCCGATCGCCCCGGTCTTTTTGATGGCAGAGTCCAGCAGCAATCCGGACTTCAAGGCGCTAGAGGCCGCACCGTTCCCGATCGATATCCCCAATCGCCACTTGGAGTACGCGCTGACCTGGTTCGGCCTTGCCGGCGCACTTGCCGGCGTCTATGGCGCGGCGGTCTTCAAGAAGATGAGGGGCTGATGCACTATGTTTCGACCCGTGGGCAAGCGCCTCACGTGGGTTTCGTCGATGCCGTGCTGGGCGGTCTCGCCCCCGATGGCGGCCTTTATGTACCTCAAGCGTGGCCACGGATTTCGGCGCAGGAAATCGCGGGCTTTGCTGACAAGTCCTACGCCGAAGTCGCCGCCAGCGTGATCGGGGCCTTTGCCGGCGATGAGATCCGTCACGGTGACCTCCTGGAAATGTGTCAGGAGGCCTATTCGACATTCACGCATTCTGCCGTCGTGCCGCTCGTGCAGTTGTCGCCTGGCGTCTTTATGGCCGAGCTCTTTCATGGTCCGAGCCTCGCCTTCAAAGACGTGGCCATGCAGATTCTGGCCCGGCTCTATGACCATCTGCTTGGGCGCGAAGGTCGGGTGCAGACCATTCTTTGTGCAACGTCTGGAGACACGGGCGGTGCGGCGGTTGAGGCCTTCCGCGGCCGTAAAAACGTCAAGGTCGTCGCCCTCTTCCCCGAGGGCCGCATCTCTGAGGTGCAACGGCGGTTCATGACCACGGCAACGGAGGCCAATGTCGCCTGCGTGGCCGTGAAGGGCTCCTTTGATGATTGCCAGGCGATCGTCAAACAAGCCTTCCAGGATCAGGCATTGCGCCAGGCCGTCGACTTGTCCGGCGTCAACTCGATCAATTTCGCGCGGATCGCCGCCCAGGCCGTTTACTTCTTCACCACCGCCGCCGCGCTTGGCGCGCCAACCCGGAAGATCTCGTTTGCCGTGCCTTCGGGCAACTTCGGCGATGCCTTCGCCGGCTATGTCGCCCATCGCATGGGCCTGCCCGTCGCTAAGATTTTGGTGGCGACCAATGCAAATGACATTCTGGCTCAGGCCTTTGAGACCGGCCGCTACGCTCGCGGCATGGTGCACCCTACCATGTCTCCGGCCATGGACATTCAGTCGGCCTCAAACTTCGAGCGGCTCTATTTTGAGTGCGTTGAGCGCGAAGCTGTGGAGACGGCGCGGGCGTTTACGGCCTTTGTCGATGCCGGCGCATTCGACGTGCCGCCCAAGGCCTACGCCGCCATGCGCGAACTTTTCCTAGGTGCAGCCGTGAGCGAGGACGACACTGCGCGCGCCATCATCTCGACGTTGAACGAGACCGGCGAACTGGTCGATCCGCATACGGCGGTCGCGCTGTCGGCTCTGCGCAGGGCCGAGCTCCCGGGGCCAGTGGTGGTCATGTCGACCGCACATGCCGCCAAGTTCCCCGAGGCGGTGGCTAAGGCTTCCGGCGTCACGCCCCGGCTGCCACCTGGCGTCGCAAACCTTGCCAACCGCCCCGAACGCTTCGACCGCCTGCCTGCGGAGGCTGAGATCATCAAGGCCTATGTCCGCGCCTTCGCGGAGGGCTGAGGCCATTCAGAGCCCCAAGGTTCATACGCTCAGGAATGGCGTGCGCGTCGTCTGCGACCCTATTCCAGGCTTGCAGACTGTGGCCCTATCGGTCGTGGCAGGGTGCGGCGCGCGCGCTGAGGACGAGCTCCGCTCCGGATGGTCCCATCTGCTGGAGCACATCGTCTTTAAGGGGGCTGGTGAGCGTTCGGCTCGCCAGATCGTCGAAGCCATCGAAGCTGAGGGTGGCAATATCAACGCAGCAACCGGCTATGAGCGGACGAGCTTTCAGGTCCGCGCGCTCGCCGATGGTCTGAATCTCGGCTCGGCCGTGCTGGCCGACCTCGTCCAACGTCCGACGATGGACGAGGCTGACCTGACCCGCGAGAAGCAGGTTGTCGGCCAGGAGATCGCCGAAGCCGCCGACGCCCCTGACGATCTGGTCTTCGAGCTGGCCCAAGGTGCGGCTTTCCAGGGTCAACCGCTTGGCCGGCCGATCCTTGGTACCCCACAGTCGATTGCGACAACGACGCCCGAGACCTTGGACGCCTGGCGGACAAGTCTCTACGGACCTAAGACTTTGGTGATCAGCGCCGCTGGCGCCGTCGAAGAAGACGACCTGCTGCGTCTAGCGGAAAGAGATTTCGGCAGTCTCACCGATGAGGGCGCGCCGCTCCCCATCGCGTCCTGCGCAAGTTTTGTTGGGGGTCAGCGGGCCGTCGCAAAGACGCTGGAACAGGCCAATGTCGTGCTTCTTCTGCCTGCCGTCGGTGTTCGCGACGAGGCGTATTTCGCGCTTCGTCTGCTGGCCGAAATCCTCGGTGGCGGCATGGCCTCGCGGCTCTTTCAAGAGGCGCGAGAAAACCGCGGACTAGCCTATGCGATCGACGCCTATTCCGAGACCTACTCGGACACAGGCATCTTGGGCGTGTTCGCCGGATGTGCGGCCAAGGATGCGTCCGAATTGGCCCGGGTTGTAGCCGGAGAGATCGAAGGCATGCTGAAGCCCGTGGGTTCGAGCGAACTGGCCCGCGCCAAGGCCCAGCTCAAGGGGGCAATGTTTATGGGCCGCGAAAGCGCGCTTGCCCGCTCCGAACAGGCCGCGGGTCAGGTCCTTCTGTTCGGCCGAATTCTCGATCCCGCCGAGACGGCGGCCGACGTCGATGCGGTGACGGCGGAGGACTTGGTCAAGCTCACAGAGCGAATTTTGTCGCAGCGACAAGCGGTCGCCGCTGTGCTCGGGCCGAGGTCTGCACTCAAGGCTGCACCGGCCTTTGAGAGGGCGCTTTTCGGCTAGGTCTTGCTTAAATTTGATCCTCCCCAACACCACTGATGTGTGTTGAGCGTGAGTTAAAAGCCAAGCCTGCGGACGGACCTAACCCGGAGAATCTCCCCGGCGCGACGCGCCGCTTGATCTGTTCGGCCAATAGGCCCGGTCGCATCAGGACGCCGGCGTATATGTTTTGGGATCCCACCTGACCCTGTCAGCGCTGGAGGCGCTGGGAACGTCGCGGACCGGGATTCGGGCCTAAGGCGGGGTCGATGTTGTCATCGCACCAGGATGACCCAACGCAAATTGCGCGCAGCCGCGCGCTTTAACGCGACGGGACCTGCGCCACGCCAGCGCCCAGCGCGAGCTTGGCGGGAAGGCTCGCAGGCATGAGGTTCGGCATGGCAACGCGCTGTCGCGATCGACGCCTTCGTTTCCGTGCTTGACCCACGCGCAAATTGCGCGAGGCTCCAGCGCCATGGCCCTTCTGGACTGGATCGCGCCGGAGAGCGGACTTCGCGTCGAGGGCGAGGGTGTATTCCTGCGCGCGCCGCTCGCCTCTGATTATTCGCAATGGCGCGAGCTGCGAGCTGTCAGTCGCGCCTTTCTGCAGCCATGGGAGCCCACATGGCCGGCTGATGACCTAGGTCGTATCGCCTACCGCCGCCGCCTCGCGGCTTACGCCCGCGACAGGGAGGCTGGCGCAGCCTACCCATTCTTTGTGTTCCGAGCCGGCGACGGGGCGCTGGCGGGCGGGATTACGCTTTCCAACGTTCGTCGCGGCGTCGCTCAGATGGGCTCGGTTGGATACTGGTGTGGCAAGCCCTTTGCGCGCCAGGGTCACACGTTGGCTGCGGTGCGCGCGTTGAGCGACTTTGCCTTCCGAAACCTCGGGTTGCACCGGCTAGAGGCGGCTTGCATTCCCGAAAATGCCCCTTCGCGAAGCCTATTGCTTAAGGCTGGCTTCGAAGAAGAAGGATTCGCCAAGTCTTATCTTAAAATTAACGGCGTATGGCGAGATCATGTTCTGTTCGGTCAGATCTCGTCGTTCAAGCGGCCTGAAGGGCCGGACGAGCGTGTTTCGGTCTGACTGAAACAGCCGGAGTCTTATGGAAACCATAAGGCTCCAGAGTCTGGTTCTTCTCTGGGTTCGCTATTTCGGCGCGCCCCAATTGATAGGGCGTTTTTTCCTTTGGCAATGCCCAGCGACCGTTGGATGTGGGACGCGACCTCGACGTTGGAAGCGTTGGGCGCCGCTGATGTTGCGCTTTGGGTATGGGAGCCTGAGCGCGACCGCGTCCGGATAACCGGCGCGACCCGCGCGCTTGGACTGGGTCCGCTCGCTCCCGATTGCTCCTCCGCCGCCCTGCGAGCGCTTACCCTGCCCCAGGACCGCGCTTACGCTGATGACATCTTGCGCGTTCAAGAGCCCGGTACGGAAGTCGCCGTTCGCCTTCGTATGCGGGGTGCCGGCATCTCGATTTGGCGAGGCGTCTGGCTGGAGGAGGGCGTTCGTGCGGCCGGCGTCGTTGCTCCGGAGGTTCGCTTCGCCGCCTCTGACAAAGACATCCTCACCGGTCTTCTTGATCGCCGCAGCTTCATCATAAGGGCGCGTGAGCAGCTTCAGGTTCCCGGCCACTATGAGGTGATCGTCGCTGACCTCGACCGTCTCAGGCGGCTTAATGAGGCGCTGGGTCATGAGCGCGCTGACTTGGTGCTGGCTGCACTCGGCTCGCGCTTGGCCGCTGCCTTCCCGTCGGACGCCATCCTGGCGCGTATCGGTGAGGATGAATTTGCCGCCATGGCGCGTGTTGGCGCCTCGCCTGGTGCCGAAGTGTTCCGCCGCGCGCTGGAGCTTCCGTTGCGCGTGGCTGGCTTCGATATCCATCCGACCCTTTCCATCGGCGCTGTCGAGGCCCATGGGGGCTCTGACGCGCCAGAAGCCGCCGAACTGCTGCGCCGCGCCGAGCTCGCAGTCGAAGCCGCCAAGAGCCACGGGCGTGGCGGCAGCGCTGCGGCCTATGGTCGAGGGTTGGAAACCGACGGCCTATCACGCCTGGCGCTTGAAGGCGATCTCAAGGGCGCGCTCGGTCGGGGCGAGCTTCTTCCCTTCTATCAACCCATCGTGCGGCTTTCTACGGGTTACCTTTCGGGTTTCGAAGCCCTCGTCCGGTGGCGCCATCCCCGGCGCGGCCTGCTCATGCCAGATACCTTCCTGCCGCTCTGCGAAGAGATGGGAATGATGGAGGAACTGGGCGCCATGATGATCCGCGATGCAGCCAAACAGCTTGCGCGCTGGCGTCAAAAGCACAGAGCCGCTGGCGAGCTGACCGTCGCCGTCAACCTGTCTACCCATGAAATAGACCGTCCGGACCTGGTTTCCGACGTCGCCAGCATCATTCGGGAAACGGGCTTGCCGCCAGGTGCCCTGAAGCTCGAAGTTACCGAGGGTGACGTCATGCGAGCCCCGGAACGCGCAGCTGTGATCTTGGCGGAACTACGCGCAGCCGGTGCGGCGCTGGCGCTCGATGACTTCGGTACGGGCTTCTCCTCGCTTTCCTATCTTACGCGCCTGCCGTTCGATACGCTGAAGATCGACCGCTATTTTGTACGCACCATGGCCACGAACGAGGGCTCCCTTACGATCGTTTCATCGGTGGTGAAATTGGGCCAGGACCTCAATCTTGAGGTCGTCGCCGAGGGTGTCGAAAACGCCGGTATGGCCCGTCAACTCCTTTTGTTGGGCTGCGATTACGGGCAGGGTTTCGGCTACGCGCCAGCACTTTCTGCCCAAGAGGCCGAAGTCTATCTCAATGAAAGCTACGTCGACGGCGCTGCCCCGGTGAAGGCCACGGGATCACGAGGCTAAGCGCGTCCCGTGGCTGAACTCAACCGCTCTGGATCGACGCCAAGCTTTGCTAAGGCGCGGGTCCATTTGCGTTCATAGTCGTGATCGAAAATCAGCTCTTCGTCGGCGTCACACGTCAGCCAGACGTTTTGTTTGATTTCCTCTTCCAGCTGTCCTGCCCCCCAGCCGGCGTATCCCAGGGCCAGGAGGCTCTTGCTCGGTTGGCCGTTGTGCGAAGCAATGGCCTCCAGCACCTCGCGCGTTGCGCTTAGCGCGACGCCACCACCCACCTTGAGGCTGAACTCGCCGCAGTAATCTGTCGTGTGCAGTACAAAGCCGCGCTCCTGCTCCACCGGACCCCCCACCAGCACGAGGTCTGGAGGCAGCGTAATGGTCGCCTTCAAGTCTAGCTTTTCCAGCAGATCTTGCACCGTCAGTCCTTCGACGGGATTGTTCAACGCCAGGCCCATGGCATGCTGATCGTCATGAGCGCAGATCAAAATCAGCGCGCGATGAAATCGCCGGTCACCGATGCCCGGCATGGCAATTAAGAGTTGGCCGCAGAAGAATCCGCTTTCCATAGTCTCGACATTTGACCCGGGCTACGTAGCTTTCAAGGGGCGTTTCCATCGCCTGTTCGCTCTGCAGTCGCGACGGGCGCTTGCGAAGTACGAAGATGACGCTATCTGCCATGCAGCCCAAGGGCGACACCTCAGAGGAACGGACCCATGACCATCAAAGTCGGCGACAAACTGCCGAGCGTAACGCTCACCCTGGCGACGGCTGAGGGTCCGAAGCCCGTCACGAGCGAGGATTTCTTCGGTGGCAAGAAGGTGGCGCTCTTCGCGCTACCGGGGGCGTTTACCCCGACGTGTTCGGCCAAGCACTTGCCGGGCTTTAAGCAGTTGGCTTCGCAGATTAAGGGCAAAGGTGTCGATGTGATCGCATGTCTGTCCGTGAACGACGCGTTCGTCATGCGTGCCTGGGCAGAGGATCAGGCGGTTGGCGAAGACATCGCCATGCTGGCCGACGGCGGTGCAGCCTTCACCGATGCGGTGGACCTGGCCTTTGACGCATCGCGGTTTGGCATGGGCAAGCGCTCGCAGCGCTATTCCATGATCGTCGACAACGGCGTGGTGAAGGAATTGAATGTCGAAGAGGGTGGCGAGTTCCGCGTCTCGGCAGCCGACTACCTTCTGGCGCAGCTCTAGGGCGAGACAAGCCCCGCGGAGAACCCGCCGCGGGGCGCCTTCGACCTATTTTTCTGCGTCACTCGACATTGCGCCGGCCTTGGCCATGGCGCTGTCTTTCGTCATCGCATCTTTCTTCATCACCTATTTCTGCATCGGCTTTTTCATGGCCTCGGTTCGGTTTGGCCAGGCACCGCCGGAAACCCATCACGCGCTTCCAATGGGCCATTCTCCGATGATTTGCCCGTTGCAGATCGTGGCGCTCGGTTTGCCGGTTTTGGGCGGCGCGGTCTGGGCGGTCCGAGGCCTTGCGCCAACGCAGCTTCGGCGAGCGGGTCCTGCCGCTGGAGGTCGCGCCGGTGGTCTCGGAGCGGTGATCTATGCGACGCCCGTAATGCAGCCTCTGAGCCGTTCTTGACCCCTTGGTATAGGGTCGGCATTTTACTGGTCGCGGCTGCAGGTGGCCTGGGCTCGGTCCTGCTGCGCTCGCGTTGATCGCTCAGCACCACAGGATGACGCCGGCAGAGCTATTTGCGTTTGGCAAGCGCCGCCTGAGAGGCGGTCATCGGCAACTCATCGAGCGTCAGTTTGCCGTCGTGACGCTTGTCCAACAGTTTGAAGCGGCGGTCGGCGGCGGCGAGGAATTCCGCCTTGGTGACCCGCCCGTTCAGATCGGCGTCGGCGGCTCGGACGGGCTCAGCCTCCGCCAGAAGGCCGTAGGCGGCCGCGCCCGCGAGCTGTCGACGTTCTGGGCGTCTGGCGTCAAGACCTTGCATCGGCCCCCTGGAGCCACTTGAAAGAGTGCCGAACCCCCCGACTTCGTTCGGGTGGCCGCCCTCAGGGCCTGCGGGGCCGGTATATTGCGCCAGGAAGAACTGGGCCCCGTCTCGGGCTGGGATGGTCTGCAGGCCCAAGCGCTCGGGGCCCAGAATATCTGGAACGACCCGCGTCTCATAGAACGCCACCTCCAGCCCATCGAGGTAGCCGCTGCCGTCAGCATCCAGGGCATCAAAGAACCCCATGTGATCGGCGCGGAACTCCGCTAGATCGACGACGCCGTCGTGGTTCAGATCGGCCTGCTTAAACCAAAGCACCACCGGATAGGGCTCGCCTGGCCTGCCACGATAGGGCTCGCCGCAGGGGCTGATGAACAACTGGGTGAACCCCGCCGCCGCCGGCCCTTGCGCCGCAGCCGTTTGGGCCGCACTCGGATGGCCGGCCAGGCAACCCAACGCCACCGCTAATGTCAGGGCTCCCAGCCGTCGCTGCATCGCCGCCGTCCCCACTTCGAATCCTTTCTGAAGCCTACGCGCAAACTGCGTCACTGCGGTGCCCAGACTGTTGCAGATGCGAAACCAGCCGAAATCAGGTTCAGATCGTAGGCATCGCCGGGACGGGCTCACGGCCCAAGCAGACCGCCACGCAACGACGCGCCAGCAACTCGCCCGGGTCGATCATTGGAATACGGCCAGCTTGCGATCCAAGCACCAGCGGCGCCTCGGTGCAGCCGGCGATCACCGCCTCGGCCCCGCCGGCGATCAGGTCAGCGGCATAGCCCGCCATCTCGCGCTGGACGGCTGGGCCCAAGTCGCCGCTCTTGATTTTATAGATCGTGGCCATGAATTCTTCCTGGCGCTCGGGTTCCAGGGTGACCAAGCCCATGGCCTGGGCGGCCAGATACTCGCGATATAGCCGCAGTGCACCCTTCGTGCCGATTACGCCAACGCGCCGGGCGCCCAGGTCACGGGCTGCGGTTGCGCCTGTCGCGATCAGGTCGATGAGGGGTAGGCCGCTCGCGCGCTGGATCAGGTCGGCATGGGCGTGGGCGGTGTTACAGGGCATGGCCAGAACCTCGGCACCCGCGCCGGCCAGTGCGCCGGCCATTTCAGCGAGCACCGCGCCCGCACCGGAGCCTGGTACGTTGCGATCCGGCACCTTGGGGTTCAGATCCATCAAAACGCGGATGTGGTCCTGATCGCGTTTGGCGGGGGTGAAGGCCTGCAGCTTCGCCAGGAACTCAAGCGTGGCCGCCGGCCCCATACCGCCCAGGACACCCAGCACGAGCGAGGAACGAGCCTCCTCTTCGGCCATCAGAGGTGGCCGTCCAGCACCGTTTGGTAGCCGAAGAGGCCCTGGGCGCCGCCCGTATGCAGGAACACAACGGTCTCGCCGTCGAAATGGCCGGCCTTAGACAGAGCAATCAAGCCCTTCATGGCTTTGCCAGTATAGACGGGATCCAACAGGATCGCGTCCGTGCGCGCCGCCAATTTAAGCGCTTCAATGACGTCTTGGTCGACCAGGCCGTAACCTGCGCCGACGTAGTCGCAGTCGGCGACAACCATTTCGCGGGTCACTCGGTCCCTGTGGCCGAGCAGCTCAGCGGTCTCTAGGGCCAGCTTATAGACGTTGGCTTCCTGGACATCTTTGGGCGCGCGCACGCCGATGCCCAGAATTGGGATGTCAGCACCCATGACTGCGATGCCAGCAACCAGGCCTGCGTGGGTTCCGGCGCTGCCGGTGGCGGTGACAATTCGGTCGATCTCAAGGCCGATCTCATTGGCCTGGGTTATGATCTCCAGAGCGCACTCGACGTAGCCTAGGGCGCCGATGATATTGGAGCCGCCACCAGGGATCACATAGGGCGTTCCGCCGGCCGCCGCGACCTCGGCCGCCACCTTCGCGAGCTCGGCGTTCATGTCGGTCCCGCCCGGCACGCGTCGGATTTTGGCGCCCATCAGTTCGTCGAGCAGGACGTTTCCAGATTGGGTGTAGTCGATGGCGTTGGAGCCGGTTCGCTCCTCCAAGATGATCTCGCAGTCGAGGCCGAAAAGCGCCGCCGCAGCCGCCGTCTGGCGAACGTGGTTCGACTGCACAGCGCCTTGCGTCACCAGCGTGGTCGCATCATTGGCCATGGCGTCGCCGAGCAGATACTCCAGCTTTCGGGTCTTGTTGCCACCACCGGCAAGGCCTGTGCAATCGTCGCGTTTGATCCACAGATCGGGCCCTGCGCCCGAGGCGTTGGAGAGGGCTCCGGTCAGCCGCGGCAGCGGCTCCAGCGGTGTGGGAAGATGGGCGAAGCGAAGCGGATTGAAACGGGACAGGTGCATGGCCCTGGCCCTACATCGAAGTGACGCCGGGGAATAGTCCCAGACCTCATCTGCGCCGTCAGAAATCCGTGTCGGGCTTCACCGTTAGGGTCGGATGCGGCGGGGTAAGGCTGCCGCCTCGGCTGGCGTCAGCCTGGTCATGCTGGCGACGATGCAGCGCGCGCCTCTGGCGGAAATGTCGAGGTTGGTCTTGTCGCAGACTTGGCCGCTCGAAGCCCGATCGTGCAGGACGATCGGATCGGTGGCGCTCATGCCCGCCAGACAGCTATCGCTGGTCTCAACGCGGTAGACGGCTCGACCGGCCAGATTGAAATAAAGCGTGTGGCTATCGCCGACGGTGTGATTGCGCAGGTCTCGGGTCCAGAAGCAGGCACCGTCAGCCCGCGGCTGCGCTGTGGCAGGAAGGCCCAGCAGCAATGTACTCACCGCCCCGATCAGAACGAAGTCGGACTTCATGAGCCTATCTCCTTACCGATTAGCACCAAGACGAGGGTTCGCAACGGTCCTTCAAAGCTCAGGGTTGCAGCGTCTTGGGCAGGGCAGCGGCCGCCTCCGGCGACAATTTGGTCAGCGTCTCGATTGCGCAGCGATTGCCGCGCACGATCAGTTCCAGGTCCAGCGGACGACAAATTTTTCCAAGACCAAAGTCTCTGAGCACAAGTGCATCCGAGGCCGTCGCGTGGGCCAGACAGCTGTTAGGGATCGTCGCCCGGTAGGTGTCGCGACCGTTGACATTGAAATAGAGGGTGTGGCCGTCTGTTCCCAAGGTGTGGCCCCGCAAATCTCGCGTCAGAAAGCAGGTGTCTTCCGAGGCGGGCTTGGCCGAGGCCGCGAACCCCGCCCCAAGGGCGATAGCGCAGCCGGCGAGGGCAGCCAGAACGAGAAGTCTCATCATCATCTCTCCACGCGTCCACGGGCAATCTATCACACTTGCCGGCGGCTGTGAGATCGGCGCGACTTAGGGCCGTACCTTCTTCGGCCGCGCGGTGATCTGCGCCGGCGTCAATTGGGTCAGGGTGTCGACAATGCAGCGTGAGGGCAATCCGCCGCCGTTCGCCATCGCGCTGATGTCGAGGTCAATGGCCTGGCAGATGCTCGAGGATCCACACCCCGTCAGAACGATCGCATCGGATGAAGAAGAACCCCCCAAGCAGTTGTTGTGCATCTCCACGCGATAGACCGACTTTCCCCCGACACTTAGATAACGGGTGTGGTCGTCGCCGACTGTGGGGTTGGCGATATCCTGAATGCGGACGCATCTGGTTGTCGCTGGGGAGGCGGCGTGGGCCGAATTGGCGGACACGGCCGAAATGCTGGCTAGGACAAGGGCAAGCCTCATCGTGGTCATCCTGTTCGGCTTCCGACCTGACGCCCGTTCGTTCCGGGGGCTTGGGCGCGCGATGTTCGCGCCAACAGCGCCCGCCGCGCAAGCGTTCCGCCCAACAAGCTGGAAGGCGCGATGACCCGGATTCTGGCTCTTAATTTTACGGCCTAGCCGAGCCCGCCGCCAGGTCAGCGACCCTGGAACACTGGCGCGCGCTTTTCGACGAATGCAGCCGCGGCTTCCTTGTGGTCGGCAGTGGTTGCGCTGTGGACGTGGTGGGTGGCCTCCAGATCCAGGCATTCGTCGACCTCGCCGCCCATCGCCCGGTTGAGGTTCTCCTTCATATAACGGAAGCAAATCGCCGGTCCGGCGGCCAGTCGCGTGGCGATCTCAAGGGTCTTCGCCGCCAACTCCTGTGGCTCGACGACCCAGTTGGCTAGGCCCAGCCGCAGCGCTTCGTCGGCGCTCAATCGCTCAGAGAGGAAATAGAGTTCCCTTGCCTTGGCCGAGCCCACCAGCTGGGTCAGAAAATAGGTGCCCCCATAGTCGCCGGCTAAACCAACCTTTGCAAAGGCGGTGGTCAAAAACGCGCTGCTGGCCATGATCCGCAGATCACAGGCCAGCGCCAGAGAGAGCCCCGCGCCTGCCGCCGCGCCAGGCAGGGCTGCGATGGTTGGCTTCGCCATCTTGAAGAGCTTACCTGCTGTCGCTCGCTGGTTGACCCGCTGGCTCGCGATCTGTTCATCGATCGTGATGGCCCGACCGCCGGCCGCATTGCGCTCGTTCATCCCCTTGACGTCGCCCCCTGCGCAGAAGCCCTGACCAGCGCCCGTCAGCACGACGCATTTCACAGCCGGATCCAGCTCCGCTGCGGCAAGCTGGCGGCCAAGCGCCTGGTTCATCGCATCGCTCATGGCATTTCGCGCCTGCGGCCGGTTGAGCGTGATGGTCAATACGCCAGCATCCAGATCGGCGAGGAGATCGGGCGTTCCGGTGTCGAGCAAAGCCATGGCGGTTCCTTCGGTTTTATATCGCTCCGATCCTAGGCCTTGACCCGGGTGCAACGGAAGCCTTTAGGCTGGCCTAAATCATTGGGAGCCAAGCCATGCGCCTTCGCCAGATCGCCCTCGTGGGCCATGACCTCGCTGCGGCAGAGGCCGATATTCGCGCCATTCTGGGCCTCGATTACGCCTACGATGATCCGGGCGTCGGCAAGTTTGGCCTGAAGAATGCGGTCTTCCCGATTGGCGAGACCTTCCTGGAAGTCGTTTCGCCGAAGCAGGATGGCACAACGGCCGGCCGCCTGCTGGAAAAGCGCGGCGGCGATGGTGGTTACATGGTCATCCTGCAGGTCCCTGAGATCAAAGAGGCGCGGGCCCGCATCGCCGCGGCCAACGTGCGAGTCGTCGAACAGGCGGACATGCACGGCGGCGCCGTGGCCATGAGTCACGTGCACCCCCGCGACGTTGGCGGGACAATTCTATCGCTGGATTTCATGAATCCCTGGGAACATTGGGAGTGGGGCGGACCGATTTGGCGCGAACACGCCCGCACAGATGTCTCGACCGGCATCGTCGGCGCCGAGTTGCAGGGCGAAGATCCCGCCGCCATGGCCAGGCGCTGGGGCGAGGTCCTGGGCCGAACACCTGAAGCTCAAGGCCAGACCTGGAGGCTTGCGCTCGACGGCGGAGAAATCCGCTTCGTCAGGGCACGTGACGCCCGCGGCGAGGGCCTGGGCGCATTCGATGTGGTGGTGTGCGATCCAAACGCTGTGCGAGCGGTCGCAAAGGCGCGGGGCCGGATTGACGCCCAAGGCGTGGTGACATTGGCTGGAACGCGAGTGAATTTGGTTCAGGCGGCGTGATTTCGCCCAGCGCCTTTCGGCGCTGTGGCAGACGTTTCAGGCCGTCAGGCCGCTGCGGGTAGCTGCGATGGCGTGGCCGTTCGTGTGATGGCGATGCTCACCCCAGGAGGCGCATCGAGCACGTCGAGGCGCGCGCCGAGTTGCTTGACCAGGGCATCGACGATCACCGTGCCAAGGCCGCCCTTGGCCGGGGTGGCATCACTTTCGATCTTACCCACGCCGTTATCGGAAACGGTCAGCCGCCAGTCGTGGCCCTGACTCGCATAGGTCACGAGCACCTTCGCATCGGGTCGATCGCTCGGGAATGCGTACTTCAGAGCATTGATCACCAGCTCCGTCACGATTAGGCCGAAACTCACCGCCTGGGCCGAGCCGATGACGCCGCTGTCTGCGATCACCTCCAGGACGGGTGACGGCTCTGCGCCCCCGATCATCGATGCGCTAAGGCTTGCACAGAGCTTGGAGAGATAGTCCCGAACCACGATCTGTTGGACGTCATCGCCGGCGTGCAGATGGGATTGGACGGCGGCCACGGACATAACTCTTTCGTGAGCGTCGCGCAGATGTTGACGGCTCTCGTCGGACGTCACCGTCCTGGCCTTTAGGAGCAGTATCGAGGCGATAATCTGCAGACAGTTGGCGACCCGGTGCTCCATTTCCTGCAGTAGGACCCGTTTTTGGCGCAGTAATTCCTCGGTTTGCGCCAGCAAAGCCTCGCGGTCGCGCTCAACGACCCGACGGGCGGTGACGTCAGTGAAGGCCAGTAGGATCGTCAGGTCAGCGCTGCTCTCGTAGCGAACCATCTGGGCGTTCAGCAGCATTGTGCGGCGCCCGAGGCCTGGGAAGTCATGTTCGACTTCGAAATCATCGATAGCCGATTGCTGAGGGATAATTTCCTCCAGCAGCAGACGCAGCCCCGGAATATCCCATTGCCCATCGCCCAGCGCATAGAGCAGCAGGCCGTGGGTATGCTCAGGTTTAACTTTGAAGGTTTCGTAGAAAGAACGGCTAGCGATTATGACCCGAAAATCGGCGTCAAGCACCAGGAACGGTTCACGGATCGTGTTGACGATAGCCGTCGCCAGCGCTTGGATGTCGGCTGTGGCGACAATGGAATCAATCATGCCGTGTCCTTCGCCAGGTGGCGGCGAGGAATTCAAAGGCTCGCAACAATCTAACTACGCCTTCGCGCACCATAAGTCGCCGCCGAACTTGGTTTTTATTGCGCGAATGCGTACGTCTCGTCAGGACGCGGTGCCAAGAGGG
Organism: uncultured Alphaproteobacteria bacterium; assembly: GCA_903860975.1. Lineage (GTDB taxonomy): Bacteria > Pseudomonadota > Alphaproteobacteria > Caulobacterales > Caulobacteraceae > Phenylobacterium. Next base: position 145,585 of record CAIOSI010000021.1, read on the forward strand.
CCTTCTCGCGGAGCTCTGTCTGCGGTGGATACTGAAGCGGATCTTTTCTATCAAGGTCATGCCGCTGAGCAGGACCATCTTGGCGACAGGGCAGGCGTCTCCTGATCCCAAGGTGCTCGGCCAGCAGCGACGGGCGAGCAAGCCTGGGGCCTCTCGGATCGGTTCGGTGAATATCGCTGAGACCGCCGGCCATAATTCTGGCAATCCCGGATCGAGACCCTAGGCAAACGTGAGGTCATATTCGCCGATATGACCGCCGAATTTGGTCTATCACGCCGCCCCGCCCGGGTGCGATTTTCTTAAACGGCATTAACGATTTGTGGCCTTGGCGCTGCGCAATCTCGCTACCAGCGTTACGTAACCGTTTGCGCCATCGCAAGAGCTTGACCCCGCAGCCAGCGGGTCCCCAAGTTGGCTGCCTAGTCGGAGGTCTTGGATGCCACTCACGGCCAATCTCCAGCGCGAGTGGCGTTTTCTGCGCGGCCTTAACCGGACGCTGAAGCGGGTGAAATCGATTGCGCCCGACAGCCCCAATCTGATCTGCGACGATATCCAGGCTGCGGTTGAGGAATGGCGCGACCATCCAGCCATGACGTTCGAAGACCGCACGGTGAGCTATGGTGAGCTCGACGCCATCGCAAATCGCTTCGCCCACTGGGGTAAGGGCCTGAACCTGCGTCGCGGCCAAACCGTCGCACTTTTCATGCCCAACCGGCTCGAATATTTCGCGATCTGGTATGGCTTGTCTAAGATCGGCGTCGTTACCGCGCTGATCAACAACCAGCTGTCGGGGGTTGCGCTCGCGCACTGCCTGAATATTTCCGCCGCCAGTTGCATTATCGTGGACGCCGAGACCTCGCCCGTCTTCGAGGCCGCCCGATCGCTGCTGGATAAGGCCTTGCCGCAATGGATCATGGGCCCGGCCTATGGCGAGCAGCGCGACCTCATCCAGGCGCTGAAGAGCTGTATCCAGCTGCCACCCGACAAGGGTGTTCGCCAAGATGTCCGTGCCCACGATACGGCCCTGCTGATCTTCACCTCGGGCACGACCGGCTTGCCCAAAGCGGCCCGTATCACCCACGTCCGCGCTCAGCTCTACATGCGCGGTTTCGCAGGATCGACGGGCGCAAGCGCCAGCGACCGTATCTATGTCGCACTGCCCCTCTATCACGCGACCGGCGGGCTCTGCGCGCTGGGCGCTGCACTCCTCAATGGCGGCTCGGTGTTCCTGCGCCGTAAGTTTTCCGCCTCGCATTTCTGGCGTGAGGCAATCGACGAACAATGCACGATGTTCGTCTATATTGGCGAGCTCTGCCGCTATCTCGTGAACCAGCCGCCCAGCGAGGATGAGGGGCGTCACAAGATCCGCATGGCGTTCGGCAACGGTCTGCGTCCCGACATCTGGCCGGCGATGAAGACACGTTTTGGCATCCCCGAGATCCTCGAGTTCTACGGCTCGACCGAGGGTAACGTTTCGATGTTCAATTTCGATGGCCACGCCGGCGCCATCGGTCGGGCGCCGAAATGGCTGCGCAATCGGTTCAATGTACGTCTGGTGCAATTCGACGTGGAGCGCCAACAGCCGATCCGCGGAACCAATGGCCTGTGCATCGAGTGTGGCCCGGGCCAGATCGGCGAATGCATCGGCCAGATCGGTGGTGATGCGCGAAGCGAATACAGCGGCTATGTCTCCAAGACAGAGTCCGAGAAAAAAGTGCTGCACGACGTCCTTGAGAAAGGCGATCGCTGGTTCGCCACCGGCGACCTGATGAAGACCGACAAGGATGGATATTTCTATTTCGTCGACCGCATCGGCGACACTTACCGCTGGAAGGGAGAGAACGTTTCCACCAACGAGGTCGCTGAGCGTCTCTTGGGCTCCCCGGGCGTAAAAGAGGCCAACGTCTATGGCGTCGAAGTTACCAGCGCGGAGGGTCGCGCCGGCATGGCGGCATTGGTGGTCGGGCCGGACTTCGACATTAAGGCGTTTGGCGACGAAGTATCCCGCGCGTTGCCGGCCTACGCCCAACCGCTCTTTGTCCGCTTACTGCCGTCGCTGGACATCACGGGTACGTTCAAGACCCGAAAGATGGACCTGATCGCCGACGGCTACGACCCCGGCAAAATCAAGGGACCGCTCTATTTTCACGATCCCAAGAAAGGCTATGTGAAGGTCACCAAGGGCGTCTTCGAAAAGATCTCTGCAGGGACGCTGAAGCTCTGAAACCCCGCCTGCTGAGGGAAGATCTGTGACCTGGGCATCATCGCAAGACTCATGAATCTCAATGGGTTGGGGGCGCTGACGAGGCTGAAATTTCTGACCAGGGACGAACGCCTTGGTGGCCATGAGCGGGCTCACATGGCCTAAGTTGCGGGTTTCGCCGCAGCGCCCAACGGTGCCGACGCCGCCTGTGCTGTGTTGATCGCGTCCCTCTAAAAGAAGCCCTTGATCATCGATGCCCTGCCGTTCCTCTCTGGCAAGTGACGTATCGTGTGCACAGGCTATGGTGGGACGCCTTCAGTTTCCGGTGAGCCTTATGATTCCCACCCGTGCCATTCGCCCCCTCCTTCTTGCTGGCGTCGCTGCCCTTCTGTCCGTCGGCTCTGCGGGCCATGCCGCCGATGCGAAGGCTGCCAGCGTGCTGAAAGAAAAGGCTGAGATCGACGCCGGCCTAGACCGTGGCTACGCCCAGCTCGACGCGCTCTACAAGGACATCCACGAACATCCCGAGCTTGGCTTCCAGGAAGCCCGTACGGCCGCCAAGCTCGCCGCCGAGATGCGCGCGATGGGCTTTGAGGTGACCGAACATGTCGGGGGCACCGGCATCGTGGCGATCTTCAAGAACGGCCCAGGGCCCATGGTCATGGTGCGCACCGAGCTTGACGCTCTGCCGCTGGAGGAAAAGACCGGGCTGCCCTACGCCAGCCATGCCACCCAACTTTGGGAGGGCAAGCCCACGCCCGTCGACCATGCGTGTGGTCATGATATTCACATGACCGCCTGGGTTGGCGCAGCCCAGGCGCTGGTTGCGATGAAAAGCCAGTGGCATGGAACTTTGATGTTCATTGGTCAGCCTGCGGAAGAGACCGTGGGCGGAGCGCGCGCCATGCTCGCCGACGGCCTCTTCAAACGGTTCGGCAAGCCGGACATTGGCTTTGCGCAACACGTCAGCAACGGCCCCGCAGGTACGCTTTCCTATCGGGCTGGAGTCAATTCCTCCGCCGCCGATGGGTTCGAGATCGCGTTCAAAGGACGTGGCGCCCACGGTTCGCGCCCGCAGCTTTCGATCGATCCCGTGGTGGAGGCCTCGCGTTTTGTCGTCGACGTTCAGAGCGTCATCAGCCGCGAGAAAGACCCCGCGGCGTTCGGCGTGCTGAGCGTTGGCTCAATTCAATCGGGGACGGCTGGCAATATCATACCGGATGGCGCCATCGTTCGCGGCACGATCCGCAGCTACGACGAGGATACGCGCACCAAATTGAAGTCCGGTCTCGTCCGTACGGCCAAGGCCGAGGCGGAGATGTCGGGTGCGCCGCCCGCAGTGGTGACGTTCGACGCCGGCGCTTCGGCTGTCGTCAATGATGATGCGATCACGGGACGAACGGGCCCTATCTTCAAGGCGGCATTTGGTGACAGGGCCGTCGTCGCACCCGGCCCCGGTTCGGCCAGCGAAGACTATTCAGAGTTCATCATTGCTGGCGTCCCTTCGTTATTTTGGGGGCTCGGCGGCTACGATCCGAAGGTCATTGCTGATGCCCAATCGAAGGGCCAGGTCCTGCCTTCGAACCACTCGCCACAGTTCGCCCCAATCCCGGAGCCATCGATCCGGACGGGTGTCGAGGCGATGACGTTGGCGGTGCTGGGCGTGTTGGGAAAATAACCCCGGGTTCCCGGCTCAATATCGCCGAGAGGAGGGATGCTCTCGCCGCTGCGCGAACCCTGAGACTCGACTATATCTCCCTCATGCTGACGACTGCCGCCGACGCGCCCCTGAGGGGCGCTGCGCTGATTAAGGACGAGGTCAAGCGCCTGCCGGATCGGCCGGGCGTCTATCGTATGGTGGGCGACGACGCAGAGGTGCTCTATGTCGGCAAAGCGCGCAGCCTAAAGAAGCGGGTTACCCAGTACGCGCAAGGCCGCTTCCACACGCAGCGCATTGCCAACATGGTCGATCTGACCCGGTCGATGGAGTTCATCACCACCCGCACCGAGACCGACGCCCTGCTGCTGGAAATCAATCTGATCAAGCAGCTGAAGCCTCGCTTCAACGTTCTGCTGCGCGACGACAAATCCTTCCCCGAAATCGTCATCCGCCGCGAGCATGCCGCCGCCCAGCTTCGCAAACACCGTGGCGCTCACACGATCAAGGGCGACTATTTCGGCCCTTTCGCCAGTGCCGGCGCGGTCAATCGCACGCTGAACACGCTGCAGAAGGCGTTCCTACTTCGGTCTTGCTCCGACAGCGTCTACGACAGCCGCACGCGCCCTTGCATGCTGCACCAGATACACCGGTGCGCAGCACCCTGCACCGGGCTGATCAGCCTGCCGGACTACAACGCCTTGGTGGAAGAGGCCGGCGATTTCCTGCACGGCAGATCCCGCGCCGTGATGGGCAAGATCTCCGCCGAGATGCAGGCGGCTTCGGACGACCTGGAATTCGAACGCGCAGCGCGTTTGCGTGACCGCATCCGGGCGCTGGCGTCCATCGCTCAGGAACAGCAGATCAATCCAGAGACGGTTGATGAGGCCGACGTCTTCGCGCTGCATGCCGAGGGCGGCCAGGCCTGTGTCCAGGTGTTCTTTTTCCGCGCCGGCCAGAACTGGGGCAACCGCGCCTACTTTCCTCGCGTCGACAAGACGGACGAAGATGGCCTCATCATGGAGGCCTTCATCGGCCAATTCTATGATGACAAGCCGATCCCAAGGCTGATCCTGACCAATGTCGAGCCGGCGGAGCGCGAACTTTTGCAGGATGCCTTCGCGCTGAAGGGCGGCCGAAAGGTCGAGATCATTCGTCCTCAGCGCGGCGAGAAGCGCCAGCTGGTCGAGCATGCCGTCATCAATGCGCGCGAAGCGTTAGGGCGCAAGATGGCTGAAAGTTCTGCTCAATCGAAGCTGCTGGCAGGCGTGTGCGAGGCCTTTGGCCTCGAGGCGCCTCCTGGGCGAATTGAGGTCTACGACAACTCCCACATCATGGGCACCAACGCCGTCGGAGGGATGATCGTCGCCGGCCCCGACGGCTTCCAGAAGAGCCAGTACCGAAAATTCAACATCAAGGGGACGGACATCACCCCAGGCGACGACTTCGGCATGATGAAGGAGGTCCTTCGCCGTCGGTTCGGGCGTTTGGTGAAGGAGGAGGAAGCCGGGGAGGCCGTAATCCGCCCGGACTTGGTCCTGATTGACGGCGGCGCCGGTCAGATCTCCGCCGTCATCGAGGTTATGGCCGACCTAGGGGTGGAGGATATCGCCGTGGTTGGCGTTGCGAAGGGGCCTGACCGCGACGCCGGGCTCGAGCGGTTCTTCATTCCTGGCAAGCCCTACTTCATGCTCGAGCCCAAGAGCCCGGTTCTCTATTACCTCCAGCGACTGCGCGATGAAGCCCACCGCTTCGCCATCGGCACGCACCGCGCCAAGCGCGCTATCGAAATGAAGAAGAACCCCCTCGACGAGATCGAGGGCGTGGGGCCTGGGCGCAAGCGGGCGCTGCTGCACGCCTTCGGATCTGCCCGCGGGGTGAGCCGGGCCAGCGTGGATGATCTGCTGAAGGTCGAAGGCGTCAGCGCCGCGCTGGCGGAACGGATCTACGGGTTCTTTCGGAAAGGTTAGCGTCGCGGATGACGGTTTGCTTCAGCGAAAGGATCGCCCTTGTTCGTGCACGAGGCCCTGAATTTAAGATGCCAGCTCTGCGCGTTCCTCTTCGTGAATTTCTCTCTGAAGCCGCAACGCCCAGCGCACCAGTCTTGCGACTTAGCTGGTTGTTGTGCGGCTCAAGCCGGCGACGATCTTTCCTCGGGTTGCCGTTTCCCTGATCAACAATTTGGGGGTCATGCGGGCTCAGTCCGGGTGGCGTTTAACGCAAGTTCAATGCTTGCCTGTGCACCCGTCCGAGTCGATGTTATGATCCACCAAGGATCAAAACGAAAAACCTACCGGGAGTCTGACGCCATGCGACCCATCCTCGCTCTAGCGCTGGGAACGCTTTCCACCGCCGCCCTAGCGATGGCTCTGCCCGCGCTTGCGGCTCCGGCCGCCAAGGCCTCGAGCGATCCAACCATTGCGCCGCCGGGTTGGACGGCACCGAAGACGGCCTTCGGCCAACCGGACATTTCAGGCTACTGGTCGAACGCGACCATGACGCCACTGATCCGCAACCCGAAGCTTACGGACAAGCTGGTCTTGTCGGCTGTGGAGGCGAAGGGACTGGAGAAAGCGTTCGCCGAGGCTCTGGCCGAGGCGGATCGGCCGACCGATACGGTCAAGGGGCCAGGCGCTGTCACCGACAAGGATTCGGCTGAGGCCAAGCTGGTGGCGATCCGTCCGGACTTTGCCGCCGCAGGCGGCGACGTGGGCGGCTACAACACTTTCTGGATCGATCCTGGCGCGCACATGATGGAAGTGAACGGCGAATACCGCTCCTCCATTATCACCACCGCCAACGGTCAGCCGCCGGCACGTAAGCCTGGCGCGGCGCCAGCGTTCGGCCGCTATCGTGACGTCTATGATAGTTATGAGACCCGCGCGCTGGGCGAACGTTGCATCATGGGCTTTGGCCGCAACTCCACCCCGCCAATGGTGTCCAACGGCTACTACAACAACGACTACTACATCATCCAAACCCCCGACGCGGTGGCGATCCAGGTTGAGCTGATCCACGACACCCGGATTGTCCGGCTGAAAGGTGGTCATATCCCGGCCAACGTGCGGCCCTTCATGGGTGACTCCATCGGCCATTGGGAGGGATCAACCTTGGTCGTTGAGACCACCAATTTCCCGCAGAGCGACGCCTTCATGGGCTCCTGGAAAAACTTGAAGGTGATCGAGCGCTTCACGCGGGTCTCGCCGACCCGAGTGAATTATCAGTTCCAGGTCGAGGACCCGGACACTTGGGACAAGCCCTGGGGCGGTGAGTACAATTTTGCGCCCCTGAAGGGGGTCGTCTACGAGTACGCCTGTCACGAAGGGAACTATGCGCTTCCCGCCATCCTGGCTGGCGCACGTCGCCAGGAACAGGAAGCAGCGAAGGCAAAGACCGGCGCGAACTGAAAGATCTGATTGTCCGGTCGCCGGGGTCCGGCGACCGCTCCATTTCAGCTCGGACAGGATTGAATTCCCCACGATCTTCCCGCATCACCCTAGTTGTGGGGAATCGTCCTCGCGGGCGTGGAGGCTAGAGTCGAATGTTTTCGCACATCATGGTCGGGATCAACGACCTGGAAAAAGCCAAGGCATTCTATGACGCGGCGCTGGGCGCTCTTGGGGTCAAACCGGGTGTTGTTGACCGCCATCGCGTTTTTTGGCGCACGCCCACCGGAACGTTTGCAGCAACGCTGCCGATCAATGGTGAGCCTGCCACCGTGGCCAATGGCGCGACAATCGGCTTCGCCTGCACGTCTTCCGAACAGGCTGATGCCTGGCATGCGGCGGGCCTGGCGAATGGCGGGACCAACTGCGAGGACCCGCCCGGGGTGCGAGAAGGCCCCACGGCCAAGCTCTACCTGGCCTATCTGCGCGATCCGGACGGAAACAAGCTTTGTGCCCTCTATCGAATTCCCTGATCGACGATCTTGCAAACAAGGACGATGATAGGCCAATTGCGGCTTAAGAAGAGCCGCAAGGGGAGAAGATGCGATGTCCGGGTTTCGAGGCAATGACGCATACGGCAATCCGACGGGCATTACCCGCCGCGGCCTGATCGCAACATCGGCAGGCCTGGGCGCATCTGCGTTTGCAGACTCGGCCTTCGCCGCCGCCCGGCATCTGGCACCAAGCGATCGGGTCAATATCGCCGTCATTGGCGCGGGTGGCCAAGGCTCGGCCAACATGTCCAAGCTCACCAGCCAGAACATCGTTTGCACGACCGACGTCGATTACGACCATGTCCTAGAGTCCTTGAAGGACAAGACCGGCGCGATCGCACCCTCCAAGCAAGCCTTGAAAGACGCCTACGACAAAGCCCGGCGCTACACCGACTACCGAACGATGTTCGACACGCAGAAGGACATCGACGCTGTCCTGATCGCGACACCGGATCATCACCACGCCGTGGCTGCCCGCCATGCGATGGAGCGTGGGCTTCACGTTTTCGTCCAAAAGCCGCTGACCTACACAATCGAGGAGAGCCGAAAGCTCGCAGCGCTGGCCAAGGCCAATCCCAACATGGTCACCCAGATGGGCAACCAGGGTCACTCCGGCGACGATGGCCGTCGTGTCATTGAGCTGATCCGTGGTGGCGTGATCGGCAAGGTCAGTGAGGTCCACGTTTGGACCAATCGGCCCGTCTGGCCGCAAGGTGTGTCAAGGCCAGCTGCCCAGCCGACACCGGCAAGCCTCGACTGGCCGACCTGGCTTGGTCCGGCTGATATCGACTGGGGTTACAATTCTGAATATGCCCACTTCAACTGGCGGGGCTGGACGCCGTTTGGCTCCGGCGCTTTGGGCGACATGGGCGCTCACTTGGTCGATTTCCCGTTCTGGGCGTTGGACCCGGGTCTGCCCACCAAGGTCGAGACGCGCCACTCGCGCTGGGCTGGCAACAAGAGCCTATGGGACACCAAGCGCCCTGCCGAGATCACCAGCTATCCGCTGGCCAGCATCAGTCGTTACGAGTTCGGCAAGGCCAAGGGCGGGCCGCTGCACATGACCTGGTACGATGGTGGCCTGCTTCCGCCGACCCCGCCAGGTTTCCCATCCAACATGTCCATGAGCGGCGACGGCGGCGTCCTTTTCGTTGGCTCGCACGGCATGCTGATGCACGAGACTTACGGCGAAAAGCCGGTGCTGATCGGCGAAGGCTTGGACGATAAGGCCAAGAAGATCCCGGTGTCCCTGCCGCGTATCAAGGGTGGCATCAGTGGCCACGAAATGAACTGGATCCGCGCCATTCGCGGGGAGGAGAAGATTTCCTGCCCGTTCGAATACGCCACCCAGCTGAACGAGACGATGAATCTTGGCGTCGTCGCGCTCAGGACCGACCACGTCATCGAATACGATGCCGTCGCGGGCCGCGTGACCAATGTCGCCGAGGCGAACCAGTATCTCACTCGCCAATACCGCAAAGGCTGGGAGCTTTGATCCGTCTCCCAGTGGCGGCAGGTCTGGGCGGTCTGACCTTGTTCCTTGCGACCAGTGTGATGGCGCAAGCTGTGCCTTCGCCGACGCCGGGTGCCAAGCCGCAGGATACAGAGCAGTGGACGCCTGTCCCCCCCGTGGTTTCGCCCGGAGCAACGTCAGAGGCTCCGCCCTCGGACGCGATCGTCCTTTTTGACGGCAAAAATCTCGAGCAGTGGGTTAATACCCGCGACAAGACTCCGGCTGGCTGGCGTGTGGCCAACGGGGTGCTCACGGTCGAGAAGAAGGCCGGCAACATTGAGACCAAGCGAAGCTTTCGTAACTACCAACTGCACCTTGAATGGCGAATCCCCAAAGACGTGACTGGGACGGGCCAGGGGCGCGGCAATTCTGGGGTCTTCCTTGCCTCTACCGGTCCCGCCGACGCTGGCTACGAGTTGCAGATCCTCGACAGTTATCAGAACGAGACCTATGTGAACGGTCAGGCGGGCAGCCTTTATAAACAGGCTGCGCCCTTGGTGAACGCCAGTCGCAAGCCGGGCGAATGGCAGAGTTACGACGTGATCTGGATCGCCCCTACCTTTGCCAGCGACGGCAAGGTGACATCGCCGGCTCGGGTGAGCGTTCTGCACAATGGAGTGCTGATCCAGAATAACACCACGCTCACCGGTGAGACCCTCTACATTGGAAAGCCCTACTACCGGTCCTATGTCTCGGCCCCGATCAAACTTCAGGCTCACGGCGACCCGAGCCCACCCTTGAGCTTCCGCAATATCTGGGTGCGTGAACTGGCGGCGGTCGCGACGCCTTAGGCCGATCGTTCCCGAACAGGTTGATCGTCGGCCGCCCGTCCATGCCGCAGGATCATCAGCGAACGCCTCGCCGATGGTGGCTGAGGGGGGGGTAAAAGTCGGCGAGACGACCATCGCCGGCTTCATCCCCGAGACGGACAAGGGCGTTTTCGAACGCACGAGGTGCGCGGCTGTTTGCGCCGTAATGTTGTTCCGCCCTAGATATGGTCAAACCCCCCGCGCCGCGCCGAACGGCCGAGTTCGCCACCCTCAGGGAAACGCCCGTGTCAAAGACCCGCAACGCCACCAAGGCCGCGACAGCCCTGAGCCTGATCATGTCGCTGACCCCCACCGCCGGAGCCTGGTCGCAGCCGGCCGGGACGCCTGCTGCCATACCCTCATTCCCGACAGGTCCTGACTATGCGGGCGTATCGGGTTCCCCTGCGCAGAACGACCGGCTCGCCGCGCTATGCGGTGCCAATCGTAACGTCAAGGATGGCTATGTTCCCAAGCCGCTGCTCGTCGACCAGACGAGAGCTGCGCAGGTGAAATCCAAACAGGCGTTCAGCGTCGAAGTCCTGGCGAGCCTGGACCGCTCGGTCGCCATGGCCTTCCTGCCGGATGGCTCCTTGCTGGTCTCGCAGCGCGCAGGTGGTTTGCGTCGGGTTAGCGCGACAGGCCAAGTCTCCGCGCCGCTGAAGGGGACGCCAGAGATCTCCGGTGTCATGGGCACCAGCAACACCGGCCCCGTCCTCGACCGTGACTTCGCCAAGACCCGAATTCTTTACTATGGATATACGCTCGCTCCGCGGGCGAAGGGCGAGCCCTATGCCGGTCGCATCCTCAAGGCGCGGCTTTCAGCCGATGGCGCCGCCCTGGAAGATGCCGAGACGATCTTTGAGCAGCCCAACTTGGCTCCGCGGCGTATCGTCCAGGCGCGGGACGGCACCCTGCTCATCGCTTCTGCCGAGGTGGCCTCAGGCGGACCCAATCCACAATCGATGACGGATCCGCGCGGCAAAATTCTGCGGATCGCGACAGACGGTGCGATCCCCAAGGACAATCCGTTTCTCAAGACCCCCGGCGCAAATCCAGCCCTTTACGCCATTGGCTTCCGCGACATCCAGGGCGCGGCGCTCAATCCCAAGACCGGTGAGCTCTGGGTCGGCGAGAATGAACCTATGGGCGGCGACGAGCTGAATCGAATTAAGCTCGGCGGTAACTATGGCTTTCCGCTCATTAGTTACGGCCGCGAGAACTCCGGGGCGATGATCAACGGCGGCAAGACTGCACAGGATGGGCTGGAACAGCCCGTCTATTTCTGGACACCCTCGATCGCCCCCTCGGGACTGACCTTTTATGACGGCAAGGCTTTTCCGGCATGGAAGAACAGCGTCTTCCTAGGCGCGATGTCCGGCCGCCAGTTGGTTCGCCTGGATTTGAAGAACGGGCGTGTGGTGGGCGAGGAAAAACTTCTCATGGACCGCTGCAAGCGCACCAAGGATGTCGGCCAAGGTCCCGATGGACTGATTTACGTCATCACGGACGAAAGCCCGAGCGAGATCCTTCGCCTGGTCCCGGCCAGGAAATAGGCCGCGAAGAAGCTCCGGCTTGCTGGTGAAGGGCTTGTCCTGGAGGCGAGCGGCGCGCGGTTTCGGTCGCTGAAGAGTGGAACCGTCTCTTAAGCCTAGTGATGTAAGCCGTGGTCGGAACAGCGGAACACCGCGCAATCAACCGTGCGAGCTTAACCCCGATGGCGCAGGCGCCTTCCTACCCTGGAGCTAATCGACGCTTTGCCAAGCCTTCGCCTCTATTGCTCAGCCTGGTTGTGCTGGGCATCGCGGCAATCACCTTTGCGACGCTCTGCCCCATAAGCCTGCGTCCTCATCTGGCGAGCGCGAACCAAGAGCGGTTCGGGGCCTACGTTGTTCTGGGCGGTCTCCTGGCCTTGGCGGCAGGTCGCCGCTGGTTGGCTTCGGCAATGTTCGTTGTTGTCCTGGTCTGCGCACTTGAAGCTGCGCAGCTTCTCGTGCCGGGGCGCGATGCGGTCATCTCGGACGCACTGGTAAAGGCGCTTGGTGGGGTCCTTGGGTCCGTCGCAGGCCAGTTCATGTTCCCGCTCAGGCGCCTTATCGCGGGCCAATTGCGACCGGTGAATGCACTTGCCAGAGCAACCCCGCTCGGTGCGCAAACGCATTGAACGTCTGAAGAATTTTGGCCGCGCGATCTGGCGCGCGGATTGTCTTTTGCTCGGCTTGGCTCTAACGCCGAGGGAGGTTTCCCCAGGGGCGAAGGCGGATGATCAAGACTTATTGGAGCGCGCTAGCCGTGGTGGCGAGCCTCCTTGCGCCGCCCGCAAATGCTGCGCCGGTTGATGCGCAGACGATCAACCTTATCGCTGACCAAGGGTTCAACCATGGCGAAGTCGTAGAAACAGCAGCTTACCTAGCCGACCAGATCGGTGGGCGGATGACAAACTCGCCGGCGATGCGGCAGGCGGAGCGTTGGACCCAGGCGCGCTTCAAAGTCTGGGGTCTGACAAACGTACGTACGCAGTCTTTCGAATTCGGGCGAGGATGGTGGATCGAAGCCTCAAGCGTTCGGATGATTGCGCCGCGGCCAGTGGCTTTGCGCGCGATCCCCATTGCATGGTCGCCGCCGACGTCTGGGGCGGTGTCGGCCCCGATCATCGTTGCGCCACTGCGCTCCGTGCGCGACTTTGCGGCCTGGAGGGGTAAGCTTAAGGGCAAAATCGTCCTCACATCCCTTCCGCTTGAACCGAGGGATGAAACCAAACCAGCTTTCGTGCGAATGGGCGAGGCTGACCTTGCAAAGCTGAACGCTTACGAAGAGCCGAACTTCAACCCCGACGCGGCCGAGAAACGCGCAGAGCGCGTCTTGTTCCGTCGACAGCTTGACGCCTTCCTAGCTGAGGAGGGCGCTGTCGCCCAAGCCTCCATGTCACGCAGCGACGGCGGCGTCGTGCATGGAGAAGGTTCCAACTACAAGATCGGGGAGACCGCGACCCTTCCCGCCGTCGAGATCGCGGCCGAAGACTACCGCCGGCTCGCACGACTTGCGAAGGTCGGCGAAGTCAGGCTGGAAATCGATAACCGCGTCCATTTCGACGACACCGACAGTAAGGCCAATAACATCCTGGCTGATATTCCAGGCTCAGACCCCAAGGCTGGATACGTCATGGCTGGCGCCCATCTGGACAGCTGGGTGGCCGGCGACGGGGCGACCGACAACGGTTCTGGCAGTGCGATCGTGATGGAGGCTGCGCGCATCCTGTCGGCTCTGCACCTAAAGCCAAAACGTGCGATCCGGTTCGCGCTCTGGGCTGGCGAAGAGCAGGGGCTTTTGGGGTCCTTCGCCTATGTCGATCAATACCTGGCGCACCGTCCCGTTGGAGATCCCAAGCTTTCGCAGCTGGGGCCTTTCTACGCCTCTGAAAACTACCCGGTGACGACCCTTCCTGGTTTTGGGGAGATGTCAGGCTACTTCAACATCGACAATGGCTCAGGCAAAATTCGCGGCATCTACGCTGAGGGCAATTTCGCCGCTGTTCCTGTCCTGAAGGAGTGGCTCGCACCTTTTGCAAGTCTCGGCGCCACGAGTGTCGTTGCTCAGCCAACCGGCAGCACGGACCACGTGTTCATGGTGAAACTCGGGTTGCCAGCGTTTCAGTTCATTCAGGACCCGCTGGATTATGAAAGCCACACCCATCACACCAACCTGGACACCTTCGATCACGTGCGTCCCGACGATCTGCGCCAGGCCGCGGTGATCCTTGCAACGCTGCTGCTGGATGCGGCCAATAGCGAGGTGCCGCTTGCGCGCAATGTGCTTCCGACCCAACCGAAGGCCACCAATCCCTTCCGCTATCCGGATCCGTCGCCAAACTGAGCCGTTGACGGTTTTCCATGACGCAAACGACCAGCTAAGCTTGCCGGAACAAAGCGCCGGTGGGCGCGCTGGATTGAGCGATGAAATCTCTCCCGAACATCCTGACGTCCATGCGCCTTGTGATGGCGCTGTTCATGTTCCTGGCTTTGGCTGCGTCTGCAGGCGCGGTGCCTGGGCTTTCTGATCATTTGACACCCGAGACGCAGTTCACCCTTCAAAGATGGGCTGTCTATGCCTTCGTCATCGCCGCGGTGACGGATTTCTTCGATGGATGGCTGGCAAGAAAACTGAATGCGGAGAGTATCTGGGGCGCAATCCTCGACCCGATCGGCGACAAGGTTCTGGTCTGTGGTGCGGTGCTCGGTCTGATGGCGCTGGGGCCACAGCCGATGGTGTTGCTCCCTGCGGGCTTGATCCTCTTTCGAGAATTTACGGTCAGCGCGCTGCGTGAAGTTGGGGCCGGCAAGGGCGTGAAGTTGCCCGTCACCTTGCTCGCAAAGTGGAAGACAACCTTGCAAATGACAGCACTTGCTCTGGAGCTGGTGGTCGCCGCCTGGGGAGCCTTCCCGTTCCTACCGCAGGAGGCCGGCATCGCTGGCCCCTTCGCGATTGCCGCCCACACGCTTTTCTGGCTGGCGACCGTGGTCACGCTGGTGACTGGGGCCCAGTACTGGGAACAAACGCGCAAGGCGCTGCAGGCCTGAGGTGCCGGCCAGATGGGTGCGACACGGATGGGGAACGCCGCGGTCGCTTCAACACGCCGCCAGGTTCACCGCAAGGCCACCCAGCGAAGTCTCCTTATACACGTGGCTCATATCCTCGCCGGTTCGCTTCATGGTGGCGATCACCTTGTCGAGACTTACCGAATGCTGGCCGTCGCCCAGTCGCGCCAGCCGCGAGGCGTCTATGGCCTTTACTGCGCCCATGGCGTTGCGCTCGATACAAGGGATCTGCACCAGGCCGCCGATCGGGTCGCACGTGAGGCCAAGGTTATGCTCCATGCCGATTTCGGCGGCGTTTTCGATCTGAGCGTTGGAGGCTCCAAGCGCGGCGGTAAGTCCCGCCGCAGCCATTGAGCAAGCGACGCCCACCTCGCCTTGGCATCCCACCTCAGCGCCAGAAATCGATGCATTTTTCTTGTAGAGGGCACCGATGGCCGAGGCGGTCAGCAGGAATATCCGTCGCCCGTAGGGGGTGCCCTGATGGAAGCGGTCATAGTAACGCAGCACCGCTGGGATGAGGCCAGCCGCGCCATTGGTTGGCGCGGTGACCACACGCCCGCCGGCTGCATTCTCCTCGTTTACGGCCAAGGCCCAGAGGTTCACCCAATCGAGAGCCGCCAGAGGGTCTGCAAGGCGTCGGTCAGTATCGCTTATCAGGCTCTGGTGCACTTGGAAGGCGCGGCGCTGGACGCTCAGCCCGCCAGGCAGAATGCCATCCGTGCGCATGCCCCGCTCGATGCAGGCGTACATGGCACTGGCCAGCTCATCGAGGCCGGCGTCGATCTCGGCGTCACTGCGCCGTGCGCGCTCGTTGGCGCGCATGAGGTCTGCAATTGTGAGACCTGCGCTGGAGGCGAGCGACAACAGCTGCGCGGCGCTATCAAACGGGTAGGGGACATCGACCAGCGCGCCAGGTTCGGGTGGCGTATTGCGGCCCATCTCATCTTCGTCGCGCACGAAGCCTCCGCCGATTGAAAAATAGGTCCGCTCCTCCACTACCTTGCCACCAGCCTCGAAGGCCGCGAACTTTACCGCGTTGGGATGTTGCGGCAGTCGGGTGCGACCTTCCCAGATCAGGTCGCGCACCTCATCGAAGGCGATGCCGCGCCGGTTGCCGAGGTTTAGCCATAGGTTGGAGCGGGCCTCTTTCACGACGCGGTCTGCCTCGTCAGGATCCAGTGTCCCGGGCTCGAATCCCGACAGCCCCAAGATCACCGCGCGGTCAGTGGAGTGTCCGCGGCCGGTTAGCGCCAGCGACGCATAGAGTGTCACCACAACCCGTGATGTCTTATCGAGTCTGGCGTCCAATCGTTTCAGGAACCGCCCAGCGGCGGTCATCGGTCCCATGGTGTGCGAGCTGGAGGGCCCGATCCCGAGCTTGAAAAGGTCGAAGGCGCTGACGTTCATGGATCAGATGTAGATCAGGTCCCCGCCCATGAAACCACCAGGCGTTGTGCGCTTGCGCCGCCATCCCGCGCCCAGCGGACAAAGCATATCGGCGAACGGGGTTTTCACTTTCGCTGCAACCGCCAAGCCCTTGCCGGCGATGAGGCCGGCTCACATGCCGGCGCCTTCGAAAGATTGGCAGTTCCTCTGACGCGCGCGGGGGGGCGAAGGCTGGATCCGTCTCCTGCGCCTTTGGTCGATGACGCGTTCGATCTGGGCCGTCTTTTGACGGCTATATCAGCTTTGCGCGCTGATATAGGGGCTGATCAGACCGAGCGGAGCGGCGGTCGTGTTCTTAACGGAGCGGATGACAATTCGGCTTTCGATGTTCGACACCAAGCCCAGCGACAGGATTCTTTCGCGAAGGAAGTCATCGAAGGCGTGCATGTCTCGGGTGACGACGCGCAACTCATAGTCGGCCGAGCCCGTCACGGTGGCGCATTGCACAACCTCCGATAGTTTTGTGATCGCGGCTTCGAACGCATCGAGGTTGTCGCGAGTCGGCAGGCTGAGTTTGACAGTGCAGTAGACCTCGAATCCGAGGCCCAGCTTCTCCCGATCAAGGATCGTTACGCGGCGCTGGATGACGCCTGCGTCTTCAAGCCTTTTAATCCGCCGCCAGCACGGACTGGATGACAATCCGACACGCTCAGCAATCTCGGCGACCGACAGGCCCGCATCATGCTGGATCAGATCCAGGATTTTGGCATCGACGGCGTCAAGGACCTCAGACACGTTTTCCACCCTCTGCAGCGCCTAATGAGCGTAGTTCGTGCCCCGAAACCCACGAGCAGGGGCACGCTTTTGGCAAGCAATTGCCGCATACTTATATGATCTTCTAAGGAGCGCGCGAGAGGCAGACGGAAGAAAATTGCGATGCAGCATGCCGAAGTGACGCTCGACGACAAATTTCTGCTCACACAGGGCCGGGTTTTCATAACCGGCGTGCAGGCCCTGTTGCGCGTCTTGATCGACCAGCATCGCCTCGACCAGGCTGCGGGTTTGCACACAGCTGGATTTGTGTCGGGCTACCGAGGCTCACCGCTGGGCGGTCTCGATCAACAGGCCGGCCGGGCCAAGAAATTCCTGCAGGCCGCCGATGTGGTTTTCAAGGAGGGCGTCAACGAAGACCTGGCAGCCACAGCTGTCTGGGGCAGTCAGCAGGCAAATCTTTTCCCTGACAGCGCCAAGTTCGATGGCGTCTTTGGCATGTGGTACGGCAAGGCACCCGGCGTCGATCGGACGGGCGACGCCTTCAAGCACGCCAACTTCGCGGGTGTATTTCCCAAGGGGGGCGTCCTGGCGGTGGCCGGAGACGACCACAATTGCAAATCCTCGACTCTGCCGTCGCAGTCGGAGTTCGCGTTCCAAGACTTTGAGATGCCTGTGCTGTCTCCGGCCGATGTGCAGGAGGTGCTGGACTTCGGCCTGCTGGGCTACGCGATGTCCCGCTACTCTGGCCTCTGGGTCGGCCTTATTGCGCTCGCCGACACCATGGACTCCGGCGTCACCATTGACGTTAGCCTGAGCCGCCATCAGTTCGTTCTTCCCGAGAATTTCCGCATCCCAGCCGGTGGCCTTGGCATTCGCCTCAAGGACCAGCCGCTCGACAAGGAACGCCGGCTCCGCACGCAGAAGATCCCGGCCGCGCTGGCGTTTGCCCGTGCCAATCGGATCGACCGCGTTATGCTGGGCTCCTCACGTCCGCGGCTGGGCATTGTTTGCCAAGGACAAGCCTATAAGGACGTCATTGAGGCCTTCTCGGCCATGGGGATCTCCTCAGCCGAGGCTGGCGACCTGGGCGTTGCCATCTACAAGGTCGGAATGCCGTGGCCTCTGGAACCTCAGGGGATCCGCGCCTTCGCCGCGGGCCTCGAGATCATGATGGTCATTGAGCACAAGCGCCCACTTATCGAGACCCAGGCCCGTTCTGCGCTCTACGAACTTCCCGCCCACGCCCGACCTAAGATCATCGGCAAGATCGATGAGCAGGGCCATCCGTTACTCTCAGAGATCGGCTCACTCTCCGTTGCAGAGGTGGCCTTGGCCATTGCCGACCGACTTCCGCCCGGCCCGCATATGGAGAAAGTTCATGACTACCTAGCCCGAGTGTCCGCTGCCTCCATGGCCGCCGTGACGCTGAGCGCCGATCAGCAGCGCAAGCCGTTCTTCTGCTCAGGCTGTCCGCACAACACATCGACGCGTGTGCCTGAGGGTTCGCGCGCCCTGGCCGGCATTGGTTGTCACTATATGGCCAGCTTCAACGACCCCGCGACCGACCTCAATAGCCACATGGGTGGCGAAGGCCTCTCCTGGGTGGGTGCCTCGCCGTTCACCAACGAGCGCCACGTCTTCGTCAACCTCGGCGACGGCACCTATAACCACTCCGGCTCGCTGGCGATCCGCGCCGGGGTCGCCGCGAAATCGTCGATGACCTACAAGTTACTCTTCAACGACGCCGTTGCCATGACCGGCGGCCAGGCGGCCGAAAGCGGCTTTTCCCCAGCGCAAATCACGCGTCAACTCCATGCAGAGGGCGTCGAGAAGATCGTCATCGTGGCCGCTGAGCCCGAGCGCTACAAGAACGTCACCGATCTTGCGCCCGGCGTAGAGATCTTCCCGCGCGCAGACCTCATGGAAGTTCAGAAGACGCTGCGCGAGACACCCGGCGTAACGGTCCTGCTCTATGATCAGGTTTGCGCAACCGAAAAGCGCCGCCGCCGCAAACGCGGCACCATGCAAGCTGCGCCGACGCGGGTGATGATCAACCCGCTTGTTTGCGAAGGCTGCGGTGACTGTTCGAAGGCCTCGAATTGTGTGTCGGTAGAACCACTGAACACCGAGTTCGGCCGTAAGCGGAAGATCAATCAGTCTTCCTGCAATCAAGACTATTCCTGTCTGAACGGGTTCTGCCCCTCCTTCATCACGCTTGATGGCGCTGAGAACCCGCATCGCCGGGCCATGCCGGCGCTCACCGCTTTCTCGACGCCGCTGCCGATATTTCAGCCGCTGGAGGGTGTCCGGAATATCCTGTTTACGGGGGTTGGTGGAACCGGCGTCACCACAGTCGCCTCCATCTTGGCGATGGCCGCACATGTGGATGGTCGAGCCAGCTCAGTCGTCGACATGACAGGACTGGCGCAAAAGGGTGGCGCGGTCTTCAGTCACGTAAGGATCGGCGAGACGCAAGAGACCGTCGTTGGCGGTCGAGTGCCCGCCGCCAGCACCCATGTGTTGATCGCTTGTGATCTGCTGTCGGCTGGCGGTGCCGATGCGCTATCACTCTACGCCAAGGATCGCACCGTCGCCGTGGGAAATGCCGATTTCGCACCCACCGCGGATTTCGTCTCCGATCGCGACGTCCGCTTCGACGCCGACCTACAAGGCAAGCGCTTGGCGGCCGCTGTGAAATCCTACGACGCGATGCCGGCCCAGAACCTGGCTGTGAACAACCTTGGCGACGCCATCTACGGCAATATGATTATGCTCGGCTTCGCTTGGCAAAAGGGCGTGATCCCGATCTCCAGTCGCGCGCTCTACCGCGCTATCCGGTTGAACGGTGTTGACGCTGAGACCAACCTGCAGGCCTTCGAACTGGGCCGAAAGGCCGCTCACGATCCAGCCGAACGTGGCAAGCGCGATGATGATGTTCCGACGCCCGAGACCATGGCGTTGGACGACCTGATCGCGCATCGCGCGAAGGAACTTATCGCCTATCAGAACGCCACCTACGCCCGTCGCTACCTCGATCGCGTGGCGCAGGTGCGCAACGCAGAGGTGCAACTGGGTTCCGAAGCTCTGACCCGCGCCGTCGCCGTCAATCTTTACAAGCTGATGGCCTACAAGGACGAGTACGAGGTCGCTCGTCTATATACGGACGGTCGTTTCCAGGCTTATCGCAACCAGACTTTCCGCGGAGGCAAGACCAAAGTCTGGCTCGCGCCGCCGCTCATTGCACGCAAAGGCAAGGACGGTCGCCCGCAAAAGATCGCCTTTGGTGGGTGGATGCTCGACGCCGTCTTTCCGTTGATGGCCAAAATGAAAGGCCTACGTGGCTCGGCGCTCGACCTTTTCGGCTACACCGACGAACGCAAGACAGAACGCGATCTCATCTGCGAATATCAGTCGAGCCTCGCCAAGTTGACCCTTGGCCTTTCAGCTGAGCGACTGGCGACCGCCGTCGAGATCGCGGCCATCCCGCAGAAAATCCGTGGTTATGGCCATATCAAAGCGGCCTCCATCGGCTCCGCCAAGGCCGAGGAGAAAGCGCTTTGGATGCGATGGGAACAGCAGGGTGCGACGGTGTTGGTCCCCGCTCAAGGGGGGGCATCGTCACGTTCTTAGGGTCAGCTCGACCCGGAGGTGCCTGCAAACCGTAGCGGGGCGAACGCACCACGACGCGCCGACGCCAGTCATCACATTGGTGCGTTTTCGAGCGCAATAAGGGGCGAGGCGACTAGGGCAGGTTCGAACTGACGTTATTGAAGACGCCAGACAGCTTGTTGCCCATAGCGCCAAGCGCCACGACCAAGACCACTGCGACAAGCGCTGCGATCAATCCGTACTCGATAGCTGTCGCACCGGACTCATTCCTGGCGAAGCGCGAAAGGAAACTGGACAATGGACGACCCTTTCTCAATTCCACGGGCAGCTCTGAGCAAGGCGTGTTCGAGACCTTGAGAGCGATTGGTGGTATAAGAAAGTTATAAATTTAACTGCGGGTAAATTTTCCTTATATAATTCATAAACATAGTAAATTTACGGGTAAGCAAATCTGAACAGCGCCGGACGGTAAACGGCCCAGCTTACCCCCTGAGGAGCATCTCTTGCCGTCGTCGCGGACGGCCGCCAGCGGCTGTAAACCGGACGAGCGGCCCCTCGAAAGTCTCTATTCCAGTGGCGCGTTCAAGTGTCGGGGGCGCTTTTGCCCCGAAATTGACGCAGCCCCTTATCCGACTGCTCTCATGGCCGCTCTAAAGCTACCCGCACGCCTTCCCACATCGCTGCCCGCGCGGCGCTAAGCTCCTTGCCCGTGGGCGTTGGCCAGGCGGCGTTCTGCACGATAATCACGTGTTCCTTCGGGAAGGTCGTAACCGACTGGCCGAAGATGCCAATGCCAGAGTAGCTACCGCCTTCCTGAATCCACCAGAAGTAGCCATAGCCGCCAGGTGCCTTTGTGCCGTTGTCGATTTCGCGCTTTGTAGCCTCGGCAACCCAGCCCCTTGGCACAATCCGCTTTCCGTTCGCGATGCCATCGCCGGCGATAAACAGGCCAACCCGCGCGTAGTCACGAAGCGTCATGGATATGCAGCAACCACCACGTTCCTGCTCGCCCGGATCGGTCATCCAGATGGCGTCTTGTTCCATGCCATAGGGCTTCCAGATCTTCTCGGAGGCATACTGCGCCAGGCTTTTGCCGGTGGCCTTGGAAACCAGAACGCCCACCAGGTCGGTCTCGCCCGTGTTGTAGTGGAAGACCGTCCCGGGCTCGTGCTCCCGCGGCAGCTTTCGCAGATAGCTGACCATCGGATTGATCCCCGGCTCCGTCACCGACCCGCCAGCCTTGGCGACGTCGGAATTTGGGTCGAGGTAGTCCTCGTTCCACTTTACGCCCGAGCTCATCATCAGCATCTGGCGGACGGTAACCCCATCATAGGCCGACCCCTTCAGGTCGGTGACGTAGTTTGTGACGGGATCGTCCAGGCTCTTGATCTTGCCGTCCTGAATCGCGGCGCCGACGAGTGTCGATGTCACCGACTTCGCGACTGAGGATGAAGTCCAGCGGTCGGTTGGCTTGCGACCCAGGCCGTAGTTCTCCAGTACAATCTTGCCGTCCTTCAGGATAAGAAGACCCGAGACGCGATAGGCCTTCATATAGGCCTCGATGGTCCAGGTCTTACCGGCGTAGTCGAAGGTCGGGTCGATCTGCCGCGTGGCTGCAGGTAGAGGATGGACAGTCTTTCCACGCGCGATCGTGTGGGTCTTGAAGATGTGTTCGATATCGCGAAAGCCCTTGGCCTGCTCTTCGCCTTTCCAGTTAAGGATGCTTGCGATCGCCGCCGGCCGCGACGGGTCGATGGAAACCTGTGCCTCAGCCACGGTCGCGCTAAACGCAAAGGCTCCCGTAATCACCCACAACAAGCCCTTCATGCGCATCTCTCCATTTGCTCCAAATCTATCCGAAGGTGCCGGCGCTTCCAATGGCCCGACTTCCACGCTAGGCGAGACCTATGGCCGATTTCGACTTTGATGCGGTGATCGTTGGCGCAGGCGCCGTGGGCTTGGCCTGCGCCTACGCCTTGACCCAGCGTGGTCTCGTCGTCGCGGTACTCGATAAGGATGGCTCGATTGGTCAGGGGGTCTCGTCGCGCAATTCCGAAGTGATCCACGGGGGGCTCTACTATCCTACGGGTTCACTGAAGGCCCGCCTCTGCGTCGAGGGCCGGCGCCTGCTATACGCATTCCTCGAGGCTCGCCATGTCGATTTCGATCGATGCGGAAAGCTGGTTGTGGCGACCAATCTGGATGAGGTCGCTCGCCTCAGTGCTATCCTTGAACAGGCCCATGCGAATGACGTCGAGGGCATGGGGGAGCTGACGAAGGCTCAGGCCTTGGCGTTGGAGCCATTGCTGAATTGCGAAGGCGCCTTGATCTCGCCGCAGAGCGGCGTGTTCGACAGTCATGGCTATATGCTGGCTTTGCTGGGCGAGATCGAGGCCGGCGGCGGGGCGGTGGTCGTCGCGACACCGTTCGAAGGGGCGACCCCGTTGGAGGGCGGTGGCTTCAAGGTCCACGCTGGCGGGGCCGAGCCGGCTCAGCTGACCTGTCGCTTCCTGGTCACTGCGCCGGGTCTGTCAGCCCAGGCCGTCGCCTCCACAATCGAAGGTTTCCCTGCGGCAAGCATACCTAAGGGTCACTACGGTAAGGGCATGTACTTTCGCCTGGTCGGCAAGGCACCCTTCGCGCGATTGATTTATCCGCCGCCTATTCCTGGCGCGCTCGGCACTCACTACCGTCGCGATCTTGGCGGCCAGGCGGTGTTCGGGCCAGACCTGAACTATGTCGAGGCCCTCGACTATAGCGTTGACCCTGCTGCGGCGCCGGTCTTCGCGCAGTATATCCGCAAATTCTGGCCGGGCTTGCCAGATGGCGCACTCACGCCCGACTACGCCGGCATCCGCCCAAAGCTCCATGGCCCCGGCGAGCCTCAGCCAGACTTCCAACTTGATGGTGTCGATATCCATGGACTGCCAGGCCTGATGGCGCTTTTTGGTATCGAGAGCCCCGGACTTACATCGTCGTTGGCGATCGGCGAGGAAGTGGTCAAGCGGCTGGGACTCTAGCCTGGTCTTGCGCGACATCGCGCGTCGCGCGAGATGAGGGGCTGAGTTTGGAGAGCCCACATGACGCTGCGACTGTTGACGATTCTGGCCGTGGTGGCTGCTGCGTTTGCGCCGGCCGCTCAAGGCCAGCCAACCGCGGCCTACGATCCTTTGAAGACCTTTGGCCCGCTTTCCTTGCCAGCGCCGGCCAACAACTTGCGCACCGGCTCTGGCGCGCCAGGCGCGGCCTATTGGCAGAACCGCGCGGACTTCAAAATTGCAGCCAAGATCGACACCGCAGCTCACGTGCTCACAGGCGATGAGACGATCACCTATACCAACAACAGCTCCGAAGCCCTGGGCTTCCTCTGGCTTCAGATGGACCAGAACCTCTACCGCCGCGAAAGTCGTGGCTACGCCATGTCAGGCGGCCGCCGCGTTGATCCCAAGCTATCGACTGACGGCTACATAATCGATGCTGTGACGGTCGACGGAAAACCCGTCAAGACGTTGATCAGCGACACTCGCATGCGCGTTGACTTGGAGGCACCGGTCACGTCGGGTGGCGGGAAGGTTCAAGTCCATGTTCGCTACCATTTTACGATCCCAGGCCTGTTCGGCGGGCGCATGGCCTGGAATGCCAACAAATCCGGTGACATATACGATCTAGCGCAATGGTACCCGCGCCTGCAGGTTTTCGATGACGTACGGGGCTGGGATACGCTTCCTTATCTCGCGAACGAATTTTACCTGGAGTACGGCATGTTCGACTACGCCGTGACGGTGCCGGCTGACATGCTGGTTGCCGGATCCGGCGCGCTCACCAATCCGAACGAGGTGCTTAGCCGCGAACAACGCGCGCGCTGGGATATTGCCAAGGCAAGCGACAAGACGGTGGTCATCCGTGCACGTGAGGAAGTGGCCGCAACACCGCCGGCCAATGGTGCGACAAAGACGTGGCGTTTCCATATGGAGAATACGCGCGATGTGGCTTTTTCGGCCAGTCGAGCGTTTGTCTGGGATGCAGCCCGGATCAATTTGCCGCATGGTAAGACCGCCATGGCACAGTCTGTCTATCCGCCGGAGAGCGTCGGCCAGGAAGGCTGGAGCCGGTCAACCGAATATATGAAGGACTCCGTCGAGCGGTTCTCCAAGCGCTGGTATCCTTATCCCTGGCCGAATGCGATCAACGTCGCAGGGCCAGCGACCGGGATGGAATATCCAGGCATCGTCTTCGATGGCATCACGGACAGGACCAAGACCCTCTTCTTCATCTCAGCCCACGAGATTGGGCATACTTGGTTCCCGATGGTTGTTGGCTCCGATGAGCGGCGCGACGCGTGGATGGACGAGGGTTTCAATACCTTCATTGATGTCTACGAGTCCGACGACTTCGCAAACGGCGTCTATGGGCCCAAGCGCGACGGCGAATATGCGCCAGGCGCCGGGACGCCGGCCGAGCAGATCGCAGAGCTGCTGAGAGATCCAGACGCTCCGCCCATCGTCAGCCGCGCCGATTCGGTGCGCGAGAAATATCGCCACCCCGTGACCTACTTCAAAGCTGCCTTTGGTCTCACCCTGCTGCGCGAAGAGATCCTGGGCCCAGACAGGTTCGACCTAGCGTTTCGCAAGTATATCTCCGACTGGGCTTTCAAACATCCCAAGCCCAGCGACTTCTTCCGGGCGATGGAGAGCGCAGGCGGCGAAGACCTTTCCTATTTTTGGCGTGGTTATTTCCTTAACAACTGGACCCACGATATGGCTGTCAGCGACGTGACCTACGTCGATGGAGATCCCGCTAAGGGCGCCCATGTGACTTTGGAAAATCGTGGGCAACTGGTCTTGCCGGCCACGCTTCGGATCCTCTTCAAGGACGGCAAGAAACTGGACATCCGCGTTCCGGTGGAGACCTGGATGCAGTCGGGTCGGCACGTTTATGTGCTGGACGGCGGTGCCATCGCCGACGCCACGGTCGATCCCGACCGCCGCTTGCCCGACGCAGACCGCAGCAACAACAGTTTCAAACCGAAGTGATCCAGCTCTCAGGCGGATAAGCGGAGTGTCGAGTGAAGAACCGCATCACCGAACTTTTGGGCGTGAAATACCCCATTCTGCAAGCGCCGATGGGCTGGATTGCACGCGCGCAGCTGGCGTCTGCTGTATCCAACGCTGGTGGGCTTGGCATCATCGAAACCTCCTCTGGCCGCCTCGATGAGGTGCGCCAGGAGGTCAGGAAGATGCAGACGCTGACCGATAAACCCTGGGGCATCAACGTCGCCCAGGCCTTCGTGCGCGACCCCGATATCGTGCGGTTTGTCGTCGACCAGGGCGTGAAGTTCGTCACCACATCCGCAGGCGATCCGAACAAATACTGTGAGGCCCTGAAGCTGGAGGGCCTGACCGTCTTTCATGTGGTCCCGTCTTTGACGGCAGCCCTGAAGGCCATTGAGGCCGGTGTCGACGGGCTCGTCGTCGAGGGCGGCGAAGGTGGGGGCTTTAAAAACGGTCGTGACGTCGCAACCATGGTGCTGCTGCCGTTGATCTGTTCAAAGGTCGGCGTGCCGGTAATCGCTGCAGGCGGCATCACCGACGGACGTACCATGGCGGCGGCCTTCGCGCTGGGCGCAGAGGGCGTCCAGATGGGCACGCGAATGGTCTCGGCCGCAGAGAGCCCGGTGCACCAGAACTGGAAGAATGCGATCCTGGCCGCCAAAGAAACAGATACCGTCTTTCTGAACCGTTTCGGTCCAGGACCTGCGCTGCGGGCGCTAAGGACCCAGAAGACCACCGCCTATGAGATCTCGGCACCTGAAAATATAATGACCGAGTTTGGCAACGCGCTGGATCTCTACTTCGGCGGCGACATGGAGGCGTCCATCGCGCTGTCAGGTCAGGTCGCTGGACGGATCGATACGGTTAAGCCTGTGGCCCAGATCATCAAGGAAACGGTCGAAGAGTTCGAGGCGACCGTAGCGGAGATTGGGATGCGATACGGTGTGGCTGCGGTCTAACGGCTGTGTTCATCTCTTTCCCACTCGCAGATGAGCGGAATGGCATGAGTTTTTCAGATTGTTCCCACGACGCTGGCCAACGCTTCCGCCGGTGAGGCCCCCTCAAGGTGGATGCGCGACCATAGGGCGAAGAACAAGAGTGGCCATCTGACGCCCGAAGCTCCAGCTATGAACGCTTCGGCGGCATCTGGCTTCGCCAGTCGGACAGCGGCTATGTCGCCCAGGCGAGCGGCTATATCGGCGGCGCGGGGCGCGATCCAGGTGTCGACGGGGACTGTGAAGCCCTGTTTGCGAGCCCAGGGATCGGCAGCCGGGCAGGCCCTCTCTAGCCATTTGCGAAGCAGCCACTTGCCATAGCGTCCCTGGACTTTGAGCCGGTCGGGCAGCGGAAAGGCAAATTCGGCGACGGCGCGGTCGAGAAAGGGCGTGCGCCCCTCCAGACCATGGGCCATCAGGCATCGGTCGAGTTTGAGCAACAGGTCGTTCGGCAACCAGGTCGCCACGTCCGCCCATTGGGCCTGCTGAAGGGGCGTCAGGCCCGGGGGTGCGGTCGCCTCTATCCGCCATCGGTCCAAGGTTGCGGCATCTGCGCCACGAGGCTCCGCCGGTCGGCCGCCCATCCAGCCGGGCCGCAGCGCCCGACGATAGCGACCATAGCCGCCAAACAGCTCATCGCCGCCCTCTCCAGTCAGCACCACCGTCAGCGTGCCCTTTGCGGCTTCTGCCAGCTTGTAGGTCGGTAGCGTCGCATAGTCCGCCGTTGGGTCATCCAGGGCCCATGCGACCTCAGGTGCGATCCGCCAGAAATCCGCCTCTCCAAACGTTGTTTCGCGCCAATCCAGATTTAGGGCCTTGGCCACGCGCTCGGCTTGAGCGCGCTCATCCGCTGCGCCTGGGGCGTCGAAGCCACAGGTGAAGGCTGTAACGGGGCGTTCGTTCAGACGCGCCATCAGGGTTGCGATGGCGGCGGAATCGATGCCGCCGGAGAGGAACAACCCATAGGGTACATCGGAACGCTGGTGCACACGGACGCTGTTCTCGAGGACGGTGTCGAGCCTGCCCAACAGCGTTTCATCATCCGGCTTGTTTCGGTGATCTGAGCTCGGGCTTCGAACCGGCACGCCCGTTTGGTCACTGCTGATCGTCGCGCGACCCACCTTGGAAGTCTGAGCAAAGATCGATTCCGCAGCGGCTGTGCGAAGCGCAAGCCGTCGCCAGTTGGCGATGATACGTCCGTCTTTTATCTCGCAGATTTCGCCAGGGACGAGCCGGCGGAGCCCCTGGAACGTCGTTCGAGCGCCCAGCGTGTAGTTCAAGGCCAAAAGCTCCTTGGCCCCCGCCTCGTCCATGACCGCCTGCATCAGGCCGGCCTTGAAGAAGGCGCGAGGTTCAGAGGCGAAGGCCAAGCCCCCTTCATGCTGCATAATGTAGAGGGGCTTGATGCCGAAAGGGTCGCGAGCAAGGAACGCCCGGCCGTCGTGTCCGATCAGACAAAAGGCGTACATGCCGCGCAATCGCTCGAAGGCCTTCTCACCTTCCTTGGCATAGAGATGCAGCAGGGGTTCGAAGTCTGAACCGGTGGCGAGGACGCCGTTCAGCTGATGCTCTTCAGCCAGTTCTCGATAGTTGTAGATTTCGCCATTTCCGATGACGGTCGATCCAGCGGCATGCAGCGGCTGCCAACCGCCCTCAAGGTCGATAATCGAAAGCCGTGCGTGCGCCGCCGACCAGCCAGGGCCGCTCTCGGTGCGCACGCCGTCAGGACCCCGGTGGGTCAAGGCGCCGATCATCTCAGCAGAGCGGGGATCACGCCCGCCCAGCTGTCCTGCGATGCCGCACATTCAGCTGACCCCGTAATCGGAAAAGACAGTCTTCCACTGGGACACGACAGCGGCCTCGGAGAACTCAGCGGCCACCCGCTCACGACCGCGCCCCGCAAATTGGGCACTGAGTTTCGGGTCAGCCAGGACCCGGCGCACCCCTTCAGCAAGGGCCCCCGCATCATTGAGCGGGACGAGTAGACCGTCTTGCTCAGTCTTGATCAGGCTGCCAGGGCCCTGACTTGCGGCCGCCACGACGGGCAGGCCATGCGCCCAGGCCTGAATCACGACGTTTCCCAATGGCTCATAGCGCGAGGGAAAGACGCAGACATCGGCTGCGCGATAAAGCGCAGAGGGGTCGGTTCGCCACCCCAGAAACCGGACTCGGCCCTGTACGCCAAGCGCTTCGGCCATGGCCTTCAGCTTGGTCTCAAGAGGACCGACGCCCGCAATCCAGAGGTAGGCCTCCGGCAGCTCAGCCAGCGCCTGTAGGCTGACGTCGTGAGCCTTGGAATCGTGCAGTCTGCCCATGGCTAAAAGAAGGGGGGCGTCTTTGGGCGTCGTCAGGCTTGCGCGGTCGGCCGGGGCGCCGTGCGGCGGGGCGGCAGCGAAATTGGGGATGTAGCGAACCCGGCCGGCGGACCATCCCTGGCCTACGATCCATTCGGCGATGTCTGCGGTATTGGCGATCAGCTCGTCGAAGCCCGCGTAGTATTTGAGGTCGTAGTAGCCACCGAGCCTGCCGATCCTTGCCCAGGGCCCTTTGGGTGTATGTCGCGCAGCCCGGTTCATCCAGGCGACCAACAAGGCGCTGCTGTTGCGATGCGCATAGCCGGCCGCTGCGGTCCTGGTCAGGATGTCCAGTGGCCCGCCGAACCCCAAAACCTTCACCGGCACTCCGGCAGCGTTCAGTGCAGCCTCACGGCCCTTATGCCGCCGGATGGCGGTCGCGACGCTGACGCCGCCGCGCTTTAAGGCGGTGACGAGGTCCACGAAGTAGGTCTCCGCCCCTCCGTCGCCGGCCGTTCCCAGAAGATGCAGCACGCTCATGTAGGCGCAGAAGGTAGCGGGTTGGGAGCGGCGGCAGAAGAAGAAACGCCTGCCTGAGCTCTTCGCGCGGCGCCGAAGACGCGATTACACCGGTCAGCTAACCTGAGGCCCATTGTGAAAAGGGATGTCATAAATCGCCTCACCGGATGGACCCCGGTCATCATGTCCGCAGCGGCGGTTAGCCTGACCATCGTCGTTGTCAAATCCGGCTGGGAGCGCGACCTGAAGGATGAAGGCGCGGCTGCGCATATATGGCAGCGGCTCGTATTGTTGCAGGCACCCTGGATCTTAGCCTTTCTGATGGCGGCAAAATGGGACCGGACGCGACGGGTCGTGGGAGGCTTCGCCCTACAGCTGGCTGGTTGGGCGCTCGCGCTCGCGCCCGTCCTCATTTTCCATCTCCAGGACGGCTGAATCGCCGATTTGAGCCCTTAGCCCTTATCCTCCGGATTTGGCTAGCCGCAGCAGCACCACGCCATGCGCCGGCACGACGGCCTTAAACCTGGCAAGCGCGCCCAGGTCCTTGTCAGCCCAGACATCGTGCATGGCGACCTTGCCCTTCAGGCCAAGGTCGGCCGTCTTGAGCTCCATGTTGGCCGGCAGGTCTGACAGATTGAACAGGCCTACGGCCTTTGCGCCATTGGCGAGCGGGCGCTCCCAGATCTCTAGCGGGCCCTCCTGTTTAACGCGGTCACCTTGCTTTCCGGCTGGGTCCTGGTCGATGGCGATGACACCCTTGTTCCCGAGAATCGATAGCGTCTCGGGCGTCATCTTGCTGAGGTCGTTGCCGGCCAGCAGCGGGGCCGCAAGAATGGCCCAAAGACTCATGTGCGTTCGGTATTCGATCGCGTTCATCCCGCCGTTGCCGACTTCCAGCATATCGGGATCGTTCCAAGCGCCGGGCGTCTGGAACTTGGACAGACCAGCCTGGCTTTCGGCGATTTGGATCATGCGGGGGAACTTGTCGGTAATGTCGCCGGTCGTGCGCCAAAGGACGCCACCGACGGAGCGGCCCCAACGCCAGGGCTGGTAGAAGCCATATTGGCAGAGACTGTAGACGATGGGCCGACCCGTCGCCTTCAGGGCAGCGCCCATTTTCTCGTACGCAGCCAGTTCGATGGCTTGGGCTTGTTCCAGGCCGCCTGCGGCCTGCATTGAGGGGCCCAGGCTGCAGAGGTCATATTTCAGGTAGTCAATACCCCAGGCCGCGTAGGTTTGAGCATCTTGCGTCTCGTGTCCGAGGCTGCCTTCAAAGTTGGCGCAGGTTTTGGCGCCAGGCGAGGAATAGATGCCAAGCTTCAGGCCCTTGGCGTGAACGTAATCGGCCAGCGCCTTCATGTCTGGAAATTTGGAATTGGGATGGATGGTGCCTTGAGCGTCGCGCGCGCCTTCCCAGGTGTCATCGATGTTGATGTAGCGATAGCCGGCCTCGCGCAGACCGCTTGCGACCATGGCATCGGCCTGGGCGCGCACGGTCGCGTCGTCGATTTTAGCCTCGAAATGGTTCCAGCTGTTCCAACCCATCGGCGGCGTTGATGCCGGACCGGCCTTTGCAGCGCCGACCCCTAGCGTGATCGCAAGAGCTCCAAACATCGCCACGACAGGCCGCTGTCGCGCTCGTTCTGTCTTACACATTGTTTCAGCCCCTATCGGCGGATGCGCTGGAAAGCGCGGCCGCACGCTTATGATTTGTCATTACGGTATCGGCTTGGCGCAGCGGGGGCGAGAGGGGAGGTACGACATTTTCGCCCCTAAGGTTCGATCTTGGACTCTCCAGGCATCGAATGGGCTTAGCTTTGTGTTGCAAACAACCGGGGCGCTCGCTCATAGCCAATCCCATGAGCCTTCAGGCCAAGGCCCGTCCGGCCGCTGGCATGAACGCAGTTGTGACCAAGCCGATCGATGTCACCCAGGTCTTCGAGATCAGCGCTGCGATGAGTTGCCAGACGGCGCCAATCAAGCAATCTGACCATGACGTTCAAAGGGCGTGATGAGGGAGGTGCTGGCGCGACCGTTCTTTCCGTCGCAAGAGCCAGGACGCAGCTTCGAACCGCTCTGAGCGACAGGGTCACACCTAAGCCGCTTGAAGCCGCCAAACTGAAACCCTATAAACCGCGCCTCGCTCGCAGGACGACCGTCAGGTACGTACTTTCGATGTGTGCGGCTGGGTAGCTCAGATGGTTAGAGCGGTGGATTCATAACCCACAGGTCGGCGGTTCGATCCCGCCCCCAGCTACCAACACATCGATCCGAGCGTTCCAGTCAGACGCCCAACACTGTTCAGGAAGTGCCTCCTCAGAGCTCAGCGCACGAGACCCGATGCGGCGCTATAAGTCCTGACCCTCAAACGGGTGCGGCGACACCCCATTCGTTCCAGGCCGCAATTTTGGGCGTCTTTGGGACGTACATGCTGTCTGCTTCCTCGATCTTGAAACCCGAAGCGGTGATAGCTGTGCCGACTGGCCGTGTCAGATGGCAGCCGCCGGCAATGCGTTTCCAAAACGGCTCGATGCGTCGCTGCCACTTGGCGATGCCGGCGTCAGGCGCCAGGCCATGTTCGCAGAACAAGAGGCGACCCGTGGGCTTCAAGACCCGACGCGCCTCAGCCAGGGCGACGCAGGGCGTGCAAACCGAGCAAAGCGTAAAGGTGCAGAGCACGGTGTCGAAGCTCTTGTCCTCGAAGGGTAGGTCCTCGGCGGTCCCATCCTGGATATCAAGCTGAAGCCGCGGGTCGCGCGGGGCCGCCAGGGCGGCCGTGCGAAGCTCCGAGGCTGGATCGACACCTGTAACGCTGGTCACCTTGTCCGCGTCATAAAGGCTGAGGTTGAGGCCCATTCCGACGCCCAGCTCCAAGACGCGGCCGCTGGCCTTCGGCACGATCTTGGCCCGCTGGTGCATGATCGGGGAGGCGGAACACGCATAGGTTAGCAGCCGTGGAAGGATGAAGCGGTCATAAAACGAGGCCATGGAGTCCCTCTTTTTCAGCGTAGATTATAGATTTTAGGAGAAGCGCCCAACGCGACCGGCCCAAGAGTCGTGCGGCCGGCCTGGAAGTCGATCGTCGCCTGGGCCGCGTCTCCCGAACCCTGACGAGCCTGGGTGACCAAGGTGGCGGCGTTTGCGGCTTCAGAGTTGATGGCGCCCATATCGCTCATCGCCCCCAGCGCGCGCGGTGCCTGGCGCAGTGTAACGTTGAGGACACCGGAAAGCCGTCCGTCAGAAGCCACCCCGAGCGTCCCGGAGTTCGTACCCATCACCGCATCACCCGCCGTAATTCCGGCCTGCCGAACGGTCATTCGCCCGCCCGCATCAGACCAATGACGCACCGCGTCAGGCCAGGTCGCGCCATGGAAGGCGCTCATCTTCGAAAGAGTTGAATTCCAGACGATGGCGATCGGCTTGTCCCCGGACACGCGGGCGAAGAGGCCCGATAGCCGTGCCTTGCCCCCGTCGACGGTGGCAAAAACGCCCCCTTCATCGTCCGGCCCGGCGCGAAGGTGGAATTCCACCCGCTCAGCCGCGCTGAGCGCAAAAGGATCGGCACCGGCCTGAGGCGCGAAGGTTAGCTTGACCCCTTCAAACGAGAAACTCGGCGGGTGCTGACCCATGTGGGTAAGGCTGGCCCGGATCAAATGTCCCTGGACCACGACAGGGCCGCCCAAGGGGCGCGCAAAGGTGATCCCCTCGGGAGCGGCGATGAGCCAGCTGCCAAGCGCGTGCATCTGGGCCTCTGCCTCGATCCTTGGTGCTTCGAGCGCCCAGCCCGAGGGCTCGCGAATTCGAGGCTCCGTAAGGGTGACATCCATCCGAAAAGGATAGCCCCCGATGGTCCGCGCTTTCCAAGATAACTGGTAGCCCGCCTGGCCAAGCGCTTGAACGGCGGTGTCCATCTTGTGCTCAACCTGGCCCCGCGCCCAAACCCAGGCCAAACTCCAGCCTATGATCAGTAAGCCCAGAGCAGCGAAGGGAAGCCATAGGCCCAAGCGACGGAATTTGCGGGGCGGGAGAGGATCAGGCAGAGACATTAGGCTTCTTACAGCGGGGCGCGATGTCAGACGAGCTTTGGGTCTTCGGCTACGGTAGCTTGATGTGGCGGCCGGGTTTTGCGTTCGCCGAGCGAACTGCGGCGACCCTGCATGGCCGCAGGCGGGCCTTTTGCATCTACTCTGTGCACCATCGTGGCACCTATGAGCGGCCAGGCCTGGTGCTCGGACTTGCTCCCGGCGGCGCCACACGCGGGATGGCCTACCGGATCGCGCCGGCTGATTGGTCTGCAGTCTATAGTTATCTGATGGAGCGTGAGCAGCCGACCGAGACCTACGTCGAAGCGCGCCGCTTTGTGCGCCTGACTGACGGCCGTCGCCGCGAATGTTTGGTATTCCTGTCCGACGTGCGCCACCCGCAGTGGGCTGGCGCGCTCAGCCTTGAGCGACAGGCGCAGCTGATCGCGAGCGCTGCGGGGCGATCCGGTCGCAACACGGAATATCTGCAAGATCTTGTGGAGCATCTGGCCCAGGAGGGAATACGCGATCATTCGATGGAAGCTTTGATCGCTTTGGTAAACGCGCCTCAAAGCTGAAGTAGCGCCATCGATCCCGTCTCTATCCGCTCCTCAAGAATGCGCATGAACTCCGCTCGCTTCAGACCAGGTGGGATCGGCTCAAGATATTCGAAAACGATCAGGCCGGGTTTGCGAAAAAAGCCGCTGGGCGAGACGTGGACGCCCGAATTGGTGGCCACAGGGATCACGGGCACGTCTATCTCACGATAGAGCGCGGCGATGCCGGGCTTATATTCGCCGGCCACACCAGGCACACCGCGGGTGCCTTCTGGAAAGATCACCACTTGGCGGCCCTCTGAGAAGCGTTCCTTGGCGTCCTTGATCAGCTTGCGCAGCGCTGATGCGTGGGCTTGGCGGTCGACTTCGATCATCCGCACGCGCTTGGCGTACCAGCTGAAGAACGGAATCCACATGATCTCCTTTTTGGTTACGAAGGAGGACTGCGGCAGCCAGACGAACTGGGCGAAGACGTCGAGCATGGACTGGTGCTTAGGTGCGACCAAGGCCGCGCCGGTCGGAATGAACTGACGTCCGCGAACCTCGACGCGGATGTTGCAGCAGACCCTGAGCAGGATGTTGATGCCCTGGGCCCAAACCCGGAACATGCCCTGGATCACCCGATCGGGCGCGAGGAGCAGGGGCGTGCAGCCGACGGCCACAAGCACAAACCAGATGTAGCAGAGAACTGAAAAGGCAAAGGATCGGATGGCGAACACGGTTAGCCCTTCTGCGCCGCCGCTGGTGTCGCGCGGGGGCCAAGCCCCAGCACCGCCTCACGGCCGAGGATCGCCAGATACTTGGAATACTCGATCACCATCAAGCGCGCCGAGCTGGGAGAGCGCCACCAGTGACGATTCTTCAAGGACGCGGTCGGCACCGCAAAGGCCTGCAAAGTGACCGCTGGTGGGCGCAGGACTGCGCGTAGCTCCAGCATAGCGCGAGGCAGATGATAGTCGGATGTAACCACGATCAAGCTGTGAAAGCGCATGGCCTTGGTCCACTCGGCAGTCTCGCGCGCGTTGCCCACGGTATCAGCGGCGGTGAAACCCAAGTCCACGCAGCAGTCGTAGAGCCGGCGTACCGTGTTCGAGGCCGTCCTGAGCTGTTCGCGGCTAACGTCGCGATTGACGCCGGAAACCAAGACGCGTCGGCCTTTGCGCTCGGCCAGAAGTTGGACAGCGGCGGCGATGCGTTCGTTTGAGTTGGCACCCGTAAGTACGACGACGCCGTCAGCTGCCTGAGGCACGGGCTGAGGCGTCGACTGCTGGACCCGGGCAGCAAAGGCCAGCAGGCCCGCCGTCCAGATCAGCATCACGACCAGGAAGGCCGTGACGGACCTCACTGGATGTCCTTGATCAGCGACATCGCCGTGATGTGAGCCGCCGCGGCGGCCACCAAAGCAGCCAGAAGCGGACAAGGGACAACGGCGAGCAGATCGCTCCAGGCTATCGGCAAGGCTGGCGTCAGACCCTCGCCGCCGCCGGCTAACCTTAGCCCCACGCCGAGCGCTGCGGCCGCGCCGGCGCCAATCAAGCCGCCCTGGCTCGCGACCCGCGCGAAACGCGCCTGGAAGAGGCGCGCGATAAAGTCGTCTTCGGCACCGGCAAGGTGCAACACTTCGACGATGTCACGACGCGCTGCAAGCCCCGCCCGTGTTGCGAAGGCGACGACTGAGGCCGCGGTCGCCGCCATCAGCAGGAAGACTGCGACGCCCACGCCGGCAACCAGCCGGCCCGCGCGGCGGATATCTTTGATCCAAAGGGAGTGGTCGTCCACGGTCGCATCGACGCTCTGGGCGGCGAGTGCCGCCCTGAGATTCTGGGCATCCGCCGGATGCTTGCCGTCGAGGGTGACAGCCACAAGGCGGGGCACAGGCAGGTCCTCCAGATCGCTGACGTCTCCTAGCCAAGGACGGATCAGATCGTAGGCTTTTGCCGGTTCAAGCGCGCGCACCTCAGACACCCCTGGCGTTTGCGCCAGGACTTCGGCGGCGTGGGCGGCCGCCGCGTCAGGAGTCTCTCCGCCTCGGGGTCGGACAATCACCGTCGCTTCGCCGGTCAATTGTCCGGTCCACGCGTGGGCGGCTCGGTTTGCGGCGATGACGCCCATGGCCGTGAGACAAGCTAGGAAACAGAGGACGGCGACCACGAAAATCAAGGACGGATCACGATCTTCCTTCTCTGGCAGAAAAGGAGCGGGGCGCCAGCGGGTGGGGTCAAAGGTTTCGCTCATGGCGCAGGCATGGCGGCCGCGGGGCTGGATGGCGCCCGTCGGCTGATCCGACCCTTGTCCAGATGGAGCACCGCTCGCCCCGACCGGGCGATTAGATCCTGGTCATGAGTGGCGATCAGCACCGTCGTGCCCAACCGATTGAGCTCGACGAAAAGGCGGAAAATGCGCACGGCCATCTCATGGTCGACGTTGCCTGTAGGCTCGTCCGCCAACAGAATCTCAGGGCGGTTGACCACCGCGCGAGCGATCGCCAGTCGCTGGCGTTCGCCACCCGACAGTGTCGCGGGCATGTCGTGCATCCGCGATCCGAGGCCAACCCAAGTTAGAAGCTCGGCCACGTCAGTCCGATAGTCGTTGGGCTTTCGGCCGGCGATCCTTAAGGGCAGGGCTGTATTATCGAACGCTGAGAGGTGTTCGAGCAGCACCAGATCTTGAAAAACGACGCCAATTCGACGGCGAAGTGAGGGCCGCGCGTTAGCCGGTGCCTGAGACGTATCCTGTCCGAATAGGTGAACCAGGCCCTTGGACGGCTTAGCCGCCAGATAGATCAGCTTCAAAAGCGAACTTTTTCCTGCGCCCGATGGGCCGGTCACAAAATGGAACGAGCCTTGCGCCAGGCTGAAATTAAGTTCGCTGAGAACGTCCGACCCACGGCCGTAACGCATTGAAACATCGTCAAAACGGACAATATCTCCGGCAACTTGCGGCGCCGCTACGGCAATGGGGTTTCTGGACATGAAGGCCGAAATCGGCGACCTCGGTTGGGAGGCTGCTGGAGCGTCCGATTCGCCTGCCATGATACTGACCTGTCCAGAGTGCGCCACTAGCTATTTCGTTGATGATTCACGCATCGAGGCGGCTGGCCGGACTGTGAAGTGCTCCAACTGTGGTGCGCGCTGGCGCGCGTTGCCGCAAGGCGCGGAAACCGAGGCTGTCGCAGCTGTTGTTGCCGGCCCCCGGCCGCCGCCGATGCCCGCCATTGATGACTTGGTGATTGCGCCACGGGTCGGTGAGATTCCATACCCTCCAAAGCGAACGCCAGCGCCCCGTCGCGAGGCAAAAGGCAAGGTTCTGATTTGGGTCGCCAGTGCAATCGTCGCGGCGGGGCTCATCGTATCGGCCATCGTTTTCAGGGCCGAGGTCGTCAAACTGGTGCCTGCGAGCCAAGCGGCCTACGCAGGGCTAGGGCTAGAGGTTTCCAGCTTGGCGATCGAGCAGGTCCATGCCGAGCCTGCGTTTCAGGGCGGTCGGCCGGTGCTGTCGGTCACAGGCCAGATCCGAAATCTGCGCGACACGCCGGCTAACTCGCCGCCCCTGCGGGTGAGTGTTTTGGACCGGTTGGGCCACCCTGTCGTCACCAAGATCGCCCGGCCGATCGAGGCGGCTGTCCCGGCCCATGCCGTTCGTCACTTCGCGATCTCCATCGTCGATCCGCCGGCCGGCGTACATGACCTGGAAGTCAGCTTTGAACCGGCCATGAAAGGCGCGCGGCCACCCGTCTCGGTCCCAGTTGTCGCCCCCGCCGAGCCGCAGCCAGCGGAGGCCAAGCCCTTGCCGCCAGGTAGCCCCGACGCACTGCCAACCCCCAGATAGCGGAGGCGCCATGACAGACGCCAAAATCGACGCCCTGCCTGTCGTTCTATTGACAGAAACCGAGATCGCTAGCCGGGTCGAAGCCCTGGCGCAGGCCATCGCACCGCACGTCGACGATCAGACCACAGTGATCTGTCTTTTGACCGGCGGTCTGTGGTTCTGCGCAGACCTGACACGGGCGCTTTCACGCCTTGGGCGGCACGTCGGCTTCGATGCCTTGTGGCTCGCCTCTTATGGCGACGCTCGGGCGAGCCTTGGGCGTTGTGAGGTACGCGCCGACCTGCAGCGGCCGCTTGCTGGGCGCACAGCTCTCGTGGTCGACGACGTCTTCGATACCGGATTGTCCCTATCGGAGGCCGCACGGCTGGTTCGCGACGCTGGCGCAGGCAAGGTCCTGACCAGCGTTTTCGCAAGCAAGCCCTGGCCGACCCAGCGCGCGATCGAGCCTGATTTTGTCGGATGGGAGGCGCCTGCGCGATTTTTGGTCGGCTATGGCATGGATGTGGCTGGAGCTTACCGGGGGCTCCCCTATATAGGCGCACTGGACTAGACAGAGCGCCATCTGGCGGCGGCATCCGCGCTGCGCCGAATGCGTTCTGCTTCCATGGGAGCTCTGATCTTGATGAGACAAGTGGCCGTCATCTCGGCCCTTTTGATCCTTGGTGCCTGTCGTCAGGCCACCCAGTCGGCGGGCCAGGCCGGCGGCAAGTTCGCGGGTCTCGATGCGGAGATCTTAAACTGGCGGACGGGAATTCTCGCATCAGACCCACTGTGCAAGAGCCAGGCGGCTGATCAGAAATGCCAAAGCTTCGAAGTCGCCTGTAAGGCCGAGCGTAACGTGACCGTTGAGGAGTCCGCCAAAGGGATCACGGCTCATGTCGTGACGGCGATGACCTGGAGCGGTTGGGATCCAAAACTGAGGCAACCCCAGTCGGGTGCGCGCACAGTGGAGTTCACCAAGGCCGGGGCAAGCTGGACGCGGGCCGACCATTCGCCGGTCAATATGGATAGTTGCGCGGACCTCTAGCTCATCAGAGGTCTTTGTGGACGGCCACGACCAGTTTGAGTAGCCGGTCCAGGGATGTTGGGTCCGTATAGATTTTCGCCTGAGGTTTGCCCCGAATTTCGACGGGCTGGAGGGCGACCACCACGTTGATGGCTGGCATGACGACGATGTAGCGCCCGCCGTTTCCGGCAGCGGTGTAGCTCCCGGGCGGCAACCCGCTGGTGCCTGGGTCGATGTCACCCCACCAAAGGTAGCCATAACCCGACTCGATACCCGCCTGCCCGCTCGGCGATATCGGTCTCGTGGTGAGGCTGATCCAGTTGGCGGGAATCAGTTCTCGACCCTGCCACTGGCCATTCTGGAGGTAGAGTTGGCCGAATTTCGCCATGTCGCGCGACGACAGCCAAAGATTGTAGGCTGGGAAACGCGGATCCTCGGGGTCGTAGCCTAAGCGGGCGTGGAGCCTGGGATCGAAGTCCTGGAACCCTAGAGGACGAGCCAGTTGATGCTCGAAGGCCTGGAAAACGGAATAGCCGGTCAGACGCTGGTAGACCTCGCCTAGGACATTGAAATCCCAATTGTTGTAATACCAGAAGGTCCCAGGGGGTGGCTGCCGCGCCTGGGTCTGGCTGCCTTCATCGCCGCAGTCTCGGCCGATGAGGCGATGTAAATACCCGAGCGGGCCTGAAGCAGCTGACGAATGGTGGCACGACGCTCGACATCGCTCAGTTTGGTGTCATCGTCGATGCCGACTTGGGCCAAGGTTTGATCGATGTCGATCTTTTGGTCACGGATCGCGATGCCGTAAAGCGCCGATAGGAATGATTTTCGGCAGGAGGCGATGCGGTCGACCGCGGCCGGCTCGCCAAAGGAGAGCACAGCCTGTCCGCCGCTGAGGATCACAAGACCGCGGATATCTTGGGTGGTGGCTTCATCAAGGATCGCGTCGAGACCTGACGCCCTCCAGAGCGGTGCAGCGACAGCACTGTGAGGCAGGGTGACGGCTGACGTGGCGCCGGCGATCAGCTGGCGTCGGTCGAGCCTCACGCCAGCCATGGCGCATTCTGTTCCCTTGCAAGCATGTCGTCATAGCTCGGACGTGGTCGCACGACGGCGTATCTGTCGCCCTTCACCAGCACCTCTGGCACCAGGAGCCGAGAATTGTACTCGCTGGACATGGCTGCGCCGTAGGCCCCCGCGGTCATAAAGGCCACCAAGTCACCGGCCGCGATGGGTGCCAGCGCGCGGTCGCGGGTGAACGTGTCGCCAGTTTCGCAGATCGGCCCCACGACATCATAAGTCACAGGCTCGCCAGGGCGCGGCTTTACGGGGCGGATGTCATGATAGGCGTCGTACATGGCCGGCCTGAGCAGATCGTTCATCGCCGCATCCAGCACCAGAAACTTGCGACCTTCGGGTCGCGCATTGACGTGAAGCACTCGCGAGACAAGGACCCCAGCGTTGGCGGCGATCATCCGCCCCGGCTCGAAGGCGAATTGGATGTCTGGCAGTCCCGCCATCACCCGCGCGATCATCTTGGCGTACTCGCGGGGCTCCGGCGGGGTGGGCTGGTTGAAATAGGGTGCGCCAAGACCACCACCTAGATCCAATCGATCGACTGACAGGCCCTCGCCGCGCAGTCGCTCCACCAGGGCGCGCATCTTGCGGAACGCCGCCTCCAGGGGTGCGAGATCTGTGATCTGGCTGCCGATGTGGCAGGCGACACCGACGGGACGGACGCCTGCCATGTTCGAGGCCTTGGCGTAGAGTCGTTCAGCCTCAGCCATCGAGACGCCGAACTTATTTTCAGCCTTGCCAGTCGAGATCTTCGCATGGCCGCCGGCTTCGACATCAGGATTCACCCGGATCGCAACTGTGGCGCGCTTGCCAAGCCGCTGTGCGACGGCGTCGACCAGTTTGAGCTCCGGCTCAGACTCCAGATTGATCTCGCAGACCCCGGCTTCGAGCGCCAAGGCGATCTCCTCTTGCGTCTTGCCAACGCCCGAGAAGACGATGCGATCTGGCGGCACGCCCGCGGCTAG
Source organism: uncultured Alphaproteobacteria bacterium (assembly GCA_903860975.1). GTDB lineage: Bacteria > Pseudomonadota > Alphaproteobacteria > Caulobacterales > Caulobacteraceae > Phenylobacterium. Next base: position 186,382 of record CAIOSI010000021.1, read on the forward strand.
CGCGCGATGGATCTCTCCGGCCGACACCACATCTGCGCCAGCGCCGACTTGCGCCAAGGTACGCAGCACCGCGACATTGGAATTGGCCTTCACGGCGAAAGCTATCAACGGGTCCTTGAGGCCTGCGCCCACCAGGGCCTCGCGAAGCACCGTAAAATGCCTCTGCAGGGTCGCTGAGGAGTAAACATAGACCGGCGTCCCGACAGCCTCTGCGATCTTGGCGAGCTGCACGCCCTCACAGGCCAGCTCGCCCTCCTGAAGTTCGAAATGATTCATCGTGGGTTGGCGTAGGGGTCGGGCAAGGCACCGGGGGGGCCGGATTTGAACGGATCCTGGCCGGAGCCCGGGATTGGCAAAGTACGCGGCGGCGCGGGGTCGATCGCCTGGTCACGAGGGTCGATCGTGTCGACCGGACGCTGCGGATCCTGGGCCTGGCGCCGTTGTTCTTCAGCCTGGCGCTCAGTGGCCCGTCCAGCGCCGTTCAGTGGGCCAGGCTTGTCCAATGCGCCCAGCCGACCGCACGCGGTCAGGGGAACGCCTGAGATCAGCAGGACCGCACTTCCCACGATGAAGGGCGTGCGGACGAGGGTGCGGGGGATCATGCGAGGATTTCCTTCCAACGCTGGATCTGCACCCGCACCTGGTCGGGCGCCGTGCCGCCGTAGCTCATCCGGCTGGCGACCGAGGCTTGGGGCGTCAGCACCTTGTAGACGTCGTGAGTGATTCTTGGCTCCAAGACCTGCAACTCGGCGAGCGGCAGGTCTGGTAGGTCGCAGCCAATCTGCTCGGCGCGTTTCACCGCCGCGCCCGTTATGTGATGAGCTTCGCGGAACGGCAGGCCCAGTTGGCGCACCAACCAGTCGGCGAGGTCGGTGGCGGTGGAGAAACCCGCGCCAGCGGCGGCCCCCATCCGATCGCGGTTTGGCTCCAGGTCCGTGACCATGCCGGCCATCGCTCTTAGTGAAAGTTCGAGGGCGTCGAAGGCCTCAAAGGTTGGGACCTTGTCCTCTTGCATGTCCTTCGAATAGGTCAGCGGAAGACCTTTCATGACGACGGCCAATTGGGTGAACGATCCCAGCAGCCGCCCAGCCTTGGCCCGGACCAACTCGGCGGCATCAGGATTCTTCTTTTGCGGCATGATGGAAGAGCCGGTGGTGAATGCGTCGGTCAAGGTGACGAAGCCGAATTGCGGCGTCATCCAGATGACGATTTCTTCGGCCAGGCGCGAAAGATGGATTGAAGTAATGCTGGCGGCTGCCAGGCTTTCCAGGGCGAAATCCCGATCGGCAACGGCGTCCAAAGAATTGGCGGCTGGCCGATCGAAGCCTAGCGCTTTTGCGGTCTGGTGACGGTCGATCGGGAATGGAGAGCCGGCCAAGGCCGCAGCGCCCAGCGGGCTTTCATTCATCCGCACCCGAGCGTCTGCGAACCGCGACGCGTCGCGGCCGAACATTTCCACATAGGCCATTAGATGGTGGCCGAAGGTGACCGGTTGGGCCGGCTGCAGATGGGTGAAGCCCGGCATTAGCGTTGTGGCGTGTGGCTCGGCCTTGGCGAGCAACGCCTTTTGCAAGGCTCGGATCTGGACGTGAGTGCGGTCGCAAGCCTCGCGCACCCACATGCGAAAATCGAGCGCGACCTGGTCGTTTCGTGAACGTGCGGTATGCAAGCGTCCAGCCGCCGGCCCGATCAGTTCGTGAAGGCGCGCTTCCACGTTCATGTGGATATCTTCGAACTCTTCGCGGAAAGGGAAGACCCCGGCTGAGATTTCCTCGCCAATCGCACCCAGGCCTTTCTGGATAGCGGCGGCGTCCTCGCTTGAAATCACGCCCGTGTTTTGCAACATCGCCGCGTGTGCCCGGGACCCTTCGAGATCCTGGGACGCGAGCCTGCGGTCAAAGCTGATGGAGACGTTGATCGCCTGCATCAGCTCGGCCGGTTTGTCCGAGAAGCGGCCACCCCACATGGCTTGGCCCGAGGCGGCCCTAGGCTTTGCGGCGTTAGAGGAGTCTGTAGTCATATGAACGATCAGTCCGCAGGAAAGCCCAGGGGCGGGGTCCTGACATGGGCCCTCTGGGGCGTCGCTGCTATAGGCGTCGCGGCGGTTGTCTACATCATCGCGCAGTCCGCGACCAAGCCGGCGACACAAGCCCCGGTCGCTTTGGCAACCGCGCCTGCAACCCACGACGTTTCCAAGAAGCTCGAACACGCAGCCGATGGGACCGCGCCGCCCGCCTACGTCTTTATAGACGGCAAGGACAAGAAGGTCACCGCAGCTGACTTCAAGGGCAAGATCGTCGTCATGAATCTTTGGGCGACGTGGTGCGCGCCCTGCAAGCTGGAGATGCCCACATTGGCCAAACTTGCCCAAGCCTATGCTGGCAAGCCTGTCGCCGTCGTCGCGATCAGCATCGACAAGCCCGAGGCGGTTGAGCAAGCCAAGGCCTTTATCGCCCAGCAGGCGCCACTGGCCTTCTACAATGATCCCGACGCAAAGCTTCCGTGGGCTCTGAAACCGGCAGCCAATGGTATGCCCACGACGATCATCCTCGGAAAGGACGGCCTAGAACGCGGCCGTATTTCGGGAGAAGCCGATTGGGCCGGCGACGGCGCCAAGGCTCTGATCGACAAGCTGCTGGCAGCCGGCTGACGGGTCCAAGCCCGATGATCAGGCAACCAGCCGGCTTCGCGCAGATGCCGGGCTCTGCGAGGTGAAGGCGCGTAGCAGGCTGACCAGGGAGGATCTTGAATCTGGTGCCATCAACTCGTAGGCGGCCAGCAGCTCGATCGCCCCCGGTGTGCGCATCCGGGTGAGAAGATCCAAGTCCCCGGTGATCTCGCGATCTGGGCCATCCAGAACGTCCATTAGGTCAACCACCCGACACTTCAACGCCCTGGCGATCTGAACGAGCCGCGAAAAAGAGATGCGGTTCGCGCCATTCTCGTATTTCTGAATTTGCTGGAAGCTGACGCCGCACTGTTCTGCGAGTGTTTCCTGCGAGATGCCGATCGTGCGCCGGCGAATGCGGACTGCGGCCCCCAGGGCCAAATCCATTGGATCGGGTGCTTTCGGTGAAGGGTCTGCCAATTTCAATCTCCCCGGCCAGCATCTTCTGCGCGAGCGACATCCCCCGGGGGTCGTCAGGTGGCTTGTTATTAGGTTAAGCCATCTGGTTGCCTTCTGAAAAGCAGCTTCGAAAACGGGTGACGCGAGAGATTGAAACCTAAGCCGCAAGGCCCAGCGAGCAACTGCTCGGGCCTCTCCCGAGTTTGATTTTTTTGGCTGCGGTATAATTTGGGAAATAGGCAGTCCTGAGGATTCGGCGCCACGACGCTGAAATTGCGCGGTTAATCACTTGGTGACCGAAGCAGCCACGACTGTGGCATCACACGACCTCGCCAACTGACCCAGGGTTTCATGCGTCCCATTCGCCTCCATCCGCCTTTCGACCACGGCGCGGCCCTTCGTGTGCCGCCGCCCAGCGACAAGAAGAGTTGGCGCACGCTTTGGCGTTGGCTGGGCGAAGAGGCTTGCGCCGTGATTGAGGGCGCATCTGTCCAGGTGCGAACGCCCGACGGGCCGGTGATCGCCCGCTGCGGAGACTGGATTGTGCTGTCTCACTCTGGGTGTTTTCATGTCGCGCACGCCTCAAGGATTTGCGACGCCTGACGAAGGCCGTGAGAATCCGCCATAATGGGCGAATGTCTCCGCGTTTCGATACACTTTCCGCCGCCGCCGGTTGGTATGATTCCTGGCTGAAAGAGGCTGCCTTGCCGCTTTGGGCCAGTGTCGGCGTCGATCCTGGGAACGGGCTGTTTCAAGAGACGCTTAGTATCGAGGGACATCTCATCGAGGCGCCTCGTCGGGCTCGCGCTCAAGCCCGACAGGTCTTCGTCTTCGCCTCTGCCGTGACAGCCGGATATGGCGACCAGTGGCTTTCTGTGGCCAAGGCCGGTTGGGCGCGGTTCGTGCAAGCCTATCGCCGACCTGATGGTCTCTTTATCAATCGTGTCGCGGCGGATGGAACGCCGATCGATACCAACGCAGATATCTACGAGCAGGCGTTTGCCCTCTTGGCCATGGCCGCGCTGCAGGCGGCGGATCCGTCAAACCGCGAACTGGCTGTCGAGGCGGAGTGTTTGCGTGCAGCGCTGCAGGATCGCCGCGTTGCAGGCGGCGGATTTCGCGAGAACGGGATCCATCCCTTTCAGGCCAACTGCCACATGCACCTCTTCGAGAGCTCGATGTCTTGGGAAACGACCGGCGGGCGAGATTGGACACTGCTCTCCGACGAATTGGCCAACCTGGCCATGACCAAATTCATCGACCCACAGAGCGGTGCGCTGAGAGAGTTTTTCGACGCTGACTGGAATGCGTTGCAAGGCGAAGGCGGGCTAATGGAGCCTGGACATCACTTCGAGTGGGCCTGGTTGCTGGACCGGTGGGGCCGCGATCGGGGCGATGGCGCGGCGCGGGCCGCGGCGGTGCGCCTGTTCGAAAATGGCTTGCGCGGCGTCGACAGGGTCCGTGGGGTCGCCGTCAACGCCCTGTGGGAAGATTTTTCGATTCGCGATGGGGCGGCGCGCCTTTGGCCGCAAACCGAGCACTTGAAGGCCGCCGTTGTCTTGGGTGACGAGGCTCAGATCCTGCGCGCCGCTCGCGGCCTGGCGCAGTATCTCGAGGTCCCGGCCCGGGGCACCTGGCGCGACAAGCTGGACCCTGCGGGCACGTTTGTCGATGAGCCGGCTCCGGCAACGTCGTTCTACCACTTGATCGTTGCGATCTTGGAGTTGACGGCTCGAGCTAAGGCCGCCGTCTAGTCTAACGGCATCGTGCAAACCCGACCGCTAGTGGTCGCCGCTCTTGCTTTGCGCCGTCTTGGCTTCAGACGCGCGGACGCCCCGCAAGATGTCGGGCAAGGCGTAATTTCCCTCATGGCAGGCATATTCGAAGAGCGGTTCCTTGCCGGCGTTGAGGCTCATCTGCGCACGCCAGGGTCTGGTGTAGTAGGTCGGGTCTTCGACCCCGAATTCATAGAAGATTTGGCTCGCTGAAGTGCGGGTCAGGCGCTCGGTGACCCGGCCTTGAGGCGTCAAGTAGATAGGCCCGGCGCGGCCTTGTTCAGCGTTCACATTGATGGTCTCGATCACCAGAGTGTCGCCGTCCCACCAGCCGGTCGCATCGCCTAGCCACGGGTGCAGAGCCGCCGGTCCGTGACCGGCTTGAGCCGCAGACTTGTTCGGGAAGATCGGAATGATGCGGGCATCGTGGATCATCTCTACAACAATGGTGACCGCGCCCTTGGTGTGCACAATCTCGTAGTTGGAGTTGTAGATGTTGTTGAGCATGCCCGGCCCGCCGGAGCCGCGTGAGGAGATCAAGCAGCGATCCCAAGGTTCCATAACGTCAGGGCCGGCTGGCGTATCTGCCGCGCGGGCGTAGGCGTTGGCCTTGGCGATCAGCTTACGGCCGGTTTCAGAAAGGGGCAGTTCGCCATCAATCGGATCGATGATCCAGGAGGTGCGGTATTCGCCCTTCACCTCACCGAAGTTGCGGCCTGGATCAAGCCAAAAGCCGTTGTAGCCACCCGGGTCGCCGGGGCTGGGGGCTCCCTCCTCGGAATTGATGGGCGCTGTATCAGCGTCGAGGCGACGCAGCATCGGGTTCGACTTAAGAAGGGCTTTGGCCTCGACCTCGCCGATCACCAGTTTGGAGGTGCCTGGCATCCGCGTCAGGTGGGTCACGGAGGCATTACTCCAGACGCCCGACAGATCCGGGTGACCGTCGCCGGCGCGGGGAACGGGTTTGGCAAAAGCAGTTGCGCACGACAGGGTACATGCCGCTGCGAGGACAGCAAGGGTAAGGGGGCGGAGCATAAGCACGCTTCAACCTAGCGAGTTCGTGGTCAGAACCTATCCCAAATCCTATCGCTTTTGGTGTTCGTTTTCATTGGTGCCTGCGAATTTGGCGCCGCGACCCTGGATCGGTCACGCGAGCCAAAAAGCGCACCAAAATCTTGCGATTGATCGGGGCAGCGATCAGCGCGCCGAACCGAATCAATGCGGTGTCGTTTTCTTCGACGATGCACGTGCCTGACGCGCCTTGCCTTCGAGCGCCTGGATCAGCACGTGGATCATGGCGTCGGGTCAGATAGCCACTGCAAGATGGCCGTCGGCAACGAGGACAGAAACTGGGTCTTTCCGTAGGATCGGCCGGCAAGGGCCTTGGCTATTTATTCAGGCAGGCCTTGGTCTTAAGGGCCGCGATTGATGTCGGCTCGAGGTCAGGGCCGGCTCGTGAGCGCAGAGCTTTCGTGCGGCGCGAAGACCGTCCATGACAGGCAAGCTTATCGCAGCGATCAGCCCAGCGCCCAGCAGTGTGCCAAGGGATCGAAAATAAATCCCCTGCAGGAACCGCGAAAACGCGCATCGAGTCCACAAGGCGTCCGTTACGTTTGACAGGAAGACTTGGCGGGAAGGCCTGATGTCAGGTCGCGAATTCCACGACCGCCAAGACGAGCCCGGCGATCCAAAGTGTCTCCAGCACCATGACCGCGACGGGGCGCCAGCCGGCTGCGATGAGCGCCTTGAAAGAGGTCTTCATCCCAAGTGCCGCGATCGCGACCACAAGCAGCCAGCGAGAAATCTCAGTCGCTCCGCTCACCGCGACTTTCGGCAGAAAGCCCAGGCTGTTGATGGCCACCAGGGCGGCAAACCCGAACAGAAACCACGGCAGCGGCACCTTTGCTCCCGACGCCTCGCCACGGCCGCGCGATATCACGAAGGCGATGGTACCGACGACCGGCAGCAGCATGGCGACCCGCAGGAGTTTCACATAGGTCGCCACGTCGCCGGTCTTTTGAGAGATCGTGTAGCCGGCGCCTACGACTTGGGCCACGTCGTGAATGGTGCCGCCCAGGAAGAAGCCGGCCCGCTCGTTGTCGAGGCCGATAGCCGTGACGAGCATCGGGTAAAGGATCATGGCGATGGTCGACAGCCCAGTCACCACGACGACGGCCAAGATGACGTCGCGTTCGCTCTCTTTGCTCTTGGGTAAGACAGAGGCAATCGCCAGCGCCGCCGACGCGCCGCAGATCCCTACCGATCCGCCGGAAAGCGTTCCGAAGCTACGGCTCAAGCCGAGCATTCGTGCCAGCAGCAGACCCACAAGAAGTGTCGTCGTGACGCCTGCGACCACCATGGCGACCGGGACCGGACCCAGGGCCACGATCTGCTCGACCGTGATCCGCGCGCCCAACAGGGCCACGCCTGTGCGAAGGATCGCTTTGGAGGCGAACTCGATTCCTGGAATGCAGCGGCCTTCCTCATGCAGGAAATGAAAGGTCATGCCGAAGAGCAACGCAAACAGCATCACTGGCGTCTTGTAATGAGAGGCGAGCCAATCAGCGGCGAGCGCAATGGTCACCGCGACCAGGACACCCGGATAAACCCGTTGGACGAAAGCCTGGACGCTGAGCTGCTGGTGTGGCGCGGGCGCAGAGACCGGCAGGCCTTCCATGCCCTCAAAGGATTGGAACATTTCGCGCGCTGCGGTGGCATCTGTGTCGATATCCCTTATCGCCATGACCGCCTTGCGCTCCTTTTCGTCGGAGGGACAAATTGGTCCGGTTCGGCACCGAGCGCCAGCGGTCAGGGATTGGGGACGCCGGCCTGTCCAAATAGGGGTTGATCGACGCCCAGGACATTGCAGCAGGGCCAATCTGCCAGGTTCGCCAGCCCTGTCGCATCTCGTCGCACTGACAGTCTAGGAGGACATCTGGTCGGGGGCGGCCGAGTTGCAATCGGGGCTGTAACCAATTCTCCCGGGCTGTCGAATAGGATGTTGGACGGCTAAGGGTCCGGCGGAAGGAGGGCGCACGGTGTCGACGGTCAACGATCCGAGCCCCGTGACGGTCAATGGCTATTCTTCGCAAATTGCATAGACATCGATTACGCCAAGCAGCACCTGGACCCGGCTCATCCCAAAGACGAGCCCTAGGCATTAACGCCAGCCACCCGCCCCGTTCGACGCGAGCGCCTCAGTCGGTTTCCCAGACGCCCAATACGCCTGCCGTTGCCTTGGGTGGTGTCTTTTCCGGGCTATCAATAGCGCCAAACACGGACCCGCTGACGTTCCCGGCCCAGCAGCGCCTAAATCTCACGGTCTACTCGACAAGCCGGCGCACAGTCGCCTCCAGCACCTGTCTTGCGCGCCGTGACGACAGTCCCTGTTCGCGGCGCAGTCGCGACCACGTCTCGAAGCTCAGCAGGAGGTCCAGCGCTTCCATCTTAAGCTGATCTCGTGCGACGTCCGCAGGCACCTGGCGTTTGAGGATCAAGCGCAGAGCCCTTGCAAAATTGGCGTAGTCCGCGTCGAGGAACTTCGATCGATGTCGGAACGCTGCTGAGGCTCTTAAGAACGGCCCCACCTTTTCGAAAGCCCACGAACGGCGCTCGATCAGTTCGACCACCCGTTCGCGCCAGTCCGACGAGCGAAAGGGTGTTTCAGCCCCGATCTGCAATCCCCTTGCGATCACCACGGACATTTCGCGGTAGAGGCTTTCCATATCCTGGAAGTGCCGGAATACCGTTCGCAGCCCAACATCAGCGCGTTGCGCGACCAGCTCGGCACCAGGGGCAACCTCACCGGAATAAATAAGCTCCAGCATAGCGGCGATGATCTTGGCGCGATTGTCTTCGCCCCGACGGCGGCGTCCGTCCTCTACCGGCGGAGGGACAGGCAGCGCGGCAGGGCGGTCGCTCATACGAAAAGTTCTGACAGCCCCGTGTCAGCAAGTACAGCGTCGACCTGGGTGAGCGCCTGATCGGAAAGCTCGCCGTAGGACTGGCGCAGCCACCCCAGACACTTGGCCTGGTAGGGGAAGGGTTGCTGTGTCCAGGGCTTTCCGTCGACTTCAACCTGGACCTCATCAGCGCCCGCCATGACGGCCTGAGCATTGGCGAGCATCACCGGCGGATAGACCTGTCCGATCTCACGCAGCACGGCCATCAGAGTCTCTGGGATCGGGTTGATCGAGGTCCAATCTGAATCTTCCGGGTCGAGGCCCGAGAGGTCTTCCATCATGCCGACCCAGGCGGTGACTCGTGGTGCCAGCTTCAGTGTCAGCGCAACGGGCGTGGGGTCGAATTCGGCGAGCTGAGTGAGTTGGCCAAAAACCGCGAAGTCGCAGGATCCGGGGCGGTGTCCCATCAAGTAGGGGAAGCCTCGGAGGTGGTCCTCGAAGGCTATCAGGAACCGTTGGTAACTGGCTTCGATCAAGGGCCCCGTCACCGGGTTCGATCCAACGTAGCGCAAGCGTCCGATCTGGCGCTCGGAGAATTGGCTGCCAGCCCGGGCAAGCGCTTCGTCGGGAACGCTCAGGCCTCGCCAGCAGGGAAGGATCGCTGAGGCCTTGGCGATGTCGTCCTGATAGGCCCAGCGGTAGTGGAACATCGCCTTGGTGAGCCATTCATCGGCGTAGTCCTCGATGACCTCGTTGAGGAAGGCCAAGGCCGGATCGTTGGGGACAAGGCTGCGGCCTTCGTAGGTTTTCTCGAAGCGCCGAATGAGCGGTGTCGAATCGGTCACAGCCTGCAGTTGGCCATTTTCGTCCTTCAGGAAGAAGGTTGGCAGCAATTGCACCTTGGGTTGCGGCAGCGCTCGCAGGGCCGGGTTGTTCGGCAGCATGAAGCGGTAGGCGATTTGCCTGTAGCGCAGGACCGCCAGCATCTTTCGGGTGTAGGGCGATCCAGGAGCGCCCATGAAGGCGATGGGATCGGTCATGCGTCTCTCCAGCTTAGCGGAATGTCTTGAGCCGATCAGAGCGACGGATCTCAGTTGATCCAACCGGCAGGCTCAGGAAATCACCATCATGACCGACCCGAACTGTCCCAGAAAAGATTTCACGGGACCTACCGAGCCAGGGCCCTTCAAGCGCAGAGAGCGGCAGCGGCGGGATTATATGGGTGAAGAGCAAGTAGCGGACGTGCGCGCGCTGAGCGATCCCGGCGGCAGCCTCGGGCGAGGTGTGATAGGATAAGATGTCATGCGTTATGGCCGCCAGATTTGTCCGCCCGGCCTTCAAGGCTTCCCGGTGCTGAACAGCTACGAGATTTGGCGCAAGTCCCTCGTGCACGAGGACATCGGCGTCCTTGGCCGCTATTTCAAGGCGCGGTGACGGCGCGGTGTCCCCGCTGACGATGACAGAGCGGCCCTTGTAGTCGAAGCGATAGCCGACGGCGGGTTCGACGGGCCGGTGATCGACCGGGAAGGCTGTGACCTTCAGACCACCGTCGTCGATCAGGAGGATGTCCGGCCCATTGCGATCCAGCGCAAAGGCGTGCGGGGCCCCGCCGAAGCCGCTCGGCGGCACGACGACGGGCCCATGGTGAGCGATCCGATATCCGCGATCCAGTCCATAGGCCGCTTCAAAACCCGCGACGACCGTCTCGACACCGGCTGGCCCATAGACGGGCAGAGGAGCCTTGTTGGCTCCGCCCGCCCAGTGCTGCAGCAGCAACTCCCCCAACCCATCGATGTGATCGGAGTGAAAGTGGGTCAGGAAGACACCGGCGACATTGGCGGGTGGCAGGCTCATCAGGGCCAGGTTCTTCTGAGCGCCCGCGCCCACGTCGACAACGAACAGCCGCCGGCCTGCCAGGACCGCCGTGCAGGGGCCCGCCCGAGTGGGATCGGGCATGGGCGAGCCCGACCCGCAAAGGCCCACGTGAAGCCCATCTCCAAGGCCATCATAGGGATCGGACCCCAGTGCCTTGGCATAGAGACTTCCCATCGCGGCGACCGCGATCTGTCCACGAAACGCGTAGGCCATGACCATCATCGTCAGGATGACGCCCAAAAGAGCCAATCCCGCGATCCTCGATCGTGTCATGCTGTTCTCCAGATTCCGCCGCCAGCTTGACCCTACCAGAATATAATGGCACGCAGGTTGCCAATATATTCTGGCCAGTTGGTCGACAAGTCAATCGAAGAGGGGGCTTGCCCATGAACGTGCTGAGAACGCCAGATGCCCGGTTCGATGGTCTTCCAGACTGGGACTTCGATCCGATCTACACGACCGTGGTCGATGCTGATGGAACCGGGCTTCGAATTCACTATGTGGACGAAGGCCCGCGCGACGGGGCGCCGGTGCTCCTGATGCACGGTGAGCCTTCGTGGGCCTACCTGTATCGCAAAATCATCCCTGGCCTTGTGGCTAAAGGCCATCGCGTTCTTGCGCCGGATCTGATCGGATTTGGGCGTTCAGACAAACCCGACGCGAGGGGTGACTACACCTATGAGCGTCACGTCGCTTGGATGAGCCAATGGCTGACCCAGCTGGAACTGAGCGAAATCACGCTCTTTTGCCAGGACTGGGGTGGGTTGATCGGCCTGCGGCTTGTGGCGGCCTTTCCCGAACTTTTCGCGGGCGTCGTGGTCGCCAATACCGGACTGCCGGAGGGAACAGGATTTTCAGAGGGCTTCAAGGCTTGGCTCGATTTCAGTCAGTCAGTTCCAGTTTTGCCGGTTGGGTTCATCGTCAATGGCGGTACGGCGCGCGATCTTTCGCCTCAGGAGATCGCGGCCTATGACGCCCCGTTTCCGGACGAGAGCTACAAGGAAGGCGCTCGTCAGTTTCCAACGCTGGTGCCGATCACCTCAGCGCACGCCTCGGTGGCCGAGAACCGTGCCGCCTGGAAGGTCCTTGAGCAGTTCAGCAAGCCCTTCGTGACGGCCTTCAGCGATGGAGACGCCGTCACGCGAGGCGGGGAGGCGGTCTTCCAAGCGCGTGTCCTTGGTGCTAACGGCCAACCCCATGTAACACTGAGGGGTGGCCACTTTCTCCAAGAAGATAGCGGTCCGCAGATCATCGCGATCTTGGACGCCATGATCGCGCAACGTCATGGAGTGAGTATCTGATGGATGTCGTCAATCAGGTCATACCGACGCCGGAGCGGGCGATGGCGTTCTTTGGGGGCGTGGAAGACGGCCCCTTCGTCATGGTGAACCTGCTGAAATTTAAGCCGAAAGCTGAATATGCTGACGGCTCTGATGCTGATCTTTCCGGCGCAGAGGCCTACGCAAGGTATAGCGAAGAAGTCCGCAAGCTGGTGGAGTTCCTTGGCGGACGGGTCCGTTACTCCGGGACTGTATCGGGACTCTTGCTGGGAGAAGTTGAAGAGCTCTGGGATGCCGTCGCGCTGGCCGAGTACCCCTCATTGGCCGCGTTTCGGGCCATGGCGACATCACCCGAAATGCGTGCGATCGAGCATCACCGGAAGGCCGCTCTTGCAGGCCAGCTCAATATTCGCACCAAGCCTGGCGCGGGCTTCTAGGACGGCAGGCGCAACACAGTCCGGAAACCGATATGGTTCTCGCCAGTGTCGCTGGGACCCGGCTCGCGCGCGGCAGGTCGGTAGCGGTAGCAATAGTTAGGTGAGCAGAGGAACGAGCCGCCCTTTATGACGTGCTTGCGCATGCCTGGGTCACCTGGATCAAAGGCCACCGTCTCACGAGGTCCCTCAGGGTCTGCATCCGCGCCCGGTTCCAGGTTGGGGCGATACCAGTCCTTGGCCCACTCCCAGACATTGCCGGCCATGTCGTAGAGACCGAAAGCGTTCGGCGGATAGCAACCCACGGGCGCGGCTTTGGCCTTGTAACCATCCACGCCGGTGTCTTCGATCGGGAAGGTTCCTTGCCAGACGTTGGCCTGCGGCTTCTTCGGGTCGAGCGGGGCATCTCCCCATACGAACCGAGTCGCGCCCTTGCCGCCTTGGGCCGCGTATTCCCACTCCGCCTCCGTGGGCAGGTCGCGACCTAGCCAATGGGCATAGGCCATGGCGTCATCCCAAGCGACCTGCACCACGGGAAGTAAGTCTTTCCCGGCGATTGAGCTGCCCGGGCCTTGCGGGTGTCGCCAATCTGCGCCCGGGATGACGCGCCACCACTGGCTCGGATCGGCTCCCGCAGAGTGATTGGACCCCACGAAGACGATGCCTGACGGCTTGAGCTGATCGCCGCTCAGTTGTGGGTAGGCCTTGGGGTCGAGCGGCCGCTCGGCCAAGGTGACATAGCCTGTGGCCTTCACAAAGCGGGCGAAATCCGCATTCGTGACCTCAGTCCTGTCGATCCAGAAGGAGCCCACCCGGGTCGCGCGTTCTGGTCCCTCTTCTGGTCGCATCGCCCGCGCGCCCATCTGGAAGACCCCGGATCTGATAAACACCATGCCCGATTTCGAGGGTGCAGCCTGAGCCGCTGGATGGTCAGCCTGGCAGACCATCGACGTCGCCAGGTTTGAGGTTCGCGTGCAGCCCGCAAACGCGATGGCACCAAGCCCAAGGACGATCGCCCACCGCATTTCAGGTCCTAAGCAGGCGCAGCGATAGCCACAGGGACAGGGGAGCCAGTCCCAAGACCCCGGGGGCGGTGAGGGCACCACGACATCCCTCTTTGCTCGACGGCGGAAGAAAGGTCATCGCCTGCATCTAAGGCTCAGTTGTCCCACAATATGTACGCCTCGCCCTTCTTCTGCGGCACGCCGCTCGGATGGTCGACGAAGACGGGGCCCTGCAGAAGAGAAGGCCAAAGTGGCTTGACGCTCTGGGCGTCCTGGGCGGCGATCAGGTTCAGCATCGCCTTGGTGCGCTCGGGTTGGAGCATCGACAGTTCATGGTGCTCTGTCGGGTCAGTGGAAAGATCATAAAGCCAGACTTTGTGCTGGGCCTCACTCGACTGAAGCTTCCAGTCGCCATCTAGGACCACCTTGTACTGACCTGAGCGCCAGAAGAGCGTCTGGTGGGGGCGTCCTTGTGTCTTGCCTTGTAGGTAGGGGACGAGGTCCACGCCATCGATGACCCGATCCTTGGGGACTTGTGCGCCTGCCGCGCCAGCCGCGGTGGCGAATATGTCGATGTGGCCGACCGGGTAGGGGTAGTGTGAGCCGGCGGCGATCTGGCCTGGCCAGCGCATGAAGAAGGGTGCGTGCACGCCGCCTTCGAAGAACGTCGACTTGAAGCCGCGGAAGGGCTTGTTCACCTCGGGAAGGCCGATGTAGCCGGCCCCGCCGTTATCGCTGGTGAAAATCACCAGCGTATTCTGGTCTAGTCCTTGGTCTTTGAGGGTCTGAAGAATACGGCCGACGTTTCGGTCGAGGTTTCGGACCATAGCGCCATAAACGCGCAGGCGGTGATCCTTGATCTGGGGCAAGGCGTCGTAATCGGCCTTCGTGGCCTGCAACGGCGTATGGATCGCGTTAGGCGCGAAATACATGAAGAACGGCCTGTTCTTGTTGGCCTTGATGGCCTGCACCGCCTCGTCGGTGAGGTAGTCGGTCATGTATCCCTTCGGCTCGAACATCGCCGAGCCGTTGAACTGGACCTGGTAGGGCAGGTTTGGCCAAAGGAACCTGTCGATCGGATCCCAAGGTTGCTTGGCGTTTTCGACGCGCTCGTTGTGCTCGGGGAGATACATCGAGGCGCCAGCGATGAAGCCCAGACTTTCATCAAAGCCCATGTCCTCCGGGCGTGAGCCCTTCAGTCCACCCAGATGCCACTTTCCGAAGTGGAGCGTATGGTAGCCTTGGCCCCGCAGTAGCTTTGCAATGGTGATCTCGGTTGAGGGTACGGAAAGGACATTGACCGCCTCGGCTTTGGCCGCCGTCGAGCCTTGAGGCATCTCCTTCAGTCGATCAGCGAAGAATCTGGGCTTCACGATTGCATTGGGCTCGGCCTCTGTGCCGACCATTTTTTCGAAGCTCACGGGGGCCGGTGTGAATTCGAAGCCAAAACGTGTGGGATAGCGGCCGGTCATGATTGCCGCGCGCGAAGGCGCACAAGTGGCGTTGCCTGCGTAGCCGTTCACGAAGTCGACGCCTTCGTGGCCAATGGAATCGATGTTGGGGGTTGGAACAGCGCCTCGCGCGACGCCGCCCCCATGAAACGTAATGTCATTATAGCCCATATCGTCAGCCAGGATGAAGACGACGTTCGGTGGGCGGCGACCGGGCACCGGCGCATCTGGACCCTGAGCCCAAGTCAACGCGTGGTTAGGCTCGACATGGGGCAGGCGCGCATGGGCGATGAGCGCAAAGATGGTCGCCCTGTTGGCGGCAGCCAGCGCTACGACCAGAGCAACGCTAAGCGCCAGGGCGGCAACCCAGGTCCAAAGTTTCATAGAATCTCCGATGCGGACTCGGTCTTTGGAATGTCCAGTTGAGAAGAATATACTGACATTGATCATGCCGATAGATGAGTCTTTCGAGCCCTTCACAGTACGAGCAGCCCGCGTCGCGGCGCGCGATTGCCAGCGGCAACTTTCGCCGCTGCGCGTGGTTGTCTCTACTTTGGTTGAGACCTCTTCGAAAAAATCTCCTATCGGGTTGGCCTCAGCCGATCAGGAGACGCGGAGTTGGCGATGATCTCTTCTGTTTCTCCCCCAACCGCCGGGCTTGCCGAAGTCCAGCTTCGCTGCGCGGAGCTATCGCCGGCACTTGAATTCTTTGTGGGTGAGTTGGGGTTCCGAATAGAGACGATCTATCCGGCGGACGATCCACAGGTTGCGTGCCTATCAGGTCATGGGCTGCGTCTCAGACTTGCGCCAGGCGGAGACCCTGGAACGCTGCGTATGTCTGGGGAAGCTCGGACGCTGATCGCTCCAAACGGTACGCGTATCGAGTTCGTCGATCTCGATCCTGCGGTTGTCATCCCACCTCTCAAGTCTGAGTCCGTCATCACCCGTCAATCCGAGAACCCGGAAACTGGCGTGGGGCGCGCAGGGATGCTCTACCGCGATCTGATCCCAAGCCGGCTTGGGGGGCGGTTCATCGCGTCACATATTTCGATCCCGCAGGGCGGGTCGGTCTCCGACTGGGTGCATTTCCACAAGATCAGATTCCAGATGCTTGTCTGCCGGCGGGGTTGGGCCAGGCTGGTTTACGAAGATCAGGGCCCTGCCTTCCTGTTCAAGGCGGGCGATTGTGTGCTGCAACCCCCACGGATCCGGCACCGTGTGTTGGAGAGTTCGGACGGCTTTGAGGTGGTGGAAATTGGTTGCCCGGCGTTGCACGAGACGCTGGCCGATCACGACATGGAGCTGCCGACCTCATTACTCGCGCCTGAACGTGACTTTGGCGGACAGCGGTTTTTGCGTCATGTGGCGGCAGAAACGCTTTGGACCCCACATGGGGCAACCGGCTTTGAGCGACGCGAGACGAGCATGTCGCGCGCAACCGACGGACTGGCGGATGCGCGCGTGATCCGTCCAGCGCAGGCTCGAGGATTTCGCGCGCCAGCTCACAGCGGCGAGTTCTACTTCGGTTTCCTGCTGGAGGGCTCCGTTGTGTTGGACATGAACGGGAGACATCGGCTTGGACCAGCTGATGCCTTCGTCATTCCTGCTGATGCGGCCTGGGGGCTGAGCGAGGCCTCGGACGATCTTGCCCTGTTGGAGGTGATCCTGCCCGCTGACGCAGCTAGGGTGTGAACCTCCGGGCCTGCTGTCCGCCGGCAAGTGGAAGCTGACTTTCGTCGATGATCTGGCCGCCCTTCATGACGAACGCGATTTTCTTGACGTTGTTTATATCAGCCGTCGGGTCTGCGTTCAGGAGCAGAAGGTCCGCGAGCTTGCCGGGTTCCACCGAGCCTAACTGGTCGGCTTTTCCCAGCAGCACTGCGCCATTGTGGGTGGCGATGGTGATCACATCGAACGGCTTGATGCCGGCGGCGACCAGGAGTTCCAGTTCCCGATGTGAGGCCGGACCGCTCGATTGATCGGTACCCAAAGCCACCACGCCGCCAGCTGCGTGAACCTTTCGGATGTTCTCTTCGGCGACCGGCGTCATCAGCTTCATCCAGCTCGTCCACAATCGCGCCTGATAATCAGCGCGTGTCTTGGTCTTCAGCGTCTGGCGGTCGGCGGCGCTGAAGCTGGCCGCATAGAGCGGCTGGTCGAGGAATTCCGGATGTTCGGCGAGGCGGCTGTAGTTCTCCCCGATGGTCAGCGTCGAGGCGAAGGGAATTTTCTTGGCCGCCATCAACTTGACGAAGCTGTCGCTGACCGGACCTTGGATCACCGGGTGGGCCAGACTGTCGGCACCGGCGAAGATCGCTTCTTCCGATCGCAGTTCTGAAGAAATGTGCACGGTCGAGCGGATTCCGTGCAGATTGTAGTAGCGGATGATCTGCTCCAAGAGCGCGACAGGCATAATCGGAATCATCGGCCGCGCGCCCCAGCCTTCCTCTTCGAGCGTCAGCTTGACAACGTCGGGCTGCTGTTCGGCGATGTGCCTGTCGAGCTTTTCCTTGTCTTTCTCGAAATCCTGGATCGTGACGGCCATCCCAGAGCCGTGGCTGCCAGGGTAGGTGATCAGGTTGCCGGTGGCGAAGATGCGGGGGCTGAGGATCTTGCCGGCCCGTTCGTCGGCGCGCAGCGGTAGGATCACGTTGGCCTGGTTGCCGGCATCGTAGACGGTGGTGACGCCGGAATAGAGAAAGCTCGCGAGCGCTTGGGTCGCAGCGGCCTTGGTGGAGGCGAGGTCAGGCTGAGGCCCGGCCCCACCTTGCAGATGAATGTGCACATCCATCAATCCCGGCATCAGGTATCTGCCGTGACCGTCGATCACGTGGCCTCTGGGCGATCTTGCGAGTGCGCTTGGCATGACGCCCGTGATGCGGTCGCCATCAACCGTCACGGTCATATCGCTCGAAGGTGCGTGGCCGGTGCCATCGATGAGGGTGACGTGTTCGATTGCCCAGGCTTCAGCCGAGGCTGCGCGTGGCAGGGACAGGGCCAAGGCGCAGGCCGCCAGAAGCGCGAATTTCTTCATATCCGTATCCGTTACCCTCTTGGCGGCGCAGCGCCTGCACCCAGTGACAGCTTAGCGTTGAAGTCGGCTCAAGCCAGTAGATCCCTGTTCGCGATCAGGCCTTCGACCAGGGCGGCTACGTCTGACACATCGTTATAGGCATGAAACATCGCGCGCACATTGCCATCGCGCCATGAGACGACGACCCCTCGCTCTGCGAGCCTTTCGGTAAGACGCGCGGCATCGAGAGATCGGATGGCGACCTGCGGCCCGCGCCGATTGTCCTGGCGCGGCGTGGCAAGCCGGCAGCCTGCATCGGCAAGGCGGTCCATGGCCAGGCCGGTGATTTCGCGGATCCGCGTTTCGATGGCCTGGATGCCGGCGCTCCGTATAAGGTCGATGCCCGCCTCAGCGGCATAGCAATTGACCACAGGTGGTGTGCCAGTCTGAAACCGCCTGGCCGAAAGCGCCGGGTCATTCGCGAAGATGTCCATGGCATCGATATCGGCTTGGGCGAACCAGCCGCTGACGGTTGGCGTCAACCCTAGGTGCCGTCGCGCGACGTAGAGCCAGCCGGCACCCGCCGAGCCCAGCAGGTATTTGAGCATCCCGCCAACTGCGAAGTCGACGCCCAGCGCCTGAACGTCAACATCCATCGCGCCTGCGGACTGGAAGGCGTCGAGTAGCACCAAGGCCCCGCGTTCGTGCGCCAGGCGGGTAATGGCCTCAACCTCGAGCCGCCAGCCATTTCGGTAACAGACGTGGGTGATCTGGACGAGCTTTGTCGTCTCGTCGATGGCGGCTGCAAAGTGCTCCAGCGGAATGTCGCCGTCCTGAGCCTGCGGCACATGCTCGACCACAGCGCCCCGCGACGTTTGCGCGTGCCAGATCTGCGCTCCGGTCGGGAATTCGAAATTGGAGACGACGACCTTGTTGCGCGGGCCGGAGAAATCGATGGCGCTGGCGAGCGAATTGATTCCATCCGAGGCTGAAGTCGTGACCGCGATCTCGTCGGCGCTGGCGTTGAGTAGGGCCGCCATGCCGCACCGAACGGCTTCGGCCCGAGCGCCCCAACCGCCCCAGTCGACGCCCAATGTCAGGCGATCATCGAGATACTGGCGGACCGCAGCCTCAACCGGCTGGGCCAGCAGGCCGTAAGAGCCGCTCGCCAGATAGGCCTTTTGCCTAAGCGTCGGGAAAAGGGCTCGAAAGGCGCTCCAGTCAGCAGCCACTTGTGCGCACCGGCAAAACTTCGTTCATGAGGGTTCCAGGGGGCTGGTCGGTTGGGGGTGGCGAGGCGGATGGACGAAGACGCGATCATCGAGCGCGAGGCCGGGCTGAGCAAGGCCCTGACGCGCGCTCAGATCACTATGATCGGTTTGGGCGGCGCCATCGGCACCGGCCTGTTCATGGGCTCGGCAATTGCGATCGGCTATGCCGGTCCAGCGGTTGTGATCAGCTATGCCATCGCAGCCTTCATCGCTGTGATCATGGTCTGCAGCCTTTCGGAAATGGCGGTGATGCATCCCGCGGCCGGCTCGTTCGGCGTCTACGCGGAGACTTATCTGAACCCGTGGGCGGGCTTCGCTGTTCGGTATACCTATTGGTTCTGCCAGGTCGTGGCGATTGGCGGCGAGGCGGTGGCGGCCGGCACCTATATGGGTTTCTGGCTGCCCGGTATCCCGGTCTGGGTTTGGTCGCTTGGCTTTGCAGGCGGTATCGTCTTCCTGAATTCCCGCTCCGTGAAGAATTTCGGCACGGTTGAATACGGGTTCGCCTTCATAAAGGTGAGCGCCATCATCCTTTTCATCATCTTAGGCGGTGCTGCGATCCTGGGCGTCGCTCAGCCAGCGGTTGGCTTGCACAACCTGACGGGCCTGCCGGGCGGTTTCGCACCGCACGGCCTGAAAGGCATCTGGATGGGCGTGATCATGGGGATCTTCTCCTTCATCGGGATCGAACTTATCGCCGTGACCGCTGCGGAGACGCCGGACCCTAAGACCGCCATTCCAGCGGCGCTGCGGTCCATGGCCTTCCGGCTCGGGCTTTTCTACATGGTGGGTTTGACCATCCTGGTGAGCTTCATCCCCTGGACCAACGTTGGCGCGAAGATCGTCTCGGAGAGCCCGTTCGTGAAGGTCTTTGAATACACCCATGTGCCTTACGCTGCGGCGATCATGAACTTTGTGGTGCTCACCGCCGCCCTCTCCAGCATGAACGCCAATACCTACCTGACGGGCAGGATGCTGTTCTCGCTTTCGCGCGGAGACTATGCGCCGAAGGTTTTTGGCCGCCTCAATCGGGTCGGCGCACCAGTGCCGGCTGTGGTCTTTTCCGGCGTGGCGATCCTGGCGTGCGCCTTGGTCTCACGCCTCACGCCTTTTGCCTACAACTACCTATTCGGGGTGGCTCTGTTCGGGGCGATCTTTGTCTGGATCGTTGTCCTTTTCAGTCATCTCGCCTTCCGCCGGCGCCATAACGAAAACGACCTGCCGGTGCGGATGCCATTCTTTCCAGTCTTGCAGATCGTGGGCCTGATCCTGTTGGGCGCGATCCTTGTGACCATGGGCCTCAGCCCGGATTTCAACGTGTCTTGGATCGTCGGTGTCCCATGGTTGATGCTGCTGAGCGCAGCCTATTTCCTATGGGGTCGGCGCCAGGCTTCAATCGCGAAATCCTGACAGCTAAACTCCAGCTTAGGATTGGTCATTCAGCCTTGAAAAGCGATGGCCGCACGTGGCGGTGCGGCAGCTTCGGGCTATTCTTGGTCATGGGTATTTCGATGAAATCAGCTTTGTTGGCAGGCATTGCGCTGGCCATGGTTTGGCAAGGCGTGGCGGTGGCCCAGACGGCTGCGCACATCACCACACCGAAGGCGGCGCTGAACGGCTCGGAGCCAGGGGATGACTATTTCCTGGCGAACTACGACCAGACGAGCGCCTATTGGAAAAAACTGGCCACAGAAAGCGACCGGGTAAAGCTCGTCAGTCTCGGCAAAAGTGTCGAGGGGCGTGAAATATGGATGGCGGTGGTCTCCTCACCTGAGAACCTCAAGAAGCTCGACCATTACGTCGATATCGACAAGCGTCTCGCGCTCGCCAAGGGCCTGACCGATGCCGAAGCTCATGCGCTCGCGCGAGACGGCAAGGCCATGGTCTGGATCGACGGAGGCCTCCATGCCTCCGAGGTCTCGAGCGCCCAGAGCCAGATCCAGATCGTCTACGAGATGCTTTCCAAGAACGATCCGGAGACGCTTCGTTTCCTGAACGATGACATCACGCTTTTCGTCCTGCCAAACCCGGACGGCCAGCAGATGGTCGCCGACTGGTACATGCGCAAAGCCGATCCGAAAGCACGATCCCTGAGTGACCTGCCGGTCCTCTACCAACGCTACGTCGGACACGATAACAATCGCGAATACTATATGTCGAATATGCCCGAGACGACGGCGATCAACCGGGCGATGTTCAAGGTCTGGTTTCCGCAGATCGTCTACAATGAGCACCAGACCGGGCCGCTCGGTGCCGTCGTCTTCGTGCCGCCATTCCGTAATCCGTCGAACTATCACTTCGACCCGCTCGTGCTGAGCGAACTGGACGGGGTTAGCGCTGCCATGCATGGCAGGCTGATCGCTGAGGACAAGCCAGGTTCAGCAGAGCGTAGTGCCGCCCCCTATTCGACGTGGTTCAACGGAGGTCTTCGGAC
This sequence comes from uncultured Alphaproteobacteria bacterium, assembly GCA_903860975.1. Lineage (GTDB taxonomy): Bacteria > Pseudomonadota > Alphaproteobacteria > Caulobacterales > Caulobacteraceae > Phenylobacterium. The sequence goes on from CAIOSI010000021.1 coordinate 207,888, forward strand.
GACGGGCTACTTCCACAATGTGGTCGGAATCCTGACTGAGATCATCGGCAGTCCGACACCGATGCAGCTGCCGCTATTGCCCAGCCGCCAGCTCTCCAATCAGGACGAGCTTTATCCTGTGCCGCCACAGATCTGGCACTTCAGGCAGACCATAGAATACGTGAAGACCATGAACCGCGCGGTGATGGACTATGCGTCCAAGAACCGAGAGGACCTGCTCTATAACCGCTACCTGATGGGCCGGAATTCGCTGAAGCGCGCGGCAGAGGACAGCTGGACGATCACCCCCAAGCGCGTCGCCGCCGTGATGGCGGCGTCGAAGGCGGCCGGCGGGGCCCCCGTGCGCACGGGACGTGGCGATGGGCTGGCCGGCAACGGCGACCAGAACGCCATCGTCGATGCCAAGCTCTACGACACCGTCCTCCACGACCCGGCTGAGCGTGATCCACGCGGCTACATCCTTCCCTTGGACCAGCCAGACCTGCCGACCACGGTCAAATTCCTAAATGCTTTGATCAAGTCAGGCATTGAGGTCGAAAGGGCGACCGCTGCGTTTACCGTGAAGGGCAAGACCTATTCAGCCGGGACCTATGTGGTGATGTGCGACCAAGCTTATCGCCCGCACATCCTCGACATGTTTGAGCCCCAGGATCACCCGCAGGACTTCGAGTTTCCGGGCGGTCCGCCGATCAAGCCCTATGACATTACGGGCTACACGCTCGCTTACCAGATGAACGTGAAGTTCGACCGGATCCTGGATGGTTTCTCAGGCCCGTTCCAAACGGTCAGCGACGTCATGACCCCGCCGCCGGGTAAGGTCATCGGGTCTGGAAGCGCGGGCTGGTTGATCGACCACAAGACCAACAGCAGCTTCACATTAACGAACCGACTGCAGAAGGCCGGTGTCCAGGTCTCCTGGATCAAGACGGCCACCGCGGCAGACGGTCAGACCTTCGGGCCCGGCGCAGTCTGGGTTGCGGCCAGCAGGAAGGCCAAGGCAATTGTCCAGAACAGCGTCGCCGACTTGGGCATCAACGCCTATGCCGTTGGCTCGCCGCCGAAGGGCGAGAGGATATCGCTGAAGGCCCCACGTATAGGCATCGTCGACACTTATGGCGGGCTGATCACCTCCGGCTGGATGCAATGGGTCGCTGAACAGTTCGAGTTTAACTACACGCTCGTCTACGGGCCGGAGCTCGATGCCGGAAACCTAAATGCGAAGTATGACGTGCTGGTCTTCGTAGATGGCGCAATTCCCGGCGGCGACAGCCGCTACGGTGGTGCAGGGCGCACAGGCGGCTTGCCGAGGCCGGAAGAGGTACCAGAGGCCTATCGTAAGATGCTGGGCCGCATCACGCAGGACAAGACCCTGCCGCAGGTCAAAGCCTTTATCGAGCAGGGTGGCACGGCTTTAGCCATCGGCGGTTCTACCCGGCTTGGCGAATATCTGAAGCTGACTGAGAACCCATTGGTGCAGACGGGCAAGGGCGGAGTGCGCGAGCCACTGGCCTCCTCGAAGTTCTACATCCCAGGTTCGATCCTGGCGGCCAGGGTCGACAATAAGGACCCGCTGGGTTTCGGCTTCTCTGACGAAGTTGACGTGTTCTTTGACTCAAGCCCCGTGTTCAAGATTACGTCGCCGGACATGGCCAAGCCCGTGTCTTGGTTCCACGGTTCTGACCTTTTGCTCAGCGGCTGGGCCTGGGGCCAGAAAGCTCTGGACGGCACGCTCGGTGTGGTCGACGCCAACTATGGCAAAGGCAAGGTGTTTCTCTTTGGCCCAGAGGTCGCCATGCGAGGCCAGGCCTATGGGACGTTCAAGTTCGTCTTCAACGGCCTGATGTACGGGCCGGTGGCGAGTGGAAACGCGAAGTAGTCTCAGTGCCTAAAACCGCCTTGCCGCGGATTGACAGATTTGCTGGATTTACGCTGGCATCAGTCGGTCCATCCGCACGATCGGCTTGGTGAAATCGAAGACCGGATTGTGCATGACTTTGGGGTTGGGCCTAGACGCATGCCTCAAAGGGCAGCCCGTTTACCCATCGTCATCAGCGTCAAGCCAGGCCATCGTTCGCTGGACGGCCTTCTTCCACTTGCGCCCCTGCCGGTTGCGTTCCGCAGCTGGCATCTGTGGCGTCCATTCGGCAGATTTTTTCCAGTTGGCGCGCAGACCCTCTATGTCGGGCCAATAGCCGACGGCAAGACCGGCAGCGTAAGCTGCGCCGAGGCAGGTCGTCTCAGGCACCACCGGGCGGACGACCGGTACGCCCAAAACGTCGGCCTGGAACTGCATCAGAAGGCCGTTGGCCGTCATGCCGCCATCGACTTTGAGTGTGGTGAGCGAAACTCCGGAGTCGGCCGTCATCGCGTCCACCACTTCACGGGTCTGCCAGGCCGTGGCTTCAAGGGCCGCGCGGGCGATGTGGCCTTTGGTGATATACCCGGTGAGACCCGCGATGATACCGCGCGCGTCGGACTGCCAGTAGGGGGCGAAGAGGCCAGAAAAGGCCGGCACGAAATAGCAGCCTCCGTTGTCTTCCACGGTTCGGGCCAAGGTCTCGATCTCCGCAGCGCTGGAGATCAGCCCGAGGTTGTCGCGCACCCATTGAACGAGGGATCCCGTCACCGCGATCGAGCCTTCAAGCGCATAGACGGCCGGCTGATTCCCGATCTTATAGGCGACAGTGGTGAGAAGACCGTTCTTGGAATGCACCGGTTTGTGGCCGGTGTTGACCAGCAAAAAGCTCCCGGTGCCATAAGTGTTCTTGCCTTCGCCTGGCGCAAAGCAGGTCTGGCCGAACAGCGCCGCCTGTTGGTCACCAAGCGCCGAGGCCACGGCCACGCCGGCGAGGTCACCCGTGGCCTTTCCGTAGACTTCCGAGGACGAACGGATTTCCGGCAGCATGGCGCGCGGCACGCCAATCGCTGCCAACAAGCTCGCATCCCAATCCAACGTCTCTAGATTCATCAACATTGTGCGGCTTGCATTAGTGACATCGGTGACGTGCCTGCCGGTCAGGTTCCAAATAAGCCAGCTGTCCATCGTGCCGAACAATACCTCGCCAGCTTCAGCGCGCCCGCGCAGGCCTGGGACGTTGTCGAGCAGCCAGCGTATCTTTGGTCCGGCGAAATAGGTCGCCAGTGGCAGCCCACAGAGATCACGGAAGCGGTCTTGTCCGGCGGTCTCAGCAAGATCGCGTACGAGGCGGTCTGTGCGGGTGTCCTGCCAGACGATTGCGTTGTGGACCGGCAGACCCGTTGTTTTGTCCCATACGACGGTGGTCTCGCGCTGGTTTGTGATGCCGACGGCCGCGAGATCCGCCGCAGTGATCTTCAGTTTCGCCAGCGCGCCTTGCACGACAGACTGGACGTTGGTCCAGATCTCCTGGGCATCGTGTTCTACCCAGCCGGGCTTCGGAAAGATCTGGCGATGCTCCTGCTGGTCCACCGCGACAATCGTTCCCCCGTGGTCGAAGACGATGCAGCGCGAGGACGTGGTGCCTTGGTCGATGGCGGCGATGTAACGGGTCATGGCGTCCGATCAGAGAGAATGACGAGAACACTCTGGGAAAGGCCCCGACATGCAGCAAGAGGTTCTGGCCGTTCATGTAGCCGGCATGCTCACGAGCGGGGAAGTCGCAAAAAGGCCCCAGGCGCCGTGGGATGAGCGAGGCATCGTGCGGGATCGGTGCCTAGCCAAGGGCCGCTCGGGCGGCTTTTCAGAGCCGATCAGCGAGGCGCAATAGGCGCAGGATATCAAGGCGACCTCTTTGCGCGAAAGGCAGGCTGACGCTCGCCCGGCATTGCGAGATTATCCAGCGCTGTGGGGGTCTAACGCGCGTTCATCAGGCTGGTGTAGACCAGCACATAGGCTTCAGGGCCTACCAATCCCTCGCCTCGGAAGGGTTTGTCCATTTCCGCGACCAGGAAGATCACAATGCCGAGGAACATCGACAGCACGGCGGTGAGGATTGCGTGAACATGGAGCTCCATGTTCAGCATCCAGATGATTGCGATTGTGAGAAAAGCGCCGATCCACAGGACCCACCACAGCATATCGGGTGTACCCGCCGTGACACGAGCTAGGCGGTTGGCGCGCAATTCGACGAGCTTCTCGACCTGTCCGAAGGCCTCGGCGTAGGCGATTGAGTCTGCCTTCTCCGCAGGATGAACGGCTGCCAGGTCGGCCTGATAGGTGGTCATGCGGCCCGTACCGCCTGTTGGCACGAGCCCTTTTGCCTGGGCCGGCCAATCGCTTTTGATCGTCACCTTGGCGTATTCGCGAAGATCGGTAAGCAGCTTTGTGCGATGCGGTTCGGGCAGCGAGCCGGTATCGCTATAAAGCGCGGCCAAAGTTGAGGCTTCGCGCTCGACGATATCTGACGTCGACGAATAGTCTGCGTAGACGCCGACCGACACCAGGCCCAAGAGGATTCCGTAGAAGACCGAGAAGCTCGCGATGTTCAGCGAGACCATCTCGTTTGTTCGATCCTGCCCGTGAATCCAACGGTGGAACAATGGGCGGACCAGAAACATCCCGCCAAGGCTGCCCGCCACCGATCCCGCGGCAAAGAGCACACCCATCTCCCAGGCGGGGTAGTTGTACATCCAGGAAAACATGCAGAAGGCTCCCTGCCTTTATCGAACTCGAACTAAGGCTCGGAATGTGAGCCCGCATTGGTTCGGCCGGATGGCCGCACGTTGATGGCGACAGAACGCCGCCGCCGAATTGCTGCGCCAACGGCGCCGAAGCCGAAAATCATCATGATCCAGGTCGCCGGCTCAGGAATTGCGGCAGGCGGCGCGGCTTCAAACGTCGCGACGACAATCGGTGGTGGCGGCGGTGGTGAGATTGGCTGCGGCGGCGGCGATATTGGTGGGGGTGATGGCGGCGGCGGCGGAGATATGGCCGGTGGCGGCGGTGGCGATATCGTCGGAGACGGAGGCGGAGGTGGAGGTGGAGGGGGAGGGGGAGGTGGAGGTGGAGGTGGAGGTGACACAACGCTAACGGGTGTCACGGCCAGGACTGGCGCAACCGGTGTTGTTTCGGTCTTGGGCGGCACAGGAAGGAATGCAGGTATCGCCTGGGAACGGGGCGCATCCGGCGGCGGCGGCGGCGGCGGCGGCGGCGGCGGTGAGGGCGTCGTTGGCGGGGTTGGAGTGCTAGACGCCCTTGTGGTCGGGGCTTGTCCGCCGCCAAAGGAAAGGGGCCGGTCGCCGAACCTTGGTCCGTTCGTAGGCGCTGGCGAGAACGGATCTGAAACCGTACTGCTGGCGTTGCCATCTGAAATCGCCGAGGGACCGAGCAAGTCGCCCAGGAGGAGCTGGCCACGCGTCGCCACCTGCAATGTGGTAAGGTCACCGCCTTCAGAGCCCTGCTCTTCAACGATCTCCGTACCGATCACGTGCCAGTTGTTTACGTAGGCAGCTGGGCTTCCGTGATGGGTTCTGCCAAGCGAGCCAACGCGACCGCCGCCCACGACTGCGACGACGCAGGAGACGGAAACCACAGCCATGATGGCATTTAGTCGCATCTCGTTCGCTGAGGCCCTCGACCTGATTTCAGATAACACGAAAATCTCAAATTGGGTCTAGCGTTAACTCACAATTAAATTCACGAGGGGTTTGCCGCGCACGATATCGGTGGCCTTGCCTCGCACGGCGGGAGGGCACTGTTCCAAGGGCATGCCTTCACGTGTGGCAATCCAAGACGTCTGAGTTTTAGCTATGAATTCCGACGCGCAATGGCGGTTTGTTCCAGCTTGCCGCAATGATGTGTGATGCCGACTCAGACGTTCGACACAGGCGCAGAATTTGATTTCATCGTCGTGGGGGCGGGCTCTGCCGGCTGCGTTCTTGCCAACCGGCTTTCTGCGAATCCCCGCAATCGGGTTTTGTTGCTTGAAGCCGGTGGCAAGGATGACTGGCTGTGGTTCCACGTGCCGGTTGGTTATCTCTTTGCGATCGGTAATCCGCGTGCGGACTGGATGTTTGAAACAGAGACTGAGCCCGGCCTTAATGGTCGAGCGCTGAAGTACCCTCGCGGCAAGGTGATCGGGGGGTCTTCGGCGATCAACGCGATGATTTCCATGCGAGGCCAGGCTGCGGATTACGATCACTGGCGCCAGCTTGGACTGCCGGGCTGGGGCTGGGACGATGTCCAGCCAGTCTTTCGGCGCCTTGACGATCACTTCCTGGGGGAGAGCGTCCATCACGGGGTCGGCGGTGAGTGGCGAGTTGAAGCGCCGCGCGTCCGATGGGCGGTTCTGGACGCCATTGCTCAGGCCGCCAACCAGATGGGCATCCCCTCAACGACGGACTTCAACACCGGCGACAACTTGGGCGTGGGGCCCTTCCACGTAAATCAGAAACGCGGTTTCCGCTGGTCGGCGGCGCGGGGCTTTCTGAGACCGGCAAGGGCCAGGCCAAACCTGCATGTTGAGGCGGGCGTACTGGTCGAAAAGGTGATCTTCGAGGGTAAACGCGCAGTTGGTGTGCGCTTCCGTAAAGGGGGCACGCTCCGCGAGGCTCGCGCACGAGGTGAAGTGATCCTGTCGGCCGGCTCGGTCGGATCACCGCAGATCCTTCAGCTTTCTGGCATCGGACCGGCCGACTGGCTCCAAGCACATGGGATCAAGGTGGTCCTCGACAAGCCCGGCGTTGGACGCAACCTGCAGGACCATCTGCAGCAACGCGCCATCTACAAAGTCCATGGCGCCAAGACCCTAAATGAGACCTATCACTCACTGATCAACCGCGCCTGGATGGGAGCTGAATATGCGCTCTTTCAGCGAGGCCCGCTTACGATGGCGCCCTCGCAATTGGGCATTTTCACGATGTCGTCGAAGGCGCATGAGCGGGCGAACATTGAATTTCATATCCAGCCCTTGTCGCTCGATCGGTTCGGCGAACCCCTGCACCGATTTTCTGCGGTTACAGTCGCGGCCTGTAATCTGCGTCCGACGTCGCGCGGAACCATCCGTTTGCGCTCGGCCGACGCCACCGATGCGCCGGTGATCGCACCCAATTATCTGAATACAGAGGAGGATCGTCGCGTAGCGGCCGACGCAATCCGAACAACGCGCCGTTTGATGGCGCAGCCGGCGTTGGCTCACTATCGCCCTCAGGAGTACTTGCCCGGGCCAGACGTTGGAGACGATGATGCGGCCCTTGCACGGGCGGCCGGCGACATCGGCACGACGATCTTCCATCCTGTCGGCACTGCGAAAATGGGTCTGCCGTCTGATTCCATGGCTGTCGTTGATGCCCGATTGAGGGTGATCGGCCTGGAAGGGCTGCGCGTGATCGATGCCTCGGTCATGCCGACGATCACGTCTGGCAACACCAACACGCCGACCATAATGATCGCCGATCAGGGCGCGAGGTTCATCTTGGAAGACGCGGAGTCTTCGCTCTAAAACCTTCCCAGCTAACGGCTGGAAGACCCCTTCGCTGCGCCTTCCGCGGCGACCGCAGGCTTCGCGCCAAAGTTCTTCACCAGATAGGCGTAGACTGCGTCCTGTTCCTCAGGCGTCAATGCCGCGCCGCGGTCGACCATTCTTCCGATCAGGTCGGTCCAGTCTTCTGGCGCGCGCGGCTTGTAGACGATTTGTGCAGCCGAGTGACACATCGTGCACGAACGCAGGATCAGTTCCTTCCCGGGCTCGTCCGGAAGCCCATCAACGGGGTTCTGGGCGAGGGCGGTTGTGGTCAGGCCAAGGCAAAGCGCGGCCGCTGCAGCGACTGCAAGGATGCGGGGGTTCATCTGAGACATCCGGGCGATTGAAATAGGGTTGCGAACCCTCAGATGATTCTGCCGTCGCGAAGCATTCAAGAGGTTCGGTCAGCCTGATTTCTCAACCCGACTTCGTTGGCGGTGGCCCAAACCCTCATCCATCACCTTCGGCTTTGGATTGGTCGAAAGAGGTCAAAGGCCTTCGCTCAGAAGCGGGACAGGGAAAATTCGCGGCCTGGGAAACCTGACCCGCGCCGTTTGAGCCTCTAGGCCTGGCGCTTTGAGACCGACGTCACGAAGCTGAGCAAGGTGCGGTTCACTTCTAACGCCCTTTCCTGCTGCACCCAATGGCCGGCACCCGGGAAGAGGGCGACGCCGCGGAAGTCTTCGCACACACGATTCATGTTCGACGTCAGCGCCTCGGCTGTCGCGCCTGCGATCACGATATCCTTCTCACCCGCCATGAAGGTCACAGGCTGCCTTATCTTTGCGCCGGCCAACTCCGGGGTGATCTTCCAGTTGCGGTCAAAGTTGCGATAGTAGTTGATGCCGCCTCGGAAACCGGCGCGCCTAAACTCCCCCACATAGTAGTCGAGGTCGGCTTGGGATAACCAAGGCGGTATCGCCTTGGGGGCACCCAGCCGGTCGATCCAGCCACTCGCTGACATCTTCGGATCGATGACTTTCGGGGCAGCGGCTGGCGTGTCCGGGGAGGTATAAAGGCGGCTCAGGATCGCGCGCGGGTCAGCATCGAATTCAGCCTCTGCTACGCCCGGCTGCTGGAAGTAGAGGATATAGTAGAAGTTATCCTTGTAGCGCGCCTTCATGGCTTCAATCGGCGAAATCGGAGGGCGACCGCCAAATGGAACGCTCATGGCCGCCAGCGCTGAGAATTTCTCCGGATGCAGCATCATCGCCTGCCATGAGACGATCGCGCCCCAGTCATGGCCGACCAGTATGGCCGAGGTCTCGCCAAGGGCCGTGACAAGGTCGGCGAGGTCGCCGGTCGTGTGGCGGATGTCGTAGTCTTCAACCGCGACCGGTTTGTCGCTGCCGCCGTAACCACGCATGTCCGGCGCAACGACGCGATAGCCTGCCGCAGCCAGCGCCGGAATTTGATGGCGCCATGAATACCATGACTCCGGCCAGCCATGGACCAAGATCACGAGAGGGCCGGCACCCATTTCTGCAACGCGAAGGCTGATCCCGTTGGTCTTGATCCTGCGCAGCTGGACGCCCGACGGGATCTGCGCGTCCGCCGCAAACGGCGTGGCGATGATCGACGCTGCGCCCCATAACGCGCCTCTGCGTGTCGGTGCATATCCAGTCATTTTTTCCCCCTGTGGGGCGGGATGGAGCACCGATTTCCGAAAGCCGTCCAGCAGGGAAAGAGAGGCTTCCGCGAAGCCCGCTTGTCCCGGACCGGCCGAAACGCCGTTGTGAGCGTGCGCTGTCACCAGCTCGCCGATAGTCGAGGCGAAATCTAAAACCAAACAACCTTGGATTGCTCCTAAACCTCAGCCTTGGGGTCCTCGTGTCACGGATCGACGAAAAGCGGCCTAAAGTTCTGGCGTGCCGTGTCGCTAACGATCGCGGGATGTATCCCCGATGGCATGGTGGCGTTCCAGGACGGCATTGGCCTGATGCAGGCTGACGGCCTACCAGAAGCTGCGGTCTAGATCTGGTTCCGGTCTGCCACCGCCTACCTCACCCAAGGTGATGTAGATGCATTGGGTGCGTGTGCGGAGTCCATCGACCAGGCCTGCAGCGCCAAGAGTAATCCGCCGACGATCTTGGCTGATCCAAAGGTCTGTCAGACCTATCTGCACTTGGCTTCGGGCCGACCTGTCGAGGCGATTGCTTCGGCGCGCGAGACGCTGGCGATTCATCGAAAAAGTGTGCGTCACCAAGAGGGCGCTTGGCTGATGCGGGTCGCCGAGGCCCAGCTGTGGGCTGGTATGCTTGACGACGCCGTGGCCACCGCGCGTGCGACCATCGAGGTCTGCCGAACCGCTCTGCGCGGCAATCTGGAGGCTGACGCCCTGGGTGTCCTGGCCCTAGCCCTGCTGCGCCGAGGCGGAATTTCAGGACTTGCGGAGGCCGGCGTGGCCCTCGACCAGGCTGATGGGCTTTTCGACCGCACCGGCGCGGAAACGGATCGGCCCAACCTGCTCGAATGGCGCGCTGAGGCCGCGACTGTGAAGGGTGAAGCCGCCGTGCAGGCAGAACTGCTTGTTCAGGCGGCTGTGCAATTCGCAGCGATCGGTGCGCGCCTCCAGGCCGAGCGCATCCGGACCTTGCTGCCGCAAACTTAAGTCGTCTTCACCGCGGGGCCACTAGAAGGCCGCGACCGACACCCCCGCTCGCTCCGATCACGACCGCGAGGGCGCCGTCTACCGGGCCGCTCATTGCGCGATCTGCAAGGCACCGACACACAGTCCGCCGACGGCACCGATCGTCAGACCGGTCCTGAGGCGCGCGTACCACTGCGGCAATCCCTTGGCGGTCAAGTCCCATCCCCAGCTCAGCATCAACGCTGCGGCAAAGAACAACAACGCCAAGCGCCCCTGGCCGTGCGTGAAAATCAGGATGGTGAGGCCAGCGAGGGTCGGGGTCATGGCCAAGCCCACAACCACGGGGTTGGGCGCAGCTTCGCGCACCGCCAGTCCCCAGCGCGCGCCGCCCAGAAACGACAGGATGAGCGCGGCATAGGCGGCTTCGACCACGGCCGCCACCCCTGTCCAGCCAGGCGCCAGCCACGCTGCCAGGGCTAAAGACCAGAATGGGATGATCCCCAAAACGCCAAAGACCTGGACGGCCTGAGGCACGGAGTGGGCCTTTTCGGTCATCGTTTCGAGCTCATCCGCCGGGCCAGGCCCCAGCGCACCCACGTCTGTAGCGCCGGGCGCACTTTGAGAAAGAGCCTGTAGGCGCGCTCCAGAAGCCAAAGGATCGGCGGCGCAGACGCCAGAGCGGCCAGCGGGCGAAGGCTTGGCAGCACTCGCCACATCGATACGAAGGCTTCGGCCCCGGTGACCATCGCTCCGCCGCTCGTCTGGGCATGCAACCTCGCCAGCCGCGCCTCGCGCTCTCCCGCATGATTGCCGGGAAGACTGAGATCGACGAAATCAATCACTGAGTCCCGATCAAGCCGGCGCATCAGTCCAATCTCGGCCGTGCAGATCGGGCAGTCGCCGTCGAACCAGACCGTCAGCGGCCGCACATCCGCTAAGACTACTGTGGGCCTGATAGCCATGCGAACGCTGAGTGATTGTGAATGGACTCGAAGTTTTCCGAAGAGACCTCATAGCGCGCCACGCGGGCGTCTGCGGATAGCGCCACGGCAATATCGCGAACGAGATCTTCCACAAACTTCGGGTTCTCATAGGCGCGCTCGGTGACGTATTTTTCGTCAGGACGCTTCAGCAGCCCCCAGAGCTGGCAGGATGCGCTGGCCTCGGCGATATCGATGAGGTCCTGAACCGGCAGTGCGGTGCCCTGCGCCAGGGTCGCCGCGATAATAATATGCGAACGCTGGTTGTGGGCGCCGTAGATCGAAATCTCCTTCGAGCAGGGGCACAGACTGGTCACCGGCGTCAGGATCTGTTGGGTGATCGACAGGCACCCGTTCTCCTGCTCGGCGCGCAGCGTCAGTTGGTGATCCAGCAAGCTCTTGACCCCTGATACGGGCGCGGTCTTGCGCACAAAGTAGGGCATTCTCATCTCGATCACCCCACTGTCTGCGTCCAGACGCGTCAGCATCGTCGCCATCAGAGTGGATAGGGTTTCCGCCGAAAGGGGAGCGTTGAAATCCTCCAGCACCTCCAGGAAGCGAGACATGTGGGTACCCTTGGCGTGGGCGGGAAGGGCAACGTACATGTCGATGACCGCCACCGACGGCTGGGGGCCGTCCTGAGTGGCGACGAGCATCGGATAGGTGACCGATTTCACGCCGACGCGCTGTATGACGATGTTTCGCGAATCCTCGCTGGATTGCACATCCGGCATCGGCGCAGCGGTGATCATATTCATGGCGGACCTCAAATCTTTGTCCTGGACAAATACGCCTTCCTCGCCGATTGTCCAGGCGTTAGCCCATAGTTGTCCATGACAAATAAAGATCCACACAACAGCTCGCGCCTGATGAGCATCTCAGCGGTGGAGCGCGACTGTGGATTGGCCAAGGATACCCTGCGCGTATGGGAGCGTCGCTACGGTTTCCCCAATCCCCTCAGGGATCATCACGACGAACGGCTCTATCCGGCCGACCAGGTCGTAACTCTGCGACTGATCCGCCGCCTTGTGGAGGCGGGCCATCGCCCCGGAAAAATCGTCGGCCGTCCGGACAAAGACCTCACGGAACTTTTGCGCCATGTGGGTGTCCCGGCTGTCCAGACGATTGGATCAGAGGCCAAGCAGGTTTTGAAGCTGCTTGGGACCTATGACGCGGTGGGCTTGCGGGAGCTCTTGAACGCCATCGTGCTTCGGGCTGGCCTGGGCGCGTACGCCGCCGAAATCGGTCCGGGACTGGCCGAGGCGGTTGGCGCTGCGTGGTCGCGGGGCGAGCTTGAGATTCACCAGGAACATCTGTTCACCGAACAGTTCACCACCGTCCTGCGCAGCGCCATCCATGCCGCCCAGGGCGCAGGCTTGCCGCGCCGTCGGCCACGGGTGCTGTTCAGCACATTCCCGCAAGAGCCTCATGCCCTGGGCCTGCTGATGGCCGAGGCGATGTTCACGCTGGAAGGCTGCCTTGGTATTTCCCTGGGCGTGCAGACACCGATCCCCGAAATCGCCGCCGCCGCTAAGGCACATTCCGCCGACATCCTTGCGCTGTCGTTCTCGTCGATGATTCCTGCGCCACAGGCGATCGCCGGGCTCACGGAACTGCGCGCGCTCGTTCCGGAGAACGTGGAGATTTGGGCCGGCGGCACCTGCCCAGGCCTGCGGCCCAAGGCGGGATTTCGGGTTTTCCGGGAGCTGTCGGCGATTGCGCCTGGTGTCGGGGCCTGGCGGTCTCGCGCGGGCGCCGGGACACCGACTTGAGGGCTCTCAAGCATCGATTTTATCGAATTAGATCAAAAATTTATACGCATCAGACAAATCAGGACGAAATCACCATGTTCAGACGCATACTCCTAGGTGCAATACTGGGCTTCACGCTGATCGGAACGCAAGCGATGGCCGTTGAGGAACCCGCCTTCAAGAGCCTCGTTCATGACGGCGCATTTGAAATCCGTGACTATCCATCCTTGGTTGTTGCTGAAGTCACGGTCAGCGGCGATCAAAAGGAAGCCGCCAACAAGGGCTTTCGGCTGCTCGCCGGCTACATCTTCGGCGGCAACAAGCGCCGTCAGAGCATTGCGATGACGTCGCCCGTCGCCCAGGCCCAAACCAGCGAGAAGATTGCGATGACCGCTCCGGTCACTCAGATCCAAGGCGGCGATAAATGGGTCGTACGATTCACGATGCCAAGCGCCTACGCTATGGACACGCTTCCAGAACCTAATGATCCCCTGGTGCATCTGCGTGTTCTGACGCCGACCCGGTTTGCAGTTCTTCAATTCTCGGGCCTGGCCGGGAAAGATGTCGTAGCCGCGAAAACGGTTGAGCTTTCCGCCTTGGCCAAGAGCCATCAATTGCACCCGATCGGCCCGGTCTCGCTGGCTCAATATGATCCCCCATGGACCCCTTGGTTCATGCGGCGGAATGAAGTGATGATCCCTGTTGCGCCTTGAGCGCAGCAAGGGTGCCCCCCCGACGCCCTGGCCAAGCTCGCCTGAAGACTCGAAACTGCGCGCCGCTATCAAGGACTGCACTCTACATATCGGAGAGATGCCAAAAGGCATGAGCTGGCTGAGGCGACTCGCCGAAGCCTTTTCAACCACGGGCTATGGCAAGCCGCCCGGAGCGGCGGGGTCCTAAGACCTCGCCGCTCACGTCAGGGCATCTTTCGATCTTATCCCGTCCTTGCTCTAACGCGGCGTACTCGGCACGGTGAGCCGGCTTGGCGATCCAGGCGCTGAATCGGAAGGCTAAGACGATGACCACCTTGAAGCGATGGGTGCTGCGCCACCGCCCCGTGGGCGAAATCCAGCCTGGCGATCTCGAGCTTATTGAGGAGCCGATCCGGGATCTCCAGGACGGAGAGGTCTTGGTCCGGACCCTATATCTCTCGTTAGATCCCACAAACCGCATCTGGATGAGCGACCAGGACCAATACATGGCGCCCGTGGAAATCGGCGAGACCATGCGGGGCGGGTCACTTGGTGTGGTGGAGCGCTCACGCTCTGACCGCTTCCAGCAGGGTGACGTTGTCAACACTGGATTGGGGGGGTGGTCCACCCATGTCGTCGCCAACGCTACCTTCCTGATGCCCGCACCCCAACTTCCCGGCGTGCCGCTCACCGCCTACATGAGCGCCCTCGGCGCCACCGGCCTGACGGCCTGGTTCGGCATGTGCGATATTGGCAGGCCGCTGCCTGGCGAGACCGTGGTTGTCTCTGCCGCGGCTGGGGCCGTGGGCTCCATCGCCGGCCAGATCGCGAAGCTTAAGGGCGCACGGGTGGTCGGCATCGCCGGCGGCAAGGCCAAGTGCGATTGGCTGACTGGCGAGCTCGGGTTCGACGGAGCCATCGATTACAAAAACGAGGACGTCGGCGCGGCCCTGGACCGGCTCTGCCCAAAGGGAATTGACGTCAATTTCGAGAACGTGGGCGGCGACATCATGGACGCGGTGGTCAGCCGAATGAACAATTTCGGCCGCATGCCGCTGTGCGGCATGATCTCAACCTATAACGACAATGAACGCCCCGCAGGACCGGCCGATTTTGCGCGCGTGCTGATGCACCGACTGACCATCCGTGGCTTCATCATCACCGACTTCCTGCCGCGCGCCGGTGAAGCCATGGCCGAGCTGATTCCGTGGGTCATGGAGGGCAAGCTCAAGTGGAAGGTCCATGTCGACCAGGGCATCGACGGCGCTATGACTTCGTTGCAGCGCTTGTTCACGGGCGATCACGACGGCAAGTTGCTGATCCAGGTCTCGCCTGAGCCTTGAGGCTCGCGGGCAGTGTGCATGAGAGATAGGCCAGGTCCCGGTCTGGGGGCGATGCGCGCGCCGTGCCTGACCGACATCGGATATGTCGAAGTTAGGTTGCCGCCGAGGTCGCAGGCTGGGAAGACTGGCCGCAAGATGGGTTGACGGGTTCCGTGAGAGGGCCCGCTAGGGAGACGCCCCGATGAATGCACCAACGAAGGTTCCTGCTGCAAAGGCTTGGCATTTGCAGGGTAACTGGGCACCTGTGCTTGACGAAATCGATGTGGGTCCGCTGACCGTGCGGGGGACAATTCCGCCTGAGCTGAGAGGCGACTATGTCCGGGCAGGTATGAATCCCCGCTCCGGCCACAGCGACCACTGGTTCGCCGGAAACGGCATGCTCCATTCGGTCCAGATCGATGACGGCCAGGCGCGCTATCGGAACAGGTTTGTGCGCACACCCTACTTCGAGGCCGACATGAACCTGATGTCGGGCATGTTCGATCCCGCGGCCTCGCCTGCCAACACCAACATCATCCGGCACGCTGGGCGCTGGCTGGCGCTGGAGGAAACGCACTGGCCCTGGGAAGTGGACCGTAACCTCGAGACGCTGGGCGCCCACACCTTCGCCGGT
The DNA here is from genome assembly GCA_903860975.1 of uncultured Alphaproteobacteria bacterium. Classification (GTDB taxonomy): domain Bacteria; phylum Pseudomonadota; class Alphaproteobacteria; order Caulobacterales; family Caulobacteraceae; genus Phenylobacterium. The sequence goes on from CAIOSI010000021.1 coordinate 223,296, forward strand.
CAGCTCGGTGCATCGATGACCGCTCACCCGCGGGTTTGCCCGGTGACCGGGGAACTTCTATTCTTCGGCTATCAATTGGCCAAGCCGCCGTTCCTGACCTACTACCGCGCCGATGCTGCGGGGGTCGTGCTCGAGGCTCAGCCCATTGAAATCCCCAATCCCGTGATGATGCATGACTGGAACGTCACGCGGAACCACGTGGTGTTCATGGACCTGCCGGTCGTCTTTGATCTGAAGGCCGCTATGCGCGGAGGTGCGCCGCTTGCATTTCGCCCAGAGGCCGGCGCCCGGTTAGGCGTCATGAAGCGCAACGGTGCGGCCGGCCACGTGCGCTGGTTCGAGATCGATCCCTGCTATGTCTTCCACCCCGTGAACGCCCATGAGGAGGGCGACAGGCTGGTGCTTCACGTCTGCCGCCAGGAACAGGCCATGGCCGGCGGCTTCGAGGAAATCTACGGCGGCGAGCGTACAATTGGCCGCCTCTGGCGCTGGACGATCGACCTGGCGGGCGGAACAGTTGTGGAAGAGCAGATCGATGATGCGCCAGCTGATTTCCCAAGAATCCATGACGGCCTCGTGGGCTTGCCGGCGCGCTGGGGGTACATGGCCAGCTTGGACGCCAAGGCACCGAGCCTGACCCTCGGTCAGTACCTCTATAAATATGACCTTGGGACAGGGGCTCGGATCACTCGCGATTTTGGCTCTGATAGCCGGTTGGGCGAGCCCATCTTTGTTCCCCGTCAAGGGGCAGCCAGCGAAGATGACGGCTGGATACTGGCGTTGCGCCATGATGAATCCCGCGATCAGTCCACACTCGTGATCCTGAATGCGCAGGACTTCGATGGAGACCCTGCGGCGGAAATACTCATGCCGCGACGCTTACCCTATGGCGCGCATGGCAACTGGATGTCGCGCTAGCTAAATATTGGCCAATAGGCGACCCGCCGACAGAACTTGAGCGCAAGCGAACGGATTATGGAAATAAAACACTGATGTTCGACGGTTTCGCGCACGTCTGGTCACCCCTCGTGATCAATCGAAAACTGGGTCGGAGACCCCTTCGCCTGATCCTGGCCGGCGAGCCGATAGTCCTATTCCGCGACCATAATGGCGTGATTGGCGCGCTTATTGATCGCTGCCCCCACCGAGGTGTCGCCTTATCGCTTGGCCAGGTTGGACCCGATGGCTGTCTGGAATGTCCGTTCCACGGTTGGCGGTTCAATACGGCGGGTGCGAACCAAGGCGCGCCCCTGAACCCGGACGCGAAACTGGATCAGTTGAGCGCCATCCCCCTGCCCGTGCGCGAAATAGGCGACATGATATGGGTCTACTCCGCCCCAGGTGTTGAAGCGCCTGCCGAGCCGGTCGCACCCGAGGGGCTGACGCGCGCCGGCCTATCGCGCACCTATCTGGACCGTGAATGGGACTGTCATTGGACCCGCGCGATGGAGAACATGCTCGACAGTCCACACCTGCCCTTCGTCCATCGTCGCTCGATCGGCCGGTCCTACCGTCGCCGCATGACGCCCACCTCGAGGATGGAAATCACCTGGGAAGAGACACCCTTCGGCGGCCGGAGTCAGGCGTTGCTGGACGGGGACAACAGCGCAGCGTTTCTGGAATTCTTCCGCCCCAATATCATGGCTCTGGTCATTCCGATCCCCGGTAAGCACCTGCGGATCCATGCACTCGTTGCGCCCACCGAAAGGGGGCGGACCCGATTGACTGTGGTCGGGTCGCGGGACTTCGCGAAATCGGCGCTTCTCGATCCGCTGTTTTCTTGGATGAATGGCCGTATCGCAGATGAGGATCGAGCGGTCGTTGAGTCATCAGGCGCCCAGGAGGCACCGCCGCCGGGTGCTGAGCCTTCGGTCCGCACCGATCGGGCGACGCTCCAGTTCCGGAAGTATTATCACGACGTCTTACGCCAAAGCGCAGCGTGAGATCGCAGGCAAACTGCAGCGAACGTGGATACGCCTTATTTTTGCATGAAGACGTGCTTGCTTGCGATCGCATGCGCCTTTGTCTAGATCGCCGATCAGCTCGATCGTATGCCGCTTGCCGTTCCCCAGGGGGCGGGCGGTACGTTCGGGCCCGAGGCGTTGGTCAGTCGAAACGGGTGTCCAAGAGAATATCGGGTGATTGCCGATGGTCCGCCACGCTGAGCAACGTGCGCAAAATTGGGGTTTGTGCCCCACGATCAGGATTGTTATCGGCGCTATCGGCAGTGGTCGTTCCGGTTCGGCCGTGATGTAAATTGACCGTTGGGAAAACGAGATCGTTCGTTGGTCCCTATCTTCTATGGCACCCCTGGCATGAGAACTTCGATGTGGGCCGGCCGGAACCGTCTCATCCTGCTGATGCTGATTGCCAGCGCCATCTTGAACTATGCCGTTCGCCAGATCATCGCCATCCTGAAGCCTATGCTGCAGGAGCAGTTGCACTGGACTGATGTCGACGACGCCCGGTTGGCGTCTGTCTTCCAGTTCTCTGCCGCGATCGCTCTTTTGGGCTCTGGCTGGTTGGTGGACCGTATCGTATGGCGACGGGCCAACCCGCTAGCCGTGGGGCGTTGGAGCCTGGCGGCGATGGCTCATTCCTTTGCCAGAACCCTCGGCCAGCTCACGGAAGGGGCAGGCGACTGAAGGCGACCTCTGATCTGTGGGTCTAGGCTCACTGGCGGGACAGCCCAATTCCAACTGTTTGGAGGCCTGTATGAAACTTGGCGTCTGTTATTATCCGGAGCACTGGCCAGAGGCGCTTTGGGCGGACGACGCTTCGCGCATGGCGGCGCTCGGGATCAGCTGGGTTCGCATCGGTGAGTTTTCCTGGAGCCGGATCGAGCCGGAGCCGGGACAGTTTGACTGGAATTGGCTGGACCTCGCCGTCGAGACGCTGGCTGCGGCCGGTCTGAAGATCGTCATGTGCACGCCCACGGCGACGCCGCCAAAATGGTTGGTTGAAGCCCATCCCGACATGCTGGCGCTCGACGCTTCAGGTCGACCGCGGGGCTTCGGGTCTCGCCGCCATTACTGCTTCTCCAGCGAAGCCTACCGGGTCGAATGCGCCCGGATCACCGAGGCGGTCGCCGCCCGCTATGGCCGCCACCCAGCCGTCGGGGCCTGGCAGACCGACAACGAATTCGGCTGTCATGACACGACCCTCAGCTACTCGCCCAATGCCGCGCGCGGGTTCCGAACCTGGCTGGCGCAGCGCTACCAGTCTGTCGAGGCGCTGAACCGCGCCTGGGGAGCGGTCTTCTGGTCGCAAGAATACCGCGACTTCGATGAGGTGGAGCCGCCCAACCTGACGGTCACCGAGGCCAATCCAAGCCACCGGCTGGACTACAACCGTTTTGCTTCAGAAGCCGTGGCCAGCTTCAATCGGCTGCAGGTTGCGATCATCCGCAGGCTCTCGCCGGGCCGGGATATCACGCACAACTTCATGGGGTTCTATACCGAGTTCGATCACTTCGCCTTGGCGCGCGACCTGGACCTCGCGAGTTGGGATTCCTACCCGCTGGGGTTCCTCGAGCAGTTCTGGTTTTCCTCCGAGGAGAAGCTTCGATATCTGCGCCAGGGACACCCGGACATATCGGCCTTCCATCACGACCTATATCGCGGCGTCGGCCGCGGTCGCTGGTGGGTGATGGAGCAGCAACCGGGCCCCGTGAACTGGGCCCGGTACAATCCGGCACCGTTGCCAGGCATGGTGCGCTCTTGGACCTGGGAAGCTTTCGCCCATGGGGCCGAAGTGGTCTGTTATTTTCGCTGGCGCCAGGTGCCGTTCGCCCAAGAACAGATGCATGCCGGTCTGAACAGGCCAGACAACGTGCTCGATCAGGGCGGGCTGGAAGCCGGCGAGGTCGCGGTGGAGCTGGCGGAATTTGGCGAACTTGCGCCGTGCCATCGTGCACGGGTGGCCCTGGTGTTCAGCTACGAGGCCGATTGGCAATTTTCCGTTCAGCCCCACGCCGAAGGCTTCCGCTGGCTGCAGCTTGCGTTCGATATGTACGCTGCCTTGCGCCGCCTTGGTCTAGACGTCGACATCGTAGCGCCCGACGCAGACTTCACAGGGTATGGGCTGGTCATTGCGCCATCGTTGCCCATCGTCGAGACCGCCACGCTGGCCGCCTTGGAGGCGTCCGGGGCGGTTGTCCTGTTTGGGCCGCGGACTGGGTCTCGCACCCGCGATGGCCATATTCCGCAGAACCTGCCGCCTGGTCCGTTGCAAGCCCGGTTGCCTGTGCGGGTGAGCCGAGTTGAAAGCCTGCGACCGGGCGCAGGGCCCGAGGTGGAGCATTCGGGGCGGACCTTTGCGGGCCGCCTTTGGCGCGAAGTCCTGGATACCGACCTTGCGCCCCTGGCCACATTCTCGGACGGTGGGGTGGCATGGACGAGCTGCGAGTCGTGGCATTATCTGGCCACTTGGCCGGAGGCTTCCCTGCTCGATCTTGTTATCGCCCGTGTTGCGCTCGAGGCCCATCTGCCCATCGAGGCGCTTGAGGAAGGCGTTCGCATGCGGCGGCGCGGCGATGTGCAGTTTGCTTTCAATTTCGCACCCGATTGCCGGCACACACCGGCGCCTGCAGGCGTGCGCTTCCTGATAGGCGGACCGGAGCTCCCGCCGGCGGGCCTGGCGGCGTGGCGGGTCGCATCGCCATGACGCTCGTTGCGCCGCGCAAACGCACGCGTCTGGCGCCTGAGGCCCGCCGCCAGCAGATTCTGGACGAGGCCGCGCGGCTGATCCTCGATGAGGGATTGCACGCTGTCAGTATGGAGCGTCTGGCGCGCGATGTCGGGATCAGCAAGGGACTGGTCTACAACTACTTTCCCACCCGTGATGCTCTGCTGACGGCGCTTTTGTCGCGCGAACAGACCGAATTACGCGGCCGCGGAATGGCCGAGGCGCTTAAGGCCGAGAGTTACGTCGACCTCATCCGCCAGACGACCCGGCTCTATTTGGAGCAGACCCGCGACCGCGGTGCCTTGATCGCGGCGCTGTTGTCAGATCCGTCGGTGGCCAAGTTGATGGAAGAGGAAAGCCGCGCCGACCGGGATCGAACCGTGCGGTATTTCGTACGCGCCACGCGCCAGGCCTACGATCTGCCGTTGCCCGTGGCGATCGCCGCCGTGGAGTTACTCTCTGCCGTAACGGACCGGGCCGGGAAGCTCGTCTCCGAACGTCTGGTCGACGTCGATTCTGCAACGGAACTGTGTGTCGAACTGATCACCGGCGGTCTGGCCGGCCTGAACGCCGATCGACCCCTGAAGGCTTAGGCGCGCTATCGGGCCAACAGGAAGGTTCGGACGGTAGCCAGGTAATCCAGAAAATTCTCGCGGCGGACATTGTGGCCAGCTCCGTTGATCCGGGTGGCTTGAATGTTGGCGTTCAGGGACATGGCTTCGGCCGCGCTGGCTGGAGTGACCAAGCTTCCGAGATCCGCATCGCCATAGATCAGCAGCGTCGGCGCGGAGATACTCTTGATCTGCGCCTGCCAAGGCGTGTCGTAGTCGGGCAGGACGGTGAAGTCGACCTGTCGCTTGGCGGTGGCCCAAGCGGGGAAATCATCCTCGTGCCAGCTGGGAGACGTCGCCCGGCCCATGCTGCCAATCTCCGCCTCGGTCATCGAACGGAAACGCTCGACCTGATCGCAGAAGCGCTTGCGACGCGCCGGCGCCAACGAAGGGTCCGCCAGGGGTAGCAGCGGCGGGTCCTCCAGAACGACTTTCGACACCTGGTCGGGGTGGGCATTGGCGAACGCAGCGGTCGCTCGTGCGCCGACCGAGTGCCCCATGACAACAGGCGTGTCCAAGTCGAGCGCCTCGATCGCTTCGGCAATATCCCTGGCTGGATCGTGTTGATCGGCCTTGGTCAGTCTTGTACTGGCGCCATGACCGCGGGCATCCAGCATGATCACGTCGAAGTCGGACGCCAGGGCTGAGGCGAGGCCGGTCCAGCAAAGGCCGTTGTCGGTCAGGCCATGCGACAGCACCAGCGGTGGGCCGCCGCCGCCGGTGCGATGGTAGGCCAAATGACCACCAAGGACCGGTACCGTTCCAGTACGCCAGACTGTCATTGCGTCTCGCGCGATGGTGCGCGGGCGCCTACCAAGCGTAGGCTTCCGGCGCGGGCCCGACGCCAGGAAAGATGTCCTCGATCGTCGCCAGGGCTTGATCGTCCAGGACGATCTCCGGGACCTGCAGTACCGAGGTGAGTTGATCGCGGCTGCGGGGGCCGATGATCGTTGCGGTGACGCCCGGCTGGCGCAGCAGCCAGGCCAGGGCGATCGCACTGGGGGGTTGGCCGAGATCGTCGCAAAGGGCTACGAAGCGCGCGAGCTGTCCAGCACGCGCTCTTGCCGCCGCAACCGCACCGTCCGACCGCCTGCGGCCTTCACGATCCGTGGAAACGCCAGCCAGTAGCCCGCCCGCGAGCGGGCTCCAAATTATGACGCCGAGACCGTACGCACGGCATGCCGGGAGCACTTCAAGCTCCAAGCGCCGCTCGATCAAGTTGTAGAGACTCTGTTCGGACACCAGACCTAGTCGCTGCCGGGCGATTGCCTTCTCGTTGGCTTGGGCGATGGCCCAGCCGGGGAAGTTGCTAGAGCCAACGTAGGTGATCTTGCCCTGCGCGATCAGACGATCCATCGCCTGCCAGATCTCCTCGATCGGTGCGGTCCGATCGATGTGGTGCATCTGGTAGAGATCGATGTGGTCCACCTTCAGTCGCTTGAGGCTGGCCTCGCAGGCCATCTGAATGTGCCGGGCCGACAGTCCGCGGTCGTTTACGTCGTCCGACATAGGCTCGTGGACCTTGGTGGCCAGCACGATCCGTTCGCGCCGGCTGCGGTCTTGCGCAAGCCATTGGCCCAGCAGGGTCTCCGTCGTTCCGACCCCCAGATGGCCGCCGTACTGGTTGGCGGTGTCGACGAAATTGATCCCAGCCTCGAGCGCCGCGCTCAGGATCGCGAAGCTCTCCGGCTCCGAGGTCTGGGGGCCGAAGTTCATCGTGCCCAGGCAGAGTTCGCTCACCTTCAGCGCGGAACCGCCCAGCTGGCGATACTTCATAGACGGGCTCCGGACGACGGGTTCATGGGGCCCGCAAGGTGGGGCCGACGACAAGGCTCTCGCTGGAATCTGTCACGCAGTGCCGGACCAGACGCTGTGCGCGCTCGGAAAGCTTCCTATAGTCAGCGTAGGTGATGCCTGGAACGATCGGCTCCCGGAACCACGGCGCGTAGAATTCCAGGTTGGGGATCGAACGGATCGCGTCAGAAACGTTGGGCGTTCCGCCGTGCCACGCCCGGACGTCGCGGACCATGATCGCACCAGCCGGCGCGGGGCAAACCGTACTCAGCCGCATCCATTCGGGCTCCTCAGCCAGAGTGGGGATCGGCGTGCGCGAATGCTGGGTGCCTGGAATCTGGCGGGTCGGCCCGTTCAGGCGGGTGACCTCTTGAGGCAGAAAATTCACGCACACATACGGGCAGGGCAGGTCGCGGATGCTCACGTGGCCGCGGGGATCGTGGAAGGCGCTGAACGGCGTGGCGGCGCCGTCGCGCCAGTCGCCGACATCGGAATGCAAGGGCTGATATTCTACCGCGCCAGGAAGGCAAAAGTCGCCGCTGGCGGCCCGCAGCACATATTCGGGAGACCCGAAGATGGCGCTGACCGTATCGACGACGATCGGAATATCGAGCAGCATCTGCCATTCGGGGCGATGGAGCTGACTGCGCGTCAGGCTCGAGCCGCCGAACGAGTAGCGATGGGAGCCCCGGTTTCCCTTTCGCCCTTCATCAAGGGCAAGGATCTCGCTGGCGACCGCTGCGCAACCGCTGGCGAGGATTTCGACCTGGGCGCTATCCAGGACGTTGGCGATGACGACGAAGCCGTCGCGACGGAAGAGTTCAACGGCGTGCCGGGTGTCGCCGGGTTCAAGGATATCCAACCCCTTGATGCCATTGTTTGCCTCCAGGTGGGCGCGCAGAGCGGCAACGCCGGGCTCGTCCAGCCAGGCCTCGCCCGCCCCGGTCGATTTGCTGGCTCTATCCATGATGAACCCTCTGATGTGGCGCGGCAGGTTTTATTACAACAATCGTCAATAATAGTCTGGCGCGCGCGCGGGCGCAAACTGCCAGCCTACAGAGCAGGATGCGACGAGGTGAGCCGGCTGAACAGTTAGACGCCAGGCTCGCCTTCCGCGTTGGCGATTTCCCTCCCCCGCTGCAAGCGCAGCGCAAGGGCAATTTCGGCATGTCGCTTTCGGGTGATGCCATAGGACGCGAAGATCACCATCGAGGCCACAGCGACCACCGCGGCAACGGGTCCCCAGACGAGAACCAGTCGGACCTGGACTGCGTGAGGCAGCAGTGCGCCGACCGTGTGGCCGATATCTTTCGGGAAGCGGATGAGGTCTAGGGCCACCCCCGCCAGCAGGACGCCAAGGCCGGTAGCTGCCTTGTTGGCAAAGCCAAGGCCTGCGAAATAGAGCCCTTCTCGTCGCCGCCCGAAGAGATGTTCGTGCTCATCGGCAGCGTCGGCCATCATCGAGGGATAGGCGATCGTGACGAAGCCGATTCCGATGCCAGCGACGAAGGAGTTGACTTGCATGGGCGCGAGCGCGGCCTGCCCGATGGGGGTGTAGAGGCCCAGCAGCCAAGAACTTTGCATCACGAGCCAGTTGGCGATGAGCAGGGACAAGCCGAGCAGGACCACGGTCTTCTTTTCCAATCGGCGTTGAATTATGGGCGCGCCGCCGACGCCCAGAAGAATACCGACGAGGAAGGCATAGGTGATGAACTGGATGTCTTCACTCTTCAGTCGCCACACGAAGATAAACGAATGGCTGTTGAGCGTGGCGTTCAGACCCTGAGCGACGTAGGTGATGACGGCTGACACAAAGAGCAGTCGGAAGGAGCGATTGGCGAAAATTTCGCCGACTTCGGCCGGGAGCCGCCGCCACATCGGGTGTCCGACTTGCTTAGGCTGTGGCAGTGACGCGGCGTAGCGGCTCACGCCCAGACAGCAAATGGTCATGCAGGTGAAAAGGATCGCCGCGACAGTCCAACCGAACCCCGGATATCCGTCCGCCCTCTGCAGCCCGCCGTTGGCGAAGAAGAACGAAAAGCCCAGGGCCGTGATCGCGGTCCCTGCCAAGATCCCAGCGACAGATCGGTAGACGACCACGCTGGTCCGCTCGGCGTAGTCCATCGTCATTTCCGCACCCAGCGCGATGTACGGAACATTAAACAACGAGATGAAGCTGCGCGTCGCGACACTCATCAGGGTCAACCAGCCGAACAGAAGTGGATCACTGAGGTGGGCTGGGGGCGAGAACAGCAGGCCGATCGAGACGGTTGTAAGCGGGACAGCCAAGATCATCAGGGGAAGCCGGCGGCCCAGCCGGGATTTGAGATTGTCTGACCAGGATCCGACCATTGGATCGACGAGCGCATCAAGCCCCAGGCCAACGGCTAAAGCCGCGCCGACGATCGCGCCCGGCAGACCAAGTACAGCTGTGTAGTAGAAAAATACGAACCCAATCGCCGTGTCGAAGCCTCCTGTCTGGGCGACCTGTCCCAGGCTGTAGAAGATTTTCTGCGCCACCGGTGGACGGGCCCCGCGGGTCTGGCCATCGCGTTCCTGCGCTTCGGCTCCCGTCAAATTGGCTGTGCTGAACTTGTCTCCGTCAGCGCTGGTTCTTGGTCTTTCCATCGCGCGCAGCCGCCCTCTAGGTTGGCGCAGCCGAACTCGACGCTTGCTGCACTCCCGTCCGATTTATTGACGATAGTTATAATAATTCGAATTGTGAGCAAGGCCAGATGGTTCCCGCAAAGTTGTGGCCATCGACTCCGGCGTCGTAAAGGCAAAATGGGAAAATTTCATTCGGCAGTTCTGGGGGTTTTCACTGGCGCAGCAACAGGTCATCCCGCTTGTCTAGACGCGACGCCTTGAGGCCCGGCGCATTCGGCCTGACCAAGGCTGGGCAGATCCTGGCCGAGCTTGCATTACAATACTCACTGTGCGATCTGCGAAGTCCGTCCTGAAGGGCGGCGCTGATCCATTGGCTGCTATCGAGGAGACGCCCATTGCGGCCAAGTCCGCCTGAACGTGTCGCGGAGTACCGCCGCAGAGGTTGGTGGCAGGGTGAGACGGTTGACACCTTGTTTCGGCGCGGTGTCGCGGCCCGTGGTACCTCTGAGGCGCTGGTTGATCCGCCCAATCGCGAGGCTCTCGTCGGAACGGCTTCGCGCCGCATGACCTATGCGCAGACCAACGCTGCGGTGGACGCCTTGGCACAGGTGCTGGCCGGTCTTGGGGTCGGGCGCGGCGACGTGGTGGTCATCCAGTTGCCCAATCTGGTAGAGGGCGTCCTCGCCTTCCTCGCCTGCGCCCGCATGGGGGCGATCCTAAGCCCTGTCGCTATGGCCTATCGCGGCCACGAGCTGCGCCAGATCCTCCCGTCGGTAGCGCCGAAGGTTTATCTGACGGTCGCGACGTTCCACGGCTTTGATCACGCCGCGATGTTGGCCGAGCTACGGCAAGAGGGCGTCACCACGGCGCATCTCGTCACCTTGGGTGACGCAGCCCCGCCCGGTGCCGTCGCGCTCGATCCACTGATGGCGACGGCAAGCGGAGAGGCCTTCCAAACGCCCGTTAATCTCGACGCGTGCGAGGCACTTACGGTCTGCTGGACTTCGGGTACAGAAGCCATGCCGAAAGGCGTGCCGCGGCATCACGATCACTGGGTGGTGAACGGCGAAGCGCTCGTGGAAGCGGCGGGGCTTCGGCCCGGCGACACGATCCTCAACCCCTTCCCACTGATCAACATCGCCGCGATCGGCGGCATGGTGATGACTTGGCTCGTCTGCCAGGGGCGTTTGGTGCAACATCATCCGTTCGACCTGCCGATTTTCCTGGCGCAGCTTCAGGACGAGCAGGTCGCTTATACCGTTGCGCCGCCGGCGGTGCTGAACATGCTGCTGCAAAACGAGGTCCTGCTCTCGGCGGCTGATCTTTCCAAGCTACGCTGCCTGGGCTCGGGCTCGGCGCCGCTGGCGCCTTGGATGGTGAAGGGCTGGCAGGACCGCCATGGCGTCACGGTGATGAACGTTTTCGGCTCAAACGAAGGCACGTCGTTGTTTTCTACGGGCGAGGCGATCCCCGATCCGGAACAACGCGCGCGGTATTTTCCGCGGTTTGGGGCGCGCGGGATCAACTGGCCAGCGCAATTTCCGGCCAAGATCAGCACCCGCCTCGTTGACCCTGACACTGAACAAGAGATCGTCGAGCCGGGTGCCCAGGGGGAATTGCGTATCGCCGGCGCCATGACCTTCGATGGCTACTGGAAGGCCCCGGAGTTGAGCGTTGCAGCCTTCGATGCTGAGGGCTATTTCCGGACGGGCGATCTCTTCGAGATTGCACCCGAGGCGCACGAACGGTTCTACAGCTTCGTCGGGCGCTGCAAGGAAATCATCATCCGGGGCGGCCAGAACATTTCGCCCGCGGAACTCGACGTGATGATCGAAAGCCATCCCAAGGTGCGCGAAGCCAGTTGTGTCGCCTATCCGGACGAGCGTCTGGGCGAGCGTGTCTGCGCCGTGGTCGTCCCTCGCGCGGGCGAGGCGCTGACCCTTGAGGATATTTGCCGACACCTGAGCGACCAGGACATCGCCACATTCAAGTTGCCGGAGAAACTTCGACTGGTGGAGGCTTTGCCGCGCAATCCCCTTGGCAAGGTCCTGCGCCGCGAGCTCGGTGCGGTGGCTCGGACCTGATCGATCTGGAGCCGACGCGCCGCCGAGGCGACCTTTTTCGGATTGCAACTTGCGGAACCGGTCGGGTTCCGCAAGGCTTAAGCGATCGCCCCGAAGGCGCTGAACAGTGACCCCCCCGATGCCTACGCGTAATCTGATCCGCACCTGTTCGATCTGGCGGGCGCTGGAAGTGGTGGGCGACACCTCCGTCCTGCTGATCGTCCAGGCGGCTTGGATCGGCGCGCGGCGTTTCGATGAGTTCCGCACACGGACGGGCCTGCTTCAGACGCTGCTCAGTAACCGGCTTAAACGCCTGGTGGCGGCCGGCGTCTTTGAGAAGGTGATCTATAGCCGCTCGCCCCCGCGGTTCGAGTATCGCTTAACAGGCAAGGGACGTGACCTCTACTGGCCGGCGCTGATGATGCTGCGCTGGGAGCGCCGATGGGCGACACCGGAAGGGCGGCTCAAGCTGAAACTGCGCCATAGCATCTGCGGTCACGTGTTTGAGCCGGTTCCGACCTGCCTGTGCTGCGGCGACGAGATCAATGCCCGCCAGGTGGACTGGACCGAAGGCCCCGGCGTGGGCTGGATGGCGCCGCGCTACAGCCGCCGCCGCCAGCAGCGCAGCGCGGCCGAAGCGGCCTCGGGACTGATGGTCGAGGTCGCCCAGATTACAGGTGACCGGTGGGCGAGCCTTGTGCTGCGCTCGATTTTCACGGGACGGCGCCGCTACGATGAAATCCATCGCGACACGGCTATGGCCACGAACATCCTGTCCGAACGACTGAGCTGGCTGGCGGCTCAAGGTGTCATCCGGGCCCATGAACTGGGCGGCCGGCGGTTCGAATACCGCCTCACCGAAAAGGGCATCGACTATTACCCGGTGCTGCTGATGCTGCTGCAATGGGGCGATAAATACTACGTCTCGCCAGAGGGCCCGCCGCTGCTGCTGCGCCACAGGGCTGACGGCCACGACCTGGAGCCCGCCGTGACCTGTTCCTGCTGCGGCCAGCCGGTAGAGCCCCACCAGGTCACGTTCGAAGTGATCGACGTCACGGCGGCCGTCGCGCCCGCTTAGGGGCCGTCGTTTCGGGCGGTAACTTTCATAACGATACCTAATCGGCTACGCTGGCTCCCCATCAGGGGGTAGTATGAAGTACCGAGTCATCCAGTGGGCCACAGGGGCCATGGGCAAGACCTGTCTGCGGGCGGTGATCGACCATCCCGCGATGGAGCTTGTGGGTCTCTACGTCTACGGGCCGGACAAGGCCGGGCGCGATGCCGGCGACATCGCCCGGCGGGCGCCGACGGGGGTGGTCGCCACAAGCGACGTGGACGCGATCGTGGCCCTGCAGGCTGATGTGGTGATCCACGCCGGGCGTCTGGCGCCGCCCTATGGCTCGCACGATGCGGATATCCTGAAGCTGCTGGCCTCGGGCAAGAATGTCATCAGCATCAACGGCTACAGCTGCCCGCGACACTGGGGCGGCGAGCGGCTCGCAGCTCTTGAAGCGGCATGCGCAAAGGGCAGATCGACCCTGATGGCGGCTGGGCTCAATCCGGGCTTCGCTGGCGAGCAGATCGCCGTGGTGGCCAGCGGCGTCTGCAGCGAGCTTGACTATATTGAAGTGGTGGAGAGCGTTGATTGCCGGGCAATCCGAAGTCCTGACTACGTGTTTCGGATCTTGGGCTTTGGGGAAGATCCGTCGCAGGTCGATCCAAATGATCCGTCCTGGGGCCCCGCGGCATCCCTGAACGGCATGTACGCCGAGGTTCTGGCGGCCATGGCCGAACACCTGGGGCTCAAGCTGGATCGGATCGATACCGATCACGTCATACGCCCGGCTACTGAGGACCTGCAGGTCAGCGCTGGCCTGATCGCGCGTGGGGCAATCAGCCACGTGAACTGGCGCTGGCGTGGCATAGTGGCCGGCGCGCCGAAGCTGAGCATGTCGATCCACTGGTATATGGAGCCCGCCCACCTTTCGCAGTCCGATCCGCCGCTGTGGCAGATCCACGTGGCGGGACGGCCGGGCGTGAAGCTCACGCTAGACCTGGAAAAGCGCCCGCAGGACACGACGGCGACCTCTGCCGAGCAGCTTGGTGTGGCCGGAGTGGTGATCAATACCATTCCCCTCGTCTGCGCCGCTCCGCCCGGCGTCGCCACCCGGCCGCTGGCGACCCCGTTTCACGCCATGGTTCCTTGATTTCAACGCGCCCTGGCATTCACTTTCATAATGAACTTTCTTATGGATCATTGCGTTTCAGGAGACAAAATGGCGACGCTGGACGCAAGGGGTGAGACGCCTGAGCGGGCGCAGAGCCTTCGGGAACGTGTGGTCATCGTCACGGGCGCGGGCAAGGGTCTGGGCCGGGCCTACGCCCTCGATCTGGCGGCGCGCGGCGCAAGCGTGGTCGTCAACAATCGATGGACTGACCGCGATCAGCCGTCCAGCGCCGAGGCCGTGGCCGCTGAGATCTGCGACGGGGGCGGCCGGGCCGTCGCCAATTTCGCCCCGGCCGAGGATCCTGATAGCGGCACGGTGTTGGTCGCCCAGGCCTTGGCCGCGTTCGGCCGGCTTGACGCGGTGGTTTCCAACGCTGGCGTGCCGGAGACCTTGCGCCTGCACCGCCAAACGCCGGAAGGGTTCCGGCGGATTTTTGATATCAACTTTTTCGGCGCGCTCCACTTGGTCCAAGCGGCCTGGCCGGCGCTCTGTGCCGCCCCTGCAGGCCGGATCGTGGTCAGCGCCTCATCTGCCGGCCTGCACGGTGGCGACGGCATGGCGGCCTACGCCTCGTCGAAGGCGGCGCTGATTGGTCTGGTTCGGGGCCTGGCGGTCGAAGGGCGCGCGCGCGACGTAATGATCAACGCCATCGCGCCCTACGCGGTAACCGCCATGACCCAGCAGCATCTGGGCCCTGGCCTCGCCGAGCGAATGGACCCGGCCGCAGTCGCTCCCCTGGTGTCCTGGCTGGTCAGTAAGGCCTGCGACGTTAGCGGACAGACTCTGGTGTGCGGCGGCGGGCGCCTGCGGGCCGCCTTTGCCGTTGAGGGTGCCCCAGTCGAGACCCTCGACGATCAGATCGGGGACGCCGTGCACGCCGCGCTTGGGGCCGAGCCCCGCGAGACTTACGGCGATGCCCACCAGGCCTTCGCGGCGTTCATGGATGGCCGGCCGACCCTTGCCCCAACCTGAAGCCCGCGCTTGGCGCGCCTCGATTCACTTGTATAATCGGACTGACCCGGCCGGCTCCGGGATTGCGAGGACGACATGACCTACATTATTGGCGGCTGGCAGAGTGACTTTGCGACCAACTGGGCGCGAAAGGGCATGGAGTTCGCAGACGCCTTCTCCGAGGTGATCGGCGAGGGTCTGGATGCGGTCGGCCTCGAAGCCCGGGACGTCGAGACCGGGCATGTGGGCAATTTCGTTGGCGACCTCTTCGCCGGACAGGGATTGCTCGGCGGCTTCTTCGGCCTGGTACATCCAGACTTCGACGGCTTGCCGACGGCTCGGCACGAGGCGGCCTGCGCCTCAGGCAGCGTCGCCATACTTGCCGCGACCGCCGAGATCGAGGCGGGGCGCTACGATCTCGCCTGCGTGGTCGGAATGGAGCAGATGCGCAACGTTAGCGGCCAACAGGCGGCCGAGAACCTCGGGGCTGCAGCCTGGGCTGGACATGAGTTCGGGGACGCCACCTTCCTTTGGCCTCGGGCCTTCTCCGACCTGGCAGAAGAGTATGAGCGCCGCTACGGCCTGAAGTACGAGCACCTGATGCGCATCGCCGAGGTGAACTTCGCAAACGCCAAGCGCAATCCGAATGCCCAGACCCGCGAATGGGCGTTCAATGACAAGAGCTTCACCGCCGACGACGAGGCCAATCCGGTGGTCGAGGGGCGCACCCGCAAGCAGGACTGTGGCCAGGTGACGGACGGTGCCGCCGTAGTCTTTTTGGCTTCGCCGAAGCGAGCTGCCGAATACGCCGCAACGCATGGCGTGCCGCTCGAGAGCCTGCCGCGCATCAAGGGCTGGGGTCACCGCTCGGCACCGATTTCCTACGCGGCCAAGATCCGCGCCAGCCAGGGCAAGGACTATGTCTTCCCGCAGGTCCGCCGCGCGATCGAGGATGCCCGCGCCCGAGCCGGGATCACGGATATCCAGCAGATCGACACGGTGGAGACCCACGACTGCTTCACTGCCACCGAATATATGGCCATCGATCACCTGGGTCTTACCGCCCCCGGCGAGGCCTGGAAGGCGATCGAGGACGGCTCAATCGAGATCGGTGGGCGTCTGCCGATCAATCCTTCCGGTGGCTTGATCGGACTGGGCCACCCGGTAGGTGCCACCGGCGTGCGCATGGCGCTGGACGCCTTCAAGCAGGTGACCGGCGCGGCTGGCGACTATCAGGTGGAGGGTGCCAAGACCTGCCAGACCCTGAACATCGGGGGCTCTACGACTACGACGGTCAGCTTGATCGTCGGCGTCTGATTATGGCTGAGGGCGGCGAGAGAGGCTCGGTGCTCGCGCCCTTTCGGGAAGCGAAGCTGCTTGCCGTCGACCTGAATGTGGAGCGGCGGCCGGACGGGACGATCCTGATTGGCTCGAACATTCCTCTGCGCGCCTACGAGGCCAATATTCCCGCTGCTTTCGCACGGCGGGAGGAGGTGTCTGGCGACAAGGCCGCCCTGGCCCAGCGCGGAGCGGATGGGGCGTGGGTGTTCACATCCTTCACCCAGTTAAAACGCGACATGGACGCGGCCACCCAGTGGCTGCTGGACCAGCCGCAGCCGGGGCCCGTGCTTATCCTGGCGGGAAACACGCCGGCCTGCGCGGTGATGAGCTTTGCGGCTCAGGCGTCCGGGCGGGCCGCATGTCCGGTCAGCACCAACTACGCCGCGCTTGGCGGCGACTTCGGCCGCCTGGCCCATGTCATCGCTAAGGTCCGGCCCGGCGTAATCTTCGCCGAGGATACCGCGGCCGCGGCGGGCGCGCTGGAGCGTCTCGACCTCGGCGGGGCGGCGATCGTCACCGGCGATCCCTCGCGGGTGTCCAAGCCGGCGGTGGCGTACGCCGATCTGCTTGAAACCCCCGTGACTGAGGATGTGGCCCGCTCGATCGCCGAGCTGAAACCACATCACCGTGCGGTCCTGATGCTGACCTCGGGCTCGACCGGCTTGCCGAAGGTGGTGCCGATCACCTTCGACAACTTGGCGGCCAATACCGCCCAATGCCAGCAGACGATCGGCGAGGCGGCCGGCTGGCACGAAGTAATGCTGGACTGGCTTCCGTGGCATCACGCGTCCGGAGCCTTTGTGCTGCGCGCGACGCTGCTGGAGGGTGGGACGCTCTACATCGACGACGGCAAGCCAGCGCCCGGCCTGTTTGAGACCTCGATCCGCAACCTGCGGGAGATATCGGTCAGTTATTTCAACAACGTGCCCCTCGGCTACACCATGCTGGTTGAGGCGTTGGAACGCGACGCCGAGCTGCGCGCCGCCTTCTTCAAGAAGATGCGCCTGATGCTCTACGGAGGGGCAGGGCTCTCGCAGAGCGTCTACGACCGGCTGCAGGCGGCCGCGGTCGCCGAGACCGGCTGCCGGATCATGATGACCAGCGGCTACGGCATGACCGAGACGGTCTCTGCCTTCATGGTCATCCACTTTCCGACCGACAAAGTGGGCATCGGCCTGCCTGCGCCCGGGACCACGGTGAAGCTGGTGCCCTCGGGGGGCCGCTACGAGCTCCGCGCCAAGGGTCCCAATGTCACCAAAGGCTATCTCGACGAGCCCGAGAAGACAGCCGCGGCCTTCGACGAGGAAGGATTCTACCGGACCGGCGACCTGGTGATCTTCCATGACCCCGACGACCTGACCCAGGGCCTGGCCTTCGCCGGGCGGGCGGCCGAAGAGTTCAAGCTATCCAGCGGGACCTGGGTCTATGGCGGCGCCTTGCGCGACGGCCTGATCAAGGCCCTGTCGCCGCTCGTCCTCGACCTTGTCCTTTGCGATGACGGACGGCCGTACCTGGGCGCGATGCTGTGGCCCACCGCGGGAGCGGACCCTGCCGAGATCGAGCGTCGGTTGGTGCAGTTCAACGCCAGCCAGCACGGCGGCGCGGCGCGGCTGAAGCGCGCGCTGCTGCTCGTCGAACCGCCCAGCGCCAACGCTCACGAGATCTCCGACAAGGGCACCATCAACCGGCGCGCGGTGATCGATCGGCGCGCCGACCACGTCGAGCGTCTGTTCTCCGAGACGCCGGACGCCGGGGTGATGGTTCTCGGCTAGCCGGGTTTCGGCTGCGAGTGCGGGGTCCACTCCGCGCCGGCCGTCGCGTAGTCGGCGCTGAACCAGCGCGGATAGCCGTGCAGGGTCTGGCCGCCGTCGACCAGGACCTCGGCCCCCGTCACATAGCCTGCGTCCTCCGAGCAGAGGAAGACGGCCATGCGGGCGATGTCCTCCGGCTTTCCAAGGCGGCCGACCGGGGTGTTCCGCAGGGCGTCGGCCCGCACCGCCGGATCGTCGATCAGCGATTTGGTCATGGCCGTTTCGATGACCCCCGGCAGCACCAGGTTCACGCGGATGCGCCAGACGCCGAGCTCGGAAGCCAGCGATTTTGCGAGCATCCGCACGCCGGACTTGGATGCCGCATAGGCACCCAGCATGTCGCAGATATCGGTGGCGGCCGTTGACGCGTTCATGACGATGGCCCCGCCTTCGCCGCAGTCCCGCATCAACCGCGCGGCGCCCTGCGCCATCAGGAAACCGCCGTTCAGGTTCACATCGATGTGTCGGCGCCACTGCTCGTACGGAATGTCGATCAGCGCGCCATATCGGCCATACCCGGCGTTGACGAATGCCGCGTCCAGCCGTCCGAACCGCTCCTGGACCGCCTTGAAAAGCGCGGCGACAGCGTCCGGGTCGGTCTGGTCGCAGGCATAGGCCAGGACCTCGGCGCCAGCCGTGCGCAGGCCGGCCGCGACGGTTTCAAGCACGTCCGTCCGCCTGTCGGTGATCACCACCTGCGCGCCGGCCCGCGCGAAGGCCGCCGCCGCTGCTGCACCTATATCGCCTGCCGCGCCCGTGATCAGGGCCGTTCTTCCCGTAAGGGCGCTCATGATAATCCTGCTCCGGCGACTGCTTGTGCGCCCAGATAGCCTAGGTTAACTTGCATAGAAAGACTGTCAAATCGCGCGGCAAGGGCCGAAAGACGGGGGACTCCATGGCCGATTACATCGTGGTGCTGGCCGTCAATGCGGGCGTCATCGTTTGCCTCTTCGCAATTGCTTGGGCGATCTGCGTGGCGATGCGCGACTGCACGCCGGTCGACAGCCTCTGGGGTCTGGGCATGGGCGTGGTGGCCATCTCCACCTACCTGCAGACCGGTGGCGGCACGCCGCGACGGATGGTGCTTACCGGGCTCTGCGCAGCCTGGGCGCTGCGCCTGGGCGGTTACATGCTTTGGCGCTGGCGCGACCACGGCCCAGACGGCCGCTACGTCCGGATGCTGGACAAGGCCAAGGCCGAACGAGGGTGGAGCTACGGTTACGCTGCCTTTCGGCTGGTTTTCCTGCTTCAGATGCCGCTGCTTTGGTTGGTCTGCCTCCCGGTGCAACTGGGCCAGATCGCCAGCATGCCGGCGCAGGTGGGCCTCGTCGGGCTAGCGGGCGCCGCCCTGGGCACCTTCGGCCTGATGTTCGAAACCTTGGCAGACTGGCAGCTTGCGCGCTTCAAGAAGGATCCGGCCAATGCTGGGAAGGTGATGGATCGCGGCCTGTGGCGCTACACCCGTCATCCGAACTACTTCGGCGACGCCTGCGTCTGGTGGGGCCTTTGGCTGGTGGCGGCCGAGACCCGGCCAGGCCTGTTCGCCATTGTTGGCCCGATCTACCTTGTCTACACGCTCACCCGCTGGAGTGGTGTCCCTACCGTCGAAGGCCGGATGCGCCGGCGCAAGCCAGACTACGAGGCCTACATGCGCCGGACCTCGGGCTTCATCCCCTGGCCGCCCAAGCCGCCTGAAGCCGCCTGAGCCGCGTGTCGTTCCCCGCCCGTTTCGCCGAGCGCCTGAGGTTGCCGGCCATCGCTGCGCCGATGTTCCTGGTCTCGGGCGTCGATATGGTCCTGGCCGCCTGCCGGGCTGGGATCATCGGGTCGTTTCCGGCGAACAACGCCCGGACGCTCGAAGATTTTGACGACTGGATGGGCCAGATCGCTGCGACCCTGCCCGCTGATGCCCCGCCTTGGGCCGTGAACATTATGGTGCACCGCTCCTACGCGCGCTGGGAGGCGGAACTCGAGTTGGTGCTGCGACACCGGCCGCCTGTCGTCATCACAGCCCTCGGTAGTCCCGCCCATGTGGTCGAGGCGATCCAGGGCTATGGTGGGCTGGTTTACGCGGACGTAAATTCCCTGACCTATGCCCAGAAGGCCGCGAAAACCGGCGTCGACGGACTGATCCTGGTCGCCGCAGGCGCGGGTGGCCACACCGGTGCGCTCACCGGTTTCGCCTTCGTACCAGCCGTGCGGGAGGTCTTTGGCGGGACCATTGTGCTGGGCGGCGGGATCAGCGCGGGCCGAGCGGTCCGCGCCGCCCAGATGCTGGGGGCCGACCTGGCCTACCTCGGCACCCGGCTGATCGCGTGTTCGGAGAGCCTGGCGGTCCCGGCCTACAAACAGATGCTGGTAGACGCTACGGCAGAAGACATCGTCACCTCCGCGGCCCTGACGGGCATACCGGCAAACTGGCTGCAGGCCAGTCTGGCCGCCGCCGGCTATGACGCTGAGGCCCTGAAGACCAAGGCGCAAATCAACCTTGGACGGCCTGAAGATGCCGCCGCGCGCTGGCGCGATGTCTGGTCGGCGGGCCAGGGCGTCGGCGAGATTCGTGCAATCGAGCCCCTGTCCGATATCATCGATGACCTCGTCGCCGACTTCGACGCGGCCGGCCGGGCCGACCGGGCGCGCAAGCCTTGACAAGGCGCGGTTGCGCCCAAAGGGTCTAGCCGCTCCGCACCTTGAGGCGCCATGGTCAACACCCGCCGCACTGACACCCCAGATCCGGCAGCGGCCCCCCAACTCGTCCAGGCCAATTCCGCCACGCGTGCGCTCAACATCTTGGGCGACCGGTGGACCTTGATGATCCTCTACCTGGCGTTCCGGAGGGTGCGGCGGTTCGACGAATTCCAGAGCCGGATCGGCCTGGCCCGAAGCCTGCTGATCGACCGCCTCCGCCGCCTGGTCGCCGCCGGAATCTTACGCAAGGAGCGCTATCAGGAGCGTCCCAGCCGCGAAGAGTATCGGCTCACCAAGATGGGCCTGGACCTCCACAGCCTGGCGCTGATGATCATCCGCTGGGAGAAGCGCTGGTTCTTCGACCCGGCGAACCCGGCCCACCGTATCCGGCACAGCTGTGGCAAGGAATTCAGCCCGCAGTTCTTGTGCGGCGATTGCGGCGAGCTCGTGAGCCCTCGCGACGTCTACGTCATCGACGGGCCTGGTGCGGCGTTCGAGCCATCCCCGCCGCCTCGCGCTCAGCGGCGGTCCATAGTGCCCGCGGGAAGCCTGAATAACGGCGATCCCATGCTGGATCGCGCCTTCCAGGTCCTGGGCGACCGGTGGACGAGCCATGTGATCGCCTCTGCCTTCCTGGGTCGCCGGAGGTTCAACGACTTCCAGAGCGCCCTGGGCGTTGCGCCGAACATCCTGTCCGACCGCCTGTCACGGCTGACCGAGATGGGCGTCTTGCGCCGGGAGCTCTACCAAGAGCGCCCCAAGCGCTGGGAATATCGCCTGACCGAGGCAGGGCGCGACCTCTATCCGCTGATCGCCGAGCTTAACCGCTGGGGCGACGCCTGGCTGGCCACCGAGGCGGGGCCGCCTCTGGTTACCTATCATCGGTCTTGCAACCACGTGCTTGAGCCCCGCATCGCCTGCGA
Source organism: uncultured Alphaproteobacteria bacterium (assembly GCA_903860975.1). Taxonomy (GTDB): domain Bacteria; phylum Pseudomonadota; class Alphaproteobacteria; order Caulobacterales; family Caulobacteraceae; genus Phenylobacterium. Next base: position 244,999 of record CAIOSI010000021.1, read on the forward strand.
CCAGTGCCAACAGGCGGTGACGGCCTTCAACCTCACGATGGGCTAGACGCACGAGGTCGCGCGGTAGCCTATTTGGCGACCGGGCGAGAGATCAGGCTCTGGATTTCATCCGTCATCGGCGCGCCGGCCTTCATCGAAGAACTGATGCGGCCGTCGAAATATTCGCGCCACTCGTGAACGAACAGGCCGCGGAACTCCAGGACGCCGGCGTAGGGGATCGCCACGTGCTCGCCGGTCTTAAGCCAGAATTCATCGACCCCTTCCATGAACAGCCGATCTTGGGACTCCGCATAGTCGAAGATCCGCCATTTGTTGGTCTTGATAACCGGCGCCATGCCTTGCAGGGCGTTGCGCATCGCAGCTTTTCCGTGGATGGCGGGGGCAAAGCCAGAGGAATTGCGCCAGACGATGTCGTCGGTGACATGGACCAGAACGCCCTCGACATCCTGGTTGTGCCAGGCCGAGATGATCGCCTGCAGGACCGGGTAGAGGCGCGACATCGAAGACTCCTTTGACTGGGTGGGCGAAGACGCTAAGGTGCCGGCGGCGATGGCGGTGGACATGAGCGTGCGGCGGTCGAGGGACATCGGGGTCGCTTTCATGATGCGCGCAAGGCTTAAGCCGCGGTCGGACGGTCGAGTAGGTTTTCAACCTGGGCGCTGAGCGGTTGTCCGGATTTCTGGTCGGTGATCACCGCCAGGTCGACGTAGTCGCGCCAGCCGGTGATCAGGTCGCCGCGGAAGTCCAGGACTCCGGCGTAAGGGACCGCGACGCGGTGGCCCTGGGTGGTGCGGTAGTCATCGACGCCTTCGACAAAAAGGCGGTCGCCGGCTTCGGCGTGGGCGAAGATGCGCCACTCAATGCCGTGCATGTCGCTCTGGAAGCGTGCGAGCAGCTTAGCTGCGGTGGCCTTGCCGCGGACCGGCGGCAGGCCGGGCGCGGCGTAGTGCCAGACGATGTCGTCGGACATGTGCGCAAGGACGCCTTCGATGTCCTTGGCCTGCCAGGCCTCGATCACTTGCAGCAGAATTCGAAAGCAGCGATCCAAGGATTGTCACCTGAAGATAAAACCGGCCGGGCGAGGATCGCCCAGCCGGAGAAGGGGTTAGAACGGCGCGGCGACTTCGATGCCGTAGGTCCGCGGTGCGCCGAAGGAGGACATTTCATCGTTGAAGAAGACGATGATGTTGGTTCGGTAGACCTTGTCGCCCAGGTTCTTTCCGAATGCCGAGATGCTCCAGTGCTTATTGGGCGCTGTCAGCGTGATCCGACCATCCAGCGTGCCATAAGCGTTCTCCCAAGACGTGTTTTCCGGCGCCCATGGCATCTTGCCCTGCCAGCGATAGCTCAGGCGGCCGACCAAAGCATTCGCCCACGATCCCGCATCGGTGGTGACTTCCGCCCCGACGGCGCCTTGCCACTTTGGTGTGCGCTGCAGGAGGTGGCCGGAGTTGTTTACGCCATTGAAGACGAAGGTGTCGTAGGTTCCGTCGACATAGCTGCCGCTCGCCCAGGCGTGGAACCAGGTCGTGGGAGCATATTGCACGTCAGTCTCTGCGCCCTTGATCGTTGCGCCAGGCGCATTGCTGATCACGTTGCAGAGGCACGAGGCGAGGGTCTGTTGAACCTGCAGGTTGTTGTATTTCATATAGAATACAGCGGAATTCCAGCGGATCGAATGATCTAGGAATTCACCTTTGTAGCCCGCCTCGTAGTTGGTGACAGTTTCGGGATTGTACGGCGTGGCAGCCGCAAAGGCGTTGGAGGCGTCGTTCTGGAAGCCACCACCCTTAAAGCCCTCGGAGACGGTGCCGTAGACCATCATACTGTCGTTCGGCGTCCACTTTAGGATGGCTTGCGGCGTCAGCTTGTTCCAGCTCGCGTCATATCCCGTGGAGAAGTTCGTGGTCAGGGGCGTGAGCGGTGCCGTGTCGGCGGGGTGGATCTTGTCGCCGGTGGCGACAATGATGCCCTGCTGAGTGCCGCCCTTCTTGTCGGTGGTATAGCGAGCGCCGACTTCGAGCTTCAGGGTGTCGGTGATCTTGTAGCCGATCTGGGCGAACACGGCGACGTCCTGGTTGTGGCCGTGGTCATCCCAATGCGATTCCCCAGAGAGAGTCGGCAGCACCAGGGATTCACCCCAGAACCGGTTGAATTGGTGGACCTGACTGTGGAGGTAGTAGGCACCGACGATCCAGTCCAAGCGGCTTGAGGGTTCCGTGGATGTCAAGCGGACTTCTTCGGAGAACTGATGAACCTGCTCGATGAAATTCACGGGTTCAGCGAACAGCAGCGATGAGCCGACACCTGCCAGTTGCGCAGCGGTGAAGTTGAAACCATTCGTCGGGCCCAGGCCCGTCTGGTCGTACATCGTAAAGGCGCGATTATCGCGATAGCCTGTGATGCTCGTGAAACGGACGTTTGGCATAAGGTCCTTCTCGACCTTGGCGATCACGTCATAGGTTTCGTGCTTTGCCCCTTGTGGCGTCGGTGCGAGGTCGCCCTGAAACAGCGGCCAAACCGGGAAGCTTTCCCGGATGTTGAGGCTTCCGCCGAGCGCTGTTTTGATCAGACTGCGGGTCCCCGACCAGATGTTGGGGCCGGCTGGCAGGGTTGGGCTCTTCAGGCCGACCCGGTTTACGCCGTCATTGCTATCCTTGGCGTAGTCGACGTTGAGGTTGGCCCTCAGGTCGGAATCCATCGGCTTGTAGGCGAGCTGAACCCGGCCTTGGATGGAGTTGAGGTTCTCCAAGTCGGTGTTATGCAGAAGGTCTCTGGCGTAGCCGGAGTGGTTGATCGTCTGGAATGACAGCCGCCCGGCGATCGTGTCGGTAAGCGCACCGGTCAGGTAGCCTTCGGTCTGGCGCAGATCGTAGTTGCCGCCGGTTACCGTGACGCGGCCGGACTGGTCGAAGCTGGGTGCGTTGCTGATGATGTTCACAGCGCCGCCGGCGACATTCTTGCCCAGCAATACGCCCTGCGGGCCGCGAACGACCTCAACACGGGACACGTCGTAGAAGGCCGAGTTGAGGTTGCCGGAGCGGCTGACATAGACGTCGTCAACGAATGTCGAAACCGATTGGTCGGCGGTGGGTGAGGTGAGGCGGGTGTTCACAACGCCCCGGATATTGATCTCATTGGCTTGCGGCGAATTTGCTGTGAAGGAGATGCCGGTCATGTTGTGACCGATATCCTCCAGGGTTAGCACGCGGTCCTTCGCCAGTGTGGCGCCGGAAACCGCGGTGATCGAAAGCGGCGTGGTCTGAACGTTTTCGGTTCGCTTTTCCGCCGTGACAATCAGTTCCTCCAGCTGTGTCGTATTATTCGCGGCGTTCGCCGCCAGCGCTGGCATAGCGATAGTCATCCCCGCAAGCAGAGCGATCACGGACGTCGTGGTTTGCAGCTTCATTGATTTTCTTTCCCTTGAGCTGAGCCAGCATTCGGATGGCGGCGGCATTTTTGTGTTTACGACTTCAGGCCGTAGACTTGTTATTGGTCGACATTTTGAAAGCAATCCCGCGGCGTGGCGAAATCAGATTTCTTCAAGCCAGCTACGTTGAATTAAAATGCAGCGAACTAGACCGCCCATATTTCTTTTGTCGACTTGGCGACTGGAAAATCCTGACAGACAGATTTCAAATTTGCGCCTTTTGCACATTTTCAGTTCCAATCGCTTTGGAATGATTGAACGAATTTTTTCGTCTCGTCAAGCAAGTCACCCCTCAAAATTCGGGCGGCGGTGCCCAACCCCGCTGGCGGATAGCCTCGAGGCATCTTCGAATGATGTCCGCGAGAAAGAGCTTGCCAAATGTCAGTACTGTTATGCAAGTTTATTTTGGCAAGAGCGATCCGGTCGATGTGGCGGCGCCAGCCAAGGGAGGCCAAGGTCCATGTCGGTGACGTTGTCGGATGAACAAAAGATCGCCGCGGGGCGCGAAATGGCCGAAGCCTGGCGGGCGCTTGACTGGCGCAAGGTGGCCGACATGTTCACGCCCGACGGGGTGCTCCATTCCATGATGGTCGACCCGATTGTCGGGCGCGAGGCGGTCTACAAGCGCGTCGCGGGCCTGGGCGACGGCCTGGAAACGATCACCCTGAACATCCACCACATGGGGGTCATCGATGGTCTGCTTTATATGGAGCGGACCGATGAGTTCGTCATCCGCGGCAAGGCCGGATCGGCACCGGTGGTGGGCGTCCTCGAGTTCGAAGGGCCGCTGATCAAGACCTGGCGCGAATACTACGACCGCGCCCACCTTCTAAAGGCGATGGGCTTGCTCGAGGACTTCGACAAGAAGACTCGATGAGCGAG
>CAIOSI010000022.1 GCA_903860975.1 uncultured Alphaproteobacteria bacterium
CATGGACACGGGTCTGCGCTTCGCGATCCGCGAAGGTGGCCGCACTGTTGGCGCCGGTGTCGTGGCCAAGATCATCAAGTAAGGCCCAAAGCCTTACATGAACCTACAAGAGGCCGTCGGGGCGACCCGGCGGCCTTTTTGTTTGCCGGGCAGACCTTGTGACGGCACCTTGCTGTCAACCGAGGCCTGAGAGCTGCGGAAGTTGAGTTGTGGGGAAGAGCAGATGCAGCGTCGGAGGTTCTTAAAGGTTGCTGGCGTGGCCGCGGCTGGCGCCGCGATTTCGCGACCTGGCGTCTCCGTCGCCTCGGCCGATGCCACGAGTGGGCCGGGGGAGCGGCTGTCGCTGGATCTCGGCTGGCGCTTCAACCGTGGAGATATCGCCTCGCCGGTCCCCCATACGGGCGACCAGACCTACGCCAGCACCAAGGCGGGCGCAGCGAGCGGCGCGGCGGGGCTGCGGTATGATCATTCGAGTTGGCGCCAGCTCGACCTTCCTCACGACTTCGTCGTCGAGGGACCTTTCGAAGAAACCGCCAACGTCGCGCAAGGCTATCGGCCAAAGGGCGTGGCCTGGTACCGTCGCACCTTTCGGCTTGAAGCGTCTGATCAGGGCAAGCACCTGGAGCTGCAGTTCGACGGCATCGCCACCAATGCCACGGTCTGGTTCAACGGAAATGTCGTGGCGCATGACTGGAGCGGTTATTCCTCGCTCTACATAGACGTAACGGCTTTCGCCCGGTTCGGTGATGAGCTCAACGTCATCGCCGTGCGGGTCGACGCCGATCCTCTGGAGGGCTGGTGGTATGAAGGCGGGGGGATCTATCGCCATGCCTGGCTGCACAAGCGCTCAGCCGTCCATCTGGTCACTGACGGTGTTTATGCCCATCCAAGGGGCGGGTCGGGCGGGCGCTGGACGTTGCCGGTGGAAGCCACTGTCGCCAATATCGGCGAGGCCACAGCCGACGTTGAGGTCGAGGTCGTTGTGGTTGACCCTGAAGGCCGACCGGTAACGCAAGGGCGCACCAGCATCTCCGTCTCGCCGTTAGGCCGCTCCGTGGCCAATCTGTCGCTTGATATTGCGGGGCCGCAGCTCTGGTCGATCGAAAGCCCTACGCTCTATAAGGTCCGTACCACTGTCCGGCGCGGCGGTGTGGTGTCGGACGAGGCCGTGACGCGCTGTGGATTCCGGACCCAACGGTTCGATCCTGATCACGGCTTCTTCCTCAATGACAAGCCGGTGAAGATACAAGGCGTCTGTATCCATCAAGATCACGCTGGCGTCGGCATCGCGCTCCCAGACTCAATAATCGAGTACCGCTTGCGGCGGTTGAAGGCGCTGGGCTGTAACGCCATACGGTCTTCGCACAATGCGCCCACCCGTGAGCTGCTGGATGCGGCCGACCGGTTGGGCCTGCTGGTGATGGACGAGAACCGGCTGTTCAATACCAGTCCCGACTATCTTCGGATGCTGGAATGGATGGTGCGGCGCGACCGCAACCACCCGAGCATCATCATGTGGTCGGTGTTCAACGAGGAGCCATTGCAGGGCCGACGCGAGGGATATGAGATGGTCCGTCGGATGGCGGCTACGGTGAAGCAGCTGGACGCAACACGCCCGGTCACAGCGGCGATCAACGGTGGCATGTTCAACGCCGTCAATGTCACCCAAGCCGTGGATGTTGTGGGGTTCAATTACCAGATTTCCTCCTACGACAAGTTCCATGCGGCTAATCCAACGAAGCCCTGCACCAGCTCGGAGGACACTTCGGCGGTCTCAACACGGGGCGAGTACGCAACCGACATGAAGACCCACCTGCTGACGTCCTATGATGAAGTGGCCAGACCCTGGGGCGCGACGCATCGGGCGGCTTGGAAGGCGATCGCAACACGCCCTTACATGGCGGGCGGCTTCGTCTGGACGGGCTTCGACTACCGAGGTGAGCCGCAACCCTTTGAATGGCCAACGGTGAGTTCGTCCTTCGGAATCATGGATCTCTGCGGTTTTGAGAAGGCGAGTTTCTATATCCACCAGGCGCAGTGGGTGAAGGATCGCCCGGTGCTGCATTTGATTCCCCACTGGAATTGGACCGGGCATGAAGGAAGACCGATCCGTGTGATCGCTGCGGCCAACACAGAGACCGTGGCGCTGATGCTCAATGGAAAGTTGATCGGTGAGCAGAAGGTCGATGCGTTCGAAATGAACGAATGGCTGGTGCCTTATGCGCCGGGCCGCCTAGAGGCTGTCGGCAAGATCGGCGGACGGGTTGTCGCACACGCTGTTGTTGAGACCGCGGGCGCGCCGATCGCCTTACGCTTGACGCCAGACCGAGCCGGACTGGCAGGAGACGGACGTGATGCGATGCCGGTGACGGTAGAGGCGTTGGACGTTCAGGGTCGTCACGTGCCGACGGCTAATCTGCCGATCAGCTTCGAGATCGCCGGTGGCCGGATCATCGGATTGGGTAATGGCGACGCCAACAGCCACGAACCGGAGAAGGGCACCACGCGCAGCCTCTATAATGGTCTTGCGCAGGTGATCGTACAAAGTGAGGAGGGCGGCCTTGGCGATCTCGTCCTTCGGGCTCGGACGCCCAGTCTCAAGCCAGCGGAAGCCCGGATCGCGGTACGCGCGGACCGTGGGCCGGCGTCCTTAGCCCGGCTGGCGTGACCGCGCACCCATGACGGTGCAGTTATGACCGCGAATTAAGCTGCTTCGATGGCAGCGCAGGACTAGCTTCCGCGCCAGGATTTGGACTTGGGAGAACGCCCATGCGTTTTGCGATCGCGCGGGCAGTGGCGGCGACAACCTTGGTCGCCGTCAGCGTCGTGGCCGCCGCGCCTTCGGTGGAGATCAGGGATGGCGTCGGACGCATCGCCGTTGCTCCGCAAGACCGAGCAGACGTTAAGGTCGAGATGATAACGACCAACGCGTCATTACCGATCGAGGTGAGTACCGTGGGTGGCCAGACGGTTATCGACGGCAAATTTGCTAACCGCATTCGCGACGGCCAGGGCCGTGGTGATCATCCGACGACCTGGGTGCGCGGCCTTTCCATTTCCGGCGGCTGGCATGTGACAGTCGGCTAAAGCCTGCTTTGCTCCAACGTCAAACCTAGAGTCTCGAAGACGGAGAAATCCAAATGCGGACCAGTCTAATTCTCGCGATCGCGCTCGCCGCCACCTTCGCCGCCGGCGGAGCTGGAGCCGCCTCAGTCGAAGTCAAAGACGCCGTGGCCAGAGTGACGGTGATCCCGGAGAACCGGACGGACATCAAGGTCGACATTATTCAGACCAATCCACAGCTGCCGCTCGTGGTTCGCACCTTCGCCGGGCAGACGATTGTTGACGGCCGCCTCGGCCGCCGCATCCGTAGCTGCAACGGCCAAGGCGAGAACGTCTTGGTCAAGGTGCGTGGAATTGGCCTGATCGCTTGGCGGCAAATGCCGCAGGTGGTGATCCATACGCCACGCGCCGTCGATCTCGACGCCGGTGGGGCCGTCTGGGGTTCGGTTGGCCGCTCTGCCAGCGTAAAACTTGGCAACGCCGGCTGCGGGGACTGGATTATAGGCAATGTCGAAGGAAACCTCAGGATCAGCCAGGCTGGTTCGGGCGACACGCGTGCTGGGATGGCAAGTTCCGCCAAGGTTCGTGTGGCTGGGTCGGGCGACACGGCGCTGGGCGATATCAAGGGGCCGTTGGAAGTCGACGTTGCGGGCTCCGGCGATGTCTCCGTGGCATCTGTTACAGGCGCGCTTGAGGTTCACGTGGCGGGCTCTGGAGACGTGAAAGTTGCCTCTGGCCATGCTCCAACCATGAACGTTGGCATCGCCGGCTCCGGCAACGTTGATTTTCGCGGCACGGCGGACACCTTGAAGGCGCGGATCGCCGGCTCCGGCGATGTGCGCGCCATGAAGGTGACCGGCACGATCTCCAAGACCGTGATGGGTTCCGGCGGCGTCACGATCGGGAAGTGATAGCCCAGGCGCGCCCGGGGGTACGGAGCACGATCGAAACCCTCTGTCTCGCCCTTGACGCGCCCGAGTCGAGTCGGTAGATACCCGCCTCCTGTTGGACCGGCTGTAACCCGCAAGGGTTAGACGCGGTCCGCAGAACGAGCTGAGGCAGTGTCTTCATCGACGCCTTGGCGCAGGCCCTCGCGTGTATCGCGTGGGCCTAAGTCGTTTTTGCGGACTTACGCGTACGTGCTCTCTCTTGAGGGTGCGGGTTGGTCTTTGAAATGGTCGAGATCACGCGGACGGTTCGTCGTCTGTAGGGAACGAAAAGAGCGATATGGATCGTCAGAACATCCGCATCCGCCTCAAGGCGTTTGACCACCGCGTGCTGGACCATTCCACACGCGAGATTGTCAACACCGCGAAGCGTACCGGCGCTACCGTGCGCGGACCTATTCCGCTGCCGACGCGTATTGAAAAATTCACCGTCAACCGTTCGCCGCACATCGACAAGAAGTCGCGCGAGCAGTTCGAAATCCGCACGCACAAGCGCGTGCTCGATATCGTCGACCCCACCCCGCAGACCGTGGACGCGCTGATGAAGCTCGACCTGTCCGCCGGTGTGGACGTCGAGATCAAGCTCTAAGGGGTCAGCCAGATGCGTACCGGCGTGATCGCCAAAAAGCTGGGCATGGCTCGCTTCTTCGATGAAGCAGGGACCCATGTGCCGGTGACCGTGCTCAGCCTCGAGGGCTGTACGGTTGTTGCCCAACGCACCCAGGACAAGGACGGCTACGTCGCCCTCCAGCTGGGCGCGGGGGCAAAAAAGCCCAAGAACACCTCCAAGGCCATGCGTGGCCACTTCGCGAAAGCGGAAGTCGAGCCCAAGCGAAGGCTCGCGGAGTTCCGCGTCTCTGAAGACATGCTCATCGACGTGGGTTCGGAAATCACTGCAGACCATTTCCTGGCGGGTCAAAAGATCGACGTCACGGGGACAACGGTCGGCAAGGGCTTCCAGGGCGCGATGAAGCGCTGGAACTTTGGTGGCATGCGCGCCACTCACGGCGTGTCCGTCTCCCACCGCGCCCACGGCTCCACAGGTCAGCGCCAAGATCCCGGCAAGACCTTCAAGGGCAAGAAGATGGCTGGCCATCTTGGTCAGGAAACCGTCACCACCTTGAATCTGACGGTTTGGCGCGTCGATGTTGAGCGTGGTCTGATCTTGGTGAAGGGCGCAGTCCCCGGCACCGAGGGCGATTTCGTCAAGATCCGCGATGCGGTCAAGATTGCGGCTCCTGCCGGCATTCCGACCCCCGGCGCCTTCCGCAAGGTCGGTGGAGAACCCATAGCTCCCACCGCCGAGGAGCCCGCTGTGGTTGAGGCCGCTGCGCCTGAAGCCGAAGCGCCTGCTGCTGGGGGTGAAGCCTAATGAAACTCGACGTCATCAAACTCGACGGCGGGAAGGGCGGCTCAATTGAGCTTTCCGATGATATCTTCGGTATTGAAGATATCCGCGCCGACATCCTGCAGCGCTGCGTAACTTGGCAACTGGCCAAGCGGCGGGCGGGTACCCACAAGATCCAGGTCCGTAACGAAGTCTCGCGGACCGGTAAGAAGATGTACAAGCAAAAGGGCACCGGCAGCGCCCGTCACGGTTCGCGTCGTGCGGCTCAGTTTGTCGGTGGCGCCAAGGCCCACGGCCCGGTTGTGCGTAGCCACGCTTTCGATCTGCCCAAAAAGGTTCGTGCGCTGGCGCTACGTCACGCGCTCTCCTCCAAGGCCAAAGACGGCTCGCTGATCGTCGTTGATAGCGTATCACTGACAGACCCCAAGACAGCCGCGCTTCGCCTCCAACTGGGCGCGATCGGCGTCACGCACGCGCTGGTGATCGCCGGCGTCGAGGTTGACAACAATTTCAAGCTGGCCGCGCGCAACATTCCGAATGTGGACGTGCTACCGAATGCGGGTTTGAACGTTTATGACGTGCTGCGACGCCGCACCTTGGTCCTGACCAAGGACGCGGTTGAAGCGATCAATGCGCGCTTCCAAGAGAAGGAGGCTGCGTAATGGCCGAGCAACCGACCGCCCGTCACTACGACACCATCCTGTCGCCGATCATTACGGAAAAGGCCACGTTGCTCTCGGAGCATAACAAGGTCGTCTTCCGGGTCGCTGGCGATGCGTCGAAGGACGAAATCGCAGCCGCCGTTGAGGCGCTGTTCAAAGTGAACGTAACCAAGGTCAACACCCTCAACGTGAAGGGCAAGACCAAGCGGTTTCGCGGCATTAAGGGCCGGCGTTCTGACGTAAAGAAAGCTGTCGTGACGCTGGCCGAAGGCCAGTCCATCGACATCACCACGGGGCTCTGATCCGATGGCCTTGAAACAATATAATCCGACCTCGCCGGGTCGCCGCCAGCTGGTGCTGGTGGATAAGTCCGAGCTCCACAAGGGCCGTCCGGAAAAGTCTCTCGTCGAGGGTTTGACCAAGTCCGGCGGACGCGGTGGTGGCGGCCGCATCGCGGTGCGTTTCCGTGGTGGCGGCGCAAAGCGCCTCTATCGGAAAATCGACTTCAAGCGCCGTAAGTTCGACATGGTCGGCGTGGTCGAGCGCTTGGAATACGACCCCAACCGGACAGCTTTCATTGCGCTGATAAAGTACGCCGATGATGAGCTTGCCTACATCCTGGCGCCGCAGCGGCTTAAGGTTGGCGATCAGGTGATCGCTGGCGAGAAGGCCGACGTAAAGCCCGGTAACGCCATGCCGCTTCGTGGCATGCCGATCGGCACCATTATTCACAACGTCGAGCTAAAACCCCTCAAGGGTGGACAGATCGCCCGCTCAGCGGGGACCTACGCCCAGCTTGTCGGCCGCGATGCCGGCTACGCTCAGATCCGACTGAATTCGGGCGAGCTGCGCATGGTTCCGGACAGCTGCATGGCGTCGGTGGGTGCGGTGTCGAACCCCGACCACATGAACGAAGTCATGGGCAAGGCTGGTCGTAATCGGCACAAGGGCCGTCGCCCGCACGTACGCGGCGTCGCCATGAACCCGGTCGACCACCCGCACGGCGGTGGTGAGGGCAAGACCTCCGGAGGCCGTAATCCGGTCACCCCGTGGGGCAAGCCGACCAAGGGCGCTAAGACTCGTACGAACAAGACCACGGATAAGTTCATCATCCGGTCGCGTCATGCACGGAAGGCTCGCTAAGACATGACACGCTCTGTCTGGAAAGGTCCGTTCGTCGACGGATACCTGCTGAAAAAGGCCGAGGCTGTTCAAGGCTCGGGCCGCAAGGACGTGATCAAAACCTGGTCGCGCCGCTCCACCATCATGCCGCAGTTCGTGGGTCTCACGTTCGGTGTGCACAACGGCCAAAAGCACGTCCCCGTGCACGTGTCGGAAGACATGGTCGGTATGAAGCTGGGCGAGTTTGCGCCCACCCGCTTCTTCCCCGGCCACGCCGCCGACAAGAAGGCCAAAAGGAAGTAGCCATGTCGCAGACCAAGAAAGTCCGCCGGCAGTCTGGCGTCGAAGCGATGGCCAAGGTGAAGACCTTGCGCACGAGTGCTCGGAAATTGAACCTGGTCGCTCAGTCGATCCGCGGCCTTAAGGTGCAGCGGGCCTTGAACGAGCTGGAGTTCAGCCACAAGCGCATCGCGAGTGATGTCCGTAAGGCGCTCTATTCGGCGATCTCGAACGCCGAGAATAACCACAACCTCGACATCGACTCTTTGGTCGTGGCCGAGGCCTATGTGGGCAAGAACCTGGTGATGAAGCGCTTCTCCGCCCGTGCGCGGGGCAGGGCTTCGCGTATCGAAAAGCCGTTCAGCGAGATCACCATCGTGGTCCGCGAACTGGGTGAGGCCGCCTGATGGGTCAGAAAGTCAATCCGGTCGGGCTTCGTCTCGGCATCAATCGCACGTGGGACAGCCGTTGGTTCGCCGACGGTGCCGAATACGGCAAGCTGCTCCACGAGGACATCAAGGTGCGTCGCGCACTGAAGAAGCGCCTTTATCAAGCTGGCGTTTCGCGTATCACCATCGAGCGTCCGCACAAGAAGTGCCGCATCACCATCTATGCCGCGCGCCCTGGCGTGATCATCGGCAAGAAGGGTGCTGACATTGACAAGCTTCGCAAGGACATCGCGGCGATGACCGATGGCGAGGTTCACCTGAACATCGTCGAAATCCGCAAGCCCGAGACAGACGCTCAGTTGATCGCTGAGAATATCGCCCAGCAGCTCGAGCGCCGGGTGGCCTTCCGCCGGGCGATGAAGCGGTCGATGCAATCGGCCATGCGCCTGGGCGCCAAGGGTGTTCGCATCAATGTTTCGGGTCGCCTCGGCGGCGCGGAAATTGCGCGGATGGAATGGTATCGCGAAGGACGTGTGCCGCTGCACACGCTGCGTGCGGACATCGACTATGGCTTCACGGAAGCCAAGACCACCTACGGCATCATCGGTGTGAAGGTGTGGGTGTTCAAAGGCGAGGTCCTGGAACATGACCCGATGGCGCTCGACAAGCGCCTGGCCGGCGAAAGCGGGCCTGCGGGTGAAGGCGGCGGTCGTGACCGCTCTGGCGATCGTCCCGACCGCGGCCCGCGCCGTGATCGGCGCGAGCCGGCCAACGCGTAGGGGTCTGACTGATGCTGTCTCCGAAAAAGACCAAGTACCGCAAGCAGTTCAAGGGCAAGATCCACGGGGTCGCCAAGTCCGGCTTTACGCTGAACTTTGGCTCCTATGGGCTCAAGTCCGTAGAGCCCGAGCGCATCACCGCGCGCCAGATCGAGGCGGCTCGCCGCGCGATCACGCGGCAGATGAAGCGCCAGGGTCGGGTTTGGATCCGTATTTTCCCCGACGTGCCGGTCAGCGACAAGCCTGCCGAAGTGCGTATGGGTAAGGGTAAGGGCGCAGTGGAGTACTGGGCCGCACGCGTTCACCCAGGACGGATCATGTTTGAAATCGACGGCGTGCCGGACGATGTGGCCCGTGAAGCTCTGCGCCTTGGCGCAGCCAAGCTTCCGGTGAAGACCCGCATCGTGACGCGCATCGAAGCCGCTGTTGCGGAGCCCGCGTGATGAAGATTGATGAAGTTCGCGGGCTGACGCCCGACCAGTTGGCCGACAGCTTGATTAGTCTGAAGAAAGAGCAGTTCAACCTGCGCTTCCAGAAGGCGACCGGCCAGATCGAGAAGACCCACCGCGTGGATCAGGTGCGCAAGGATATTGCGCGCATCAAGACCCATCTGCGGGCCAAGCAGGCGCAGGCCTGAGGAGAGCTGACAGATGCCAAAACGAATTCTCGAGGGCGTTGTCGTCTCCGATAAGGGCGACAAGACGGTGGTGGTGAAGGTCGAGCGGACCTTCCTGCACCCGGTGCTGAAGAAGACCGTCCGTCGGTCGAAGAAGTACCACGCCCACGACGAGGCGAACGCCTACAAGTCCGGGGACAACGCTCGCATTATTGAATGCGCGCCGAAGTCTAAAACCAAGACTTGGGAGGTGCTGCCTAAGGGCGGCGCCGACCAGGCAGCGTAAGGGATCAGAACCAATGATCCAGATGCAAACTAACCTGGACGTGGCCGACAACTCCGGTGCGCGCCGAGTCATGTGCATCAAGGTGCTGGGCGGCGCGGGGCGCCGTTATGCCGGCGTCGGTGACAAGATCGTGGTCTCCGTGAAGGAAGCCATTCCGCGCGGTCGCGTGAAAAAGGGGGATGTGCTGCAGGCCATCGTCGTTCGCACGAGTTCGGCCATAAAGCGCAAGGACGGTTCGGTGATCCGCTTCGACAAGAACGCAGCGGTGATCGTGAACAAGCAAAGCGAGCCGATCGGCACGCGGATCTTCGGCCCCGTTCCTCGCGAACTTCGCGCCAAGAACCACATGAAGATCATCTCCCTCGCGCCTGAGGTGCTGTGATGTCGGCGAAGATCAAGAAGGGGGACCGCGTCGTGGTCCTCACCGGCAAGGACAAGGGCCGCCAAGGCGCTGTGTCCAAGGTGTTCCCTAAGGAATCCCGCGTGCTGGTCGACGGCCTGAACGTGGTTCAGCGCCACACCCGTCCCTCCCAGGGTGATCCCCAGGGGGGCATCAAGAACAAGGAAGCGCCGCTTCACGTGTCGAACGTGGCCCTGGTCGACTCCAAGGGGAAGGCGACCCGCGTCGGCTTCCGCATGGACGGCGACAAGAAGGTCCGTTTCGCCAAGACGACCGGCGAGGTGATCAATGGCTGATCAAGCTTACGAACCGCGGCTGAAGACCGAATACCGGTCCCGGATCCGCAAGGCCCTCAAGGACCAGTTCGGCTATACCAATGAGATGCAGATCCCCAAGCTGGACAAAATTGTCCTGAACATGGGCATCGGCGAGTCGGTGGCCGACTCCAAGAAGGTCAACGCCGCTATGGCCGACCTCGCGAGGATCGCGGGCCAAAAGCCTGTGCCCACGAAGGCTCGCACCTCCATCGCCGGCTTCAAGCTGCGCGAAGGCATGGTGATCGGTGCCAAGGTTACGCTGCGCAAGGAGCGCATGTACGAGTTTCTGGATCGCCTGATCACCGTGGCTCTGCCGCGGGTGAAGGATTTCCGGGGCCTACGGCCCACCTCTTTCGACGGTCGGGGCAACTACGCCCTTGGTCTGCGCGAACACATTGTGTTCCCGGAGATCAACTACGACGAGATCGATCAGATGTGGGGCATGGACATCATTGTCGCCACGACTGCGAAAACCGACGACGAAGCGCGTGCGCTTCTGAAGGAATTCCAGTTCCCGTTCGTCCAAGCGCAAGCTTAAGCGGGAAAGAAAGAGCACATGGCCAAGAAAAGCGCCGTTAACCGCAACCTGCGGGTTCAGGCCCTCGTCAAGCAATATGCCGCTAAGCGCGTCGCGCTGAAGGATGTTGCGAACAACGAAAGCCTTCCGTTGGAAGAACGTTTTGAAGCCCGACTGAAGCTGGCGGAATTGCCGCGCAGTTCGTCCAAGACCCGCATCCGTAATCGGTGCGAAGTCACAGGCCGTCCGCGCGCTTACTATCGCAAGCTGCGGATGAGCCGGATCTCCCTGCGTGACCTTGGGTCGCACGGGCTGATCCCCGGTCTCGTCAAGTCGAGCTGGTAGGAGGGGCCCGCAATGGTAAACGACCCCATCGGCGATCTGATCGCCCGTATCAAGAACGCGGCCATGCGTGGCCGCTCGAAGGTGATGACGCCTGCGTCAAAGATGCGCGCCCGTCTCCTCGACGTGCTCGCGGACGAAGGTTACATCCGCGGTTACCACCTCGTGGAAATCCCCGGCGCCTTCCCGGAATTCGAGATTGAGCTGAAGTACTTCGATGGCGCTCCCGTCATCGTGGAAATCAAGCGCGTCTCCAAGCCTGGTCGCCGTGTCTATTCGTCGATCAAGGACCTGAAGCCGGTTAAGAATGGCCTCGGGATCTCGATCCTGTCGACGCCCAAGGGCGTTATGTCGGACACCTCCGCGCGTGACGCGAATGTGGGCGGCGAAGTCCTTTGCCGGGTCTACTGATATGTCTCGTATCGGAAAGAAGGCGGTTGCCATCCCTGCTGGGGTTACGGTGACCGTGGATGGTCAGACGGTTACGGTGAAGGGTCCCAAAGGGGATCTTTCCTGGACGGTCGCCGAAGAGATCGAAGTCACTCAGGCCAATGGCGAACTGACACTCGCCAAACGTGGAGAGGGACAACGGGCTCAAGCTATGTGGGGCCTATCGCGCAGTCTCGTGGCCAACATGGTCACGGGCGTAACCACAGGCTTCGAGCAGACGCTCGAGCTGGTGGGCGTGGGCTATCGCGCAGCGATGAAGGGCCAGGCGCTCTCCATGCAATTGGGTTTCAGCCACGACGTGGAAATCCCAGCGCCTGCCGGTATCGCGTTTGCGGTGCCGAAACAGACGGAAATCAAAATCTCCGGTATCGACAAGCAGCAGGTCGGTGAAACGGCCGCCCGCATCCGCCGGATCCGTCCGCCCGAGCCTTATAAGGGCAAGGGTGTTCGTTATGCCGGCGAAAATGTCCGCCGCAAGGAAGGCAAGAAGAAGTAGGTCATGGCCCTTTCCTCCCGTGATTCCTCGCTCAAGCGTGCGCAACGTACGCGCACGCGGCTGCGCAAACTGGCTAACGGGCGTCCGCGCCTGTCGGTCTTCCGTTCGTCCAAGAACATTTACGCCCAGGTCATCGATGATGAGCGCGGCGTAACGCTCGCGGCGGCCTCGACGCTGGAAGGCGACGAGAAGTCCAAGAAGGGCGCCGATAAGGACGCTGCGGCGCGCGTCGGTGCGCTCGTGGCCCAGCGCGCCATTGAAAAGGGCGTCAAGGACGTGGTTTTCGACCGCGGCGGCTACCTCTATCACGGTCGGGTGAAGGCGCTGGCGGATGCCGCGCGTGAAGCCGGCTTGAACTTCTAAGGAACGCTAGATGGCTCGTAGAGACGACAACCGCGGCGGCCGCAACAATCGCGAAGAAGAACGCGATAGCGACATCGTCGAGAAGTTGGTCCACATCAACCGCGTCGCCGCCACCGTTAAGGGCGGACGCCGGTTCTCCTTTGCTGCGCTTATGGTCGTCGGCGACCAAAAGGGCCGCGTTGGCTTCGGCCATGGCAAGGCGCGTGAAGTGCCTGAGGCCATCCGTAAGGCAACCGAAGAGGCCAAGAAGACCATGATCCGTGTGCCTCTGCGTGAGAGCCGCACCCTGCACCACGACGGCAATGGCCGTTGGGGAGCCGGAAAGGTGATGGTCCGATCAGCGCCCCCGGGCACTGGCGTCATCGCCGGCGGTCCGATGCGCGCGGTGCTTGAAACCCTGGGCGTACAGGACGTAGTCGGCAAGTCCGTCGGCTCGTCCAACCCCTACAACATGGTGCGCGCGACGTTCGAGGCCCTGAAGGCTCAATCGTCGCCTCGCCAAGTCGCGGCTAAGCGCGGCAAGAAGGTCTCTGACGTGATCGGCCGCCGCGCCGACGGCGCCCAGACGCCTGCCGCCGACACCGCCGACGTCGAAGGATAAGCGAAATGGCTACTGTCACCGTTCGCCAGACCGGCAGCCCGATCCGTCGCAAGAAAGATCAGCGCGCGACCCTGGTCGGCCTGGGCCTCAACCGTCCTGGCCGCGTCTCCACGCTCGAGGATACCCCCTCGGTGCGCGGCATGATCGCCAAGGTCGCCCACATGGTCGAAGTCGTCGAAGGTTAATCCCCTTCGAGGCGGGATTTCCGGTCCCAATCCACACCAGCCGAGTCGGGGTTTGGCCCCGGCGACAGATCTCTAAGGAGAGGCACCTATGACGAAACTCAACGAACTTGCTCCGCGCGAAGGTTCAACCAAGGGCCGTATGCGGGTCGGCCGCGGCCCGGGTTCGGGCAAGGGTAAAACCGCTGGTCGCGGCGTTAAGGGCCAGAAGGCGCGCACCGGCGTCTCCATCGCGGGCTTTGAAGGCGGTCAGATGCCGCTTCACATGCGTATGCCCAAGCGCGGCTTCAACAACATTCACCGCAAGGATTTTGCGGAAGTGAACCTGTGGCGCCTCGAGCAGGCAATCGCGGCAGGCAAGCTTGATATCAAATCAGCCATCGATGCCGACGTTCTGATCGCCGCTGGCGTCGTGCGTCGCAAGAAAGACGGCCTGCGCCTTCTGGGCAAAGGCGAGATCAAGTCAAAGATCAACATCACCGTCTACTCCGCCTCTGCATCGGCCGTCGCCGCTGTGGAAAAAGTCGGCGGTTCGGTCACCACCACCAAGAAGGAAGCTCCGGCCGCTGAGGCCTGAGCTGGGCTTAAAGCACTCCGGCCTCGCAACTGAGGTCGTGGCGCCTTATCTGGTGAGCGTTGAGACGAGTCAGGGGATTTGGTGAATGGCTTCGGCCGCTGAACAACTCGCAGCCAACTTAAACGTTGAGGCTTTTTCGAAGGCCACGGAGCTGCACAAGCGTCTGATCTTCACCCTCGTGGCGATGATCGTCTATCGGATCGGCTGTTACATCCCGATTCCTGGCATCGATATCGCCAAGTTCTCCGCGGCGTTCCAGACTCAGTCGAACGGCATTCTTGGCATGTTCAATATGTTCTCCGGCGGAGCCGTGAGGAACATGGCCGTCTTCGCCCTGAATGTGATGCCCTACATTTCCTCCTCGATCATCGTGCAACTTCTGGGGACGGTCTATCCACCCTGGGAGAAGTTGCGGAAAGAAGGCGGTGAGGCGGGACGCAAGACACTCAACCAGTACACCCGCTACCTGACGGTCATCCTGGCGCTGTTCCAGTCGTTCGGTATCGCGATGGGCCTGCAGAGCGGCGGTATCGCCGACAATCCTGGAATATTCTTCACGATCTCGACTGTGGCGACGCTTACGGGCGGCACGCTATTTCTGATGTGGCTTGGGGAGCAGATCACCAGCCGCGGCGTCGGTAACGGCGTGTCCTTGATCATTTTCGCCGGTATCGTGGCGGTCTTCCCACGCTACATTGCGCAGGCGTTCTCGCTGGCCCGTACGGGGGCGATGAATGGCGGCGCGCTTTTGCTGATCTTTGCGTTGATCGTCGGCGTGACGATGGCGATCGTGTTCATGGAACGCTCGCAGCGAAGGCTATTGGTCCAGTATCCGAAACGCCAGGTTGGAAATCGCATGTTCGGGGGCGACACCTCGTTCCTGCCGCTCAAGATCAACACCTCGGGCGTGATCCCGCCAATCTTTGCTTCGTCGCTGCTGCTTCTGCCGACCACGGTCATGACGCTTTTCGCCAACACCAATTTGCCGTCTTGGCTGCAGTGGCTGCCTGGCGCGGTGGGCCAACTGAACCACGGCAGGCCCGCGTTCATGGTGCTCTACGGCCTGCTGATCGTGTTCTTCTGTTTCTTCTACACCTCCGTGGTGTTTAACCCGGAGGACACCGCTGAGAACCTGCGCAAATACGGCGGGTTCATGCCAGGCATTCGGCCCGGCAAGCGCACGGCGGAATACCTCGATTTCGTGCTGACCCGCCTGACGGTGATCGGCGCGGCCTATATCGCTATCGTCTGCCTGCTGCCGGAAGCTCTGATCGGTGCCTTCAATATGCCGTTCTACATGGGCGGCACCTCGGTGCTGATCGTGGTCAGTGTCACCATGGACACCGTGACCCAAATCCAGTCACATCTTCTGGCGCACCAGTACGAAGGTCTGATCAAGAAATCGAAGCTTCGGGGCAATCGCGGCCGCTAGTGGGATTGGTATCGTTGCGCCCCGGCAAGAGGGCCGGCGACGGGAGGGCTGATGAATCTAATCCTTTTCGGGCCGCCGGCGGCGGGTAAGGGCACTCAGGCCAAGCGATTGGTGGAGTCCCGCAAGATGGTGCAGCTTTCGACAGGCGACATGCTGCGCGCGGCCATTGCGTCCGGTTCGGAGCTTGGTAAGCGTGTGGCCGGCGTCATGGAACGCGGCGAACTCGTCACCGACGAGATCGTTATAGAACTTATTGTAAGCCGTTTGTCTGAGGCTGAGGCTTCAGGCGGTGCGATCTTCGATGGTTTCCCGCGTACGCTCGCTCAGGCCGAGGCATTGGACCACATGCTGCAGCATCGCGGCTCAGGCATCGATCTGGTGATCCGCCTCAAGGTCGATGACCAGGCTTTGATGGATCGGGTCGCCGGCCGGTTTGCCGAGAGTGGCCGGGCGGACGACAATCCGGAAAGCTTCAGGGTCCGCCTGGACGCCTACAATACCCAGACTGCGCCGCTGCTTCCCTACTATGAGGCTCAGAAGAAACTGGTGGAAGTCGATGGCATGGGCTCTGTTGAGGCCGTCGCCGCGTCTATCGATAAGGCGCTTGGCGCTTCGCACCGCTGAGCCGACCGGAGGGGCGCGCTTAAACATCGTCTGCTTGGCGTGAAATCCACGGGAGCAAACCACGCCGCAAGGCAAGGCCAACCGGATCACCATCGAGCACGACGTCCACGTGCCAGCGAGCGGCGAGCCTACGCTTTTGGTCATGGGGCTAGGCGCTCAGATGATCCGATGGCCCCGAGCGTTCTTCGATATCCTCGCGCAGCGCGATTTGAAGGTTATCGGCTTTGACAATGGGGATGTTGGGCTCTCTGAGAAAATTGGGTCTGGGGGCGTGCCGGATCTGGCAAAGATCGTGAGCGTCCTCATCAGCGGCCAGACGCCGGAGGTGCCTTATCTCTTGGACGACATAGCCGCTGATGCCGAGGGGCTGATGGATGCGCTTGAAATTGGCCGAGCCCACATCGTCGGCGTCTCGCTGGGCGGGCGCGGCTGGTCGCCGCGGATTATCCCGATCGGGTCTTGTCTCTGAGGTCGATCATGTCGACCACCGGAAACCGGGAGCTAGCGCCGGCCAAGCTCGAGGCCATGGCTGTGCGAAATGATCGCGGACCTGACCCACTGGTCGATCTCCACGGCTTTATGGCGCACGGCGTGCAAGGCGCCCCAGCCATTGGATCGCCGGCCTACCCACAGCCTGAATTGGCCATCTGTGAACAGTCGCTGGCCAATTTCCGGCTTGGCTACGACCCCACCGAATTCCTGCGACAGTATGCGGCTGTCGCGGCTTCGCGCGACCCTCGCCTAAAGCTTGCAGGCCTCACCGCTTCGACCGTGGTGATCCATGGCGACGCCGACCCGCTCGTGCCGGTTGAGGGTGGGAAAGACACCGCCGGCCATATCCCAGACGCCGAGCTGCGGATCATTGCCAGCATGGGGGACGACTTTCCGCCGGAGTTTTTTGCCGAAATTGCTGAAGGAATTCTGTGGGCTGTGGAGTGAGCGAAGGTGCAGGCCTAGGCGCTGGCAATATAGGCGTCAATTGCAGCAAGATGTGTGGTGATCTCGGCAGGGCTCAGGAACGAGCCTGTGAAGCTGTTCTTGGCCAGCCTGATGAGGTGCTCGCGCGAAAGATGGACGGCCTCGGCGGTCAGGATCCAGTTTTCCGCGAGATAGCCGCCGAAATAGGCCGGGTCGTCGGAGTTGATGGTCGCTTGCAGACCGAATTCAAGCATCCGCTTGATCGGATGAACCTTCAAATCTTCGACGACGCAAAGCTTGAGGTTCGATAGCGGGCAGACGGTAAGGGTCATGCCATCTCTTGCCAGGCGTTCGACAAGTGAGAGGTCCTCCAGCGCTCGATTGCCGTGATCAATCCGATCGACCTTCAAAATATCGAGGGCCTCCCAGACGTAGGCCGGCGGGCCTTCTTCACCCGCATGGGCGACCCGTTTCAGTCCGCGCTCGCCGGCCGCCTTGTAGGCACCCGCGAATTTCGAGGGCCGATGAGCAACCTCAGATGAGTCCAATCCCACCGCGATGATGCGGTCCAGATAGGGCTCTGCTGCGCTGAGGGTGGCAAATGCGGCGGCTTCGTCCAGATGGCGTAGAAAGCACATGATCAGCTTTGAGGTGACGCCAAGCGAGGCTTCAGCCTCAGCCATGCCGGAAAGAAGGCCGTCGATCGCCACCGAGAAGGGAAGGCCACGCCCGGTGTGAGTCTGAGGATCGAAGAACAACTCCACATGACGGCAGCCATCCGCCGCGACACGCCGGAAATAGGCCATGGCGAGCTCGTGAAAGTCCCGCTCCGTCTGCAGCGCGCCTGCGCCCTGGTAATAGATGTCCAAGAAGTCCTGCAGGTTCGAGAAGGCGTAGGCCGCTCGAACGTCTTCTATGGTGCGGAAGGGCAGGGCGATCTTGTTACGTCTTGCAAACTCAAACATTTGCTCCGGCTCGAGGCTGCCCTCGATATGCAGGTGCAACTCGGCTTTCGGCAGGCCGCGGATAAAATCAGCATCGCTCGTCATGCCAGACTGTCATGACGAGCGAGTGGCGGCGTCAAGCGCGGTCTTTGCTCAGCGAGCGACCGGAGCCCCCCTTGCCTTGTAGACAACCCCGCCCTTCATCACGAACGCGACATGCTCCAGCACGGTCACGTCCTTCAGCGGATCGCCGTCCACGGCGATGATGTCGGCATAGCGCCCGGCCTGGATCGTGCCGATGTCCTTTGTATCGCCGATCAGATCGGCCGCGTTCCAGGTGGCCGCCTTGATCGCCTCCATAGCCGGCATGCCGGCGTTGACCAGCAGCTTGAATTCCTGGGCGTTCTCGCCGTGGTTTGACATGCCGAAGGTATCGGTGCCGAAGGCGATCTTTACGCCCGCCGCATAGGCGTCGTGCAGGTTCTTCAGCATCGTCGGAATGGTTTCGAGCGCCTTTTGGGCCGCCGATGGGTTTAAGTCTTCCGGATGGGTCTTGGCATGTTCCAAGATCCGCGCGCCAACAAGCTGGGTTGGGACAAGGTAGGTCCCGTGCGCCTTGAAGAGTTTGTAGCTTTCAGTGTCCGCATAGGTGCCATGCTCAATGGAATCGACGCCCATCGCGATCGTGTGGTCGATGGCCTGCTTGCCATGGGCGTGCGCGGCGACCTTCATGCCGAGCGAGTGGGCGGTCTCAATAACGGCCTTGATCTCGTCGTCGGCCATAAGCTGCACCGCCGGGTCATCACCGATCGAGGCCACGCCGCCTGACGGCATGATCTTGATCAGGTCAGCGCCCTGGCGTTTTAACGTGCGGACCGCCTTGCGCGCCGCCTCAGGGCTGTCGACGAGGTTATCGGTCCAGTGGGGGTGGCCGAGTTCAGGGTCGAGACCATTTGCTGCGTCGCCGTGGCCTCCCGTCGGGCCAAGCGGTGTGCCAGCGACCCAAAGGCGAGGTCCTGGTATCGCGCCGGCGTTGATTGCGCGCTTTAGCGCCACGATGACCTCGGTCGTTGCGCCGACATCCCGCGCGGAGGTGAACCCAGCCATCAGGGTGTCGCGGGCGAAGACGGTGGCCTCGATTGCGCCGTCAAAGTCCGTCCGCGTCATGTTGTTGTGAATTGGGTCTCCCTTGTGGAAACCTTGGGTGATGTGGACGTGATCATCGATCAGCCCAGGAAGGACTGTGGAGGTCGACAGGTCGATGACCTCGGCGCCCTTGGGCGATGTGAACCCGGGCGTAATGCTGACGATGCGATCGTCGTGAACAAGGATCGTCACCTTGTCCTGGGGTGCCTTGGCGGCACCGTCGATTAGTCGGCCGGCGTGAACCGCCAGATCCGTGGCACCGGCTGGGGCTGGCCCAAGCACCAGAAGCGCTGCGAAACTCGCAGCCGTCATCACTTTCATGCGGAAATCCATCTTGTACCCCTCAAATCAAGGTGCCGAGCTGACGCACCAATGGCGATCATCGGCGTCGCTTAGCCCGGGCAATTGCCATACTGGACGTGTTCATGCTTTGCTTAACTATCCCCAGGGCAGAGTCTTCAGGGGTGTCGAGCGTACACATGCGGGCAGGGCCTAGGCTTTGCGCCGGCTAATTGGCGTTTAGAAATAGTCGTTTCCTTTGTTGACGGAAGCGCAACGATCCCTATAACGAGCCGCTTCCGCGAAAGAGCGCGAAGGACGAACCGGCTTGACCTTCGGGGCGAGGGGCCGGGGCGCCGTTCGCGCTTCTCTTGCGTGACCAGGAGAGATCTGAACGTGGCCCGTATCGCTGGCGTCAATATACCGACTAACAAGCGCGTCGTTATCGCGCTGCAGTACATCCATGGCATTGGCCCGGCGAAGGCGCGGGACATTGTCCAGAAAGTGGGCATCGAGGATGCTCGCAGGGTCAATCAGTTGTCCGACCAGGAAGTGCTGCAAATCCGCGAAACGATCGACCGTGACTTCACCGTTGAGGGTGACCTTCGTCGCGAAACAGCCGTCAATATCAAGCGCCTGATGGACCTGGCCTGCTACCGTGGCCTGCGTCACCGCAAGGGCCTGCCGGTTCGCGGTCAGCGCACTCACACCAATGCTCGTACCCGCAAGGGTCCTGCCAAGCCGATCGCCGGCAAGAAGAAGTAAGAGAGCTTATCTCCGATGGCCAAGGAACCGGGTCGCGTCAAACGACGTGAACGTAAGAACATCACATCGGGCGTGGCGCATGTGAACGCCTCGTTCAACAACACCATGATCACCATCACCGATGCTCAGGGAAACACCATCTCCTGGTCCAGCGCCGGCATGATGGGCTTCAAGGGTTCGCGCAAGTCGACGCCCTATGCGGCTCAGATGGCGGCAGAGGATGCGGGCCGTAAGGCCGCTGAACACGGCGTCAAGACGCTGGAAGTCAATGTCTCGGGTCCGGGTTCGGGCCGCGAGTCGGCACTTCGCGCCTTGCAGACGGTCGGTATGACGATCACCACCATCCGCGACGTGACCCCCATTCCGCACAACGGCTGCCGGCCGCCAAAGCGCCGTCGCGTCTAAGTAACCGAGTACCTAATTCCCCGCACTGGACCGCGTTTGCGGCCGGTGATCCTGCGTTTTCGAGGGACATCCATCCGTGATCGAACGAAACTGGAACGAGCTTATCCGTCCCGAGAAGCCGCAAATCGAGACCGGCGCTGACGCCAACCGCAAGGCGCGGTTAGTGGCTGAGCCCCTCGAGCGCGGATTCGGCGTGACGTTGGGCAATAGCCTGCGCCGCGTGCTTCTCTCCTCTCTTCAAGGCGCCGCTGTGACAGCGGTTCAAATTGACGGCGTTGTGCACGAATTCTCCTCGCTTGAGGGTGTTCGCGAGGACGTTGTCGACATCGTGCTGAACATCAAGCAACTGGCCGTGCGCATGCACGCTGAGGGTCCGAAGCGCATGACGCTCCGCGCCACCGGCCCAGGCGTTGTGACCGCCAGCCAGATTGAGGCACCTTCGGATATAGAAATCCTCAACGGCGACCACGTGCTCTGCACGCTGGACGATGGCGCTCAGGTTCGGATGGAATTCACGGTTCAGACGGGCAAGGGTTATGTCCCGGCCGAGATGAACCGTCCGGAAGATGCGCCGATCGGCCTCATCGCGGTCGATGCGCTCTATTCCCCGGTCAAGCGCGTCGCCTATCGTGTTGAACCGACGCGTCAAGGCCAGAGCCTCGACTACGACAAGCTGATTATGGAAGTGGAAACCAACGGCGCAGTCACGCCCGTTGATGCCGTGGCTTACGCTGCGCGCATCCTCCAGGACCAGCTGCAGATCTTCATCACCTTCGAAGAGCCGAAGAAGAAGGTCGAAGGCGAGGCAAAGCCAGAGCTGCCGTTCAATCCGGCACTGCTCAAGAAGGTCGACGAGCTGGAGCTTTCGGTTCGTTCAGCCAACTGCCTGAAGAACGACAATATCGTCTACATCGGCGATCTGATCCAAAAGACCGAAGCCGAGATGCTTCGTACGCCAAACTTTGGTCGCAAGTCCTTGAACGAAATCAAGGAAGTCTTGGCTGGCATGGTGCTGCATCTCGGAATGGACGTGCCCAACTGGCCGCCCGAAAACATCGAAGAGCTGGCTAAGAAGTTCGAAGACCAGATGTAATTTCTTTTCGGCGCGTCGCGAGACGCCCCGAACCCAAGGAGAGTTCCACATGCGCCACGGTTCTGCGCACCGCAAACTGGGTCGGACTTCGTCCCACCGTACGGCGATGTTCGCCAATATGGCGGCGAGCCTGATCAAGCACGAGCAGATCGTGACCACACTTCCGAAGGCCAAGGAGCTGCGGCCCTTCGTCGAGAAGCTGGTTACGCTTGGCAAGCGCGGCGATCTGCATGCGCGCCGCCAGGCGATTAGCTCGGTGCGCGATGTTGAGCAGGTCGGCAAGCTTTTTGCCGTTCTGGGGCCGCGTTACGCCGAGCGTAACGGAGGCTATATCCGCGTTCTCAAGGCGGGTTTTCGTCACGGCGACAATGCGGCCATGGCGGTGATTGAGTTTGTCGATCGCGATCCGGCTGAAAAAGGCAAGGATAGCGGGCCGGTGGCAGAGGCTTACGCCGACTGATTTCGCCGAGACGCTGAATTTAAAAACCCCGGAGTGATCCTCCGGGGTTTTTCTTTGCGAGTTGAAATGAAGGCGACGCAGCGTCCCATTAGGGTCTGCGAATGATCCTTCTTCTTCGAACCCTAGCCGCGGTTGTCGCGTTGTTTGGCGCATTTGTCGCCGTACCGGCCCTGGCAGGAGGTCCAAAGCCTGCGCCCCTGACCATCTTGGTCTCTATCGACGGCTTTAGAGCCGACTACTTGCAGCGAGGCCTGACGCCACATATCGCAGCACTGGCTGAAGACGGTGTGCGCGCCCAAGCCATGCATCCGTCCTATCCAAGCCTGACGTTCCCAAACCACTACACCCTCGTAACGGGCCTGCGGCCAGATCGCAGCGGGATCGTCGACAACAATATGGAGGATCCGCGAAAGCCGGGCGTGGCGTTCTCCATGGGCAAGGCCGACGTCTCCCATGATCCTTTCTGGTGGGATGAGGCTGAGCCGTTGTGGGTGACGGCCGAGCGGGCTGGCATTCACACGGCCACGATGTTCTGGCCAGGGTCTGATTTGGCGATTGGCGGGGTCCAGCCACGTGACTGGAAAATGTACGACAAGTCGTTCCTGGCCGATCAGCGGGTTGATCAAGTTCTGGCCTGGCTCGACAAGCCTGCTGCTGAACGGCCAAAGTTCCTGACCCTGTATCTGGATGAAGTCGACACCTGGGGCCACAGCGCCGGTCCTGATTCTCAAGAGGTGAATGCAGCACTTGGGCGCACAGATGCCACAATTGGGCGCTTGGTCGACGGCCTGAAAGCAAAGGGTCTTTTCGCAGAGGCTGATTTGGTGATCGTCGCTGACCACGGCATGGCGTCCACCTCACCGGAGCGAGTGACCTATCTGGACGACCTTCTACCGGCCTCAGATCTCCATGCCGTGAGCCTCGGCTCCGAAGCGACAATCCGGCCGATGCCGGGCCACGAGGACGCGGTCGCCAAGGCGCTCTTAAGTCGGCATCCGCACATGACTTGCTGGCGCAAAGCCGACATCCCAGCTCGCTTCCACTATGGCAAAAACCCGCGTGTGCCGCCTTTCGTCTGTCTAGGTGAAACCGGCTGGGTGATCTCGGCCACCAAGGGCCACGCGGTGAACAAAGGGTCTCATGGGTTCGATCCCTTTGATCCCCAGATGGCGGCTTTATTCGTGGCGCATGGGCCAGCGTTCCGAAAGGGCGTCGTGCTACCGGCGTTCGACAATGTTGATGTCTATCCGCTGCTGACGGCTCTTATCGGTGTGAAACCCCAGCCAAATGATGGCGAACTCGCGCACTTACGCCCCGCGCTGCTACCCTGAGGTCATGGATCCAGAAATCCAGATCGAAGGCTTCATCGCCAAATTCACCGACGAGGTGGCAGACCAGCTGCGCCGAGCCCGCATCCACATGCGCCAGCGCCTGCCAGGCGCTCTGGAGCTCGTCTACGACAACTACAACGCGCTTGCGATTGGCTACGGCCCCACGGAACGGTCAAAGGATATCGTCTTTTCGATCGCCGGTTATCCTCGATGGGTCAGCCTTTTCCTCGTTGGGGGGCCATGGCTAAGCGACCCCAAGGGCCTGCTGAAGGGCGAAGGGGGCAGGGTGCGCCATATCGTCCTCAAGAGCCCGGCAACGTTGAATGATCCCGCTGTCGAAGACCTGATGATCCAAGCTGCGGCCCGGGCATCGTTTCCACTTAACCCGGCCCAATCCTTCCGCACTGTGATCAAATCGATCTCTGCAAAGCAGCGGTCGCGGAGACCTGCGTGACAAAATAATTGCGCGTTTCGTTAATTCTTGGGGGAAAGCAGAAGGATTGACGTCAATGGCCGAACGTCCCGCGATCGTCTCGACCCTGTTCTATCGGCAACCCATCGCAGCCATGAAGTGGCTTGAGGCGGCCTTTGGATTTGAGACCACCAACTTGCTGACCGATGCGCAGGGCCGGGTGGCGCACGCCGAGATGAGCTTCCAAGGCTGCCCCATCAACATCGGCGGAGAATTCGGCGGACCTTTGTTGGGGGGAGCGCAGATGAAAAGTCCGGAAAATCTGGGCGGCAATGGGAGCCAATTCCTCAGAGTTTCGCTGGCCACGGGCCTAGATGCGCACTGCGCGCGCGCCAGAGCTGCCGGCGCACGAATTACGGACGAGCCGCAGACGCAGTTCTACGGTGCCCGGACCTATCGCGCCCTCGACCTGGAAGGCCACGTCTGGAATTTCAGCCAAACGATGGAGGATGTCTCGGGCAAGCAGATGGAGCGCGCCAGCGGCTTGAAGATCGCAACGTCACTTGCCGAGTTCTAAGATAGAAAGGCGAGCTCGGTGGGTGACCTGACCAAGATGCGCCTGGCTAAAACGGTCTTCGAGTTCGGCCAGACCTCTGTCTGGATGAGCGCCATGCCAGCTCGTTTCGTCCTGGTGGCGGTTGAGCCTCCCACCCGATCTTTATGTGGAGGCGGGGGCGAAGGTCGTTCTCGAAGCGACGGCGTGAAGCTCAGGTTCAGGATTGAGCATCGCGGCTTTTGCCTCGATCTTGCGAGGCAAGGCCCGCCAAGACTTTCTGGACGATATCTTGATCGCGAGGGTGGCCGGGTTTTAGCGCACTCCGAGCGCAGCTGTCGGGGAGGCTCTTATAAAACCCCATTGCTCGAGCTGCTGTTTTGTTGGATCGCCCACGCAGGGAATTTAAGAATGAGTGATCAAACGTCGCGGGTAGGCTGGCCAAAGTGCTGCGCCGCACTTGATCTTCGCCATTAAAGCGCCTGAAAATCCAGGCGAACTAGCCTTGCGACCTGATCTTTGAGACTTTCTGGGAGAATCCATGCGCGCCCATCGCGTCGTGATCGCGACCCTCTGCCTCTTCGCGGCCGGCGCGACTGCCTGCTCCAGCCTGGCCGAGCCCGCATCCGCGGAGGCCTCGCGCATCGTGCCGGTCAGCGGGGTGGGTATGAAGCAATCGTTTGCGCCCATCGTGAAACGCGCGGCGCCGGCGGTTGTGAACATCTCCTCGAAACGGACCGTCCGTCAGCAAGACGTCTTCTTTGAGCGGTTTGGCTTAGGGGTGCCGCGCGATCGTGTGGTGGGCTCCCTTGGGTCGGGTGTGATCGTCCGGTCGGACGGCGTCATCGTCACCAACAACCATGTGATCGAGGGCGGTCAGGAGATCACCGTCGCACTTTTCGACCGCAGGGAGTTTCCGGCGCACGTAATTCTGGCTGACGAGCGCACCGACTTGGCGATCCTGAAGATCGATCTTCCGGCGGGCGAAAAGCTGCCGGTGATGCCGATTGCCGAACATCCTGACGTCCAGGTTGGTGATCTGGTCCTGGCGATTGGAGACCCCTTCGGCGTCGGTCAGACCGTGACCAATGGAATCATTTCCGCGCTCAACCGAACGGCAGACCCGAACGGCGGGGCTTATATTCAGACCGATGCCGCGATCAATCCTGGCAACTCCGGCGGCGCGCTCGTCAGCATGGACGGCGACCTCCTGGGGGTGAACAGCTTCATCTATTCACAATCAGGTCAGTCCTCCGGAATCGGTTTCGCAATTCCGGCTGTCGTGGTGCGACGGGTTGTCGAAACAGCCATGGGTGGCGGCCACGCCGTCGTGCGGCCGTGGCTCGGAGCGCGCGCGCAGAGCGTTACGCCAGACCTTGCCAGAGCCATGGGGCTTGCCACGCCCTCCGGCGCTCTGATCGCCGACATCTGGCCCAATGGCGCCGCTGCGCGCGCAGGCCTGAAGCAAGGTGATCTCGTGACCAGCGTTGACGGTGCTCCGGTCGTCGATGCGGCGGCTCTGAACTATGCCTTCGCGACCCGCCGCCCTGGCGAAACCCTGAAGATTGGCGTGCGCCGGGCTGGCGCCGACCAGGCGATTAGCGTCCACGCAGAGGCTGCGCCCGCCACGCCGGCGCGCGATGAGCAGGTGATCGGCGGGCGAAATCCATTGGAAGGCGCGACGGTCGTCAACCTATCTCCGGCGGTGGCTGAAGAGGTTGGTCTCGACCCCTTTAGCCGTAAGGGCGTGCTCGTCTTTAAGACCGCGGAAGGCAAAGCCCATCAGATCGGCATGCAACCTGGCGATATCATCCGCGCCGTCAACGGTCGCGACATCAAGGACGTCCATGACCTGACCAACGCGGTTGTCACGCCAGTCAGGCTTTGGCAGCTGACGATAGAGCGCAACGGCCGCCAGATCACAGCGACCTTCCCGGCCTAGGCGTTTCACAAAGCGGCTCACCGTCCAGGTCGGGGTTTGATAGACAAGGTTCATGGCCGATCTCTTCGAAGCTGCGGGCCTGGTCCCTCAGGCGCCCTCACCCCTTGCCGATCGTCTGCGGCCCCAGCGTCTGGACGAGGTCGTGGGCCAAGCTCACTTGTTGGGCCCTGAGGCGCCGATCGGGCGAATGGCTGCGGCCAAACGCCTTGCATCTATGATCCTTTGGGGTCCGCCCGGTACGGGCAAGACCACCATAGCTCGCCTACTGGCCAAGGCGGCTGGCTATGAGTTCCAGCAACTTTCGGCGGTCTTCTCTGGCGTCTCTGACCTGAAGAAGGCTTTTGAACAGGCGAGGGTGCGCCGGCTCGCCGGGCAGTCGACATTGCTGTTTGTTGACGAAATCCATCGCTTCAATCGCGCCCAGCAAGACGGCTTTCTGCCCTTCGTTGAAGAAGGGATCGTAACCTTGGTCGGCGCGACCACAGAGAACCCATCCTTCGAGCTGAACGGCGCGCTTTTGTCCCGCGCCCAGGTCTTCGTGCTCAAACGGCTCGACGAAGACGCCCTCGAAGCCTTGCTGAACAAGGCCGAGACCTTCGAGGGGCGGCCCCTTCCGCTGGAACCTGAGGCGCGGCAGGCGCTGACGGCGCTCGCCGATGGCGATGGGCGCTATCTGCTGACGCTGGCCGAGACCCTATTCAACATCGGATCAGCCCGGCTGCTCTCCACCAAGGACCTGGGCCAGGTTCTGCAAAAACGCAGTCTGGCCTACGACAAGGATCGTGAGGAGCACTACAATCTTATCTCTGCCCTGCATAAGTCGATACGTGGCTCAGATCCGGATGCGGCGCTCTATTGGCTAGCGCGTATGCTTTCGGGCGGAGAGGATCCCCTGTTCGTGGCGCGCCGACTGATCCGGGCGGCGACGGAGGATATTGGCGAGGCCGATCCGATGTCCCTGGTGCTCGCAAACGCCGCCAAGGACACCTATGATTTCCTGGGTTCGCCGGAGGGCGAAATCGCCCTGGCGCAGCTGACCATCCATTTGGCGACCGCGCCGAAATCCAACGCAGTCTACCGTGCCTACGGTGCGGCCATGAAAGCGGCCCGTGAGACGGGCTCGCTGATGCCGCCGGCCCACATCCGTAATGCGCCGACCAAGCTGATGAAGGACCTCGGCTACGGTAAGGGCTACGCCTATGACCACGATCAGCCCGACGGCTTCTCCGGGCAGGACTATTTTCCTGATGAGATGGAACGCCAGTCCTTCTACACGCCCAAGGGGGATGGCTCCGAGGCGCGGATTAAGGAGCGTCTCGAACGCTGGGCGGCCTTGCGCAAGGCACGGGGCGAATGATCGACAACGTTGCTATGCCGCAGCTGGTCACGTAGGCTCCATGCCATAACCAGTTGGGAGGACGCCAAGATGCCCGCGACAAAAGACGCGCTGCGCCCTCGTGCGTCCTGGCGCTTTTGGTTGATCGGCCTTGCCGGACTGCTGTGGAACAGTTTTGGCGCCTACGACTACGCCATGAGCCATTTTCTGGGAGACGCCTACTGGCGGCAAGCTCGCATGAGTGACACGCAGATCGCGTTCATGAATGCCTACCCGACTTGGATGCATGCAGTATGGGCGATAGGTGTCTGGGGATCTGTGCTCGGAGCCGTCCTGTTGCTTCTGAGAATGCGGTGGGCGCTTGAGGCCTATGCCCTGTCAACTCTAGGGGCGATCGGAGCGCTCCTTTACACCGTGCTCAGGCCAGGCGGACCGGGCGTGGTGTTCCCGATTATCATCGTCGCAGTCTGCTTATTCTTCGTTTGGTATTCGTCGACGATGACGAAACTGGGTGTGCTCCGCTAGACGGAGCAGGTGAATAAGAAAACGCTCCAGCCTGTCGTCCTGAGCGCGGACGAAGTCGCCTTTGTCCGCGGGCTCGTGATCTATGAGGATCCCGAGATCCTTGTCTTGAACAAGCCAGCCGGCCTGTCGAGCCAGGGCGGACGGGGCCAGGTTCATACGCTGGATGAACTGCTTTGGGCCTTCGCCAAGCCTGGCAAGGCTAGACCCCGCCTGATCCACCGCCTCGATCGCGACACGTCTGGCGTCATCTTGACCGCGAAGACCAAGCCCGCCGCCAGCTTTCTCGGCAAGGCGATGATGGGACGTAAATTCTCCAAGACCTACCGCGCTATAGTCACGCCTGCCGCGCCGGAGCCCAAGGCGGGCTCAATCGATGTACCTCTGCGCCGCGACGAACAGGGCCGCGAGGCCTACATGCGCGTTTGTCCGCCGGATCATCCCGATGCGGAAACAGCGTATAGCCGCTACCGGACGTTGGCCGAGGTCAACGGTGCGGCCTTGATGGAACTCGATCCTGACACGGGACGCATGCACCAGCTGCGCGTGCACCTTGCGCACCTGGGTCGGCCCATTGCCGGAGATGCGCGTTACGGCGGCGCGCTGGTGGTCGCTGGCCATGCCGTGCCGCGCTTGATGCTACATGCTCGGGCTCTAACTTTTCCGCATCCATCAGGTGGGAAAAAGCGCCTTGAGGCCCCCACGCCGAGCGACATGGCCGGGCTCCTTGCAATCCTGGGCCTCGCCTAAAATGGAACTTCGCTGCGAAGTTGCGGGCGCCTCTGCGTGCTCGACGCGCCTGCCGCGAGTAACGACGT
Source organism: uncultured Alphaproteobacteria bacterium (assembly GCA_903860975.1). Lineage (GTDB taxonomy): Bacteria > Pseudomonadota > Alphaproteobacteria > Caulobacterales > Caulobacteraceae > Phenylobacterium. Next base: position 28,717 of record CAIOSI010000022.1, read on the forward strand.
TGGAGGTCGTGACGGGTAAGGCCCCCAAACGCCAGGTGCGAGATGTCCATGGCTGGCGCGATGTTCCACGGGGCGAGCAACGGCGCCGAGCGACGGCCTTTGCGGCGGCGCTCCGGCCGTCGCATAAGGAGGCGATGCTGAACCTTCTTCTTGTCGCAGGTGGCGGCGCCTTTGGTGCGGTCTGCCGTTATGTTCTGGGCATTCGGCTGTTCAAGGCGTTTGGCCCGGGTCTTCCCTATGGAACCTTTGCCGCAAACCTGGTCGGCGGCCTGCTGATGGGCATGCTCATAGGTGTGCTGGCCATAAAGGGCGGCGCAGACCAAGAGCGGTGGCGTCTGCTGCTGGGCGTAGGTGTCTTGGGCGGCTTCACCACGTTCTCTTCGTTTTCGTTGGAAGTGGCGCTGATGATTGAACGACGAGCCTACGGCTCGGCTGCGGCCTATAGCCTAGCCTCGTTGGTGCTGTCGCTGGTCGCACTCTTCTTCGGCCTCTTCCTGATGCGCAAGCTCCTGGGATGAAAGAGGTTCGAACCCTTTATGTGGACAGCGGCGAAGACGGCGTGCGTCTGGATCGCTGGTTCAAGCGTCGCTGGCCGCATCTCAACCATGTGCAGATCCAAAAGCTCGCCCGCTCTGGCCAGATCCGTGTTGATGGCGGACGCGCAAAGCCGGAAACGCGGCTGGCGGCAGGCGCGCAGATCCGAGTGCCGCCTCTGCCCGAAGCGCCGCCGCTGCGGGATAAGGATGAGCTTGATCCGCGCGAAATTGCATTCGCCAAGTCGCTGGTCCTTTTTGAGGATGATGATGTCTTGGTGTTGAATAAGCCCGCAGGGTTGGCCGTCCAGGGGGGCACCAAGACCACCAAACACATCGACCGCCTGCTCTCCGCGTGGGGCGAAGGCTTGGAGCGACCTCGGTTGGTGCATCGGCTTGACCGCGATACGTCCGGCGTTCTGGTTTTGGGAAAATCACCCGGCGCGGCCGCCAAACTGGCGGGTGCCTTCGCCAAGCGACGCGCCCAGAAGACTTATTGGGCGCTGGTTGCAGGCTTCCCGAAACCTGGAGAAGGCCTGCTCGATTTGCCATTGGTCAAGAAGGGCGTAGGCGATCGCGAGATGGTGCAGCCGGCAGATCCGGCTGAGCCACGAGCCGAAGCCGCCCAAACCGAATTTGTGACGATTTCTCGCGCCGGCGACCGTGTGGCATGGATGGCGTTATGGCCCCACACGGGTCGAACTCACCAGCTGCGCGCCCACATGTTGGCGATGGGACATCCCATTTTGGGTGACCCCAAATATGCGACTGAGGCATCGCGCGAGTTGTCTGGCGATTTGAAGCTGCAACTCCATGCGCGGCGTCTGGTCTTGGCCCACCCCTCGCGCGGCCAGCTCATCTTGGAGGCTCCGATCAGCCCAGAGTTGCGTGAGGGTTTTCGTCGATTCGGCTTTGATCAGCACGAGGCTGATCCAGATCCCTTCAAGTCCTTCTCGAAGAAAGACCGCCGATGAGTGAAGCCGCCATTATCGCTCAGGCGGAAACCTTGCTGGCGCAAGGTCAGAGCGCGGATGCCGTCGAACTTACCCAACGTCTCGTTTCGGGGGTCGAGCCAACCCATACGGCGCTGGCGGCGCATTCGGCAGCATTGAAACTGGATCGCAGAATCGAAGACGCCCTGGCGTTCGACCTCCAGGCTACGCGGCGGTTCGCTTCGAGCCCTATCGCCTGGCATAACTACGCCGCCACATTGGATGATCTCGGCCGAGGCACCGAGGCTGTCGAGGCTTGCGAACAGGCATTCCGGCTTGGCCTCGATGCAGCGCAGACCTTTGCGGTTTACGCGCGCGCGCTGCGCGCTGTCGGAAATCATGAACGCGCCGATTACGCCTACCGACAAAGCCTGATGCGCGACGGCTCCGTCGTCGCCGTCGCCGTTGAGTTCGCCAATTACCTCTGGATGCGGCAAGGCGATGTGGCTGCGGCTGACGGCGTTCTTGATCTGGCTTTTCAAGCCGGAGCGCCTCCGGCGCCACTCCTGGTGGCCAAGGCGACGCTTTACGATGCTGCTGGAGAGACGCAGCGGGCGGCCCAGCTGCTTGAAGCGGCCACAACCCGCATGCCGGGTGACGTGCTTGTCTTGATGGCGGCAATCGATTTGGCGCTGCGTTCGGAGCGACTTGAGGCGGCGGAGCGCTACGTTCGCCTCGCCGAAACGGCCGCGCCCAAGGCGCGCGCGGTCGTCCAATACTCAGCGATCGTGGATCTGGCGCAAGCGCGTCCTGAAATAGCCCTGGCCAAGCTGCGGGGCGCCCTTAAGACCCATCCCGACGACCAGTCGCTCTGGGGTTGGGCGGCGACGGCGGCGCGGAGCGTAGGCGATCGGCTTTATGGCCAGCTGTGCGACTACGACCAGATGGTCGCCGCCTACGACATCGTCACGCCGGAGGGATGGTCAAGCCTTGACGCATTCTTAGCTGATCTTGGCAAAGTCCTGAAAGATATTCACCTTTACCAGCAACACCCGACGAACCAGTCGCTGCGCCACGGCAGCCAGACGATGCACCTTTTGACGGGGTCGGATGCTCCAGAGGTGAGGGCTTTTTTCAAGGCCGTTGATGCACCAATTCGTGCGCACATGGAGAAACTGGGGCAGGGCGATGATCCGCTTCGGCGGCGGAACACCTTCGATTATCGCCTACAGGGGGCCTGGTCTGTGCGCCTGCGCCCCGGGGGGTTCCATCGCGACCATTACCATCCCGAGGGTTGGCTATCTTCGGCTTTCTACGTCGAGACGCCGGACGCAGCTCTTGAAACGCCGGACAAACAAGGATGGATCCGTTTCGGTCAGCCGCCCTTCATCACTGATCCGCCCTTGCCGCCGGCCCATCTGATCAAGCCTAAACCAGGACGGCTTGTGCTGTTTCCGTCCTACATGTGGCACGGCACCGTGCCCTTCACGACGGACGAGGCCCGGATGACGATCGCCTTCGACGCGGTGCCGAAGTCGGCGTCAAACCAGCCCAAGGACCGGTTTGACCGTGGCGCTGCTCGGAAAGATCCGGTCATCCAGGGCGGCGCGGTCTAGAGCCATGTGTTCGGCGAGAACGCCCTTGAAGAGGCTTCGCATATCCAGGGTCGGCGCCACGTCACGATTTTCGAAGAGGGCGCCTGGCTTGAGGGTCGGCCAATCGCCTACGATGCCGCCCGGCTTCAACGCTCCGCCCAGGATCAGAGCCGTCGAGGCCGTCCCGTGGTCGGTGCCACCTGTGCCGTTTACCCGGGCTGTGCGGCCAAACTCGGTTGCGACCAGTACGACTGTATTCTGCCACTCCGGCCCGAGACCTTTATGCACACCGTCCAGAACGGCATCGAGGTAGGCAAGGCGGCCGTTGAGCAGGCCCGCCTGGTTTGCGTGACTGTCGAAGCCGTCAAGGGCAATGGCGGCGACCGTTGGTCCGTCTGGCTCACGCATGAAACCGGCGAGCGATTGGCCAAGGCTCATTGCGGCCTCACGACCCTGCTGAACGCCGCCACCGGCGCCGGCCTTTAAGCCGCCGGCCTTGCCCGCGGCCATCATCGCGGGCTGTGCGGGCCCCGAAAGCCCAGCTGTGGCGTCCTTGGCCATGGTCTCGGTCGCTAGGCCGCGGGCAAGCGCCGGGCCTAGCAGCGGGTCGTTGCGATAAAGGTCCTGCAGCAGGCTCGGCAACCGCGCCTCAGCATCGACGCCGCGGCCCGGCGACCAGGACGCGGTCTGGACCTTGCCGCGCAGAAGCAGCGGGGCGGTTGGGCCAATGGAGATGGCGTCCACCTTGCGATGGGCCGACAGTGTCTCGACGGCGCGGTTGAGCCAGCCAGAGGTGGTCGAATAGACACCGGCTGCGCCCGTTTCCAGCACGTCCTGCGCCTCGAAATGCGATCTGGCGCGGTCAGGCGTCGCGACAGCCGGGATGATCCGCGCTTCACCGGCCTTGGCCAAAGCGTGAAGGCTGGCGAGTTGGGGGTGAAGGGCGAATGTCCCGTCGAGGGGCAGTCCATCACTGAGCGCCAGGCCGCCACGAAGGCCGTGATAATCGGCATCGCCAATCGGCGGGGCGACGGAAAGGCCGTCCATGCCGCCACGACAGATCACGACGATCATCTTCTTCTTGTTTAGACCACTGTCGGCGGCCAGGGCGGGCACTGCCAATAGTTGTAGGGACAGTCCAAAGCCGGCCGCGGTCGCAAGCAGGCTTCGACGGGAAGGTGTAAAAGCGGTCATCGGCGTTGGAACTCCGGGCTCATCAGAAGAAGGGCAAAGCCCTCCGGCCGAGATTCGGCGCGCGCTATGGCCTTGGCGGTTTCAACAGACAGACGCTCGCCAAGCGCGTCGGAGGCGAGGATCCTTGGATCACGGTCGCGCGCCGTCGCCGAGGAGAAAGCCTGGGCGAACTGCATGCGTTTGACGATGGAATCAGGTGCGGCCCAGGACTGAGCATCCTCTGGCCATCCTTTCGGTGACGGCGCTGAGAATGGCTTTTGACCCAGCGCGGTCAGGATTGGACCAAACGATTGGAAATTTGGTGGCTGGCCGCCGGCGGCGCGGAAGCTCGAAACGATGAATTCGTAAGGTGTCTTGAATTTCCGCGGTGTCGGATCCCAAGCCTCTGGCGCCGCGATCAGGGCCTCAGCGACGTGGGCCAGATCGCCATTGCTGACCGTCCAGGCCGATTCTAGACGGGCCACGAGAGCAGGCGAGGGATCATCTGAGACGAAGTGACGGGCGAGCTTTGTGCAGACAAAACGCGCCGTCTGTGGCTTTGCAGCAAGATCCGTCAAGATGGCGTTGGTCTGCCCCTTGCCGCGCTGGTTGTAGCCTACGCCCATGATTGTGCGCTCGCCAGGCTCATGGGCCTGCTCGCGAAACACCGCGCCGCCGTAGACGCCGTCACGCTCGCTGCCAATGGAAAGACCGGTCATCGCGCGGGCGAATTCGGTGACGTCGGCCTGGGTGTAGCCGCCGTCCACGCCGACTGTGTGCAGCTCCATGATCTCGCGGGCGAGGTTCTCGTTGAGGCCGACCTTGCGCTGCACGGCCTCCTGAATCCCCGCTTGGCCGACACCGCGTGGCGCGCGGCGGCGTGCAAACATGGCGAACTGGCTGTTGGGGCCAATCGACTGGATCTGGTCGAGATAGGTGAGCATCGCAGGGTGACTCTCGGCCGCGCCCAGCAAATCCATAAACCGCCCGAAGACATTGGGTCGGATGGCCTCCTCTTCGAATGGACCCACGATCGTTCCCGTGATCGCTTTGGTCGCAGAGACGGTGAAGTGGTTCGCCCAGAACAGCGTCCAACGCTCGCGGAACGAGGCGTCTGTCGAAGCGCCGAGCTGGGTTCGGGCCGTGAAGTCGCTGCTGATGTCTTGACGCAGCATATTGCCGACGACTTTGACCGGGTCACGGGCCTCGGTCTGATTTTGAGCACCCGTCTCCATCTGCGCGGCCTTGAGCCTCGGCGCACCCACATCAGCGGTCTTCTCGACGCGCGCATCCTTTCGATCCCGGCGATATTCGCGGAACTCCGCCATGCGTTGAGCGCTCGTGGCTGCCTCACCGGGCGGCTGATCAGCGCCTGAGCGGCGGATCTGAGCTCTCAGATATCCTTGCGGATCTTGGCGCGCCTGAGCGATTTCGCCCGGCTTAGCGCCGAGGCCGAAACGCGTTACCGCGATCGCAGCCTTCAGGTCCTGGTCGGCCAGCGCCATCGACGCCTCCTTGCACTTGTCCCTCGCTCCCGTCATGTCACCCAAAGGCGGCGCGCGATGGGCCGGGACGTTAGGGAGACACCTTAGCTTGGCGCGAGGATTTCACGAACCCGGTGACAAGCCAAAGCGGTTTTACAACGCCGTTTCTGTCGCTGCGATGAACGATGGGTTTACCGTTATGCTTGACCGCCGCGGCCTGCGCGGCCCGAAGGGCAGCCCGACGATCCTGCCGACCCGGGCTTTGGCTGAGCAGGTCGCCGAAGAATGGGCCGGGCAGGGCGAACAGCTGGCCTTGGCCGGCATGCATGCCATGCGCCTGGCCAACACGGCGCTGGAGGCGACCCCCGATGCACGTGAGGCGACCGCCCGCTCGATCGCCGACTTCGCGGGTTCCGATTTGCTTTGCTACTATGCCGTGGCTCCAGCCGGCCTCTTGAAAGAACAAGAACGGCTCTGGGGTCCGATTCTAGACCGCGCGGAGACTGAACTCGGGCTGAGGTTCATCCGCGTTGTAGGCATCGTCCATCAAGCGCAGCCGCTGGAAACAATCGACCGCGTGATGACGATGGCGCTGGAATTGGACGATTTCGGCCTTACTGGCTTGGCCTTCGGTACGGCGCTGTTCGGCTCGGCGGTGCTGGCCATCGCTCTGCAGCTCGGCTGGCTTGGTGGCGAAGAGGCCTTCGCCCTGTCACGTGTTGATGAGGCTTGGCAGGAAGAGAAGTGGGGTGTCGACGAAGAAGCGGCCGAACGCACCGCTAGGCTAAACGGCGAGGCCGTCATGCTGGACCACTGGTTCCGAGCTTTGACGGCGGCATAATTCCGCGCCGGACCGCTCGGTCTGGAACTTGCGCTGCTGCGACCGATTGTTCCGGCGACTGTGCCGGAATGGAACGGAGCCCAGCAACGTGATCAACCAGATCGCTGCCGACCTGCGTCCCAACCCGGTCTCGGGCTTGATGGCTTATGCGGTGACGCCAGCCGCTCGAACGCCCAACCTGCCGGACCATCCGCAGCCGCCCCCGGCCAAACATTCCGTTTCCATCCCAGCCTTGGCACCTGCGGCAATGACGGTGTTGATCGAAGCCCAGGAGCGTCTGTCGCAGGAGGCTCCAGCCTTGGCGCGCCGGCAAACCGTCGTTGAGATCGATCAGCTGATTTACCAGCTTAGCGAGACGCCCCAGGGCACGTTCGCAAGCGCACCAATGACCGTTCGCCAACTGCGGGTTATCCGAGGTGCACTCTGCCTGAGCCTGATCGACCTCCAGGCCTGAGCTTGCCACGCTGGCGGCCGCGCTCTACGCCTTGCCCGCGTGCAGGGAAGGGCCGGATCGCGTGAAGCACATTCTAGAAGAGCTTGAGAAGCGCCGCGTGGAGGCCCGCATTGGCGGCGGCGAACGGCGAATCGCCAACCAACACGCCAAGGGCAAGCTCACCGCGCGTGAGCGGGTCGATCTTCTGCTCGACGAAGACTCCTTTGAAGAATTCGACATGTTCGTCGAGCACCGCGCCACCGACTTCGGCATGGCCGAACAGAAGATTCCCGGCGACGGCGTGATCACCGGTTGGGGGCGGATCAACGGGCGTGTTGTTTTCGTATTCTCCAAGGATTTCACTGTCTTTGGCGGGTCACTTTCCGGCGCGCATGCCCAGAAGATCCTCAAGGTTCAGCGTCAAGCCCTGAAAATCGGCGCTCCGATCATCGGTCTGTTCGATGCCGGTGGCGCGCGCATTCAGGAAGGCGTGGAAAGTCTGGCTGGCTACGCCGACATCTTCCTCGAAAATACGCTCGCTTCCGGCGTTATTCCGCAGATCAGCGTGATTATGGGGCCCTGCGCAGGCGGTGACGTCTATTCGCCAGCCATCACCGACTTCATCTTCATGGTGAAGGACACATCCTACATGTACGTGACCGGCCCCGATGTGGTGAAGACGGTCACTCATGAGGAGGTCAGCCACGAGGAGCTGGGCGGCTACCGGATCCACGCGCTTAAATCTGGCGTCGCCGATGGTGCCTTCGACAATGATCTTGAAGCCCTGACCCAGGTTCGCCGCCTGGTCGACTTCCTGCCGCTCTCCAACCGCGAGAAGCCGCCGGTCCGTGAGAGCTTCGACGCGCCTGAGCGCGAGGAGCCTAGCCTGGATACTCTGGTTCCAGCTAATCCCAACAAGCCTTACGATATCAAGGAATTGATCCTTAAAGTCGTCGACGAAGCTGACTTTTTTGAAATCAGCCCAGAATACGCCAAGAACATCGTTTGCGGCTTTGCTCGCCTCGATGGTCAGCCGGTGGGTATCGTCGCCAATCAACCGCAGACGCTGGCCGGCGTGCTGGATATCGACGCCAGTCGCAAGGCCGCACGCTTCGTGCGCTTCTGCGACGCCTTCGAGTTCCCGCTCATCACCTTTGTCGACGTGCCAGGCTTCATGCCGGGCACCAAGCAGGAGCAGGGTGGCCTGATCCGCCATGGCGCTAAACTGCTCTTTGCCTTCGCTGAGGCAACAGTGCCGAAGATCACCTTGATTACCCGTAAGGCGTACGGCGGCGCCTACGATGTCATGGCCTCGAAGCACCTGCGGGGCGACATCAACTATGCGTGGCCGACCGCCGAGATTGCGGTGATGGGCTCAAAGGGTGCTGTCGAGATCATCTTCCGCTCCGAGATCGGCGATCCCGAGGCCATCGCCGCACGTGAGGCCGAGTACAAGGCTCGCTTCGCCAACCCGTTTGTCGCCGCCTCACGCGGTTATATCGACGACGTGATCATGCCCCACGGAACCCGCCGTCGCATCGTGCGGGCTTTGAAAAACCTCAAGGGTAAGCAGCTCACCAACCCCTGGAAGAAGCACGACAACATTCCGCTCTAGCGCGACTGTCCCAGGATACGCGATCAGCCCTCGGCTGATGAAGGTGGCACGCAGGTAGCCCGTGGCGCGGGCACCGTCCTGGCGGTCTGCATCGATCAGCTCGATTTCAACTCGACGCGAGCAGAAAGGCTGACGTTCAACGTCTGGGCCGCCAGCACCAACCCGGGCTAGGCGGGCTTTGTCACAGTGGCGAGCCCCTCGCCACGGTCCAGCCGGTTGGGCAGCGGCGCGCCATAGGCGACGAACTCCAACGAAACGGAGTTGATGCAGTAGCGAAGACGCGTCGGCGGCGGGCCATCGGGAAAGACATGGCCTTGGTGGCTGGCGCAACGTGCACAGGTCGTCTCGATGCGCAGCATGCCGTACGCACGGTCCTCGATCCCTTTGACGTGCGTCTCGTCGACGGGCGCCCAGAAAGACGGCCAGCCGGTGCCGCTCTCGAACTTGGTCTTATGCTCGAAGAGCGGCAGGCCGCAGAGGCGGCAGCAGTAGACACCGGCATCTTTTTGATCCAGCAAACCGCCGCAAAACGGCGCTTCAGTACCATGGTGCAGCAGCACGTCAGCCTCTTGGCGGGTCAGAGATGCCTCTAGCGCCTTGCGCTCGTCAGGCGTTGGCGGGGTCAGATTGAAGCCGGATGGGGAGAGTTGTGGCGTGCTCATGTGCGTCAATCTAATGTCATGATCTTCAGTTCGGAAGTGAGGCGTGGGCTCGTTTAGATGTTTTCAAAGATCCTTATCGCCAACCGCGGGGAAATCGCGGTCCGTATCATCAAGACCTGCCGCCGGATGGGGATCGCCACCGTGGTGGTTTATTCCGAGGCCGACGCGGATTCCATGGCCGTGGAGATGGCCGACGAGGCAGTGTTCATTGGCCCAGCCCCGGCGGCGCAATCCTACCTTGTCGCCGACAAGATCATTGCCGCGTGCCGTGAGACGGGCGCCGAGGCCATTCATCCGGGCTTTGGGTTTCTCTCTGAGAGCGCCGCTTTCGCCAGGCGCTGCGCCCAAGAGAAGATCGTCTTCATCGGTCCCAACCCTCACGCCATCGAGGCCATGGGCGACAAGATTGAGTCCAAGAAATTCGCCACCAAGGCGGGCGTATCGGTGGTGCCTGGGCACATCGGAGAGATCGACGACAGGGTCCACGCGATCAAGATCTCCGAGGCCATCGGCTATCCCGTGATGATCAAGGCCTCCGCAGGCGGGGGCGGGAAGGGCATCCGCGTCGCTTGGAACCCCAAGGATGTGGAGGAGGGCTTTCCGGCGGTGAAGGCCGAGGCCAAGGCCAGCTTCGGCGATGATCGCATCTTCATTGAGAAGTTCATCGAAAGTCCGCGCCACATCGAGATCCAGGTGCTGGGCGACAAGCACGGCAATGTTGTTCACCTGTTCGAGCGCGAATGCTCAATCCAGCGGCGCAACCAGAAAGTCGTCGAGGAGGCGCCAAGTCCCCTGCTCGACGAGGAGACCCGGGCCGCCATGGGCGCCCAGGCCGTCGCGCTTGCCAAGGCTGTGAACTACGACAGCGCCGGCACCGTTGAATTCGTGGCCGGCCAGGACAAAAGCTTCTTCTTCCTTGAGATGAACACCCGCCTGCAGGTGGAACATCCGGTCACAGAACTGATCACCGGTCTGGATCTCGTTGAGCAAATGATTTGCTCGGCCTTTGGCGAAAAGCTCGCTTTCGCCCAGCAAGATCTCAAAATCGATGGCTGGGCCATGGAGAGCCGGATCTATGCTGAGGATCCGTACCGCGGCTTCCTGCCATCCATTGGTCGCCTGGTGCGCTACGACCCGCCTCAGGAAGGCAAAGTTCCGGGCGGCAAGGTTCGCAACGACGCCGGCGTCCGAGAGGGCGACGAGATCTCGATGTTCTATGACCCGATGATCTCCAAGCTGTCGACCTGGGCCGAGACCCGCGAGGGTGCTATCGATGTGATGGGTCGGGCGCTTGAAGATTTTTACATCGAAGGCCTGGGCCAGAACATCCCGTTTCTGGCTGCGGTCATGGACCAGCCGCGGTTCCGCTCGGGCAAACTCTCGACCAGCTACATCAAGGATGAGTTTCCTGACGGGTTCGCAGGGCTCGCGCCCAGTGATGAACAGCGAGACTTAATCTGCGCGGTCGCACTTTCCATGCACCGCACCTTGCTTGCCCGCGCAGCACCCGATCAATTGCGCCAGGACTGGATCGTTGTGGTGGGCCGCGATAAGCGGCAGGTGCGCACGAGCGGCAGTGGCGGCAGCTTGCTGATCGATAGCGAGGGCAAAAAGCTCCACCTGGAAGATGTTCATTGGCGGCCCGGCCAGGCCAGCTTCCGCGCCCGCCTTGACGGACGCGCTTTCACCGCCACCGTAAAGCCAGCCGCCGAGGGCTTTGTCATTCGTCATCGGGCGGCCAGTCTGCACGTTTTGGTGCTCACGCCGCGCACGGCCGAACTTCATGAGAAGCTTCCGGCCAAGGTGGCGGCTGACACCTCAAAGCTGGTGCTGTCGCCCATGCCAGGCCTGGTGGTGACGCTGGATGTCGCGGTCGGTCAACAGGTGCGCGCCGGAGAAGCTGTGGCGGTCATCGAGGCGATGAAAATGCAAAATATCCTGCGTGCCGATCGCGACGGGGTGGTGAAAGCGGTCAATGCCCAGGCCGGAGACAGCGTCGCGGCCGACGAGGTTCTGGTTGAGTTCGCTTAACGCCTGGGCGGCGCTATGCTGGAAACGGATTGCAGGGGCGCTTCATGAACGGCCAGATCGACTGGAGTGAGCTGTTTTTCTCAGCCAATGGCCGGATGAGTCGCATGGCCACGCTGATCGCAGCCGCGACGCTATTTATCGTTGCGGTCTTCTACGAGGCTGTCGCCGGAAACACGCTGCACTGGATCACCGGATGGTTTGTCTATCCGCCGCTTTTTTATTGCGCCACCTGCGTGCTGTCCAAACGCCTACATGACCGCGGTCGCTCAGGGTGGTGGGCGGCAATGGTTTTGGTGGCGCTCGTCGCCGTCTGGCCGCAGCCAAAAAGCTTCTTCGATTTCTTCTTCACCCTGGTCCTGATCTGGGCTGGTGTGGACCTGGGCGCTATGCCAGGCGAGGCGGGTGCCAACCGCTACGGACCAAATCCGCTACGTCCGCCCGTCACGATTTAGCGCGCCAGCGGCGGTTGTCGGCGTCAGCGACGAATGAAACAGGCTTGATTGGCGGCCGCCAGCCTCCTGCAGAATGCGCCGGCCTCGGAGACAGACGCCAAGCCGGAGACGATCGCGCGGTGGACGGTCTTGCCGTCGAGCTTGGCTGTGACGAGCTCAGCGCTAAGCCCGCCCAAGTCCGTGCCGAACTTCGTCTTGAAGCGCGATAGCAGGCTTTGGATATCCGCTGGGTTCAATGAGGCGCCGATCTGGACGGCATGGGATCCGCCGCCGGCTGGCGGCTTGAAATTGGATGCGGCCTTCGGTTCGGATGGTTTGCTGGAGGCGATCGGAATCGAAATCGAGGGCGACGGCGCGCTCGAAGCTGCCAATATAACCGGTGGCACTGATGTGATGGGCGCGGGGTCGGCCGAATTGGAAGCGACGACGTCCGGCTTTGCCTGCGTCTTCGCCAAGCGTTTGGGGCGAACCTCAACGATCGGCGGAGGGCCGGGCTGGCGCTCCGGAGCCCTTGCGGCCGCACTGGCCCGTCCCAAAAGGGGACGGGGGAAGTCGCGGTCGCAGAGTGAGCGGATCGCTGAGCCCAGCGGAGAGCTATCAGCCGGACTGACCCAGGTGGTATCCGCGTTACGTATGATGCGAGGTTCGCTGCGTAAATCGCGGCTCCGATAGCCGGTCATTGCGCCCAGGCGCGCCTGACGATGTTCACATTCGATTTCCACCGGTATCGACCAGGAGGAGATGCCGTCGTGGCTTACGACGGCGGGATCCAGCGCTTCAGAGCTGAGGATGGCAATGAACCCGCGAGTTTCTCCCATTGGCGCGGCCGTCGTCACGGCGGTCACCGCCGAAGGGCCGACGTCGACGACCTGAGAAAGCGTCAACGGCGTATCGCGCAGTAACCATGCAGAGATCGCGTTGAGCGCGCGAGAGGGCGGATAGCTGACAATATCTTGCGCCAAGGCCGGGGAGGTCCCAAGCGTCAGGGCGGCGGCAAGGCCCAGCGCCTTGAGGCGGCGAACGATGGTTATAATCGACTGGCCCACCATACAGCCTCAACCATACCGACCCGGCGAATTCAAGACGCACTCCTAGATCGGCGGTTGGGTGTCGGCCAAGGTGCCGAAGGTCGCAGCGAAGCTCATGCGGAGCGCCGCATCGGCTTCGGCCATCGTCACCGGCAGGCCCAGATCGACCAGGCTGGTAACGCCATGCTCCGTCACGCCACAAGGAATTATACCGTTGAAATGATGCAGATCTGGCTCAACATTCAGCGAAATTCCATGGAATGAAACCCAGCGGCGGAGCTTGATGCCGATGGCAGCGATTTTGTCTTCGCGCGGCGATAACCCCGGGGTGCGGCGCTCCACCCAGACGCCGACGCGCCCAGGCCGCACCTGTCCCTTTACGTTGAACTGGTCGAGCGCTGCGATCACCCAGGTCTCGAGGGCTCTGACGAAGGCGCGAACATCGCGTTGCCTCTGGGTCAGGTCGAGCATCACATAGGCCACCCTCTGGCCGGGACCGTGATAGGTATATTGCCCGCCGCGGCCCGCTTCGAAGACTGGGAACCGGTCTGGCTGCAGCAAATCGGCGGTCTTGGCTGAAACGCCCGCCGTATAGAGTGGCGGATGTTCTATCAGCCAGACGAGTTCCCCAGCCTTCCCCTCGGCGATGGCGGTGGCGCGCGCCTCCATAGCCGCCAAAGCCTCAGGGTAGGCCACGGGGGACGTCGAGATGGCCCAACCAACGGGCGAATTGTCGCTGCGCCCGAAAATCGGCGCTTCCATGGCTAGATTTAACACCCGGTCAAGCATGTCGAGACCAATGTGGGGCATGGGCCTGCATTGCGCAAAGCCCGAGTGATATCAGTTGAGCTTCTTGGGACGTGCATCCGTGAGCCAGGTCAAGGCGGTCAATGTCGAGATTCAGGTGCTGCTGGGGCGCTCGACGCTCCCCATGCAACAACTGCTGCGTATGGGCCGTGGCGCAGTGATACCGCTCGACACCGCGGTCAATGACGAAGTCTGGATTCTTGCGAACAATCATCCGATCGCGCGCGGTGAAATTCAGATCAACGACGAAAAAATCTCCATCGCTGTCACGCGGGCGGCCAACGTCTACGACTTCATGGCAGGCGGTCAGTAGCGCTCAATTTCGCAACAGCGGATAGGTGCCCTTCACAAAGCCTTCGCCGTTTGCTAACCCCCGCGGCTCACCACGAGCGGTCGTGGCGGAATTGGTAGACGCGCAGCGTTGAGGTCGCTGTGGGGCAACCCGTGGAAGTTCGAGTCTTCTCGACCGCACCAGTGAAACAGGGTCCTTCAATCCATCGGGAATTGACAGCTTCGAAATAAGCCAAGGAGGTCCGCATGAGGCGTGAAACGGACGATCTTGAGCTTAAGGAGCGACCTGAAACCGAAGAGGACTTGGAGGACCTCGCCCTTGGCGAGGACTATTCTCTAAATCCAGCCTACGTTCCGATGGTGGTTGACGCCATTGATCGCGGGGACGCTGAGCGTCTGCGCGAGCTTCTTGGGGCGCTACATCCCGCCGATATCGCGGATTTGATGGGCTTCCTGTCGGCGGATGACCGCGAGGAGCTGGTCCCCCACCTCGCCCCCGATATTATCGGCGAGGTTCTTTCCGAACTCGACACTGACATTCGCGAAGAGATACTCGAACACGTCCCGTCGCTGGTCCTTGCCAAGGCCCTCGGCGAAATGGAAAGCGACGACGCCGCCGACGTTGTCGACGACTTGGAGGCGGACAAGCGCGCTCAGGTCCTGGCGGCGATGCCTGAGACCGAGCGGACAGCCATTGAGACGACACTCGCCTACGAAGATGAGACCGCCGGACGCCTGATGCAGCGCGAAGTGGTGGCGGCCCCTCAGTTCTGGACCGTCGGGCAGACGATCGATCACCTTCGCCGGGAGAGCGAGGAGCTGCCTGAGCTGTTCTTCGATATCTACGTCGTCGACCCGGCATATAAACCGGTCGGCGCTTGTCCCGTCAGCCACCTGCTGCGCACGGGGCGGGACACGCCACTTGCGCAGATCATGGAACAGATCACGGAAATTCCGGTCGATATGGACCAGGAGGAAGTGGCCTATATCTTCGACAAGTACCGACTAATTTCCGCGCCGGTGGTTGAACCCGGCGGACGGCTGGTCGGCCAGATTACTGTCGACGACATCGTCGGCGTGATCCAGGAAGAAACCGAAGAAGACATCCTGGCCTTGGCGGGTGTGTCTGACGCCGGCCGTGACGCGGGCTTCTTGGGGATTATCCAGTCCAGGTTGCCGTGGCTCGTGATCAATCTTGTGACCGAAGCTATCGCGGTAACGGTGATAGCACCGTTTCAGCCGATGATCGCCAAGATCGTCGTGCTGGTGATGCTGCTTCCGATCGTCTCATCTCTAGGCGGCAACGCGGGCACTCAGGCGCTGACTGTCGCCGTGCGCGCAATCGCCACCAAGGAACTCAACGCCGCGAACGCCGTGCGAGTGATCGCGCGCGAACTGATCGTGGGTCTGCTCAACGGGGCGGCGGTCGGATTTCTGCTGGGTGGTGGTCTCTATCTCTGGCAGCACGACCTAAAGCTGTCGTTGGTGGTCTTCCTGGCGATCATCGCCAATCTTTTTGTGGCCGCTTTGGGCGGTATCCTGGCACCAATCGTTCTTGAACGCATCGGGCGCGATCCGGCGGTTTCCTCTTCGGTCGTGGTTACCTTCATGACTGACTTCTTTGGATTCCTCGCACTTTTGGGAATTGCCGCGCTTATCCTGTTGTAAGGATTGGCACAGTAGGCCCACCGGCCCAGAACTTGCCGTGGGGAGCCTGCGCATCCGTGCGTTGCGTCAAATTGGGTCAAGAGGGCATGCAACCTCGACATCGTGTGTCCCGAACCGCGATCGCCTTGATCAAGCGGTTTGAAGGGTATCAGCGAGCCGCCGCTCAGCTGCCTGACGGGCGCTGGACGATCGGTCATGGGCACACGCTGAGCGCACGCAAGGGAGCGACGGTGTCAGAAGACGACGCCGAAGCCTTGCTGCTTTATGATCTGGTCGGTGTTTCTCACGCCCTGAACGAGGCGATTTTCACGCCGCTCACCCAAAACCAATTCGACGCGCTGGCCTCGTTCGTTTTCAACCTGGGCTTCGATAATTTCCATCAGTCCGGTGTGCTGAAGCGCTTGAATGAGGGCGCTCTAATTCAGGCAGCATGCGCCATGGAATTGTGGCGCAAGGCCAATGTGGGTGGCGAGCGTATCGTGGTCGACGCCTTGGTACGGCGCCGATCGGCGGAAAAGGCCCTGTTCCTGACGCCGCTCAACGAGGCTTGGGTCCCTGCGCCTTCGCCGATACTGCGGCCTTTGCTGGACACCGAGGCGCGCGACATCGTGCCGCTGAAAGAGCCGGTCCAAGTCACCACAACCCTCGAGGGCGATCAACTTTTGGTCGCGCGCGAGGGCAGGCCTGCGCCGCGGCCGATCCCGCCGGAGGAAGAGGTCGAGGGCCCGGCCAAGGCCGCTGCAGAGCTCGTGAAGGCTCGTCTGTCGGCCCTCTTCCAAGAGCCGGCGGAAGACCCGCATGGGGCGCGGGGCCAAGCGCTTGCGCCTGACGAGCTGCCCGAGACGTTCGCATCGCAGGACGATCCGGTGCCATTCTTTCTGCGCGCACCAGACCCGTATACTGAGACGCCTGAACCGGTCGATCCCTGGGTCGAAGCCGAGGACTTGGGTCCAGAGAGCCGCGATCTCTTCGGATCGTCGCCGGCGCACGATTTCATCGAGGACGACGGCGTCCCGCACGACGATCACTACGATCCTTTTGGGCGTCGCCGGTTTGGGATTGACGATGGGTCTGCCTACGATTTCGTCCCACAGACGGTGCAGCCTTTGACGGAGTATCCCCAGGGTGGGATCTTCACCTTGGTGGCGCTCGCCGTTTTGGGCCTGGTGTTCTTCGGCGGCGGCATCTTCTGGGCGACCTACGCACGGCCGATGCCGGAGACGAGCCTGCTTGGACCTCGCCTGGTCGGCGCTCTCGCCGGAATAGCCGGCATCGGCTTCTTTGTTGTCGCCGTCTATCTTCTGCTTGACCGGCTGAACCGCGCGACAGAGCGTCGGGCGCGACGCGGGCGCTAGGCCGGCTCGCGACCCCTGCGCGTCCATGCTAAGCGTCTGCCTATGATCCCGAACCACGGACCGACCCTCGAATTCGGCCTCGGCGAGACCGCCGACGCCATCCGCGAAACCACCGCGCGCTTTGCCGCCGACAAGATTGCGCCACTTGCCGCGCAGATCGACGAGACAAACACATTTCCACGCGAGCTCTGGCCGCAGATGGGCGAGCTTGGCCTTCACGGCGTCACCGTGGAGGAGTCGTTCGGTGGCTTGGGGCTAGGCTACCTCGAGCATGTCGTGGTGATGGAGGAGGTTTCGCGCGCGTCGGCCTCCGTGGGCCTATCCTACGGCGCTCATTCCAACCTTTGCGTGAACCAGATCCGCCGCTGGGCGAGCGACGATCAGAAGCGCCGATATTTGCCGGGTCTGATCAGCGGCGAACAGGTGGGCTCACTCGCCATGAGCGAGGCGTCCAGCGGCTCCGACGTGGTCTCAATGCAGCTCGTCGCCCGCAAAGTCGGCGACCGCTATGTCCTGAACGGGACCAAGTTCTGGATCACCAACGCCCCGCATGCCGACACGCTCGTCGTCTACGCCAAGACCGACCCAGAGTCTGGTGGGAAGGGGATTACAGCCTTCCTGATCGAGAAGGGCTTCAAGGGCTTCAGCGTGTCGAAAAAACTCGATAAGATGGGCATGCGCGGCTCCGACACCGCCGAACTTGTCTTCGAGGACTGTGAAGTCCCCGAAGAAAACGTCATGGGACCCTATAATGGTGGGGTCGGCGTCCTGATGAGCGGCTTGGACTACGAGCGCGCTGTGCTGGCCGCGGGGCCCCTGGGCATTATGCAGGCCTGCCTGGATGTGGTCTTGCCCTATGTTCGTGAACGCAAGCAGTTTGGCAAAGCCATCGGCTCCTTCCAGCTGATGCAAGGCAAGATCGCGGATATGTACGTGGCCTTGAATTCTGCGCGGTCCTACGTTTACGCCGTAGCCAAGGCTTGCGACGCGGGCATGACCACCCGCTTTGACGCGGCAGGAGCGATCCTTATGGCCTCGGAGAACGCCGTGCGTGTGTCTCTTGAGGCCGTTCAGGCTCTCGGCGGCGCGGGCTATACCAAAGCCTTTCCGGTCGAGCGTCTCGTCCGTGATGCCAAGCTCTACGATATCGGGGCTGGCACCAATGAAATCCGCCGTTTCCTGATCGGGCGTGAGCTCATCGGAAGCTAAAACCGACCGATCGCCCGCCCTTGGGGATCATTCGCCAGGGCGGTAGCGGCGTTCAATGTGGCCGGCGAGCTGGTCTGGGTAGAAGTACACCTCTCGGAAGGTCCCGCTGGCGTAGCGTTCAGCTTGGTCAGTGAAGTGTTTGGACTTGGGCTCGCCACTTTCTCCGCCGGCTGTAACAGCGCGCGCGCGGACCCGATCTGCGAACTCGACGACGGCCACGAAGCTGTTTCCGCTGGAGCCGTAATACTTTTTCGTGTCGGGGTAGCGCTTGGCCCCGAACGAGGCGAGTGACCCCCATTGCGCTGAGGCGAAAGGCACCGGAATGCTCGCCACGGAATCGTCGAAGTGCGCGATGATGTCGTCGTTCAGCCGCTGGAAGCGATTGATCTGGCCCCACGGTGTCTTCCAGGTTCCAAAGTCTTGCGCCAGGCGATCTGTGGCCTCGGCGAGTGCGTCCAGCCTCTGAGCTGGTGTGGCGCGCTCGGCCATGTAGTCATAGACCGAGATGCCGGATGTCTTGGCCTGCGGCGCGACCTTGGCCCAAAGCGCCTCGCCCCAACCGACCGCAACGGACGTCGCCACAGAGTCCGCCGCCCAGCGGTGGTCCCAGGCCCGCAGGATCTCGACTTGCTGGGCGAGCTTGGCCTTCAGCGGATCGCTGGTCGCAGCGCCGTCGTAGGCGGACAACAAGCCTGGCGTCAGCCGGACGAAGGCGGGCAGGTAGGAGTCGAAATCGGCGTCGATAAGCGTCTGCAGCGTGAAATCTTTTCGCGCGCTGAAGACGCGAACGGCATGTGGCGTCCGAGGGTTTTCACCCGCTTGGTCCATATAGCGCGGGAAATCGGTCTTCTTTGGACTGTTGGGGCCGGCGGCGGACCAGGGGCTGTCATTGGAATTATAGACCCACCCGTTGGGTGGATTGATGACCTTCGGCATGTCGGCGAAGGCGGTAAGGCCCTTCCAATCGGTGGCGGGGTCTGAGCCGTCGACCGGTTTGGTGTAATCGAAGCGATCGTCACGCTTGGGCATGAACTGCGGCAGCAAGAGCGCGGTCTCGCCTTTGGCGTCTGCAAACAGAGTATTATTTGAGGAATTGGCCGCCAGCTCCGCGACCTTGAGAAATGAGGCGAGGTCCGTGGTTTTGGTCCGGCCCCATGACTGCTCCAAGGCCTCGATCGGCTTGTTCATCAGGGCCATTGCGATCCACTTGTCGCCCTCGGCGCGGACGATCGGGCCATGGTGGGTGCGGAAAACTGTAAAGCTCTTGGAGGCCGTGGAGCCGTTCGGGGCCCGATACGGAACGGCAATGGTAGAAAGCGTGACCGGTCGCAGCTCAGCTCCGTACCGATAGAAGAGTTTGCCGTCCTTGCGCACGATCGTCTCGGCGAATTCGTCGACCGTGTCAGCTCCGGTGGATGTATGCATCCAGCCGGCGTGCGCGTTGAAGCCTTGGTAGATGAAAAATTGGCCCCACGTCGCTGCGCCATAAGCATTCAGCCCTTGATCGCTGGTCATCTGCTGTTCGGCGCGGAAGAAAAATGAGGTGTGCGGATTGATCAGCAGAAGTGCGTGACCGTCCTTGGTGATTGAGGGGCCGATGGCGGCGCCGTTCGAGCCTGAGGGCTCCTTGAATTTCAGGGTCTCGTCGTCCGATAGCGCGGCGGTCTGGATGTGGCCGTAGAAGGCCTCCAGGCCCGTTAGGGGCGCACGCTCGATATCGGGACCGATGCTGCCTTCAGTGAAGCTCAGCGCCATCCAGGGTTCGAAATGCTTAATGACCTTGGGCGTCACCTTCGGATGGGTGTCCAGATAGTAGTTCAGTCCGTCGGCCCAGGCGTTCATGAGCGCCTTCAGCCACGGCGGAGACTTTGCATATTGTGCTTTTAGGTCAACGGGATCGACGATCAGCTTTTGGCGAAGGTCCTTCCATATCGCCGCCTGACCCTCGACTTCGGCGGAACGTCCGAACGAGGTGATGTAGTTGGTCTCAACGCGACTGAAATCATCTTCGGCCTGGGCGTAGATCATACCGAAGACGGCCTCAGCGTCTGTCTTGCCGTGAATGTGGGCGATGCCCCAATCGTCACGCACGATGGAGACGTTTGCCGCTTCCGCCCTCAACCGAGCGACGTCGCCCGCCCCTAGAGCGGGCGAGGCGAGGGCGCAGCCAAGGCCTACTGCGATAAATGTTGAGACCAGAGTTTTCGACATTCATTACGCCCCTGAGCGGGTCAACCTGGACCGGTCGATTGAGGCTCAGGCGATATCGGGAATCATAGCCCTTGCAAACAGAAGGCGTTGGAAATGCGAAAGGCCGCTCCGTCGCCAGAGCGGCCTTTCCATCGTCGGACCGCAAAGCGGTTCGCGACCCTATGCCGAAACTAGGCCTAGGCGCGGACCCCGCAAGCGGAGGTCCAGGTCACGTTCGCCGCGATGCGGTTTTCACTATGAGACACTGGAGGGCATCGTCGCAGTATCGGCGGGTATCGGCGAGCGCAGGAACTTACGGTTTTTGCTAACCTTTACCCGATCGGTCGTGTCGGAAGATGATGGATCGATCATGAGAGTTCCGAGCGCTGCGGCGCGTCTGGGTCACGGACATCGGCCTGAACGACGCCGGGCGCATTCAAGGTCTCGGCCATGGCCGCGCTCTTCTCCCAGCGTGCGCCCGGCAGGGCCCAGATGAAGGCGCGGAAAACGGCCGTGAACGCCGCCTTGGAATTGTCGTCCGTCAGAGCGCCCGCGGCGGCGGGTGGCAACAACGGGCGCATGTCCTGCATGAAGTCGGGGCGGGCCAGCTTCGCGAACATGCGCTGTTCCGCCTCCGCTCGGCTAATCCGCAGGTCGGCGCGCGCCAGGTAGGCGCCGAAGAGTTCGATCACCCGACCGATATTGAGATCTTCGAACACCTCCAGCGCATGGGCGAGGTCGAAGAGGTCGCGGCCCTTGTCGCGCTGCAGCCGCGCGCGGAGCTTGGTCGCCATCATCTCCTCGCGCGAGAAGGTGGCAACCTGCGCTTGGCCGGTGAACCAGGGATTGTCGACGGCGTAGGCGATCGACAGCGGCGGATCGTAGGCGTCGATCTCTGAGGTGTTGATCTCGATCTTCAGGCGGATCTCAACCGCCGCGTCCTCCTCAGATGGCGTGCGGAAGCGCAGCTTCGGGGCGATCCGGCTCTGGTCGAAGGTGCCCGGGCCCAGCCAGGGCTTCAGGACCGCGCGCAGGCCATCGAGAATGGGCCCGATCGGTCCGTGCGTGGTTCGCACCAGGTCGATGTCCTCGGAGTAGCGGAGTGGGGCCGGGAAGTGGAGCTTGTTGAGCGCCGTCCCGCCACGGAACCGAAGTTCGCTCGCCAAGACAGGGTCGGAGAAGATGGCGACAACGGCCCGGGCGATGATCAGGTCTTGCTCGACCTGGCGCAGTTCGGGCCAAGGGGCGTGCGCGCTCCACGCCGTGAGGTTCAGCTGCGGGATCACTCGTCAGGCTCCGGCGCGCGGCGAACCACCACCTTCCACCTGGGATCGCGTTCGAGGACCGGCGGCGCGAAGTCCGGCAGGCTGGCGTCGGCTGGCTCGAGTTCCACCCAGCTCGCCTTTGACACCGCCATGATGGGTGCCAACGCATAGGCTGGGGCATGTTGCCCGACCCGGTCCAGAAGGAAGCCCAAACGCTGCAGGGCGGCGCGCTCGAACGCCGGTGCCAGCGCTGCCAGCCGATTGGACTGCAGCTTGGGTCCGAGCTCCGTGAGCATGGTGGCGACCTGGTTGACGCCGCCGCTGGCCTGGCCGTAGCGGATCAAGTCCCAGGCGGTCAGTTCAGGGCTGGCCAGCTGCATGCGCCCGCTGTCGGTCTTGTGCGGTTTGATTTCAGACGCGATCGCCGCGAGGTCCTTGCGGTAGTAGAAGACGAGGCGCGAGCGGCCGGCCTCGATCGGCTTTAGCTGCCGGCTCGTCACCACCTGAAACTCCATGACCGCCTGATGCGCGGCGCCGTGCAGTTCGGCGGCCTTCAGTAGGCCGACGTAGTAAGGTTCGCCCAGGAACCGCATCAGGTCGTCGATGTACCAGGCGGGCGGCGGCGCGCCCCAGGTCAGAAACTGGGGGGGCACGACCACGTAGAAGCCGTTCCGCGGCCGCAGGAGGTAGCCTTGCTTCTGCAGACGTTCCGCGGCGTCCAGGAAGGCGCCAGGGGTCAGGCCGAGTTCGGCGACGGCCTGGTCGCGGGTAAAGGTGATGCTCCCCCGCGCCAGCCGATCCTGGATGTAGGACGAAAGCGTGGTCGCTCGCTTGAGGATCATATGCGTGAATCCGCGAAAAGTGCGGATATACTCATATGGGATAGCAATTTCCAGAGTCTTGTATAAAAATATCCGCGATAAATGCGGAATTTTTCATATGAAGCGTCGTGGGTCGGCTGCGGCAAGCCAAGCTCCAGATCAGCCGCGAGCTTGCGCATCGGCCCGACGCGTCACGATGGAGGCGTAAGCGGCCCAATCGATGGCCGTCACCGTGCCCAGCGACTGCAACTTCCCGAGCAGGCGAAACAGGAAGTAGATCAAGGCGCCGTCGGCCCCCACCACCTCCAGCGCCCCGCTGAAATCGTCGAAGGCGCCGCCTTCCAGCGCGCAGCCGCAATCCAATCGCTCGTCCTCGCCGGCCGGCAGGTTCGAAAGGAAGGCGTCGCCCAGACTGTCCGCCCAGCTGGACCGGGCCGCCACGATCCCGGCGATGATCGGAAACGGCTCGCGCGGCTTGAAGCCGCCCCCGGCGTGGGTGATGGCCACCGACGTTCGGTGCAGGCGCCGGACCGATGCCGCTTTCTCCCCTGCATATTCCAAATAGCCTTTGTCGAGGTGCGGCTTGCATTCAAAGACGGCGTAGACGGCCTCGGCGGGCACATAGCGATGGCTCTGCTGGTCGAGCAGGGTCGGGGTGTAATGGCGGTCGAACACCACCAGGTCGATCTGCTGACTGCACCCGCCGAGCCTGTCGATAACGAACGCCGAGGCGACCTGATAGCGGTTCGGCAAGTAGGCGCGGAACAGCTCGATCCAGTGCTCCTCGTTGACCGCCCCCTTGACGCCCGAATGGTTGATCGACGCCGAGGTCCGCTTGATCTTCAGCGCCAGCTCCGCCTGCACATCAACGAAGGCGCTCCGCATCCAGGCCGCGCCGGCGGCGGATTCCATTGCGTCGCTCACGATTTCGGCTCCCGGAACGGCGGCGTCGGCAGCAGCGTGCGCGCCAGATTCAACGCCTTCACCGGATCGATCGGCCGATGCGGAAACACATCGAGCACGATCGCCGGTGCCAACCTCTGCACCAGGTCGGAGAAGGTGAAGCCATAGTCCCGACCCGGCTGCACTCCGGTGGCCGCCACCAGGGCTTCGATCTGGCCCGGCGTCCAGTTCAGGCCCTGAAACAGCGTCGTCAGCGCCGCGCGCCGCTGCAGGTCGTTGGGCCGCTAGAAGATCAGCACATCGGCCGCCCGGCGCCGCACCGCCGGGTCAAGGGCGCCGAGTCGATTTGTGCACATGATCACCGCCGCAAGACCGAAATGCAGGAAGCCCCGGCCGATGACCGGGGCTTCCGCTTGTTGGGCTGTCAGCAGCGGCGTCGTCTCCGACACCTAGTTGACACCCAGCATTTGTCCGCGAGGCGCTGGGGTCAGCCGAGACCTTGATTCTTCACGGAGATTTCCAGCGCACTGGCGATTGACAAATGAGACACTGGATCACCTCCTTTCAGTTGCTGAGCAAGGAGGCACAATATGATTTGGTTCGCGGCTCTGCGCAAATGTCACGTTTGCGGCGTTAGCGTCGCCCCGGCAGGGCGCCACGTTTGATTTCGAGCTCCGCCAGGCTGGGCCGACGTCGGAGCGCCTGTACCGGACGATCGAGCTTGTCGAGCGCCTCGATCATGGCTCGGTAGCCCTCGGCGACGGCCGGGGCGTAGGCGCCGTTGAAGTCGCGGATTTCGACCTTGGACACTTCCGGTGTCACCAGAACGTCGGTGGCTTCTCGCGCCGCGGCAAGGTCTCGCGACGTCGAGACTGTCGCCGCCCTCATCAGCAGCGAGACGATGGGCGGGCCACTGCGCCATTGCCCCGACCATATCCACCGCCAGACTGAAGCTGGCCGCGCCACGTCGTCTGCGGTGATGCTGCGACCATGGGTGACGTCGATGCCGACGATGGGGCCGAGTTGGCTCATGCGCATCACATCGGCGGGAAAATTCTTCATCACCGCGCCGTCGACCAGCACGTTCTGGTCGTCCGTAGCCGGCGGCAAGATGCCGGGGAGCGATATAGAGGCTCTGAGCGCACGCCGTAGCAGTCCGCGACGATGCATCTGGTAGGCGCCGGTGGTCAGGTTCGACGACAGACAGAAAAAGGGAAGCCACATGTCGGCGATCTGGGTCTCGGCGAAGTTGTGCGCCAGCCGTTCGTTGACCTTCAGGCCATGGGTCATGGCTAAGAGCGGGAAGGCGATGTCAGCCAACGGGCTGGTGTCGACGAAGGATTCCTGGATGCGGCGAGCCACTTCCACTTCGTCCCAACCCATGGCGACCCCAGCGGCGATCACGGCACCCATGGAGACACCTCCAACGAAATCGATGGGCACGCCGCGCTCGCGCAGCGCGCGTACGGCCCCAACGTGGGCGTAGGCCCGCGCGCCGCCACCGGAGAGCACAAGACCTACGGATTGGCCTGTGATCACCCGAGCAATCCGCTGGAGGTCGGCCACGGAGTTGCGGCGAACGTGGAACAGTCGAGCCGGCCGCGCAGCGTCGACCCAGGCCTCCGAGCCCTGTGGTCGCTCAGTCGCACCAGGGTGCAGAAGGATTAAGTCTACGAGTTGCTGGGCTTGAAGCGGAGACGGAACGTCGACCACGGTTTCGGTTTTGGGGGGGAGGCGGTCGCCCCGGCCGACCCGAAACAATCGGTCCACCTGGCGAGCGACGACCTGTCGCCAGCCGCCATCAGCGACTTCGGCGACGTAGAGAACAAAGTCGTGATTGCGCTCGACGTCGGAGAACCACTCCGTCGGCGCACTCTGCGCCTCCGATCCGATCGTGGTGACATCGTAGCCCATGGCCCCGATTTCGCCCGCAAGGCGCTCGACGATCGGCCGCAGCGCATGGGTATGACCAAGAGAGACAAAGCCGAAGACGGAAGGTTCGCCAACTCCGCCTCGGGTCACCGCTTGGCGGCTGCGCATCATCATTAGCTTGGCGAGTTCGATCATCACCCCGGTGTCGGCTTCACAGGCCTCGAAGAAGACGTCACGCGGCACCGCAATGATTTCCGAATCACGCAGCGCGACGACATCGGCGGAGTGTGGCGCATTGGCGATCAGCGACATCTCGCCGGCCGGCTCACCAGGTCGGATCACACCGAGGAATTGGATGTCGTGACCCTGCTCGTGGCGAAAGGCTCCGAGCCTGCCCGCCCTTACAAAGTAAAGCTGATCAGACGGATCGCCTGTGGCAAACAGCGTCTGGCCGCCTGGAAGTGAGAACCAGACGGCCTCCGCCTGGACGCACTCCTGACTGAACAGTCGCGCCAGCGCCGACTCATCGGGAATTTTAGGCAGGCGTGACACAGACGCCAGCCTAGCTTGGCCGAAGAGCCGCGGCTATGGCCCAGCCGCCCCGTCCGGTACTGGTCAAAAGCCGACGCTGGCCGTAAGCCGGGGGCATGGCGCTCCACATGATAAAGCTTTGCGTTGGCGCGGTGAGCGTCGAGGACCTTCTGGGGTGGCGACTGGCGTACGACGATCCAAACGGCCCCTGGATCATGCGCACGCGACAGACGCCCAAGCGGGCCGCGGAACTGGTCGACGGTGGTTCGCTGTTCCGCGTTTTCAAGGGCGTGGTTCTTTGCCGCCAGGCGATCTTGGAGGTGAATACTGTTGGCCAGTCCGCAGACGTGCGTTGCGAGGTCACTTTGGACCCGACACCGGTTCGCGTCGTCCCGACGCCGCGCCGGGCTTTCCAAGGATGGCGATACCTCGAGACGAAGGACGCGCCGGCAGATCTTGCCATCGAGACGTTCGCAGATGTGCCAACAGAACTCGCACTCCAGCTTCGTGAGGTTGGCGTCTGGTAGGCTGGGCGCTTCGTCCACAGCCGCTCGTTAACCGGTCGTTGACCTCACTCCTTGTGAAGCGCTCACCTAGGGGGAAGTGAGTCGGGATTTTCGGGAGCTTTGGACATGCCGCAGGCCAGCGTCATCGTGGTCGGCAACGAGAAGGGCGGAGCGGGTAAATCCACCATCGCTATTCATACGGCAACAGCGCTGCTGCACGCTGACGCCAAAGTGGCTGTCCTGGATCTCGATTTGCGCCAGCAGTCGACCTCGCACTTCTTCGCCAATCGCCGGGCCTGGTTGGAGGCCAACGGTGCCGTCGCACCCATGCCGATTGAGCATCCGTTGAGCGCGGATGGCGCGGCCTTGGCAAAGGCGAGCGACGTTGAGGCTTTGGAGCGTTTCCAGGAAGCTTTCAGCGACGTAAGCGAGCGTGCCGATTTCGTGCTGATCGACACGCCAGGGAGCGACACGGCAATTAGTCGCGCCGCCCACGGCCTCGCAGATCTGATCGTAACGCCGATGAACGACAGCTTTGTTGATTTCGACATGCTGGGCATCGTCGATCCGGTAACCCTCGAGTTGAAGCGTCACAGCCTCTATTCAGAGACGGTTTGGAATAGCCGAAAGGCCCGAGCCGTGAAGGATCGCAAGCAGATCGACTGGGTGGTCCTGCGTAATCGTCTGGCTCCCACCGAAGCGCGCAATCGTAAGCGGCTGGAAGAGCGGATTGAGACGCTTTCGCGCAAGGTCGGCTTTCGCATCGGGCCGGGGCTACGCGACCGGGTAATCTATCGCGAGCTGTTCCCTTTCGGTCTCACGGTCGCAGATCTGTCGCCGACGATCCGGCCCGTTGTTATGTCGCTGCAGCATGTGGCCGCGCGCCAAGAGCTTCGCGCCCTGATGACTGCGCTCGGCCTATCGGGCTTCTCCGATGGCGAGCAGATCGCCGCGGAATAGACGCCAATGCTCTACCTTGCCCTGGGCGCTGCGGCCCTATGGTTCCTGGTGGGGCTTGGAAGAGGCAAGACGGTCTTCAAGCGTCGCGAGTGGCGGCTGCTGTCAGGGGCCTTCTCCGTCGCGACCTTCGCTGCGGCCGCCTACGTCGGCCTGCGCGGCGGCTGGGAAATTTCGATCGTCTTGGTCATCCTGGGACTGTGGATGGTCACCAGTTCCCGGATCAATGGCCCAGCGCCGGTCGCGCCTAAGACCTCAAGTCGAATGAGCCTTAAGGATGCTCAGTCGGTCCTAGGCGTGAATCCCGATGCGACACCTGAGGAAATTAGGGCCGCGTATACACGGCTAATGCGGATGGCCCACCCCGATAAAGGGGGCACGAGCGGACTGGCGTCGCAGCTCAATGCCGCGCGGGATCGATTGCTGGAAGGGTAAGCGAGCGCGCGATCAGGTGGGTTGAATCACCAGGCAAGCCAGGCGCTTGGCCTTCATCGCACGACAGGCATCCTTGGCGTCGCTCTCGGCGAAGCCTGTGAAAACAGCCTTGTACTTGCGGCCTTCCTTCTCCGCCGCCCCACGGGCACCGTCGAAGTGGTCGCCGAACTTCTTCTCGACGAAGACGATCTGTTTGTGGGCGTCGGTCTTGGAGCGGAACTCCCCGACTTGGACGCCCCAGATCGCTCTGGCTGCCTTACCGTGATGGCCTTCGATAACGGTGATTTTTCCGGCGCGTGCGGCCGGCGCTTGAGTCAGTTCGATTTTCAGGGATTGCTGATCACCATCGCCTTGCTCGCTGGGTGGTCGAACCACCGGGCCGTTCAGCTCGCTCGGCTCGAACATGTTTTGAGCCACGACGATTTTCTCGCCGTTGGCCCGACGCTGCATCACGTTGAAACCCGTGAGCAGCAGGTCCTCGGCGTTCTGGTCGCGAAGCGCTGTGGTCGGTCCACCCATCACCACCGCAATAAGACGCCGGTTATCGCGAACGGCCGAGACGGCGAGATTGAAACCGGAGGCGTTGGTGAAGCCTGTCTTGAGCCCGTCCACACCGGGCATGCGACCCAGCAGGTGATTGTGGTTCGCCATGACCTGTCCGCGGAAGGTGAATTCCTGCAGGCTGAAGAGTTTATAGTATTGCGGATAGTCGCGCATGACGGCGCGCGACAGGATCGCTATGTCGCGAGCCGAGCTGATCTGGCGGCTGTCCGGCAGTCCCGAGGCGTTCACGAAGTGGGTATTCTGCATTCCCAGCTCCTGGGCGCGCAGGGTCATCAGGGCGGCGAAGCGACTTTCCGTACCACCGAGTCTCTCGGCCATGGCGACGGCCATGTCGTTGGCTGATTTGGTGGCCATGCCGTCCATGGCGTCCGTCACCGTCACCGAATCGCCCGCGCGGACGCCCAATTTGGTCGGCGCTTGCGCTGCGGCGTGGGGTGACACCAGAACCCTATCGTCGGGATGTAGCTTGCCCGAGGCCAGCGCCTCAAATGTCAGGTAAAGGGTCATGATTTTGGTAATCGAGGCGGGATAACGCGGGCTGTCAGCGTGCTTGGCGTAGAGAATCTCGCCGGACTTCGCATCGACCACAATGGCGGCGTATTTGGTCTGCGACGCAGCGAGCAGATTCTGGAAATAGGGGATCTCAGCGGCCGCAGGTGTCGCGGCGGCGGTGAACGCGGTCGTGGCGGCCAGACCTAACGCTAGGAACAGGCGGCGAGCGTGCTGGATCATGCTTCGTCCGGCGAATCAAAAGGTTGCGAGCGGCGAGCAAACCACTCCGGGATCGTCATATCATGATCGCCTGAACCTGAAGTTAGGGTAAACTTTCATTAACGGGGAAGATTTGTCGCGGCCTCCGAAAATCCCTGGAAAACAGCCATTTGCCGAGGGAAAATTGCTCATGCTGCACTGCACAAAAATCGATTGACTGCTGCACTGCACCATGAAATAACGATCAGGCTTTCCGGGGCTCTCGCCCCAAGTGCGATTCGCTTTGCATTGCGGCTTTTCTCCCGGCCGCGCCTGAACCTTGAGGATAAATCCCATGGCTGCCGCTGACGCCGTAAAGACCACTGTCGACCAATTTACCGCCGCTTCGAACACCGCCTTCAAGGACGGTGTTGAAAAGACCTTGGCCGCGCTGAATGACGCAAACGCCCATTCCAAGAAAAACCTCGAAGCCGTCGTCGCCTCAGTGACAGCCGCCACCAAGGGCGCAGAAGCGCTCGGCGCCCAGGCGATGGCCTTCTCGAAGACATCCTTCGAAAGCCAAGTCGCCGCCGCGAAGGCGTTGTCCACCGCGAAAAGCGTGCAGGAAGTTGTCGAACTGCAGACCGCCTATGCCAAGTCGGCGCTGGAAACCTACATCGCCCAGATGGGCCGCATGTCGGAAACCGTTTCGGCATCGGTGAAAGACAGCATGAAGCCGCTGAACGAGCGCGTGACCGCCGCGGTCGAGCGCCTTCAGGCGGCTCGCTAAAGATCCGTTTCCCGCGTACGGCCACCCCCCGGCCGATGGGCGTAGACGGGCCGGAGCAGCGATGCTCCGGCCCGCTTGCGTTTTGGCCCGACCTTTTCTCGCGCGAGCATGAGGGCTAGACGTGGGTGCATGTCCAAGATCGAAGACCGCCTGGCCGCCGCCGGTATCGTCCTGCCGCAGCCGAACGCCCCTATCGCCAACTACGTCCCGTTCCTGAGGGTCGGCGAGTTGATCCATATCTCCGGCCAGGTGTCGCTTGACGTGTCTGGCGGCATCAAAGGGGTTGTTGGCGAAGATGTGGATCTCGACACAGCCCAGCGCGCTGCGCGGCTTTGCGGGCTTAACCTGCTCGCGCAGATGAAGGCCGCTTGCGAGGGTGACCTAGAGCGCGTGACGCATGTGGTGAAATTGGGTGGCTTCGTCCAGGCCGGACCGGGCTTCTTCGACATCCCCAAGGTGATCAATGGAGCATCTGATCTGATGGTTGAGGCCTTTGGCGAGGCGGGGCGCCACGCGCGCTCAGCGGTCGGCGTCTATCGCCTGCCGATGAACTTTGCGGTGGAAATCGACGCGGTGGTAGCCATCTCGTGAAGGACCGATTTGGCGAAGCTTGGGAGCGGCTCATTGCGCCGGCCATCGCTCATCGCGGGCTTTGGGCGTCCGACGGACCCCCCGAGAATTCCTTAGGCGCGTTCCAGGCCGCGTGTGCGGCCGGATACAGCATCGAGCTCGACGTTCAGCTTTCCGCTGACGGAGAGGCGATGGTCTTCCACGACGAGGACCTTGAGCGAATGACGGGTGAGGCGGGCCGGCTGGTTGACCGGACGGCTGCCGACCTTGGGGCTCTGAGGCTGAAGGGCTCGCACGAGCCTATCCCAACATTGCTCGAAACCCTGGCCCTCGTCGGCCATCGCTCAATGGTCCACATTGAGCTGAAGACCCCATACGGCCAGGTTGGGCCGCTGGAGCAGCGGGTGCACGAGGTGATCATCGATCACAACGGCCCAGTCTGCTTGATCGGGTTCAATCCCTATTCGCACGCCTGGTTTGCGCAGCGGTTCCCGGGCGTCCTGCGCGGCCTCGACAGCTATTCCTACAAGCGCGCGCCGCACATGGACGAGGCGCAGCGCGCGAGTTTTGCTGGGCTGGAGCACGTGGCTATCGCGAAGCCACATTTTCTGGCGCTGGGGCTCGACATGTTGCCAAGCCCCCTGGCCGCGAGCTTCCGCTTAGAGGGTCTGCCGGTGATCGCCTGGACGGTGCGGGAGCCACAGCAGTGGGAAGCGGTACGCGACAGCTGTGACAACTTGATTTTTGAGGGCTTCAGGCCGTGACATTGAAGCCGGCGGTCAGGATCAGCCGCCGCATCGCTGAGATTGGAAGCGCGGCCTGGGAGGCCTGCGCGGGTAATCCCGTATACGCCGGCAATCCGTTCATCCGTTTCGGCTTTCTTGACGCTCTAGAAGAAGCAAACTGCGCCACCGAGCGCAGCGGCTGGAGTCCGCAACACCTGACGATCGAGGACGCTGAGGGGCAGGTTGCTGCGGTCATGCCGCTCTACATGAAGTCACACAGCCAGGGGGAATACATCTTCGATCACGCATGGGCTGAGGCCTATGAGCGGGCAGGCGGGGCATACTACCCAAAGTTGCTGTCAGCAGCCCCGTTTACGCCAGCGACCGGTCCGCGACTGTTGTCTCGGCCCGATGTTGACGTTGACGAGGCGCGACGGCTCCTGCTGGGCGGGGCTTTGACGCTCTGCGAACGCTATGGGGCCTCATCATTTCATGTGAATTTCCCGACCGAAGGGGAATGGCGCTGGATGGGCGAGCAGGGCATGGCCCTGCGCGAAGGCCAGCAATATCATTGGGAAAATCGAGGCTATGGGTCCTTCGATGATTTCCTTGGGGCGCTTTCCTCGGGCCGACGCAAAACCATCAGGCGTGAGCGCCGCGATGCAGCCGACGGGATCGAGATTTTTTGCCTGTCTGGCGCGCACCTGACCGAGGAACATTGGGACGCTTTCTTCGGGTTCTACATGGACACCGGCTCACGCAAATGGGGGCGGCCCTATCTCAACCGCCTGTTCTTTTCCCTGCTTGGCGAGCGGATGTCGGAAAATGTGCTGCTGATCATGGCGAAGCGGGGCGATCGCTGGATCGCCGGCGCGCTCAACCTGATCGGCGAGGACTGCCTTTATGGCCGTAACTGGGGCTGCGTCGAAGACGTGCCCTTTCTGCATTTCGAGCTCTGCTACTACCAAGCCATTGAGTGGGCCATCGGGCGCGGCTTGGCCCGCGTGGAAGCCGGCGCGCAAGGCCAGCACAAGATCGCCCGTGGCTATCTTCCCAGGCCAGTCTACTCGGCCCACTACATCGCCGACCCAGCTCTAAGAGGGCCTGTTGAACGCTTCGTGATGCAGGAACGGCAAGGCGTCGAGCAGGAGATGGAATGGCTTGCGGAAGAGTATTCGCCCTTCCGTCATGAGGCCTAGGAACACCCGAGTCATTCCGATCCACGATCGTGCGGGGTGGTCGACCTGGCGGGGATTTTCCAGGAGCGAGTCGCCTTCAAGCGGTCTGACAATGTCTCTTTTCTGGCGCGTTCAATCACCGATCGCCACCCATTTGGCCAACGTCTTTCCGGTTTCGCGATCCAGGCTTACCTGTCGAGATGAAAACCCTGTCGCTGACGCCGATTGAGGCTGCCACGTGGTGGCGCGGGTGTGATCTCTATGGCCCTCGTTCCAACCTAAAGAGCGATTTGCTACGACACGCCAATCAGGAGCGCTGCGCATGAGCTTGGACGGGACTTATGATCACGGCAACATCTTCGCCAAGATCTTGCGAGGAGAAGCGCCATCGGCGCGGGTCTTCGAGGACGACCACGTTTTGTCCTTCATGGACGTCTTTCCGCAAGCGCGCGGCCACACTTTGGTGATCCCTAAACACTCGGTCGCCCGCAATCTGCTAGATGAAGAACCGCAAGTGCTCGCGGGTGTCATTCTGGGCGTCCAACGCGTCACGCGAGCCGTTCGCGCAGCGCTCAATCCTGACGGCATCGTCGTGACCCAATTCAACGGCGCAACCGCGGGCCAGACGGTCTACCACCTTCACTTCCACATCATCCCGCGCTGGGACGGCGTTGCTTTGGGCCGCCACGGGGCAGGCGGAATGGCCGATCCCGCCGAATTGACGGCCTTAGCCCAACAGATCGCTGCAAAAATCAGCTAGCCAAGCGGGTGAATAGCGTTTCGCGCAGCGACGCGCGCCGACTCCTGCGCCATCCCATCTCTGATGGACGCGCGAGGTCTCGCCATTCACAAAAGGGAAGTTTGATAAGTCTAATGAGAGGAAGCGTCCGTCTGAAGTTGAAGCGGGGTGCCGGGGGCGGGGAGAGCCCCCCCCGGCCAATGCCTTAGCCGTGGTAGGCAGGCGTGTGGAAACAGCCGCAGGCCCGGCTTGATGCGGAAATACAGTGGGAAGCCTCAGGCGTCCTTTTTGTCCGCGCCGTGCTTCAGCTGCTTGGATGTAGCTTTCGAGGCGAGAACGGGCTTCGGCCTGAAGGTGATCTTCATACCCTTTGCCCACGGGTGATTGGGATGAGGACCTTCTATATGACCCAGATATGCCATCTGTATAATCTCCGCTAGTTGGGAAGCTAACGTGCCCTTTGTGGGATGCTACATCATATTTTGGCCCAATATCGCAGGACACCTCCGGACGGGAAGGACCTTGTCGGATGGTGCGATGCCTGAGCCGATGAAGACGGCATACTGACAGCGGCATGAAAAAGCCCCGGGGCTTTCGACCCGGGGCTTGAAGCTTCAGCTGTCGCCTGACCTTTAAGCAACAGGGGCCGGTGCTTGGGCGGCATCCTCGGCAGGCGCTTCTATGACGGGGGCGCCGGGTTCGCGGTCGTCGCCCTCGATCTCGAAGGCGATCTTGCCGTCCTTGAGCACCACCTTGACGTGGCCACCTTTGACCAGCTTGCCAAACAGGATCTCGTCTGCGAGCGGCTTTTTGATGTTCTCCTGGATGACCCGGCCAAGCGGGCGAGCCCCATAGAGTTCGTCGAAGCCGTTCTTGGCTAACCAATCGGCGGCCTCATCGGAGGTCTCGATCGTGACGTGACGGTCGGCCAGCTGGGCTTCCAGCTGCATGATAAACTTCTGAACCACCTGGCGTATGATGTCTGGCGTCAGAGACTTGAAGGCCACAACCGCATCGAGGCGGTTACGGAATTCTGGCGTGAACACCCGCTTGATCGCCTCTTCGGCCTCGCCTTCCTGCTTCCCGCGGCCGAAGCCGATGGAATTGCGCTGGGCGTCGGAGGCTCCGGCGTTAGTGGTCATGATCAAGACCACATTGCGGAAGTCGATCTTCTTGCCGTTGGAGTCCGTCAGACCGCCATGGTCCATGACCTGCAGCAGGATATTGTAGACGTCGGGGTGGGCCTTTTCGATTTCATCGAGCAGCACGACGGCGTGCGGATGTTGGTCAACCGCATCGGTCAGCAGACCGCCCTGATCGAAACCCACATAACCCGGAGGCGCCCCGATCAAGCGGCTCACCGTGTGGCGCTCCATGTACTCAGACATATCGAACCGCAGCAGTTCGATGCCCAGCGTGGAGGCGAGCTGGCGGGCCGTCTCGGTCTTGCCGGTGCCGGTGGGGCCAGAGAACAGATAGCATCCGATCGGCGTGTTGGCGTCGCGCAGACC
Source organism: uncultured Alphaproteobacteria bacterium (assembly GCA_903860975.1). Lineage (GTDB taxonomy): Bacteria > Pseudomonadota > Alphaproteobacteria > Caulobacterales > Caulobacteraceae > Phenylobacterium. The sequence continues at coordinate 63,073 of CAIOSI010000022.1, forward strand.
GGCGCGAGCCATCTTCATGGCCGAGGAGAGCTGGTCGATGGCGTCGTCCTGGCCATAAACCGCGCGCTTCAGGTCGGTTTCGAGCTGCTTTAGGGCCTCGGTGTCGGTCTTGGAGACAGACTTCGGCGGGATTCGGGCGATCTTGGCGACAACGGCCTCGACCTCCTTCAATCCGATAATCTTCTTTCGCTTGCTTTCAGGCAGCAACATCTGGCTGGCGCCGGCCTCATCGATGATATCGATAGCCTTATCCGGCAGTTTGCGGTCGTTGATATACTTGGCTGACAACTCCACCGCCGCTTTGATGGCGTCGTTGGTGTAGCGGAGCTTGTGGAATTCTTCGTAGTAGATCTTCAGGCCCTTCAAGATCTTGATCGAGTCGTCGATTGTGGGCTCGTTAATGTCGATCTTCTGGAAACGACGGACCAAGGCGCGGTCTTTTTCGAAGTGCTGACGGAATTCCTTGTAGGTCGTCGAGCCCATGCACCGCAGGGTGCCTGACGCCAGCGCCGGCTTCAGCAGGTTGGAGGCGTCCATCGCCCCGCCGCTTGTGGCACCTGCGCCGATCACCGTATGAATTTCGTCGATGAACAGCACGGCATCGGGATGGTTCTCTAGTTCCTTGACCACCTGCTTCAAACGTTCTTCGAAGTCGCCGCGATAGCGGGTGCCCGCGAGCAGGGAGCCCATATCGAGTGAGAAGATGGTCGAACCCGCCAGGACTTCGGGGACTTGGTGGTTCACGATCTTGCGGGCGAGGCCCTCGGCGATGGCGGTCTTGCCAACACCCGGGTCGCCGACCAGCAGGGGATTGTTCTTGGTCCTGCGGCACAGGATCTGAATGCAGCGATCCACCTCGGCGGAGCGACCGATCAGTGGATCAACCTTACCCTGCTTGGCCTTCTCGTTGAGGTTGACGCAGTAGGCTTCAAGCGCCTCGCCGCCCGTCTTGACGGTGGGCTTATCCTCTTCGTCCGAGGCCCCTTTTACGGGCTTGGATTCAGTGGCCCCGACCTTCTTGGCGATGCCGTGAGCGATGTAGTTGACCGCGTCGTAGCGGGTCATGTCCTGCTCTTGCAGGAAATAGGCCGCGTGGCTCTCGCGTTCGGAGAAGATCGCGACCAGCACGTTGGCCCCCGTGACCTCTTCGCGCCCGGAGGATTGGACGTGGATCACCGCGCGTTGGATCACGCGCTGGAAGCCCGCGGTCGGCTTGGCGTCCTCGCCGTCATCGACCACGAGGGATCGCAGCTCCGTGTCAACGTAATTGGTGAGCGTCGTGCGCAGCGCGCCGAGGTCCACCTCGCAGGCGCGCATCACGCCCGCGGCTTCTTCGTCATCGACGAGCGACAGGAGCAGATGCTCCAGAGTGGCATACTCGTGTTTACGCTGATTGGCGTAAGCCACGGCGCGATGAAGGGATTCTTCGAGGGGGCGTGAGAATGAAGGCAAAGGCCTCTAATCCTTTTCCATGGTGCACTGCAGCGGGTGTTGATGCCGCCGCGCCGTATCAACAACCTGGGCCACTTTTGTTTCCGCCACCTCGTAGGTGAACACCCCACAGACCCCAACGCCGTGTTGATGAACGTGGAGCATTATGCGAGTCGCATCTTCGCGCGACTTATTGAAGAACTGCTCAAGCACATAGACGACGAACTCCATAGGTGTGTAGTCGTCGTTCAAGATCAGCACCCGATACATCGAGGGCTTTTGCGTCTTCGGCTTTGTCTGAGTGACCACCGACGAGCGGATGCCGGTGTCTTGGTCGCCCATTTTCCGTTCGGCCATTTCATCGAGCTCCAGCCGGCGCTGCCGCAACGCCGCCTCCGATTAGATATGCAAACACATCACAGATGGAAGTGTCGAATCGTCACGGTCCCCAGAGAAATCATTGCCATTCAAGATATTCCGCGTGGCTTCCGCAGGGTTAATGGCCGTCAATTTCGTTCTTTTGAGCTTTTGGCCCGGAAAATACGCCCTGAGGTAACCGCGTTCGTGCCGAACCTTGCGCGAATGGCATCCAAGGTCTTTTCGCCGGCAAGTGCACGGCGCTCGTCGCCGGCGAAAAAGTCATCCTCTATCGTTCCGGCCTCAACGAGGTCAGCCAAACCGATGCCGATCAGGCGAAAGGAGCGTCCAGTCGCCTCCTTAGCCAGTAGCTCGCGTCCGACAGAAAATAGGGTCTTGGCGGTCTGGGTCGGCACCGCGATGGTGCGGCGTCGGCTGTGAAGCTTGAAGTCGGTGGTACGTAACTTCAAGGTCACCACGCGACCCGCCAGGCCGTCGCCGCGGGCATGTCGTGCGACGTTGTCGGAAAGCTCAGCCAGTACGTCCTCCAGATCTTCAAGGACGCTTAGATCCTCGTTGAAGGTTGTCTCGGCGCTGATTCCCTTGCGCACTTCGCGCGGGTTCACAGCTCGGTGGTCCTGGCCGTGCGCCAATTGAGACAGGCGAAGGCCGTGGCTTCCAAACCGCTCGGCCAGTTCCTTGATGTCGGCGCGGGCAAGATCGCCGACGGTCGGCATCCCGGCCTTTTCCAGGCTCGATGCCATCGCGGGTCCAACGCCTGGCAGGATGTTCACGGGTTTGAGCGCCAGAAAATGCGGAGCCTCAGAGCCGATCACTGAAAAGCCACGGGGTTTGTCGAGGTCCGAAGCGACCTTTGCGAGGAACTTGTTGGACGCAAGACCAATGGAGACCGTCAGGCCGGTCTCGGTTTCGATCTGCATCTGCAGCTTCGCCAAGGTGATCGCGGCAGGCGCGCCATGCAGCCGTTCGGTGCCGGCGAGATCCATCCAGGCCTCATCGAGCGATAGGTTCTGGATCAGCGGCGTGAGATCCCCGGCCATCGCCAGGATTTGGCGACTGGCCGCCCGGTATTTGGGGAATTCCGGCTTGAGCACGACCGCTTCGGGGCAGAGCTTCAACGCCTTGAACATCGGCATGGCCGAACGCACGCCCTTGATCCGGGCGATGTAGCAGCAGGTCGTGACCACCCCGCGCCGGCCACCGCCGACAATCACCGCCACATCGCGCAACTCCGGCCGGTCGCGCTTTTCCACCGAGGCGTAGAATGCATCGCAGTCCATATGCGCAATGGTCAGGCTTGCGAGCTCCTCGTGCGCCACGATCCTGGGCGAGCTGCAGCCGGGACATCGACGCACGGCCGCCGCGCCTTGCCAGAAACAGTCGCGGCAAAAGGCTTTCATCCGGCGGTTTCCAGCGGCCAAAGCCAGGCTGCACCGCGAACGCCGGAACTGTCGCCGTGCGCAGCCTTGCGCACGGGCGTCGTAAAGATGTCGGAGAACGTATAGCTGCCGATCGCGGCGGGCAGGCGTTCGTAGAGCGCCGCGACGTTGGACATGCCGCCGCCTAAAACGATGACGTCGGGGTCAAGGACGTCGGCGATCACCGCCAGGCCCCGGGCCAGGCGGTCAACGTAAGTCACCATGGATGCGACCGCTGACGGTTCGCGCCTCAGGGCCGCCTCAACAATCGCCTTCGCATCCTGCCCCGTGGCGTGAGCGCGTGCCAAACCGGGGCCGGAAATCCAGTTCTCTAGACAGTTCCGTCGACCGCAGAAGCAGGTCGGGCCGGGAAGTTCGTCGCCTTGGGGCCATGGCAGGGGCGTGTGTCCCCATTCGCCCGCGATGCCGTTGCGGCCGGCCAGAACGCGGCGCCCGACCGTAATTCCCGACCCACAGCCGGTGCCGATGATCACCCCGAAGACCACGTCGCAATCGCTGCCCGCTCCGTCGGTGGCTTCAGACAGTGCAAAACAGTTGGCGTCGTTAGCCAGCCGGACGGGCCGGCCGAGAACGCGCTCCAGATCACGTTGAAGCGGCTTTTCGTTCAGATGCGTGGTGTTGGCGTTGCGGATCAGACCCGTCGACGGGGAAGGCGAGCCTGGGATGCCGATTCCAATGGAGGCGCCACTGACGCCGGCTTCCGTCTCGGCCTCAAGGATCACGTCGCGAACGGCCTCGAGACTGGAGCGATAGCTGCCGGGTGAGGGGACGCGTACACGGGCCTGGAAGCGACCTTGCGCATCCAGCGCCGCCGCCTCGATCTTTGTTCCGCCAAAGTCCACGCCGATCCGGATCATGCCGCTCGTCATAGCTGATTTTTTCCTCCCTCGCGCAGGCCGTCAGAAGTCGTGTTGCGCCAGTGGACAGGCCTGCGCCAAGCGCTAGGTTGCCCGGCATGAAACCTTCGCAAATCCTTGCGGCGTTTGGCGTCGCCCTTGCGCTTGTCGTGCCCTGCGTGGCTCAGTCTTCGGGCGCATTGGAAAACACCCATCCCGCGGGTCTCGACCTGGCTGGAATGGACCGTGGTGTGAAGCCTGGGGATGATTTTTTCGCCTTCGCGAACGGCGGCTGGACCGCCAAGACGCAGATCCCGGCTGATCGATCCCAATGGGGGACCTCCGGTGAGCTTATCGAGCTGACGACCTTGCGGGTGCAGACGCTCATCCAGGACGCCGCCAAGGCTGCGCCGGGAACCGAGGCTCGAAAAATCGGCGACTTCTATTCCAGCTATCTTGACGAGGCCAAGATCGAATCCCTGGGTCTGCAGCCGCTGCGACCGACGCTTTCGCGTATCGCCGCCATCAAGGACAAACACGGTCTCGCCGCCGAATTCGGCCATGAACTTCGCGCCGACGTCGATGCCCTGAATTCCACCAACTTTGAGACCGACCACCTGTTTGGCCTGTGGGTTGAGCAGGATTTGAACGAACCCAAGCGATATGCACCCTACCTGCTGCAGGGCGGTCTGGGCATGCCGGACCGGGACTACTATCTCTCTGCCAACAGCCACATGCTCGCCAACCGGCAAGCCTACAGGGCCCACATCGCCAAGATTCTGACGCTGGCCCATATCGCTGAGCCTGAGGCAAAGGCGCAAAGGATCTTCGAGCTGGAGGTCAAGATCGCCCAGGTCCATGCGGCCCGCGCCGAGTCCGAAGACGTGCTGAAAGCCAACAACACCTGGGTCCGGACCGACTTCGTAAAGAAGGCGCCGGGGCTGGAATGGACGACATTCTTCAAGGCCGCCGGCCTTGAGGCGCAAGCGCAATTCATCGTCTGGCATCCCAAAGCGACAAGCGGAGAGGCCGCGCTTGTTGGCGCTGAGCCCCTGGCGACGTGGAAGGACTATCTGGTCTTCCACCAGATCGATGACTATTCGAACGTCCTGCCCAAAGCCTTCGGCGATGAGCGGTTTGCGTTTTACAGCCACACCCTTTCAGGTACGCCGCAGCAACTTGCGCGCTGGAAACGAGCCGTCAACGCCACGAACGGTGCGCTGGGGGAGGCCGTGGGCAAAGTCTACGTCACCCACTACTTCCCACCTGAGTCCAAGGCCCAGATCGAGGCGATGGTCGCTAAGCTGATCGACGCCTTCAGGGTGCGGATAGACAAGCTCGATTGGATGGCACCAACCACAAAGGCCGAGGCCAAGCGTAAGCTTCAGACCCTGAAAGTCGGTGTTGGATATCCAGACCACTGGATCGACTATTCAGGCCTCAAAATCGTGGCTGGCGATGCGGTTGGCAATCAACAGCGGGCGAGCCTTTTTGAATATCGCCGCAACCTCGCAAAATTCGGCCACCCCGTTGATCGCGGCGAATGGGCGATGACGCCCCAGACAGTCAATGCGGTAAACCTGCCGGTCCGCAATGCCCTGAACTTCCCAGCCGCCATTCTCCAGGCGCCCGACTTCAATCCGGCGAACCCCGTCGCCATGAATCTGGGCGCCACCGGTGCCATCGTCGGCCACGAGGTCAGCCACAGCTTTGATGACCAGGGCGCAATGTTTGACGCCGATGGTCGACTCCGGAACTGGTGGACCGCAAGCGACCTTGCCCACTTCCAGTCGGCGGGACATGCTCTGGCCGTGCAATACAGCCAGTATCATCCCTTCCCGGATATCGCGCTAAACGGCGAACAGATGTTGAGCGAGAACATCGCCGATATCGCGGGCCTGAATGCCGCCTACGACGCCTATCGGCTCGCCAACGGCGGCAAGGAAGGGCCGGCCCAACAGGGCTTCGCGGGCGATCAGCAATTTTTCGTCGCCTTCTCCCAGAGCTGGCGTGCCAAGACCCGCGAGGCGACGGCGCGTCAGCGGGCGATCACCGACGGCCATGCGCCAGCCGAGTTCCGGGCCGACACAACGCGCAATATGGACGCCTGGTATGCGGCCTTCGATGTGAAGCCCGTAGATAAGCTCTATCTCGCGCCGGCCGATCGCGTCCGTATTTGGTAGCTCTGCGCTAGTCTGGCACGCCGGCCTTCACCAGGTTTGCCTTGGGTATCGCTGCGTTAAAGGGACGGGTCTTGGCTTTGTCCTGCGCGAGCTCCGCCCAGGCCGTTGCAAAGGCCGTCGGTGTTCGAGGCGCGTTCATCGCGCGGGCGAATTTGACTGGGCGTGCCTTGACTACAGCGGAGAGCTGCGCCCAACGCGCCAGGTCTTCGGTGTCTGCCTCGCCACCCGTCTCCAGCTCGGTGATTCGGCGACCCGCCCCATAGATGCCGGGCAATGTGCTCATCACTTCGACCGCAGCGCTTGGCGGTAAGTCCTTAAATGCGGCCAGTAGCCCGGCCAGGGCGATCGCCTCGGGTGAAGCTGTGCGCTCTCCCCCAGCTGCACCGGTGAGCGCGCGGCCCTCGGCTCGAACAAAGGCCCAACCGCCGGAGCGGTAAGCTGAGCTGTGACAAAATTCGACCCAGATACGGATGCTGTCAGACATGAGCCTGCCCTAGCACTGCAAATCGCAACCGCGTTAGGCCCAAGTCGCAGACGCCTAAGCGTATGGATGTTGCGTCGGGCCCAGGTGAGGCGCCGAGGGCCTGCTGGCCGGGCTCTGCGCTCGGGCCAATAGCCGCGGCGGGGTGGAAAGCCTCATCGCGCAACCTGCGATCAGGTTCGCAACGGCTATGCGGCCGCAGGCGACGTAGCCACCGCAATCTGGGAAGCCTGCGTCTGGCGTTCGGTCGCGGCAGAGGTCGTCGATGATCGGGTTACGGGTCGCGATCAGGCCCTTAGCGGATCGATGCCTCAATAGCTTCGCCGAGGTCTGCCCAGTCGTCGATTCGCGGGTGTCGCGACGAGCGCGGGGCCAATGGGCGCAGGCGCAGGTCGGCCACATGCTGGAACCTGGCGGTGTTTGGTGCGTGTTCGGCCACCGAATCGAGGTTTGGGATCAGGTCGTCGACGAAGGCCGTGCGGCCCATTGTCTGCGTCACCAAGCCGGCCGTGATCGGTCCCTTCGGCCCGCTGGACAGGATCAGCGCCTGAGGAAGGCCGTGGCGCTTCAACCAGCCGCCTCGCAAGGCCTTGGCCTCGGCAGGGGCGTTTGAAAGGATCAGGATCTCCGCTTGATGCTGCAGCCGGCGTAACGCCTGGGCTGCCCCTGGTGCAGGCTCGATATCTCCGCAGCGGCTGCGAAAGAATTCGTCGAACAACTTGCGCCCCTCAACCAGGTCCAGGTGTTCGCTTCCACCTGGGCGGTAGATGTTCTGGAAAAGGGCGAATCGTTCAACCCGCAGCTCGTAGCCGTGCTCGGCGACGAAAGCGCCAAAGCCCAGCATAAACAGCCCAAGCACCTCGTCGACGTCGACAATCACCAGGGGGCGATCACGGGCCAGCCCCAGGCTTTCCAGTGTCGGTGCAAGCGATGGATTGGGAGATTCAGACATGACCTGCAGTTGGGCTAACGAAGTTTAAGGATATCCATGGGATGAACAGACTAGGGTGGGGAAGTCCGCACTATGCGGAGTCCACGGAGCACAGAGCCGGGTCCTAAATGGCCAAGAAGGTCCTCATCGTCGAGGATAACGAGCTGAACATGAAGCTCTTTCATGATCTCCTCGATGCCCAGGGCTACGAGACGCTGCAGACCCGTGAAGGTCTCCAGGCGCTGGCGCTTGCGCGCGAGCACAAGCCTGACCTTATTCTCATGGATATCCAGCTCCCGGAGATTTCTGGCCTGGAAGTGACAAAGTGGCTGAAGGAAGATGCCGAACTGGCCTCGATCCCCGTCGTCGCCGTGACAGCCTTCGCCATGAAGGGAGACGAGGAGCGGATACGCGAGGGCGGTTGCGAGGCCTATATCTCTAAGCCGATCTCGGTGGTCCATTTCCTTGAAACCATCCGCCGGTTGATGGACTGATCCATGTCCGCGCGTATCCTGGTGGTGGACGACATTGAGGCCAACGTCCGCCTGCTGCAGGCAAAGCTCGAAGCGGAATACTACGAGGTGTTGACTGCGCCCGATGGGCCAACAGCGCTGGCTCTCGCTGCATCCGAGCGGCCCGATATCATACTGCTGGACGTCATGATGCCCGGCATGGACGGTTTCGCTGTCTGCCGCCGATTGAAAGATGAGGCGGAGACGCGCCACATCCCGGTCGTCCTGTTAACGGCTCTGGACGGTCGTGCAGACCGCGTGGCAGGCCTGGAGGCCGGCGCTGATGACTTTCTGACCAAGCCCATTGACGACGTCATGCTGTTCGCACGCGTTCGCAGCCTGGTCCGCCTAAAATCAGTGATCGACGAGCTTCGCGAACGCGACGCATCTGGCCGCCGCAAGGGCGTCATCGCCGGCGTGGCCTCGCGCCTTCGCGGAACCGGCGGCCGTATCTTGGTGGTCGATGACCAGGCGCGTCAGGCCGACCGGGTCTGCTCGGAGCTCACAATCCACCATCGTCCAGTGGTCGAGCGAGAGCCCGGAACCGCGATCATAGCGGCCCGAGGCCCAGTCGATTTGATTATCGTAAACGCTGCGGCGAAGACGTTTGATGGTCTGCGCTTTGCGGCCCAAATCCGCTCAGAGGAGGCCACGCGCGGCCTACCGATCCTGGCGATCGTTGATTTCGATGATCGCGCGCGGTTGGTCAGGGCGCTGGAGATCGGCGTCAACGACGTCCTGGCGCGCCCCATCGATCCACAGGAGTTGGCTGCGCGGGTAACGACGCAAATTCTTCGCAAGCGCTATGCCGACTACCTACGTGAGAACCTCGATCAGTCGCTCGAGTTGGCGGTCACCGACCAACTCACGGGTCTGCACAACCGCCGTTACATGGAAACTCAGCTGGAGGCGCTCGTAAAGCGTGCGGTCCTGGGCGGTAGCCATCCCGTCGCCGTGATGGTTATCGACATCGACCACTTCAAGAAGATCAACGACAGCTTCGGTCACGCGGTGGGGGATGAGGTTCTGCGCGAATTCGCCGTCCGGCTCGCCTCAAACGTCCGCGCAATCGATTTGCCGGTCCGCTTTGGTGGCGAAGAATTCCTGGTGGTGATGCCCGAAACCCAGTTGGCCGACGCCCATCGCATCGCTGAGCGTATCCGAATGCACGTGGCCGGCTCGCCATTCCGCGTGATGAACGGCGAAGAACTGCTCACCGTGACCATATCTATCGGCGTCTCAACCAGTGCCGCTGATGACGACCAAATGAAGCTCATCAAGCGGGCCGATGAGGCCATGTACGAGGCGAAAGCCCACGGACGAAACCAGGTCGTCGCCAAAGCAGCTTAAAACGAAAAACGCCCGGCTAAACCGGGCGTTTTCCTTGCAGATCTAGAAGCTTATCGAAGCTACTTAATCTTGCCTTCCTTGAATTCAACATGTTTGCGCACGACGGGGTCGTACTTGCGCATCACCAGCTTGTCTGTCTTGGTTCGGGCGTTCTTCTTGGTGACGTAGAAGAAGCCGGTGTCCGCCGTGGAGTTCATGCGGATCTTAATTGAGGCGGGCTTCGCCATGGCGTGTCCTTACGGGCGGGGCCAGACGGACAAGCCGACGGCGGTGTTCGAAGAGCCGCGGAAAATACGAATCCGCCAGCCAAAGTCAATGCGCTGCGGCAGATTGATGTTCAGAGCTGGTCTGGCCGCATCGCGCCCTTGCGAAAACGCATGAAGGGCTTGGGACGCGTCGCGTCGTCCATGCGCAGCACCGCCTCCTTCAGCATCATCCGGGTGACCGCCGGTAAAGGTAGGTTCTGGGCCTCGTCGAAGTCGACCCAGGCGATTTCTTCCAGCTCTCCGCAATCGGCTTGGCGCTCCAGGCTAATCAGCCGCTCGGCGTCAGCCAACAGGAACCAGGTGTCAAAGCGCTTGCCGACGCTGGGCGGGGTTATGGCGCGTGCGACGATCTCCAACGCCTCCAAGTCGGCCAGCGCGCCCTGGTTTACGAAGTCTCGCCAAGGGCCAACTGCGGGGCGAACGGGGGCCGTGTGGGCGAGCAGGAGGCCGGTTTCTTCCCAGGTCTCGCGGATCGCGGCCATGGCCAGCGCGCGGCCGCGGCCAACGGGCAGATAGCGATCGAAAAGGGCTGCCGCGTCCGGCTTGATCTCGGTCGCTGCCGGCGCGCGATAGTCTGACCGATCGATCCGGCCGCCCGGGAACACCCAGCGGTCAGGCATGAAGCTATGGCCGCTGTGGCGTTTGCCCATCAAGACGCGGGGCTTTTTCGCGTCGCGCCGGATGATCATCACCGTGGCGGCGTTCTTGGGGCGTACAGCGCGTGCGCCAGGGATCCGGGGTGGACCCTCTGGCTTTCGGATGATCTCGGTGTCACTCATCGGACAATTGTAGGACCGCTCGCAGGCCTGAGGGAAGGGCGCCTTTGCGTAAGCTTCGCGTCGCGCCATCGGGTGGGGCGAACCCGGGAGAGCAGAATACCCGACAGTGGCGACATGAATGTGACCGCCCGTGAGACGATCGATGAGCGTCTGCTCAACCGGATGATCTTCTTTACCGACGCTGTCTTTGCAATCGTACTGACGTTGATGGTTCTCGATTTGAAGTCGCCGGAGCCCCGAGGCCGCTTGATGAGGCCTGGGCCACGTGGCGTATGGCCTGCCATGTCTTGGTACTGACGATGCGTCTTGTCGTCGTCGAGATCTTTTGGATTGCTCGCCTGCAGACCACGCGCCGCGCGCGCCGCCAGACCAGGCGTGGTGTTTGCCCTGGCAATCGGGGCGAGGGCCTTAATTCAGCTGCGCCTGGCGCAGTTTTGCGGGTTGCTGATCGCGGTCTTCGGGATCGGCTGTCGGCTGTTCTTGAAGCCAAGGCGCTGAGGCCTAGCGTCGAGGCCCACCCTTTTTACCGTTGCGAATATTCTTCGGTCGCCCTTGTGGCCCCCGTTTGGGTCCGCGGAAGCCGCCGGGACCGCCGGGGCGACGGTCGCCTCGCTCACGCATACCAAGCCGGGGACGGGCTGCTGTGGGATCGGGCGCGGCGGGCTCGCTGACCATCTCGAACAACAAGCCGCCGGTCAGCGGGGTCGCCTCTGTGAGTTTTACGCTCACCGGCATGCCCAGTGGCCATCGTGCGCCAGTTCGTTCGCCCACCAGCGCGTGGCTCTTATCGTCGTGGATGAAATATTCGCCGCCTAGCTTTGACACCGGACAAAGGCCATCGGCACCGGTTTCGTCTAGGCGCACGAACAGACCAAAGCGCGTCACACCGGTGATGCGACCCTCGAACTCAGCGCCAACGCGGTCGGCCAGAAAGGCCGCCACATAGCGGTCGGTTGCGTCGCGCTCGGCCGCCATGGCCCGCCGTTCCGCAAACGTGATGCTTTCTGCCGTGTCCTTCATCTTCTGGATGTCACGATCGCTAAGGCCGTCCGCACCCAGCCCCAGCGCCGTGATTAGGCCACGGTGGACGACGAGATCGGCATAGCGGCGGATCGGCGAGGTGAAGTGTGCATATTTCGCCAGGTTCAGTCCGAAGTGGCCGATATTCTCGGTGGAATAGATCGCCTGCATCTGGGTGCGCAGGACCACCTCATTGACGATGTCGCCATTCTCGGTGCCGCGCGTGTCGTCCAAGAGCTTATTGAATCGCTCGGTGCGCGGCGCCTCGCCCTTTGACCATGCGATGTCCAGGGTCTCCAGGAAGTCCACCAGCGCCTGGACCTTCTCCTGGCTGGGCGTGTCGTGGATCCGGTAGATCAGCGGCGTCTTCTTGGCCTCGAGCGCCTCGGCGGCCGAGACGTTGGCCTGGATCATCATTTCTTCGATGAGCTTGTGGGCTTCGAGGCTAGCGCGCGGCGTGATCGAGGCGACGTCGCCCTCGGCGCTGATGATAATGCGGCGCTCAGCACTCTCAATAGCCAACGGCGAGCGTACGTTACGGCCCTTCTTGAGCACGGCATAGGCCGCATAAAGCGGTTCGATAATAGTCTTGGCTATGGGGCCGGTCCTATCGTCCAGCGTCCCGTCGGCAGCGGCCTGCGCCTGCTCGTAGGAAAGCTTTGCGGCTGAGCGCATCAGTCCGCGAACGAACTTGTGTGACCGCTTGCGGCCGTCGGAGCCAAACACCATTCGCACGGCCATGCAGGCGCGGTTCTCACCCTCTCGCAGGCTGCACAGGCCGTTAGACAGGATCTCCGGCAGCATCGGCTCCACGCGGTCGGGGAAATAGACGCTGTTGGCCTTTTCTCGCGCGGTCTCGTCGAGCGCAGAGTTGGGGCGGACGTAGGCTGCGACATCAGCAATGGCCACCCAGACGACCCAGCCGTCGGGGTTCTTTGGATCTGTGTCAGGCTCAGCATAGACCGCGTCGTCGTGATCGCGGGCATCGGCCGGATCGATTGTTATGAAGGGGACATCACGCAGGTCTTCGCGGCCGGACAGCGTCGGCGCCTGAGCGGCTTGCGCCTCGGCTTCGGCGGTTGGGCTAAAGCCGGTGGGGATGGCGTGGGCGTGGATCGCGAGAAGGGAAGCGGCGCGTGGTTCGTCCTCACGGCCAATGACCTCTAGAATCTTACCACGCTTTGGCCCGAACCGGGTCTCAGCGGCCGTCGCCTGGGCCAGCACGAGGTCGCCGTCGCGCAGCTCTTGGGCGGAAGGGTCGGTGAGCAGCAGGCTCTCCTTGGAGCGGCGGTCGACCGGCTCGACGCGGACTTCGCGGCGAGCCTTACGGATGACGCCAAGGATACGCTGTGCGCCGGCGCCTAGCGACTTGATCACGCGGGCTTCGTGCTCGCCGTTTTCCAGTTTCACGAAGCGGACCAGGAGACGATCGCCCATGCCGGGTGCAGGGCCGGTGTCGTTCGTGCGGCTTGCCGCCAGGATCACCAGCGGCGCGTCGTCGCCCTTGGTAAGCTTGACCAGGAGTTCGCCATCTGTGTCGCGCTCGACCACGTCGACCACGCCGATCTCGGGCAGGGCGCCGACTTCGGCGAAGCCGCGTCGACCTCGCTTGGCGAGCGCGCCATCCTCTTGCAAGGTTTGTAGCATCTGGCGCAACGCCCGGCGTTCTTCGCCCTTCAGGCCAAAGACCTTGGCCAGTGCAGCCTTGTCGGTCTCGCCACCGTCGCGAATGTATTTCAGCAAGGTTTCGCGGTCAGGCATGCCCTTCTGCGACCGCGGCTTAAGCGTCTTGGTCGGTCGTGAGGCGGCCGACTTCGCCGGTTTTGGGTCGGCAGGCCTACCGGCCGGATTGTTCTGGAAGCGGGAGCCCTTGGGGGCGCGTGTCTTAGGCATATGGGTGCTTAGCACCTTTCGAAGGCATTCTTGAGAATTGGGATGGGGTGCGCAAAGGCCTGCGCAGCTCGGCTTGATTTTGGGAGCAGGGCGCTCGTCGAAGCCGGTTCGGCCAGCGATGGGCAAGACAGATATAGGCGTTCGGGATCAAGATTGCACGCCCCAGCCTTCCGCCGATCCAGATCCAGGCCGCAATCGCAGTCTGGCCGCAAGCCCAAGATGAGCGCCCTCGGCCCCTGCGACCAGGCTCGCTTCGAGCGATAAAACTGAGCAACGCCGCCTTGCCTTGCGGGTTTGAGCGTTCATCACACCCGGCGTCATCAGCGGCAGGTGCGGGTCGATGCAGACAAACCCCGGCTGGATCGCAACACCATTGATCGGCGATAACCCTAGGGCCTTTCGTCGTTATTGTTCGTTGAAATCAGCACGAATTTTCCGTCAGGAACGCGGCCATTGCCGGGGCGGCCGTCCGGTCTTGGACCATGAACATGTGGCCACCTTCGAACCACTGAAGTTTTGCGCCGGGGATGCGATCGGCCATCTTTTCCTGGGTCACGGGTCGCGCGATACCGTCATAACGCCCAGCGGTGATCAATGTCGGACAGGCAATCTGAGGCAAGCGTTTCCACGTATCATGGGCGGCGCGAGCTTCAAGTTGACGGCGTGCGCCCAAGACATGGCCGGGCTCGTCGGCATAGGGGTCAGCTGCACCCATCGCGATGAAGAGAGCGTATTGATCGGGGTGAGCCGCCGCCCACGCCGCGTCGCGGCGGGTGTCACTGATCGGGATCATGTGGCGGGCGCGAGTTTCGCCCTTCAAATGATCGATCTCGTGGAATGGGAAGGATGCGCCACCTTCACCGCCTGGCGAAGTGCAGGCCAGGACCAGGCGCTTGACCCGCTTCGGATGTCGGATCGCCAGCTCCTGGGCCACCATGCCGCCGAAGGAGACGCCGATGACGAGCGCCTCGTCCCAGCCCTGGCTCGCCATCAACGCTGCGGCGTCGTCGGCGTAATGGACCATGGAATAGGCAATATTCGGCTTTTCGGACTGGCCTAGTCCGCGCTGGTCATACGTCAGAAGATCGAAGGTCCTGGCGAGCGGCCCATCGAAGACGTTGGGCTTGTTGCGCAGGTCTGCGCCTGTCCCGGAGATAAACAGCAGCGGCGGCCCAGACCCGGCGCGCTCAACGTAGAGGTCGAGACCGTTGGCATGGACTACGGGCATCGATGTCTCACATCCTTTGCCGCCCATGGGCTCCTGCGTTCGTGGGGTGCCCAGAAAAGCGGGCTAGGCAGTGGTCTTCTTTTTCGGTGCGGCCTTCTTCTTCGCTGCCGGCTTTTTCGCCGGCGGCTTGGCGGCCGTGGCCTTTGGCGCAGCCTTGACCTTTGCCGCACGCGCCGGTTTCTTTTTGCCGCCCTTGGCTGCGCGCTCGGCCAGAAGTAGCACCGCCTGCTCCAGGGTCACGTCCATCGGTTCGGTCCCGCGTGGTACGTTGGCGTTGGTTGCGCCGTGTTTGATGTACGGGCCGTATCGGCCGGAAAGAATTTTGACCGGCGCGCCGTCTGCGGGGTGGGTTCCCAGGTCTTTCAGGGCAGCGGTCTCGCCGCGTCCGCCTCGACCACCGGCCCGCTTTTCAGCAAGAAGGGTCACGGCGCGGTTTAGGCCCACTTCGAACACTTCATCAGCGCCCGAGAGGTTTGCATAGGTCCCGGCGTGCAGCACGAACGGCCCAAAGCGGCCAATGCCAGCCACGATTGGCTGATTGTCCTGCGGATGCAGCCCGACCTCGCGCGGGAGGCGCAGGAGACGTAGCCCCTTGTCCAGGTCCATGTCCGGCGCCGACCAGCCCTTGGGCAAACTGGACCGTTTGGGTTTTTCGCCATCGCCAAGCTGTACATAGGCACCGAAGCGACCCGACTTCAGGAAGACGACGAGGCCGGTCTCAGGATCGATGCCCAGTTCGCGGTCGCCTGAGGTCTGTTCGCCGTCCTCAGCCTGACCGATCGGGCGGGTGTAGCGGCACTCCGGATAGTTCGAACAGCCAACGAACGGTCCAAACCGGCTTGTCTTCATGCTGAGCCGGCCAGCGCCGCAGGTCGGACAGGTGCGCGGGTCTGAGCCGTCGACCTTTTGAGGATAAAGGAACGGCGCCAACGCCTCGTCCAGAGTGTCCAGAACCGAGCGTGTGGTGAGGCCCAGAATCTCTTCCGTTTTGGGATAAAAGTCCTGCCAGAATTCGCGCAGCAGCACCTTCCAGTCGAGCTCGCCGGCAGAGACCAGGTCGAGCTTTTCTTCAAGGCCCGCGGTGAAGTCGTATTCCACGTACCGCAGGAAGAATTCCTCGAGGAAGATCGTGACCAGGCGACCCTTGTCCTCAGGAACGAACCGGTTCTTGTCCATCCGGACATATTCGCGGTCGCGCAAAACGGTCAGCACTGAGGCGTATGTCGAGGGCCGGCCAATGCCTAGCTCTTCCATTTTCTTGACGAGACTGGCTTCGGAATAGCGCGGCGGCGGCTCGGTGAAATGCTGATCCGCGCGGGCCGCGATAGTCTTGGCCGATGCGCCCTGTGTAACGGCGGGCAGCTTAGAGACGGCCTCGTCCTCGGCGTCGTCGCGACCTTCTTCATAAACCGCCAGATAACCATCGAAGAGCGTCACATCGCCGGAGGCCCGCAAAGCCGTTTTCCCATCACTGGACTCCAGGTCAATGGTTGTTCGCTCGATACGGGCGCTCTCCATTTGCGAGGCAATCATCCGCTTCCAGATCAGCTCGTAAAGCCGGCCGAGATCCGGCTCTAGACGCAGCTTGCCTGGGTTTCTCTCAAGGCTGGTCGGCCGGATCGCCTCGTGCGCTTCCTGAGCATTCTTGGCCTTGGTGGAGTAGATTCGCGCCTTTTCCGGCACATAGTCTTTTCCATAAAGAGCGCCAATCACCTTGCGGGTTTCGTCCAACGCCTCAGGCGCCGTCTGGACGCCGTCTGTTCGCATGTAGGTGATCAGGCCGACGGTTTCGCCGCCGATGTCGATGCCTTCATAGAGGCGCTGGGCCGCCTGCATGGTTCGCTGCGCATTGAAGCCCAGCTTGCGCGAGGCTTCCTGCTGCAGGGTCGAAGTTGTGAACGGCGGCGGCGGCGAGCGGCGGGCAGGTTTCTTTTCGACCGCCGCGACCGTGAAGGTCGCAGCCTTGACGGCATCACGGGCGCCAAACGCTGCGGTCTCGTTGGCTAAATCAAACTTGGTGAGGCGCTTGCCCTCGTGCTTGGTGAGGCGCGCGAGAAAGGGATCGCCTCCGGCGGAGACATTCGCCTCGACGGTCCAATATTCCTGCGTCCTGAATTTTTCGATCTCAATTTCGCGTTCGACGACCAGACGCAGAGCGACGGATTGCACGCGGCCAGCCGAACGCGAGCCCGGCAGCTTTCGCCAAAGCACCGGCGAAAGGGTGAAGCCAACCAAATAGTCCAGCGCGCGGCGGGCCAGGTAGGCGTCCACCAATTCCATGTCTATGTCGCGCGGAGCCTTCATGGCTTCGGTGACAGCCGCCTTGGTGATGGCATTGAATGTGACGCGCTGGACGGTGACGCCAGCCAGCGCCTTCTTCTTTTTCAGCACTTCCAAGACGTGCCAGGAGATGGCCTCACCCTCCCGATCGGGGTCGGTGGCCAAGATCAGCTTGTCTGCGCCTTTCAGGGCCGCAACGATCTCAGCCAGACGCTTGGCGGCCTTGGCGTCCACCTCCCAGCTCATATCGAAGTCGTCGTCTGGCCGCACCGAGCCGTCCTTAGCCGGCAGGTCGCGTACGTGCCCGTAGGACGCCAGGACCTTATAATCGGAGCCCAGGTACTTGTTGATGGGCTTGGCCTTGCCCGGGCTTTCGACGACGACGATGTTCATGCGAGGGGTCTGTCGTTCCACGGCTTGCCACCCAGCATGAGCCGGGAGCTTGAAGGACGCGGAAAGTGGGGGCGGGCCCTAGGCCCTGTCAACGGGGCTTGATCAACAGACCGCCCGAGCCCCCTAAAGGGGCTCTATTTTTTCGCCCCCGGGGGAATGACCGAAACCCGATGGGACCGGCGCTCTGGAAAGCGCGCCGGCCCTGCCGTCTCGATAGGGTCGGGTCGCTTACTGGCCGCCGGCGGCGCGGCGGGCCGCCATCATCTTGGCCATGGCGTCCTTGCAGGGCTGGCTGGCCTTGTCGGCGTTGTCGCGCATCATGCACATCATCTGTTCGCGACCGGTTTTGTCGCCGCACAATGTCTTCATGTCAGCCGCGCAGGCTTCGGTCATAGCCTGCCGCGCGGCTTGCATTTCCGGCGAGGGCGCAGGGCCGCCGGCTGGTGGCTGGGCGAAGGACGAGCCAGCGACTGCCAGAGCAATCATGGCGGCGGCGAATTGAAGTTTCATAGAATGTCTCCGACTGGATTTGAGCTCCCACCATGGGCTTCATCTCTGTCGGGAATGTTTCGCTGTTATGCGGTTAGATTACAGCCGCCTCAGTCGCGATCAGCCGCGCTTGTCGGGCATAACGCTTTGACGTCCACACGGCGCGCCACCGTCGCGACCTTGCCTACGGATTTTGCGTGCGGCGGCGTCAGGCGTGTGTTCAATCGATCTCAGCGCCAGTCCCAAACGCCAGCCTGGTTCTGCTGCCGTCTTGGGGATGTCGGCTTCCAGATCCAACGTTTCAGGGTCGCGAGGCTGCGGTCAGAAACGCTTCCACTCACCCGGCCGCAGGCTTCTTACCACCCATCTTCGGCTCTTGGCCTTTCAGCAGCCGACGAATGTTCGGCAAATGGCGGATGTAGATCAAGATCGCCATCACTGATGCCAGAGACGCGATTGCAGGCCTGTTGAGTGCGAGCGCAGCGATCGGCGCGAGCACGGCGGCGGCAAGGGCCGCTAGGGATGAGATTCGGAATAGCGCCGCCATGATGATCCAGGTCGCGCCAGCGATCAGGCCAATTGGCCAGGCTGCGGCCAGCAGGGTCCCGAAGAACGTCGCGACGCCTTTGCCCCCCTTGAAACCCAACCAAACGGGGAAGATGTGCCCGAGGAATGCTGCGCCGCCGGCCAAGGCGGTCAGCATGCCTTGCGTGGCCTCGCCAGCGCTACGCGTTGCGAGCCAGGCGATCAACACAGCCAGCGCGCCCTTGCCTCCATCACCCAGAAGGGTCAGCGCGGCCAGGTCACGACGGCCGCTGCGCAGCACATTGGTCGCCCCGATGTTGCCCGAGCCGATCGTCCGGGGATCACCCGCGCCGGCCACGTTCATCACGATCACCCCGAACGGGACCGAGCCCAACAAGTAGCCGCCGACCACGGCCGCTGAAATCTGGATTGGCATTAGACCTTCCAACATCAACGTGCCCCCTGGCGAAGAGTCCTAGCCCGCCGTCCGTCCTGGCGCCTAGACATCGTGGCTGATGCTGGCTCTCAGCGCAGCAATCTTTGCGTCGTTACGTCGGTAAAAGGACTATTTTTTGATCCGCTTGGCGGTCACAAGTTCGGCCTGCATAAGACTGGGCTTGTGATCGCTCAGTGTGTTCTGACGAACCTTCGGCTTGCCGGCGATCAACAAGCCGAAGAGCCCGTCTTTGACGAGATCAACGCCGACTTGGTCCCGGAAATGCGCCCGCCGATCCCTGAGCCCGTCCAGGATTTGCGCACGGCGGTCGTTTCCAAGGGCCGTGAGTGCTCGGGCGATGGCCATCTCAAGCCCCGAAGACCGTCCGCCCATCAACCAAGGTCCTGAGCACCTTGCCCTGCAGGCGTCGTCCATCGAAGGGCGAATTCTTGGATTTCGAGATCAGCTTGTCGGCATCAATGATCACGGGAGCGTTCAGGCTACAAAGCACCAGATCGGCTGGCGCGCCTTTAGCCAGGCGCCCGGATGGCAGGCCAAGCAGGTCGGCCGGCGCCGAGGTAACGGTGCGGATCAAGTCAATCAGCGGGATGCGGCCCTCGTGGTGGAACGTGAGCAGCGCGGGCAGTAGCGTCTGCAGGCCGATCGCGCCCGGCGCGGCCTCGTCGAAGGGCAGGCGCTTGTCTTCGGCGGGTGCCGGCGCATGGGCTGAAACCACGATCTGGATCAAACCCGAAGCGACAGCTTCGATCACGGCCTGACGGTCGTCTTCGCTCCTCAGAGGCGGGTCCATTTTGCAGAAGGTGCGATAGTCCCCGATGTCGATTTCGTTGAACGACAGATGATTGATCGAGGTGGTCGCGGTGATCGGCAGACCCTTGTCACGCCCGCGCCGGAAGCTCTCAATGGCGTTGGCGGTGGTCAGCTGGTCAACCAGAAGTCGGGCCCCGGTCAGCTCCACCAAAGCCAGATCGCGCTCCAGCATAATCTTCTCGGCGATTGCGGGCACGCTGGGCAGACCCATGCGCGAGGCGAATTCACCTTCGCTCGCCGCCGCGCCGGCCGATAGCCAGGGATCAACTGGCCGGTGCGACACCAGCACGCCGAACGCTTTGGCGTAGGAAAGCACCCTTCGCATGACCTTGGAATCGACGATCGGCCGGTCAGCATCGGTAATGTAAAGACAGCCGGCTTCGGCCATCAGTCCGATCTCGGCCATTCGTTGGCCGTGAGCGCCCTTGGTGGCCGCGCCGGCCACATGGACCTTTACCAGTTCGATGTCGCGGGCCCGGCGCAGAATGAAGTCTACGACGGAAGGCTCGTCGATCGCCGGATCGGTGTCGGGTTGCAGGACAATGCAGGTAACACCGCCGGCCGCCGCCGCCAGAGCCGCGGATTTCAGGGTTTCCTTGGTCTCGGTCCCGGGCTCTCCCGTCTTGACCCGGATGTCGACGAGACCTGGCAGGAGCAGCGCGCCCTTGCCGTCGACGACGTCCACGTCGGGCGACAGCGAACCCAAGTCACGTCCCTGCACCACCTCAGCAATGACGCCGTCGGAGACGATCAGAGTGCCTGGGCCGTCGTAGCCGCTGGCCGGATCGACCAGCTGAACATTGGTGAAGGCGATCGGACGCCCAATGGGGTGCGAAGACGTCATCGGTCGGTCTCGAGGCGTGCGGCGAGTGAGGTCAGCACAGCCATGCGTGCGGCGACACCCATTTCCACTTGGTCCTGGATCAGGCTGACAGAGAGGTCGTCGGCGACGTCGCTGTCGATCTCAACGCCGCGGTTCATCGGGCCGGGGTGCATGACCCGCACATGTGGGGCGGCAAAGGCTAGCTTTTCGCGGTCGAGGCCGAAGAAGCGGAAATATTCACGTTGCGACGGCGCCATGACGCCATCCATGCGCTCGAGCTGCAGGCGCAGCATCATCACCACGTCGCAACTTGCGATACCTTCGCGCAAATCGTGATGAACAGCGACGTTCCAGCGGTCGGCCTGGGCGGGGATCAGTGTTGGTGGCCCTACCAGGCGCACTTCGGCGCCTAGCATTTGCAGCAGCGCGATATTTGATCGCGCAACACGCGAATGCAGCACGTCTCCGCAAATCGCGACCTTAAGTCCCGCGATCCGGCCAAACGCGCGACGCATCGATAAAGCGTCCAAAAGCGCCTGAGTCGGATGTTCATGCTGACCATCGCCTGCGTTGATCACCGAGCAGCTGACCTTCTGGGAGAGCAGGCTGGCCGCCCCCGAGGAGGCGTGACGGATCACCAGCAGGTCGGGTTGCATGGCATTCAGCGTTACGGCCGTGTCGATCAAGGTCTCGCCCTTGGAAATCGACGACGAGCGCGGGCTCATGTTGACGACGTCCGCGCCGAGCCGCTTGCCGGCCAACTCAAAGGAGCTCTGAGTGCGGGTCGAATTCTCAAAGAACAGATTCATCAGCGTCCGACCTTTCAACAGGTCGAGCTTCTTGGAGGTCTGCCGGTTCAGGCTGACGAAACCGTCGGCCAGGTCGAGCAGATTGGCAACCTCGACCTCGTTGAGGTCGGTTGCGGAAAGGAAATGGCGTTTGGGGAAAGAGAAGGTCCTCTGAAGGACCTCGTTCAGACCAGGCTGGGTCGTAGTCATTAAAGTGCCGTCTTAGGTGACGCGGGCCTCATTGGGAAGGGCCGCGTTGCGGAGCTTGAGTTCGCCGCGCTGCAGCCCCAAGTTTCGGCGCCGCCGCAAGATTCGCCCGTAATGGAGATCCCATGACCGTAAGCCTGTTCACCTTCGTTGGCCTTTTCTCGCGGCTTCTCGATGTCACAGCTCATCTCGTAGACAAAGGCGCAGAGCACGCTAAGGCGGCAGGTCAGCCCGAAGAGGTGATCCTCGATTGGCGCCTCGTCGACGACATGGCTCCCTTGCGCTTTCAGCTCATGATCGTTTGCAATTCAGCCGTCAGTGGACGGCGCGGGCTGCAGGGCTGGCTGTTCCTGAATCGATTGCAGACAGCATGAGCCTCGCCGGCTTCCAGGCCGCCATCGCAGAGGCCAAGACCGATCTGGCCGGCCTGACGCCTGAGCAGTTCGTCGGCCGCGACGATGTCCCACTCACTTACGAACTTGGCAACGGCATGGCGCCGACCCTGCCGACCGCTCAGTGGCTGACCGGTTTTGCCACGACCAACCTCTACTTCCACACGTCGACTGCCTACGCGATCTTACGCGCCAAAGGCGTGCAGATCGGCAAGGTCGACCTCTTCCCGAGCGGACTTTAGGAGCCCTGAGACTGTCAGTGGGGTGGACTTCGGCGTCCCGCCTGCTGTCCAGTTGGCGTTCCAGTCGCGTCTGTTTTTGTCGACCCAAAGGTCGATCAAGAGCAGCGATCGAAAGGTCTTGAGGACGGTGTCGTCGCCGAGCCGGCGCAGGTCGCGCAAAACGTCTGGCGGATTGGCGGCGCGCACCTGGCCTGGCGCGGGTTCAGAGTTTTGCTAGGACGGCAACGTGCGCAGGCGCTCGAGCGCCCCTTGCAGGATCCAGGCGGCAGCCATCTTGTCCACGAGATCCGCACGTCGCGCGCGGGTGGTGTCATATTCATCGATCAGGACACGATTGACCGCCATCGAGCTCATCCTTTCGTCCCAGAACGCGATCGGCAGATCCTTCAGGCGAAGCAGGTTGCGGGCGAACGCACGGCTCGACTGGCAACGTGGACCCTCGGTCCCGTCCATATTGAACGGAAGGCCGATGATGAGACCGCAAGCTTGGCGGCTCTCCATCAGCTTAAAGAGCGCAGCCGCGTCGTCGGTGAATTTGGTCTTTCGGATGAGTTCCAGAGGACTTGCGACCGTACGCGTCGCGTCGGAGACCGCAACGCCTATGGTCTTTTCCCCAAGGTCGAGGCCAACGATCGGGGCGTCGGGCGCCACCAAAGTCAGCAGTTCAGTCAAATCAACGACAGCCATGGCCCACCCATAGCTTGCAATTCACCACCTCGCACGGCTAACCCACGTCCTTGAGTTTGAGGAGGATGGCATGACCATCGATGCGGCGACCGTACGCAAGGTCGCCAGGCTGGCGAGAATCGCTCAGCCGGAGGAGGCGCTGGAAGGGCTCGCTCGCGAGCTCAACGGCATCATGACCTGGATCGAACAACTGAGCGAGGTCGACACAAACGGGGTCGAGCCGATGACTTCGGCTGTCCGTATGCTTGCGCCGATGCGCGACGACGTGGTCACGGAAGGCGGCGATCCCGAGGTGGTGCTGTCCAACTCGCCAAAACGCGCGGGTAATTTCTTCGTCGTGCCAAAGGTGGTCGAATAACATGTCCGACCTTACCACTCTGACGCTCAAGGCCGCGCTTGATGGCCTGGCTGACAAGTCTTTTTCGTCCGTCGAAATCACCCAGGCGCATATCGAAGCCGTCGAGGCCGCACGCTCGCTCAACGCCTACGTCCTGGAAACACCGGATCGCGCGATCGAAATGGCCAAGGCCTCCGATGCGCGCCGCACGTCCGGCACCGTCGGTCGGTTGGACGGCGCGCCGCTCGGCATCAAAGATCTCTTTTGCACCAAGGGTGTTCGCTCGACGGCCGGCTCAAAAATCATCGGCGAGTTCATTCCGGCCTACGAAAGTACGGTCACAGCCAACCTGTGGCGTGACGGCGCCGTTATGCTCGGCAAACTGAACCTCGATGAATTCGCCATGGGCTCTTCCAATGAGACATCGGCGTGGGGTCCGGTGGTCAATCCTTGGAGGTCCAATAGCGGCAACGCCAAGCTGACCCCTGGCGGCTCATCGGGCGGCTCGGCCGCGGCGGTGGCGGCCGAGCTTTGTCTGGGCGCAACGGCGACTGACACGGGCGGCTCGATCCGCCAGCCGGCGTCCTTCACCGGTACGGTGGGGATAAAGCCGACGTACGGCCGATGCTCGCGCTGGGGCATCGTCGCCTTTGCCTCTTCGCTGGATCAAGCCGGTCCGATGGCCCGCACGGTGGAGGACACCGCGATCTTGCTCACCTCCATGGCAGGCCACGACCCGAAAGACTCCACCAGCTTGGCCGTCGAGACGCCCGATTTCGCCGCCTTTGTTGGCAAGTCGGTTAAGGGGCTTCGGGTCGGTGTGCCCAAGGAATATCGGGTCGACAACATGCCACCCGAGATTGACGCTCTCTGGACGCAAGGGATCGCGTGGTTGAAGGACGCCGGCTGCGAGATCGTGGAGGTCTCGCTCCCGCACACCAAATACGCTCTGCCGGCCTATTACATCGTGGCCCCGGCAGAAGCGTCTTCGAACCTCGCCCGTTATGACGGTATGCGTTACGGCTTGCGCGTCGAGGGTTCAAATCTCACCGACACCTATGAGAAGTCACGCGCCGCCGGTTTCGGCGCCGAAGTGCGCCGCAGGATCATGATCGGCACCTATGTGCTTTCGGCGGGCTACTACGATGCCTACTACCTGAAGGCGCTGAAGGTCCGCCGCCGTATCGCTGACGACTTCGATCAAGCCTTCGAGAAGGTCGATGCGCTGCTGACGCCGACTGCGCCCTCGGCGGCCTTCAGCCTGGGCGACAAGTCCGACGATCCGGTCGCCATGTACCTGAACGACATTTTCACCGTGACTGTGAACCTCGCGGGACTTCCGGGCATGAGTGTTCCAGCAGGTCTCGATGCCAACGGCCTGCCGCTGGGTCTGCAACTCATTGGACGCGCGCTGGACGAGGGGACATTATTCTCGCTGGGCGGTGCGCTGGAAAAGGCCGCGAATTTCCGGTCCAAGCCGCAAAAATGGTGGTGAAACCCACCTGATTTGGACGCCGTTGGATCGGCGTATCGGTTGCAAAGGCTGCCTTGCGCGTTTTTGGGAACGCCATGCAGATCGGGAAATGCCGCGCGTTTGGGGTGACGCAGCGGCGACCTTCGTCAGGCCGTTGATAGCCGGCCCCGCGCCAGGGGCCGCAATGCATTAGAGTTCATATGCAAGACCCCCCGCCGTGAGGCGAGGGGTCCTAAATTTCAACGCTGTTGAAGCGACTTATTTTCCGGCTTTATCGAGGTCGGCCTGGATTTGCTTCAGCTTGGCGTCGTCGATGGCACCTTGGCTCATCGGGGCGACCTGGGCCAGCGTCATATCCTTGATCTGGTCAAAGTACTGGTCGATGCCAGGAACGTCTTTTTGAAGGACGGCCTTGGCCTTTTCATTCGACATCAGCGCCCCGATGGTCGTCTTATCGACGGACATCGCGCCGTCGGAAGCTGCGGGTGCTTGTGCGAATGCCGGAACAGCTGCGAGGGTCGCCAGAGCGGCGAGGCCCGCGACGAATTTGATCTTCATGGAGTGGGTTCCTTCCCCCAAGTTGTGTGGCCCGCTTAGCATGAGCGCAACAGCGGGGTGCGATGCAAGTTACAATCCAGATACCGCGACGTCTTGGCTCATCCTGCCAAACGCAGCGCCGCCTTTTGAGCGCGGTTTGCGGCCGCGCGCAAGATGACGCTTGCGTCATGATTTTTGCATGGCGTTTTGGGCGTTCATAAGGCGGAAGTTCAAGTGGTGGTCCATTTGCGCCTATCAGAGTTTGAAGCGTCCAATTCAGAGGCCGCGACGTCGACCACCAGGCGGCCCCAAAGCGCCGTCACAAGGGCGATGGCCACGGGTCATCAGGTCGCGCAGGGAGGTCGATGTTTCAACTCGGTCGAACGTGGGCTCAGCCGCGCGCTGTAAGCCGCAGAATGCAGGATCGCGCCCGCGGCGAGCCAACGTCTCAGACGGGTGATCTCCCGACGCCCAGGTCAGATTTTCGGGTTTGCGGATTTTCTGAGCCGTCACCGGCTCCACTGACGCAGAAAATGTTCTAGTGAAGGCCTTATGACTGAGAAAAACAAACTGATCGAGGGCCGCACCGGTCTGTGGGAAATCGTTTTGGGCTTGGAGGTCCATGCCCAGGTCGCCTCCAACGCCAAGCTCTTTAGTGGCGCGGCCGTGGGCTTTGGCGCAGGTCCCAACCAGCAGGTGAGCCTGGTGGATGCCGCCATGCCTGGCATGTTGCCCGTGATCAATCGCCACTGTGTTGAGCAGGCGGTAAAGACCGGGCTTGGCCTCAAGGCTCAGATCAATCTGAAGAGCCATTTCGATCGGAAGAACTATTTCTATCCCGATCTGCCGCAGGGCTATCAGATCAGCCAGTACAAACACCCGATCGTTGGTGAAGGTGAGGTGATCGTCGAGCACGACGATGGCTCGACCTTTAAAGTGCGCATCGAGCGCCTTCACTTGGAGCAGGACGCCGGAAAGCTGCTTCACGATCAGGAGCCGAATTCGACCTATGTGGATCTGAATCGCGCCGGCACCGCGCTGATGGAGATTGTCTCCATGCCGGACATGAGAAGTTCAGAAGAAGCAGCAGCTTACGTCAAGAAATTACGAACAATCTTAATCTACCTAGGGACATGTGACGGCGACATGGAAAAAGGCAACTTGCGCGCCGACGTCAACGTCTCGGTTCGCAAGGTGGGCGCTGAGCTTGGCACGCGTTGCGAGATCAAAAACGTCAATTCCTACCGCTATATCCAGGCCGCCATCGAGTACGAGGCGCGTCGGCAGATCGAGATCTTGGAAGATGGCGGCAAAATTGACCAGGAGACGCGTCTCTTTGACCCAACCAAGAACGAGACCCGATCCATGCGCTCGAAGGAAGACGCGCACGACTATCGCTATTTCCCCGATCCCGACCTCTTGCCGCTGGACCTCGATCCCGCTTGGGTGAGGGCGATCGAAGCGACGCTGCCGGAACTGCCAGACGCCAAGAAAGCCCGCCTGCAAGCCCAATACGGGCTTACGGCCTACGACGCCCAGGTGCTGATCACCGAGCAGGCGAGGGCAGATTTCTATGAGGCGGCAGCCAAGGGCCGAGACGCCAAGCTCACCGCCAACTGGGTGACAAATGATTTGGCCGCGCGCCTGACGGCAGGCGGATTCGATATAATTGACAGCCCGATCAAGCCCGAAGGGATCGCTGAACTGGTGCGATTGATAGAGGAGGGTGTGATTTCCTCTAAGATCGCCAAGGATGTGTTTGAGCGCATGTGGGCCGGCGAGGGGTCAGCCACAGAGATCGTAGAGAAGCAGGGCCTGCGTCAGGTTTCTGACACCGGTGCGCTTGAGGCGATCATCGACCGGCTGATTTCTGAAAATCCCGGCCAAGCCGCCCAGGTCAAAGAAAAGCCGCAGGCGATCGGTTGGTTCGTCGGCCAGATCATGAAGGCCACCGGCGGCAAGGCCAACCCGGGCGTGATCAACCAGATGCTCAAGGCAAAGCTTGGCGGATAGGCGCCTAGTAGGGGACCACGTCGAAAACCTGACCGGTCGACTGCGAGACGAGCGCCATTCCCCGGGGTGTCTGAACCCATTGATACCCACGTGGCGGCGGGCGCAGGCGGTTGCGGCTATAATCTTCAATCACCGCACCACGTGCGCCAGGGCCCAGATAACCGCCGCGGCGCGGTGCGGTGTTGTAGGCGCTGGGCGGCGGGCCATTGCCGCGCGGGTCATACCGCGGATCGACCTGCTGTTCTGATCGGTACTCAGATCTGGGGTCGCGCCTTGGATCGTAACTCCCAGCGCCCCGGGTTTCCTCGAAGCGGTAGGGCTGAACTGCCGGCGCCTGGCGATTTGGCGTAGCGCGACGTTCCCCGCCACGCCCGGCCGGCTGTTCACGACGCTCATTGCGGTGTTCCTCCTTGGCTGCAGCGGCCCCGGCCGTAGCCAGGGGGCCAGCTACGAGGGTGACGGCGGCCAAGAGGGAGATCAGGCGGCGCATTTCGCCAATCATCCTCAAAAACGAGTCTTCGGTCGATCCTTACAATGTCACCCGCGCCTGAACTTCACCTGAACAAGTTCAATAACCGACAGATGAGAAACCTGCTTGTCCGAACGGCCGGCTTTGCCATTTATCGACGAACGCAAAACGCCAAGGAAGAGAGACGACATGGTCCAGCCAATCGAGGTCCACTATTGGCCAACGCCGAACGGGCACAAGATCACGATTGCGCTGGAGGAAATGGGGCTCCCCTACGAGATCAAGCCGGTGAACATTGGCCGCGGTGAACAGTTCACGCCAGGCTTTCTGGGCATCAGTCCCAACAATCGTATGCCGGCCATCGTCGACCCGGACGGACCTGACGGAAAGCCGATCTCTGTCTTCGAGTCCGGTGCGATCTTGCAATACCTTGGCCGAAAGACGGGCCAGTTCTATCCGGCGGACGAGCGCGGGCGTGTTGAAGTCGAGGAGTGGCTTTACTGGCAGATGGCTGGTCTCGGCCCGATGGCGGGGCAAGCCCACCATTTCCGCGGCTATGCCCCGGCCATGATCTCTGACCAGCGGCAGGTGGCCTATGGCGCCATTCGCTATTCCAATGAGGTGGAGCGCCTCTACGGCGTCCTAAACAAGCGCCTGGCGGGCCGAGACTTCATCTGTGGCGACTACTCTATCGCAGACATGGCCGCGTGGCCTTGGACGGTCCCGTGGAAACTGCAGGGTATCACGCTTTCTGAATTTCCGCATCTGGCTGCTTGGTTTGAGCGGATGCGTGAGCGGCCTGCGGTCGCTAAGGCGATGCAACTGGGCGAGGATCTACGCCGTGGCCCAGGTCTGCAGCAGTCTGGCAAAGAAGCCGAAGCCGCTCGCAAGATGCTTTTCGGTCAACGGGCCCGTTAGAAAGCCAGCGCCACGATCGCGACGTGGCACCGCGCGCGCAATGATAAAGCACGGACACCGCCGCTCTTAACCATGTGTTCAGCGCGGACCTGTTTCTCTGTGTCCAACAAGGGCTGGGAAGGCGCTCCAGAACGGAGCTTCCACCAGCAAGGACAGGGATAAAGGTCATGCTTGCTCAAGTGCAAGTCGCCGATGCGGGGCTGCCGCTGCCAAACGCAGCAGCGACCGGCGACGAACTCTTCCGTTTGGGACTTCTCTATTCAACCGGCCAAGGTGGCGCGCCGCTGGACTATGTTTCTGCGCACATGCTGTTCAATCTTGCAGCCATGCGCGGTTCGACGGAGGCCAAGGTCTACCGCAAGGAACTGTCCGAAGAGATGGCCTCCGCCGAGGTCGCCGAGGCGCAGCGCCAGGCCCGCGAATGGCTCGCCCACGGCTGAGGCTTAGGCTTGGTCATGCTCAGCTGGGGGAAAATTTCAGCGAACAAGACCAAGCTTACGCCCTTACTTGGATTTGGTTTGCGTGCAGCACTCCCGTCCATGCGGTCTGTGCGGCGACTGACCGGCCTTTCCAAATAGACGGGCAGCAAAGCGCCCAGACGTCTCCACCGGGGCTGTTTTGCCTGGGTGTCGCGCGCCAAGTCGAAGATAACAAGCTCGGGAGCTCGCACCCGCCCCACTGCGCCCAAACCAAATTTCATCAGCACCCAGGACGTTGGTTGTTGCAGGCTGCAACACGCCAAGCCTATCCTATTTACGGGTCTGGTTCAGGCTTTGCGGCGTATTGACGTCGCTGAATAGGGGCGGATGAGCGGCTCTGCCGCTTGTTTTGCTTCCGATAAGGCCTTCGGCCAGCTAACGCTAAGGATCGCGCACAAAAAACCCCGGCGTCGCCGCCGGGGTGATGTTTGCGTTCGTCTTGCGCCTTAGGCGACGGCGACAGCTTGGCGACGGCGTCGCAGCATCGCACCAATCCCGCCAAAGCCCATAATCATCAGGCCCCAAGTGGCCGGTTCGGGTACGGCGCCGAGGCCGGCACCAATGGTACCCGTATTGACGCCGTTGTAAGCGTCGACCGCAAAGTAGACGTTGTGGTCGTTATACTGACCGGTCGCCGCCTGAACGCCCAGGCCTGTCCCCGTGAGGTGGAATTGCATTGATGAACCCCAGGGGCTGCTGGAGCCATTGCCGCAGGTGATGCAATTAAGACCGACATCGAAATTTCCGAACGGGGGATTGGACAGCGTTCCCGTCGAGTATGTGAATTGGCCAGATTTGTAAGGTGTCAAGCCTGTGACGGTGCCGGTCAAGTTCGCAGCGAACGCAAAGTGTCCGCCCGTATCAACGATTTTAAAGGGTGAGTTCAGTTCGACGTCGAAATACAGGTCCGTGGAGGTGCCTGTAACGTCAATCGTACCGTAATTTCCAGCGCCGAAGGTGTCTGAATATTCGAGGATAT
Source organism: uncultured Alphaproteobacteria bacterium (assembly GCA_903860975.1). GTDB lineage: Bacteria > Pseudomonadota > Alphaproteobacteria > Caulobacterales > Caulobacteraceae > Phenylobacterium. The sequence continues at coordinate 93,099 of CAIOSI010000022.1, forward strand.
ACTACGTCGCCAACGCCGGCGCCGAGACCGACAAAGCGATCGATGCGGCGATGACCGCTAATTTCGTCCTCATCTTCCGTTGCTTATTCCAAGAGCCCGGAAAAATGGACGCATCGTAACCTGGGCGCAATCGTGTTCTCTTTTCAGGCGAGTCGACAACGCTGAACGGAGATGCGGCGCTGCAATAGCCATCCGGACAGACGGTGTCCCCGCTGGTGGTGTCGCTCTGCTCCCATTGCGGCCATGACTTGGCAAATCGCCACCATGTCAGCCCCCATAAGCTTCAGTTCGAGCCTGGCCCTTGCCAGCTTAGCTCATCGCAGTGTGATAGCCGTCTAGGCAGACGCGCCTTCCTCGGCTAGAAACCGCGCTCCCGGGGCGAGCCGGCCGACCTTGGTCCGCCCCTGGATGATGACGCTAAGTCAAAATCCAGCGTTTTCAACAAGGTGACGTGGCCGAGTGGCTGAAGGCAACGGTTTGCTAAATCGTCATACCCGAAAGGGTATCCAGGGTTCGAATCCCTGCGTCACCGCCATTCCGACCTGAAGTTATTTGGTATTTCGGCAATAGCCTGATCTACCCACCGAAGAGCCTGCCCAACTGAAAAGGGCGCTCGATGGCGCTGCGTCAGTTCACCCGCTGTGACGTCCCTGGAATTGGCTGTTCGTGCAGATTTGCCACAGAGAAATCGTACGCTGAGGCGTTTTGGGCCGTTCTTGCGGCAGGCGCGTCAAGCTGGCGTTTGAGTAGATTCCGATCCTGTCTTCAGCCTTGGTGGTCAGTCTTTATGACCTCTGAAGCTCACGCCGGTCAATTTCGTCACGGCGACGAGCCGAGGGCATTTGATGAATCGCCTTTTGATCGCCGCATTGGCTTCCGTTGCCTTGGCGGCTGCCAGCGCCCCAGCTGTGGGACAGACCCCAGCAAGCCCAGGCTCCATCGTCGAATACGGTTTCGGGCCGGATTTCTGGCGCGGTGCGCCCGAGCCTGTTCCCGAACGGCTCATGTGGCTCGACATGCGGGTCAAGAACGGCCTCCGCGGCGGGACGATCACCCGCTCTGAAGCCGGCCGCGTGACGCGGATGATCGACAAGACCCGCGCTTTCCAAGCGCGACGGCTAGCACGGGACCGCGCGCAATTGAGCCAGCGCGACAGCACCGACATGCAACGCCGGTTGGACAGCATGTCGACCCAGGTTCGATGGGCGCACACCAATGGCGTCGAGCGCCAAACGCCGGGGTGAGGCAGCGGCTCGGCCGCACGGTTTTGCTTAGCAGCCGTCCGGCCGAACGCCTTCCATTCGCGAACCCAAGGAGACGATAGTGAACCACCCCTGCTGGAACGATTGGAACTTCGGCTGGAGCTGGCTGCTTTGGATCGGTTTCATAGCCCTGATGTTTTCCGGTCTGGGCAACTGGGGCTACACCTACCGTGCCCATTGTCGGTATGACGCCTTGCCCCGGAGTGTAGCGCTGGCCATTCTCGATGAGCGATATGCGCGCGGTGACATCGCGCGGGAGGAATACGTAAGAGTGAAGTCCGACATCTCAGGCGCTGCGAAATAGTTCGTGTCGTTCGATCTCCCATCTGACGGTTTGCCCAGGCCCGATCACCCGGAGGTCGCGCCCGAGACGCGGCGCGACTTCATTCATATTGCGGCGACGACCGCAGCGCTGGGTGCGATGGGGGGGCTCGCATGGCCTTTCATCGACCAGATGAACCCTTCGGCCGACACCCTCGCATTGGCGTCGATCGAGGTGGACTATGGTCGCGTCGTCTTAGGCCAGCAGATCGTCGTGAAATGGCGCGGCGGGCCAGTCTTCATCCGGCACCGGACCGCGAAAGAGATCGCCGAAGCCGTCGCCGACGATCACGCAGACCTGCGCGATCCGGCGACCGACGAGAGCCGCCATAAGCCCGGAAAGGCAGAATGGCTGATCGTGATTGGCATCTGCACCCACCTTGGATGCGTGCCGACTTTTGGCCAGGGCGAGTACGGGGGCTGGTTTTGCCCCGGTCACGGCTCGGTCTACGACACGGCCGGTCGGATCCGGAAAGGACCTGCACCAAAGAACCTTAATCTCCCCGATTACGTCTTTCAGGCGGGTTCAAAAATCAAGATCGGTTGACAGGCCTAGTTGGACGCCGTTCGGGCCAGACCCGAAGTGACGTCAAGAAGCAGGAGCTTATCCGTTGATCCACAGCCGCGAGCTATTCGAGTCGGCGATTGATGAGGCCACTCGTCTGCTGGACGCTCTGCCGGCGGAGGGGACACCAAGCTATCAGCGTCTGATGGACTTGATGCGGGAGATAGCGGCCTATCGCCCCGAAGTCCTGATACAATCGCCTGCGGACAGGCCGGAGACAAAGCGCTTAACCCACCGTTTGAACGCATTCGAAGCGCGCGTGACGCCGCACTTTGGTCCGCACTGGCACGCTATGGTTGGCGGTGATCTCAAGTCCGACGGTGAGGCCGCGGATTGAATTTAGGCCACGCGGGCCGAACGCTGCGCATGGTGGGCCAAAACAAGGTCCATGATCGTGGTGTTGTTCATATCGATAAGGGGCGTGCTGCGGCCCCTGCCGGCGAGGCGGCGAGCGAGCTTGCTGGCAAGGCGGCGTCCAAGACGGAAATCAAGGGTTTCATGCGGATCATGGTTTCAGATCCGAGGTATACGCCAGGGGGCTGGCAGGCTTTAGCCCTCCGGAAGGTCCCTGTGCGGCCATAAGGGTGATCGCCATCATCCAAAAGCCCAGAACGAGAAAGAGAAATGCGCTGGACTGAGCCGGTGGAGCGACCGGTGCAGTGGCGTTCGAAAGTTCACGGTTAGCAGGAAGCGACAGCAGGCTTAGAGAACGGACGCAGATAGCGTCGAGGTCGCCGCGGATGGCTGGCCCATCGGGAAGATTGGCCAGCATCGAGGTGAGTTTCGCTGATGCGGAGCGCTGCGCCGGCACCGTGAGTTGAGCGGCTTCCTCCCAGGGATCGACCTCGAGGCGCGCCAGCGCGGACAGGATGCTTAGGGGCGTTTTGTCCCGGTCGATCCAAAGGCCGCTGTGCAGAAAAAGGCGGAACGGATCGCTTAACCGGGTTGGTCCGGATACGGATGCCATGTCGTCTGCTTCGCGCCTTTGGTTCAGTCGAACACCAAGGTCGGCGGTGCTTGTTGTGGAAATGAGGATCTAGATCACTGCACCGCGGCCGAGGGCTTCGCCGGCGCACGGCGGTGTGCGCCGTTGGACTGCTTCAAAGTGGGCGTGTCCTCAGCCTTGTCGAACAGCTCCAGGAACGGCTTGATGATGTCGATTGGCATGGGGAACACCACGGTGGAGTTCTGCTCGGCGCCGATCTCAGTCAAAGTTTGGAGGTAGCGCAGCTGCATGGCCGCCGGCGTGGTCGACAAGATCTTGGCCGCGTTGGTCAGGGTCTGGGACGCCTGGAACTCGGCCTCGGCATGGATGATCTTGGCGCGGCGGTCGCGCTCGGCCTCGGCTTGCTTGGCGATGGCGCGGACCATGTTCTCGGTCAATTCGACCGTGCGGATTTCGACATTGCTGACCTTGATGCCCCAGGTCTCGGTCTGGCTGTCCAGGATGGCTTGGACGTCAACGCTGAGTTTTTTGCGCTCCGACAGCATCTCATCTAGCTCATGTTGTCCCAGAACCGCGCGCAGGGTGGTCTGGGCCAGCATATTGGTGGCGGGCAGGTAATCCTGGACCTGGATGATCGCGCGTTCGGGGGCGACGACCCGGAAGTAGAGTACGGCGTCGACCTTCATCGAGACATTGTCCCTTGAGATGACGTCCTGGGTGGGAATTTCGACCACCTGGATACGCTGATCGACGCGGACCATCTCCTGGATAAACGGGATCATCAGCACCAGGCCCGGCCCCTTCACCGCCTGGAATTTGCCCAGTGTAAAGACCACTGCCCGTTCGTACTGGCGCAGAATTTTTACGGCCGCGAACAGGAACAGAAGCGCGACAACGAAAGCAAAGACAATCGCTGGAAATAAGATGACGTTCGGGTCCAACATGTTAGGCGTTCCATCCAAGATTAAGTTGGGCCGGAGAACAATTTGGCGTACGTCCGACGGTGTGACGGATGAAATTGATCCGCCCCGCGACCGGCGTCTTCGAATGCGGAGGCGGCTATTGGATACTGGGGTTGTTTCGCAGCTGCCGGCTAGGATCGGAATCTACTCACTCGCCAAGTGACAGGAGACTGCAGTAAGGCCGAAAGCGTCTTGAACCTATTGGACTGGAGCCTGGGGTTTGCTGATCGAGGCCATCGACATCGACGCTGGGGTGGGGTGGGGGCCAGGGTGGCGATCGGCGATTCGGAGGACCTGAAACTTCGCTCTTCTGAAGACAGGGAAGCAGGGCGCGGTCCTGCGGGGTTTGGCGGTGCAGGGGTGGCTTGGATCCGCTTGCCGGGCTAACTGCTGCACATGGCGCGAAACAAGCAAAGCCCGGAGTTTGAGATTGAGGTCGACGGGGAGCCCTATGTCTGGCGGCTTCAACGACAGCCCCAGTGGTCCAGTGATACCGCCGGATGGCGCGGAATGGCGATCGCCGTGCGTCACAAGGAGGGCCAGCGCGAAGCTGTGCTGGAATTCCCAATGGGCCCGCAGCCCCGATATGGCGCGCCGCAGCTGAAAGCCTCACAGATCGATCTGGGCATCGTGGCGAAAGGCATCGCATCCGCCATTTTGGCGGGATGGGAGCCCCTGTCCCGCGGTAAAACGATACCTATCGTCGTAGATGCGACCGGCGGATGATGTCTTAAGCTGCGGTTGTTACCTCAGCGCCGTTGGCGGCTCAGGTGACGGCGGCGCGGGCGTGGAATTCGGGGCGGTCCCAAGCGCGGGCCGCCAGGATGTCGGCCATGGCGTGGGCGGCATCCCAGACCGCGGCATAGCTCAGGAATAGCGGCGAAAAGCCAAAGCGGGCGATATCCGGCGCGCGGAAATCACCAATAATGCCTCTGGCGATCATCGCCTGCACAACAGCGTAGGCTTCAGGATGGCTGAAAGAGACGTGCAGGCCACGTTGGCCGGCCTCGCGAGGGCTCGCGAGCTTCAACGCCGGATCGGCACCTCGGCTCTCAATTTCGGCGATGAACAGATCCGCCAGCGCCAGGCCCTTGGCCTCGACGCGCGCTGGATCAGCCTCCAGTTGCAGGTCGACGCCGGCCTCCAGGGCCGCCAGGCCCAGGATCGGCGGCGTGCCGGTGATCTGACCACGGATACCGCTCGCCCCGCGATAGTTATCCTCAAAGGCGAAGGGCGTGGCGTGCCCCATCCAGCCCCAGAGAGGGGACTGGATCAGGGCTTGATGTCGCTCGGCCACGAACAGGAAGGCCGGCGCGCCGGGGCCTCCGTTCAGGTACTTGTAGCCACAGCCGACAGCCAGGTCCGCACCGATGTCGTTCAGGTCTACCGCAACTGCGCCTGCAGTGTGGCAGAGATCCCATATAACCAGTGCGCCCTTGGCATGCGCGGCGGCCGTGATGGCGGCCATATCCCAGCGCTGAGCGGACTTGAAATGGACGTGAGTGAGCACGACCACAGCGGTGTCTTCATCGATCGCTGCGACCACCTCGGCTGGCGCAAGCGCCTTCAACTGAGCACGATCGCCGAGCAGATGGGTCAGACCCTGGAGGACGTAAAGGTTGGTTGGAAAGCTGCCTGTCTCCGAAAGCAGTGTCTTGCGGCCGGGCCGCAGCGACAGCGCGCCTGCAGCCAGCTTGAAGAGATTTACCGAGGTTGAGTCGGCGACGACCACCTCGCCCGCCTTGGCGCCGATCAGTTGGGCGATTTTGTCGCCGACGCGGCCAGGCGCTTCGATCCATCTGGCGCTATTCCAGCTGCGCACCAGGCCCTCGCCCCATTCGTGGCGCGAGACCTTTTCCAGGCGCTCATGGACCTTGAGCGGCGCAGGGCCCAAAGAGTTGCCGTCCAAATAGATCACGCCTTTGGGCAGATCGAAGGCATCGCCGAAGCGGGCCAACGGATCGGCGAGGTCGAAACCTTGTGCGTCTTGGCGGGTCACAGTTGCGATTCTGATCTGAGCAGGAGCATCTAGGGGTCTTAGTGCCCCCCGAGGTGGTCAGGAAGGGGCATCGATCAGAAGGGACCAGGCGAATGACTGTCCGCGAGCGGGCGTTCCGGTTCGAAGGCGCAGGTGGTGCCGATATCGCAGGTTTCCGCTGGACCGACGACACGATCACGCCCCACGCCGTCTTGATCGTTGCCCACGGGATGGGGGAGCATGCGCGTCGCTATCTGGCTCCGCTCGCCGCCTTGATCGCCGCCGGCTGGGCGATCTACGCGCAGGACCATCGCGGTCATGGCCTCACTGCGCCAACGGCCGAAGCCTTCGGCGATTTTGGCGAAAACGGCGCCCAACTCATCGTTGAGGACCTGCATCGTTTGACGTCTTTGGCCCATGCGGAACATCCGGATTTGCCGCGGATCCTTCTGGGCCACAGCTTGGGCTCCTTGTTTGCCCAGGCCTTCGCCTTCGACCATTCCAGAGCCATCGATGGCCTGGTGCTATCGGGCACTGCAGCCTTTGGTGAGCGTACCGACTCCGCTCGGCGATTGGACGAGATAAAGGTGGAGGGCGAGGCACCCCGCACACCCTTCGACTGGCTGTCCAAAGACGAAGCTGAGGTGGATGCCTATATCGCCGACCCGCTTTGCGGATTTTCCCCCAAGCCCGGAGGCGACTACGGCTTTGGTCGGCTTCGGGCGCGAACCGCAGATCCGCTTGAAATTGCTAAAATCCGCAAGGATCTGCCGATCTACATTTTTGTGGGCGACCAGGACCCCATCAACCAACGCCTGGCTTTGCTCAATCCTCTCGTTGATCGATATCGCCAGGCGGGTCTCGAGCAACTTGAGGTGAAGGTCTATCCCGGAGGTCGCCACGAGATGCTGAATGAGATCAACCGCGCGGAGGTGGTGGCCGATCTTGCCGCCTGGCTGGAGCGCGTCGCGGGCTGACGCCTGTTGGGTCGCTGTGCTTAAGTGCCGGCCGTATTTGAACAACGATGATTTGGTGCGGACAAAGAGCCGCCAGAGGGGGAAATCCAAGATGCGCAAACTGACCCACTTCGCCCTGGCCTCGGTCTTGGCGCTGAGCTTGGCCGCAGGACTGGCCACAGCGGCCGAGAAACCGGGCACCAAGCCCGCGGCCGCCGCCGCGGCCGCGGCTTACAAGTGGCCTGGCCTGCCGCCCGGAGCGGTCGAAGAGATCGCAACGATGCGCGACGGCACAGCGCTTGCCGGCAACGTCTTTAAGCCTGCGGGAACCGGTCCATGGCCCGTGGTCATGACGCGCACGCCCTATCTGAAGGACGGGCGTATCGACAAGGAGCATGATGCGGACGGCTCCAAGATGCGCCAGGCGCTCGTCAATCAGGCCAAACACTACACCGACGCAGGTTTCGTCTTCGTGCTGCAAGACGTCCGCGGCAAGGGCCGGTCCAAGGGATTCTATGCGGCCTTCGAAAACGACATCGAAGATGGCTACGACAGCGTTGAGTGGGCTGCCAAACAACCATGGAGTGATGGCAAGATCGGCCTGACAGGCGGCTCGGCCATGGGAATTACGTCGAATGAGGCTGCGATGGCCGCCCCGCCGCACCTCAAGGCAGCCTATGTCGTGGTCGCGCCATACGACCTGCTGCAGAACAGCTATCCCGGCGGCGCACTCAAGGAAAAGGACGTGTTGGGCTGGTCGAAGGGGCAGGGCGTCTCTGATGATGTGCTCGACCAACAGCGTAGACGGGTGATCGACGACGTCTTCTGGAACCGCTCGGCGATGAGCACCAACCGCAAATACATCCAGATCCCGATCTACAATGTCGGTGGCTGGTACGATATCTTCAACCACGGCAATATTTCGAACTTCGAATACCTTCAGAACCAAGGTGCCAAGGGTGCGCGTGGTAATCAGAAATTGATGATGGGTCCCTTTGGCCACGGCCCGCTGAGCGGAAATCTGGAATACCCCGGCTTTGACCGCCTTACCTTGGCCAGCGACCAGGAAATCCGGTGGTTCAACTATTGGCTGAAGGGCATCCAGAACGGCATCATGGATGAGCCGCCTGTCAGTTATTATATGATGGCGGCTGCGGAGAAGGGCGCTCTGTCGCCCAAAAATCGCATGCTGACGTCTGCGAACTGGCCGCCAGCCAATCGCGAGGTTCGCTTCTATCTGACGGCTGAAAAAACGCTGAGCAACAAGGCCCCCTCCGCAGACGGCGTGAAGATCAGCTACAGGTTTGACCCAGCCAATCCCGTCCCGACGGTGGGCGGCGCAAACCTGACGTTCGATCGGGGCCCGATGGATCAAAGAGCGATCCCCGCGCGGCCGGATTACTTGCGCTTCCAGACGCCAGCTCTGGATAAGGACATGACCATCTCGGGCCCGGTGAAAGTCGAGCTTTTTGGCGCAACCGATGGTCCGGACACCGACTTCATGGCCAAGCTGGTCGACATTTACCCAGACGGCTACGAGGCCCTCGTCCTCGATGCACCGGTTCGCACGCGTTTTCGCCATGGCCGCATGCCCGATGAGGTGAAGATGATGACGCCGGGTGCGCCGGAGGCGTTGGAGATTGATCTATGGTCGACCGCGATCACCTTCGAAAAAGGGCATAGGATCGCACTTCATATCTCTTCGTCGAATAGCCCCCGCTTCGAGGTGAATTCCAACACGGGCGAGCCGGCAGGCGATCACAAGCTTGCGCCGCGTGTTGCGACCAACAGCGTCTACATGGATGCAACCCATCCTTCGTCGTTGGTCTTGCCGGTCGTCTATCCCGCCGCGAAGCCGCTCGCCGACTAGACCTTGTCGTCAGGATCGGGCGCAATGCTCGGTCCTGACGCATTTTCTGCGTTTTGCCTGGCGCACCCGTCGTGGAACCGCTCGCGGACGTTATCGCTGCGTTCGAGCCGGACCCGCTTATACGCCTCGTCGTAGAGGTCTATCTGGAGGCGTCGCCAACGGGCATGGCCTTGATCATGCTGCTGCATCTGTGGCCGCGCCAATCCAGGTCGTCAGGGACGAACGCTCAGATCACTTCGGGGGCCCGACGCTGAGTGTGCTGATTTGCGAAGAATCCGAAACGGCTGCCGTCGACCGGTTCGCCTGATCCCTGGTGCTCGCGGTCATAGCGATCGAGTTTGTCGCTCAGACGCGCATCATCGGCCTGAAATTTGGCGTCCCTGAAGGAGCGGGCTTGCGGTCCGCCATGCCGCGACGTTGCATCGCCATCGCCGCGCCCGCGCTTAGCGCCGCCATCAGGATCTGGGCCAGCGAGATGCCGGTCGGCTTCGGAGTTGGGCATTATCGTGATCCTTTCGTATGCGCCCCACGCAAATCCTAACGGCTTAGGCCAAGCTGACGTTCCGTCCGGTTTGCTCCCGATCGGTAATTTTTCGGACCTTGTTCGATGTGTCCTGTTGCGTTGCGGCCTCGAGCCCTTAGGTCTGGGCCTGCCGGGTAGAGTCGCGGTCGTGAAGGACGCGAAAGAGGAGGCATATGAGCCAGTCCGATGACCCGCAGGAGATCGGCCAGGCCAAGGCGGGCGCTCGAAAGCCTATGCCCGCGTCGAGCGCCATCCACCGCTACCGCGCCGTGCGACAGTCGACCGAGGCCCTGACGCGGTCGCTGACGGCCGAGGATCAACTTGCCCAGTCCATGCCGGACGCAAGCCCCACCAAATGGCACCTGGCCCATACGACCTGGTTCTGGGAGACCTTTCTGCTCATCCCGAGCCTTGCGGGATACAAGCCGTTCGATCCGCGCTTTCACTACATTTTCAATTCCTACTACGAGGCGCTGGGGCCCCGACAGCCGCGTCCAGAGCGGGGCCTGCTGACCCGTCCATCGCTCAAGGATGTGATCGCCTATCGCAGCTACGTGGACGAAGCGATCGGCGTCCTGCTCTCGAAGGAAGCCGCCGTTAGCGATCGTGCTAAGCTGATCGACCTTGGCCTGGCCCATGAGGAGCAGCATCAAGAACTGATCTTGATGGATATCCTGCATCTGTTTGCCCAGTCTCCGCTACGGCCCGCCTTTGCACCGCCCAGGCTAAGTGACCCCGTCCTCGGCCGCTTAGCTGAACCGATGGGTTTCGTTGGTTTTGAAGGCGGACTGGTGGAAATCGGCCACGCCGGCGACGGCTTTGCATTCGATAACGAGAGCCCGCGGCATAAGGTGTGGCTGGAGCCTTTCGAACTCGCCGATCGGCTCGTGACAAACGCTGAGTGGCTCGCCTTCATGGCGGACGGCGGCTACCAGCGTCCAGAACTGTGGCTCTCGGAAGGTTGGGCGCGCGTCCGAGCCGAAGCCTGGGAGGCCCCACTCTATTGGCAGACCAGCCCCGAAAATGAAGGTCTCGGTTGGAGCGCCATGACCTTACATGGCCTGCGCGCGCTCGATCTAACCGCGCCCGTCGGCCACGTCAGTTTCTACGAAGCGGAGGCCTATGCGTCCTGGGCAGGCGCACGCCTCCCAACGGAGGCTGAGTGGGAGCATGCGTCCCAAGACCTGCCGATTGCCGGCAATTTTCTCGGCTCTGGGCGCTTTTCCCCAACGGCACCGCTGCCAGGCGCAGGCTTGCGCCAGATGTTCGGGGATCTGTGGGAGTGGACCCGAAGCAGCTATTGCCCATATCCGGGTTTCAAGCCGGCCTCAGGTGCGGTGGGCGAATATAATGGTAAGTTCATGGCCGGACAGATGGTGCTGCGCGGCGGAGCCTGTGTGACACCATCCGGTCACACAAGGGCCAGCTACCGCAACTTCTTCTATCCGCAACAGCGTTGGATGTTCAGCGGGGTTCGCCTGGCTCGAGATCTCTCTGCGGCAGATCCAGCCCATGTCACGTGCGATTTCGAGGCTGACGTTGCGACAGGCATAGCCAGGGCGCAGAAGTACGTACCGCCGAAATACTTCTACGACGCTGAGGGTTCGCGCCTATTCGAGGCGATCACCGAACTTGCGGAATATTATCCGACGCGCACGGAAGTGGCGCTCCTGCGCAAGATCGTCCCCGAGATCGCCCGGCTGATTTCGCCGGGTGCAGCGTTGGTGGAATTTGGCAGCGGTGCCAGCGTCAAAACGCGAATTCTCCTCGATGCCGCACCCCAGATCGGCGTCTATGCGCCCATCGACATCAGCCGCGCGGCCCTCGATGAAGCGGCGATCGCGATCCATCGTGACTATCCGAAGCTCTCGATAGCGCCGCTTTTGGAGGACTTCACCCGAGCGATCGTCCTGCCTTCGGCCGCCCAGGGGCGACCGGTCACGGGATTCTTCCCGGGCTCCACCATTGGCAACTTCACACCGGCCGAGGCCCAAGCCTTCCTGGCGGGTGCGCGAACCTTGTTAGGCGTCGGCTCACGATTCCTGGTCGGGATCGACATTGTGAAGGCCGAGCAGACGATGGTTGCGGCCTACGACGACGCCCTTGGCGTCACTGCAGCGTTCAATAAGAACCTGTTGGCCCGCATCAATCGAGAGCTGGGCGGTGACTTCGATCTGAAGGCTTTCGCCCACCGCGCCATTTGGAACGCCGAGGCGAGCCGTATCGAGATGCACCTGGAGAGCTTGAGTGCTCAAGAGGTGACAGTGGCGGGCCGTTCCTTCGCCTTTGAAAAGGGCGAGACGCTACACACCGAGAACTCCTACAAGTTCACCGTCGAAGGGTTCGCAGCGATCGCCGCCGGCGCAGGCTGGACCCTGGAGGCAAGCTGGCTCAGCGACGATCCTGCCTTTGCGGTCGTCTCGCTGATGGCTTAGGCCCTGTCGCGGCCACGCCCGCGGCCGCCGCCGCGGCTGGCTTCTCCGCCCTTGCGGCCGGCAGACGCCGCCAAGTCGCGGTCTTTGGCGAAGCTACGCTTTTCGCCGGGAACAGAGGCTCCACCCTTGCGGGCGATCTCGCGGCGTCGCTCTGGGCTCATCGCTGCAAAGCCTCGACGGGCGCGGGGCTTGCCGGTGTCGACGGTAGGCATGGCGGGTAGGCTCCTCAGACGATCACGTCTTCGACTGGGGTAACCCGCAAGACGGAGCCATGGTTGCGTACGAAGTCGCGCGTCTTAGAGACATATTGGCCCAGCGCGCCAAGCCTGGGCTCGGGAGGCAGACGTTTTGCGCGATCACAATCGTGCAAGGGCGAACTTCAGATAGGCAACTGCACCCGTGCCGTCAGCCCACCACCAACGCGGTTGATCAGGTCCACATCCCCGCCGTGACCGCGCGCGATCGATCGCACAACCGCAAGGCCCAGGCCGATCCCGCCGGTCTGACGACTGCGTGACGGCTCGCGTCGGTAGAAGGGTTCGAACACCTTCTCGCGGTCAGAGGGCGGAATGCCTGGACCGTCGTCTTCAATTTCCACGAAGGCGTTGTTGGCGTCGCGGAAAACCCGTGTCCTGGCGCGGCCGCCAAATTTCACGGCGTTTTCCAGCAGATTGGAAAATAGCCGCCGAAGCGCCATGGGATCGCCTTCCAGCACCACTTTTTCGCCAAAGCTGACTTCGGTGTCGCGGCCCGTTTCCGCCATCTCGTCGCAGAGGCTCTCGAGCAGGGACGAAAGCTCTAGTGGCGTACGTTCTCGCGGCCGACTGGTGTCGCGCACAAAATTCAACGCCGCGGAGATCATTTCTTCCATCTGATCGATATCGGCGCTCATCTTGGCGCGCTGGTCGTCCGGCAATCCCTCGATCCGAAAGCGCAGCCGCGTTAGCGGTGTGCGAAGGTCATGGGCTATCGCGCCCACCATGGCCGTGCGGTCCTCGACGTAACGACGAAGACGCTCCTGCATGTCGTTGAAAGCGCGCACGGCGACGCCAATCTCCGAGGGGCCTTTGAGCTCAAGGGGCGGCGCGCGCGGGTCGCGGCCAAGTCGCTCGGCGGCGTCTGCGAAGAGCTTGATCGGAGAGGAGAGCCGCCGGGCGAACACATAGGCGACCGGCGCCGTGGCGATCGCCGTCAAGACGAACCACAGTGCGATCCGGATCTGCCATGGATCAAGGCCGAATGCAGGCTGCGGACGGACCACCGCCCAGCGCCCATCGGCTCGGCGCACGCCGATGTCGAAGGGCGCGACGAAGAACTGTTCCTCGCGCACGCCCTCGCGGGCCATGCGGTCGCGAATTATGCGGAACACCCGACGGTCGGCGAAGGGGCCGGCTCTGGTTGCCAGCACGACACCGTCGAGGGGGACACCAAGGTCTTTGGCCAGGCGCGCGCGGATGGCGGGCGTCGTTGCGCTTTCCATGGCGGGACTTGGCGGCTTGGCCGACGTCAGGACCTGCAAGGGACGTCGTTCGGTTAAGACAGGCGCTGTACCGCGGAGGGTCTGCTCGATCTCAGAGAGTCGATAGAAATCCGGCGTGGGCGGCGGCAGGTTGAACAGCAGCAGCACATTGATCGCCTGGGCGAGCACGATCGCCAGACCCACCAGTGTGGCCAGCTGCACAAAGAGTGAGCCCGTTGGCCGCCGTTCAGCACTACGCCGCATCCAGCTCATCCGGTTCTGTCCTCATCGGTGTTTTGCAGGACAAGTCCTCCGGGGCCTTGGCGAGGCTCGATCACGTACGTTTCACCTTTGCGGTGAACATGTAGCCCTCATTGCGGATCGTGCGGATCAGCTCGTGGCTGCCGCCGCCGTCATCGAGTTTGCGTCTCAAACGGCTGATCTGAACGTCGATCGCACGATCGAAGGCGTCCGAATCCGGTCCGCGGGCGAACTCCAGCAACTGATCGCGAGTGAGCACGCGTTGGGGGCGTTCCACGAAGGCGCGAAGCAATGAGAATTCACCTGAGGATAGGTTCACCACGACACCGGCCGGTGAGCGCAGTTCGCGCCGGACGAGGTCCAGCCGCCAACCGGCAAACTCACAGCCAGCGCCGACCCCGCCGTTGCCGGAGCGTTGCTCAGAGCGCCTCAGAACAGCGCGCACCCTGGCCAACAATTCTCGTGGATTGCAGGGCTTGGCTAAATAATCGTCGGCGCCCAGTTCTAGGCCGACAATGCGGTCGGCGTCCTCACCCATTGCCGAGAGCATAATAATGGGCGGTCCGCCGTCGCCATTTGCGAAGCGCCGGCAGATCGCCAGGCCGTCCTCACCGGGCAACATGACGTCGAGCACGATGAGATCGACGGGGCCCCGCTCCAGCGCGGCCTCCATCTCGGTGGCGTCGCCAGCGGTATCGACCTTATAGCCGTGCTTTCCCAGGAAGTCGGAGACAACGTCCCGAATTCCGGGATCGTCGTCGACCATCAAGATGCGGGTGCCCGCAGTCGTCATTTCGAGGATCTTCTCCATAGCTGCGACGTTGGCGGCGGCGCGTAACACGCCGATTTCCCGGCTGAAATCAGGTGTCCGACAAGATTGCGTCTGCGACAAATGGATTGGTCTGGCGTTCCTGGCCGAAATTGGACATTGGTCCATGTCCTGGCACGAAGCGAACGTCGTCGCCCAGCGGCCAGAGCTTGGTTGTGATGGCCTTGATCAGGTCCGCGTGGTTGCCGCGCGGAAAGTCGGTTCGGCCAATAGAGCCCTGGAAAAGCACATCCCCCACCTGAGCGAAACGCGCCTGGCGATGGAAGAAGATCACATGACCTGGTGTGTGGCCTGGGCAGTGGTAGACCTCGAACTGGGTTTCCCCAAGCGTCACCACGTCGCCGTCATGCAACCACCGGTCAGGCGTGAAGCCACGCGCTTCTGGCATTCCCCATTTGGCGCCAGAGGCTTCGATCTGGTCGATCCAGAAGACATCGTCTGGATGAGGCCCTTCAATCGGCACCCCGGTTAGCTCTTTGATCGCGGCTGTTGCACCGGCATGGTCAAGGTGGCCGTGGGTGATCCAGATTTTTTCGAGTGTCAGGCCCTGGTCCTTGATGGCCTGCATCAGGCGCGGGGCCTCACCACCCGGATCAATGATCGCAGCCTTAAGCGTCTTTGCGCACCAGACGATGGTGCAGTTCTGCTGCAAGGGGGTGACCGGCGCGATGATGGCGCGGATCGCCATGTCTTGTTTTTGGGGCGGTGGCTGTGGAGCGTTCATGTTGACCTATGATCGGGCCTTATGGGGAAGAAGAAAAGGCCCGGGAATAACCCGGGCCTTTCCGTCTCGATTTCCCAGGTGATCTTAGGCTGGCCCTCCGCCTACGCCCTCGGAGAGCGGCTCATCGTGTTCTACGCCACGTCGGACGTTGGATTTCCAAAAGCCGTAGCAGAAATAGAAGGCCAGTCCGAGCACGGTCCAAACCGCAAACAGCCCCTTGGACTTGCTGTCGAGGCTTAGGAACAGCACGGCACAACCAATAATCGACGCCGGGGCGATGATGAACAGGAACGGCGTCTTGAACGGACGCACCCGGTTCGGATCGGTAAAGCGAAGCACCATCACACCGACTGACACGGCGGCGAAAGCAAACAGCGTCCCGGAGTTGGAATAGTCGGCCAGCTGGCCCACCGGAAGGAAAGCTGCGAAGATCGCCACGACGACGCCGGTCACAACAGTGATGATCCAGGGCGTCTTGAACTTCGGGTGCACTGTTGCCAGCACCGGCGGCAAGAGGCCGTCACGCGCCATCACGAAGAAGATCCGGGTCTGGCCGTACATCATCAAGAGGACGACAGAGGGAAGGGCGATCGTGGCGGCAAGCGCGACCACGCTGCCGAAGAACGGATGACCGATCTCATGCAACACGTAGGCGAGCGCGTGTTTGGAGCAGACCAGCGGGGTGTGTGCGCCGAGCGCCGTGCAGGCGGCTGAGAACTCGGGCGAGCCTGGGTCATAGGCCATGCCATTTGCGTCGATCAGCGGCTGAGCGCCAAAGGCGCCGACCGCGCCGCCGGCGGCAAGCAGGTAGAACACGGTGCAGATGAGCAAAGACGCAATCAGGCCGATGGGTACGTTGCGCTGGGGGTTCTTCGTCTCCTCGGCTGCCGTGGAGACCGCGTCGAAGCCGACATAGGCAAAGAAAATTGAGGCGGCTGCGCCTAATACCCCTGTTCCCGATGAGCCGAGCGGATTGCCCCAACCCCGCGGCGCGAAGGGCTTGAAATTGCCAACGTGGCTGGCGATCAGTGGAATGGTCAAGACAATGAAGAGGGTCAAGGCCGCGACCTTAATCGCCACCAGGACCGCATTGACCGTCGCGCTTTCCTTGGTTCCAACGATGAGCAGTGTCGTTACCAAGATGGTGATAATCACCGCGGGCAGATTGATTATTCCACCCGCTTCGCCACCTTCGAGGAAGGCGCCAATGGAAACCTTCGGCCCGACGGTCAACGCATGGGGTAAGAGCTGGATGCCCTGGTCGCTAAACAGACCAAGAATATGTCCAGACCACCCCACCGCCACGGCGCTCGCCCCTAGCGCATATTCCAAGATCAAGGCCCAGCCGACGAGCCAGGCCACTAACTCTCCCATGACAGCATAGGAGTAGGTGTAGGCAGAACCCGCCACCGGCACCATCGATGCCAGTTCAGAATAGCAAAGCGCGGCAACCGCGCAGACCGCGCCGGCGATGACGAAGGAGACCATCATGCCGGGGCCTGCCTTTTGAGCGGCCGTAGCTGTCAGGACGAAGATGCCGGTTCCGATGACCGCGCCGATACCCAGCATTGTGAGTTGGACGGGCCCCAAAGACCGATGGAGCGATTTCTTCTCAGCCGTAGCCAGGATCGCGTCGAGCGACTTAATGCGCCACATAGAACCTCCGAACACTTGCCCACGGTGGGCCCCGTGAAATTTGAGCGTGACCGTGGCGTGACGCTGCCGCTCGGTCAACCGGGCGCGTTAATAAGGATCAAATGACTCCAGCCCCAACGCTGCCGATCCAGGAGGCTCTGCCAGACTTGAAGGCCGCACTAGCCCTCAACTCGGCCGCCGTCTTGGTAGCTCCGCCAGGTGCAGGCAAGACGACCGTGGTTCCCCTGGAGCTGCTGGGTGAGCCGTGGGTCGGCGCCGGAAAGATCATTGTCCTGGAGCCCCGGCGCCTCGCCGCGCGCGCCGCGGCAGAGCGAATGGCGGCCACGCTTGGTCAACCCGTCGGCCAGACGGTCGGCTACCGGGTGCGGATGCAGTCAAAAATATCCGCGGCCACGCGAATCGAAGTGGTCACTGAGGGTGTCTTCACCCGAATGATCCTTGCCGATCCGGAATTGGCCGGCGTCACCTGCGTCATCTTTGATGAGTTCCATGAGCGCAGCTTGGATGCTGATCTGGGCCTTGCCCTTGCCTGGGATGCTCAAAGCCTGATTCGCGAGGATCTGCGGATTCTGGTGATGTCCGCGACGCTCGACGGAGCGGCGGTTGCGCGTCTTCTGGGAAATGCCCCGGTGATCGAAAGTCTCGGTCGAGCCTACCCGGTTGAGACCCATTACCTGGGCCGAGACGAGAGGCTTCGGCTGGAAGATCGCACCGTGCGCGCCGTGGAGATTGCGTTGGCGGCCGAGACGGGCAGCCTGCTGGTTTTCCTACCGGGCCAAGGCGAGATCCTTCGTACGGCCGAGCGTCTTGCCGAACGCACGCCTCCGAGCATTGAGATCGCGCCGCTCTATGGCGTCTTGGAGTCTCGCGATCAGGACCGAGCCATCGCGCCGACCGCGCCGGGCAAGCGTAAAGTCGTCCTTGCCACCTCCATCGCTGAGACCAGCTTGACCATACAAGGCGTCCGCGTGGTTATCGATTCTGGGCAAGCGCGCGTGCCGCGCTTTGATCCTGCCAGCGGGCTCACGCGGCTCGCGACGGTCCGCGTTTCCCGAGCCGCCGCCGATCAGCGCCGCGGTCGCGCTGGACGAACTGAGCCTGGAGTCTGTTACCGCCTGTGGGACGAGGCCGAGACACGCGCCTTGCCAGCCTTTGCGGATCCGGAAATTCTAAACGCTGACCTCTCCGGTCTGGCCCTCGATCTCGCGCGTTGGGGCGCTAGGGATGCCAGCGCGCTGGCGTTCCTCGACCCTCCGCCTGTCGCAGCTTTTGCGGAAGCCCGCACCCTGCTGGTCCGTCTTGAGGCGTTGACGGATGACGGTGCGCTGACCGCGCATGGCAGAGCGCTTGCCGATATGCCGCTGCCGCCGCGTCTTGCCCACATGGTCTTAAAAGCCTCCGAAACGGGCCAGGCCTCGCGCGCCGCACGGATCGCAGCTTTGGTCACTGAGCGCGGCCTTGGCGGCCGCGACGTCGACCTGCGCCATCGCCTGGAGGCGCTTGAACGCGATCGCAGCCCCAGAGCCCGGGACGCCAAGGCGCTCGCCGCGCGCTGGGCTGGAATGACAGGCGGTGAGGGGACAGGCGAGACGCTTTCCGATGGGCTGCTGCTGGCCTTCGCATATCCGGAACGCATCGCCCGGGCCCGCGGTCCGCAGGGCGAGTTTCAACTGGTCAGTGGGCGCGGCGCATTTGTTGATGCGACTGACGCCTTGGCCAGGGAGACATGGATGGCGGTGGCCGAGTTGGGTGGCGGTGAGCGCCGAGACCGCATCCTCTTGGCCGCGCCCCTGGGCGAGAGCGAACTCCTGGCCGCCTTTTCCCGCCAACTTACGATCGAGGATCGTCTGGAAGAAAGCGGGGGCGGGCGCATGCGTGCAAAGCGCCTGTCCCGTCTTGGGCGCCTCGTTGTGCGCGAGGCCATCGACGAAAATCCTGACCCGGCGCTGATTGCAAACGCCTTGGCCAATCGCGTCCGGGCCGAGGGCCTTAAGGTCCTGCCGTGGAGTGATAGCGCGGTAGGGTTACGTAAGCGGCTTGCGTTTTTGCGGGACAAGGATCCGACTTGGCCCGATCTTTCCGAGGCCGCGCTAATCACACGCCTTGATGACTGGCTGGCTCCGCTGCTGCCTGGCGTTCGCTCGCTTGGCGCGCTTAAGCCTGACGCTGTCGAAGGGGGGCTGCGAACTCTGATCCCGTGGGACCTTCTGCGCCGCTTCGAGCGTGAGGCGCCGAGCCGTTGGACCGCGCCCACCGGCAACAGTTTCGCCATCGACTATGCCGCAGAGGCCGGCCCCCGTGTCGACGTCCGCGTTCAGGAGGTCTTCGGTCTTGTCGTCCATCCCGCTGTGGGGGGAGTTCCTCTGACATTTTCTCTGCTCTCACCTGGCCACAAGCCCATCCAGACAACGAAGGACCTGCCGGGGTTCTGGAAGGGCTCCTGGAAGGACGTTCGCAACGACATGCGTGGTCGCTATCCAAAGCATGTCTGGCCTGAAGATCCGTCTGTCGCCGAGCCCACGGCTCGAGCCAAGCCGCGGGGGACCTAGGCGCTAACGTGCCTGAAACGTCTGCGGGGGCTTCGCATCATTGACGAATTTACAGCCAAGCGGTGCGCGAATGCATAGAAACCCTCGGCGGTCGCGGTCTCGGCGGCCTTCACCGCAGCGCCCACAGCGCCACGGTTGTTCATCGAAAGTCCGTACGCCTGGTCCGGCACGTCCTTGCCGAAACAAGGGGCCCGGTAGATCGCCGTTGTACGAGGAAGGGTTGCGATCCGCCGATCGGCGCCGAGGCCAGACGCAAGCCAGCCAAGCCACCGAACACCGTTGCGATCGCAACCGAAGGCTTCCAAGGGTTCTTTCGATCAGACTTTGCGGATTAACGCCGCCGGCGTGATCTCCCTCAGCGACCTCGCGCCAATACCGGCCATGGCCAAGCGCAGTTCGTTGTTGAGGAGGTCCATCGTCCGCTCCACTCCGGGCTGCCCAAACGCGCCCAGGCCCCAGATATAGGGGCGGCCAATTCCGACCGCTGTCGCGCCGAGCGCAAGGGCTTTGAGGGCATCTGTCCCACGCCGGATACCGCCGTCGACGAGTACCGGGATCCGTCCTTTCACGGCGGCCACAACTTCGGGAAGGCACTCCAGCGTGCCACGCCCGGTCTCGGTTGCTCGGCCGCCATGGTTGGAGACCATCACGCCATCGCAGCCGTATTTCAGGGCCAGGCCCGCGTCTTCGCCAGACTCGAGGCCCTTGACCAGCACCTTCATTTTCGTGGCGTCCTTGAGGCGCTTGATGAAGTCCCACGTCAGCGATGGAGAGCTGTTGAGCAGTCGGCCTGCGTCCAACCCAGAAAACATCGGCCGCGTGGACATCGGCGCGCCACCCGGGGCGTGGCAGGCTGTGCATTGGCGGGTGTCGGCTGCAATCGCGCGACTAAGCGTTTCCGTATTTCGTCCGGCGGGCAGGTCCACGGTGACCGCGATGGCGGCGCATCCGGCTGCCTCTGCGCGCTGCGCCAGCTTGATCGCCACGTCGAAGTCATTGGTCGTGTAGAGTTGATACCAGAGCGGCCCGCTGCGGGCTTTGATCACATCTTCCACCGGCGTTGAGGTCATTGTCGACAGGATCTGCAACGCGTTGCGGCTTTTGGCGGCATGCGCCACAGCCAGTTCACCCTCAGCCTGGAAGGCCTTCTGACTGCCGAGTGGGCACAGGAAAATGGGGCTCGCATAGCGTGTTCCGAAGAGTTCCATCCCCATGTCCAGCTTGCTGACGTCGACCAAGCGGCGCGTACGCAGCTGATAATGAGCAAAGGCCTCCCGGTTGGCCTTCAAGGTCTCCTCGCCATCGACCGCAGTCATAAGATAACCCCAGTGCGCTACGGGGATGTTGCGATGGGCGACCCTTTCCAGGTCGAAGACGTCAAACGCCTCCTGCGGCCGGCCGACCAAGGTGCCTGGCGCATCGGAGGTCTGAGCCAGGGCTGAGGCTGCGTGCGGCAGGCCGGCATAAAGCGGGCTCGCCGCCAAGAATCGCAGAAACGCGCGCCGATCGTTCATTTGGTCTCCCCCTGCAGAGGCGTGGCTGGGCTGGTGCCATCCAGCGGTGGTTTTCGCACGCGCGCAAGCCCCAGCCCTGGGCAAGCGCAGCGGGCCATAAGCTTCCTGGCGCGATCCGATGCGATCAGGTCTCTGGCGGGGCAGATCTTGGGGCGTTTTTGCGCGGACAAACATGGGGCTGAGGGTGAGCCTTGCCTGGCTGATCACCTGCTGTCCCTCGCAAGCCGGCTGCGGACAGCTTCGGGTGGGCCCAGGGCGTGAATCTGCGCCCGTCTCAGGTCGCCGCGTAGATCATAATCCCGGTCGCCACCGACAGGTTCAGGCTGTCTGCGCGCCCGCGCATAGGGATCTTAACGTTGACGTCACAGAGTTCGGCCATCTCCGGCGGCAGGCCTTGCTGCTCGTTGCCCATCAAAATCAGGGCTGGAAGGGCATAAACCGCTTGGCGGTGGTCAATCTCGGCGGAGAGCAGGGTGCCCACAACAGAGCCTGGCCAGGCCTTACGCCAGGCGGCGAACTCGGTCTCGGTGGCTTTGATCAGTGGAACGGCGAAGATCGAACCCATGGTCGCGCGCACCGCTTCCACCGAATAGGGATCGCAGCATTCACCAACCAAGATCACCCCGCCGCAGCCTGCGGCATCGGCGGTGCGCACAATTGTGCCGAGGTTCCCCGGATCGCGCACCCGGTGAAGCGCCACCCAACAGTGCGCCGAGTGTGGTTGGACGAGCGCTAGCGGCTGAAAGATCTGGCGGAAAACACCAACCACCGCTTGGGGATTGTCCCGCCGGCTGATCTTGGCGAGGATGTCTTGCGTGACTTCGATCACCTCGCCGTTCGCCGCGAGGGTCGCAGCAATGGCGGTCTTCAGGAGGGGGTGGGTCTCGGCGCCGTGCATCAAGATCAGCGGAGCGCGTCCGGTCTCGGTCCCCTCGATCACCGCCTTCAAACCCTCGGCGACAAAGAGACCCGTCTCGTCGCGCTCCTTGCGCAGGTGCAGGGCGCGGACGGCTTTCACCGTTGGATTGGTCAGCGATGTGACGGCCCGGCTGTTCATCCTTGCCCCGCGACCGAATGCCATCGGGCGAAGAAGCTCATGCCGATCTCGCGGGCGCCGTCTTCTTGGACAAGCGCCAACTCACCCCATTCGATACGTCCGCCGTGGCCCTTGAGCTTGTCGGCCAGGAGGCCGCAGAGGGCCGCCCCACTAATCCGTTCGGCATAGGCGTTCAGCACCAGGAATTTGGCATTTTCAGAGAGAAGTTCAGCGCATAGGCCCGCAAGTTCGGGAAGATCCTCGAATAGACGCCAGACCTCACCGTCAGGACCCCGGCCGTATTTCGGCGGATCGAGGATGATCCCCTCGTATTTTGAACCCCGCCGGACCTCGCGCTGGACGTACTTGCGCGCATCCTCCGTGATCCACCGGATCGGCCGCTCGTCGAGGTTCGAAAGGGCTGCATTTTCTCGCGCCCAGGCGACGGCGCGTTTGGAGGCATCCACGTGGGTCACCGCTGCGCCTGCCGCGGCCATCACCAAGCTGGCGACGCCTGTATAGCCAAAGAGGTTCAAGACCCGCGGCTGGCCACTCGTGCTGCGCACCGCCGCCTCGAGCCATTCCCAATTGGCCGCCTGTTCCGGAAAAAACGCCAGGTGGCGAAAGCTGGTGAAGCGGCCGTTGAACTTCACCTCACCCCAGCTCAGTGGCCAGGTTGCGGGCGGTTGGCCCTTGAGCTTCCACCGGCCAGCATCTTCCTCGTCCGTGGGATCGAACACCGCATCGGCTGCGTCCCAGACGTCCGGGCTGAGCGCAGGCGTCCAAAGGCACTGTGGCTCCGGGCGCACGACTGTGAAGCGTCCATAGCGTTCCAGCTTGCGGCCGTTGCCGCTATCCAGCAGGCCGTAGTCTGCCCAGCCGCGGGTGCGCATCACGCTCGGAAGATCGGCGACTTCGGTTGCAGGCGCTGCGTTCATCTTCCGCGCTTACGCGCTGGGCCGTGCCCTCGTCCAGACGCAAGGCGTCGATCCGCCTGACGAATTCCAAGCCGGCCTTGTCGCAATGGCGAAATTTGGGTCCCGTATCGGACCCGAGCCGTGGGAAGATCACCTTTTCGGCTTCAGCCAGTACGCCTTACCGGTCCACACGCAAGGCCAAGGGCTGCGGCCACCTTCGGCGCGCCGAAATTCTCCAGGCTGGCGAACGCATCTTCGTCGCCGAGGGTTATGAGGGCGCGACGATCCGAAAGATCGCCGATGAGGTTGGGGTCTCCTCAACCGCTCTTTGCATGCATTTCCAGGATAAGGCCTGCATCCTGCTCGCGATATGCGAGCAGACCCTGCGCCTGCTTCTGGAACGCAATAGGGAGATTGCAGCCAAACCGCCGGATCGCGTGGTGCGTGTCAACATGATGCTCCAAGCCTATATGCGATGGGGCATGGAGCATCCAAATGCCTATCAGCTGGCCTATTGCGGCCGCCCGATGGCCACAACCAGCCCTCGGCACGAAGACACGCGCGATCTCTCTTCCCATTGCTACGATATTTTCTGCAGCCTCGTGCGCGAGATCGCCGCTGCGGGACGACTGCGAATTGGAACGGCCGAGAGTGCGGCTCAGTCGCTCTGGATGTCCTGTCACGGCGTGGTCGCGCTGCTCTCACCGCCCCCCCATTTTGGCTGGGCCGGCCGTGCGGAGCTGCTCGAGGTTAGGCTCGAAAGCCGGCTGAACGGTTTGGTCGCAGACTAGCGTTTAGCGCCCAGCCGGCGCGGCCACGTTGGCCACGCTCGGCGATGAGACGATCGGATAGCTATAGGCCCCACGCTTCAAATCGGCGCTGAGCGTGATCGCAACCGAGCCGCCGTGCAGTCTGGCGCGGTAGATCTGCTGGTTTTCCATCACCCGCATCACGTAGTTGCGCGTCTCCGAAAATGGAATGCACTCGATGAAGTCGATCGGATCGGTGGAGCCGCCCCGTGGGTCACCGCAGAACTGGGTCCACTGCGTGGGCCTGCCAGGCCCGGCGTTATAGCCGGCCGCGGCCATCACATATGAGCCAGAGAATTGGCTCACCAACTGGCCCAAGAACTGAGCGCCCAGGCGCATGTTGTAGTCGGGCTCGTCCAGCTGCGCGGCCGAGTAGCTGACGCCCATTCGATGGGCGACAATTTTGGCTGTGCCGGGCATCAACTGCATCATTCCACGTGCGCCAGCGCCGGAATGGACATTGGGATCAAAGCTGCTTTCCTGGCGCGTGATCGCCAGAACCAAGGCCGGCTCGGCGGCCCCGCCGTCCGGGGCGTCGCGGACGGGATATGCGCGCTGTGGCAGGATGAAGCCGCGCTGAGCTGCCGCTCGCGCCGCTCGCATGGACGTATCCATCTCGCCGTAGTTGCGCGCCAGATCAACGAGTTGTGCCTCGTCTTCTGCGGTCGGCAAAATGTCGTCCAGGTTCAGAACGAACACGCGGAAGAGGTCCCGCAAGCCATACTCAAAGAGCAGCCGTGTTGCCGCGATCGCTTCGCGGTTTTCGAAGGTTGCGCGGGCCTGGGGGGTGATATCGGGGTCGAGCGGCAGCGTCAGTCGCTGGCCAAGTTTTTCTGCCGCCAGCATGCCGTAGAAGGTCGTATCGTACTGCGCAGCTCGACCGTAGAACGCCTCACTCGATTGCTTTTGGCCTCGCGCCTCGGCGGCGCGGCCTTCCCAATAGAATGCGCGGCCTCGGGTGACTGGGGTTGTGCCGATCTTCTCAAGATTTGCGAAGTGCTGCGCAGCCTTCTCCGGTTCGTTCAATTTTGTGAGCGCGATCCAGCCTGAATCGAACTCAGCATCAGCGCCATCCGACCCCGTCGTCAGGCCGCTATCGGCGGCCGCGGCATAGGCTGAACGGGCATCACCGGCGCGGAGCGCGGAAAGAACCAGATGACGGCGCTCATCCCAGATGCGGCCGCCCTGGTCGGTCGTAGCAACCTCGTGCGGGAAGCCTGAGGCCAGGCTCAGCGCCTGCATATCTTGACCTTTGCGGCGTAGATAGGCTGCGCGTTCGAACGTGACGCCGGCCGATTGGGCCATGTCAGCCGGAAGGGCGGAGACGAGCTCGTTGGCGTCTCGGGCTTCGCTGCGCAGAGCAAGGCGCGCGCGCGCGGCGCTTTGCTGGTCGGCGGGCAGGAGCGCGATCATATCGCGCGCTGCGGGGCCTTGGTTGCCGTACAACAGTACGTCAGCTCGGCGCAGATGGTCGTCTTGCGTCAGTACGTCTGCGAAGCGCGCCAACATGGCGCGCTGCGGATCTGCCTCGAAGCTCTTATCGCGCCACCAATGTTTGATCAGCACCGTCGCTTCGGCTGTGCGACCCAGGCCGCGGTAGGCTGAGGCCAGCGCCATCGCGCCCTGTGCGGTGGTGGGCTCTGCTCCGGCAAACCAGTCGAGGGTCTGTTGCGGCGTCTTTCCAGCGGTTTCCAGGAGGCGTTCCGCAGTCGCCTGACGCCGGGGTCCGCGCGGCCAGCCCACCAGTTCGCGCCGAGCTTTGTCGACTTCAGAAAAGCCGACGGAATCGGCGTTGCTGTCTACCAGTGCCCAAGTGGCGGTTTTGCGCGCCAAAGCATCGCTGAGACCCGCGATGGCCTCGCGAGCGCCGTTGATGTTTCCGTGCCGTGAATCTTCGATGGCGTCGCGGAAGAGGGCCGCATCGCGTTGAGATAGGGCATGGGCGATGGCATGCGCCGGAGCCGGAGTGTCCAGTGGCGTGGATTTGTTCACTCTGTCGAGGAGGTCGCCCAGCGGATCTGTTGGCTGAGCGCGCGCCGCTGCGCTCGCCATTGCCGCGACGCCGGCGATAAGGACAATCTTTCGTGCGATCTGGTGCAACGCGGGCCCCAACGGAACTCAAGCCGAATCAATAGGTCATTGCGGGCGACGCCCACGGTCCCATATTGTCGCGACGAATCTGAACGACGCTGCAATATGCGTCCAATCACGGCAATTTGCTTACAATGTCAGACCCTTTGTTCCGTGGCGTGCTTCCGGCCCTTGTCACGCCCTTCCGCGATGGCGCAATCGATGAAGATGCCTTCGTGCACCTTGTAGAGCGCCAGATCAAAGGTGGCGTACACGGCCTCGTGCCGGTCGGCACCACGGGCGAGACTGCGACGCTAAGTCACGACGAGCACCGCCGGGTGGTGGAGCTTTGCGTGAAAACGGCCGCTGGGCGTGTGCCCGTTGTCGCAGGCGCCGGTTCGAATTCTACAACCGAAGCCATTGAATTCGTCCATCATGCCAAGGTGGTTGGCGCTGATGCCGCCCTTGTGGTGACGCCTTATTACAACCGTCCAAGTCAGGAGGGGCTATACGCCCACTACGCGGCGATCAACGAGGCCGTGCAGTTACCTGTCTTGATTTACAATGTGCCCTCGCGCACCGCCGTCGACATCACGAACGAAACCTTGGCCCGCCTGTCGAAGTTACCCAATATGGTTGGAATAAAGGACGCGACCGGCGATTTGGCGCGCGCTAGCCAGCAGAGGCTGATGTGCGGAGAGAACTGGACGATGCTCTCGGGCGACGATCTGACTGCGCTTGGCTATATGGCCCATGGGGGGCATGGCTGTATCTCTGTCACCGCCAATGTGGCGCCTGAACAGGTTTCGAGCTTCTTCAACGACGCGATAAGCGGGCAGTGGCAGAGGGCTCTTTACGCTCAGGATCGACTAATCCGGCTACACAAGGCGCTCTTCACCGACGCCTCGCCATCCCCTACGAAGTTCGCAATGGCTCATCTTGGACTTTGCGCCGAAGATTTGCGCCTGCCGATTGTGCCGGCCTCGGAAGCGTCCCGCAAAGAGGTGCTCGCCGCCATGCGGGACGCCGGCGTGATCTGATGACCAAGACTGACGCGCCGCGCAAGTTGATCGCCGAGAACCGGCGCGCGCGGTTCGACTATTTTCTGGAGACGTTCTTCGAGGCGGGGCTCGCGCTTACGGGCTCTGAGGTCAAATCCCTACGCAACGGTCGAGCCAACATCGCTGAGAGCTATGCCGCAGTGGAAGGCGACGAGATCATGCTCGTAAACGCCGACATTCCGCCCTACGCTCAGGCTGGCCCGCACTTCAATCATGAGCCTCGCCGCCATCGCAAGCTGCTTCTGAAGCGCAAGGAGATCGATAAGCTGATCGGCGCCGTACAGCGCGACGGCCGGACGATCATTCCGATCAAGCTCTTCTGGAACGACCGTGGGCTCGCCAAACTTGAGGTCGCGCTGGCCAAAGGTAAGAAAGAACACGACAAACGCGAAGCCACCGCCGAGCGGGACTGGCAGCGCGCCAAAGCGCGCCTGATGAAGGACCACGGCTAGGTGATAGCCGACGAAATCGCAGGACTTGAACGCGATACCGTCGCTGCGGTCGCCCCGACTGTTACTGTGGAAATCGGCGGCTGGCTTGTTCCTCTGGACAACGGCGCCATTGGTCGCGCGAAAAGCGCTGTGCCCTTGAGGCATGACATTGGCCCCGAGGCGATCGGCGAAGTCGAGGTCGCCTATCGCAATCGGGGCCTGTCGCCGGCCTTTCGGATCGCTGATGTTCCATCCTTGGGGCCTGTCTGTGCCGAGCTGGGTCGCCGAGGATTTGCGCCCGAGCAACCGACCATCTTCAAGATCGGCCTCATCACCCAACTGGGCGCATTTTCAAAAGCTTCGGCGGATATTCTCGCAAAACCCGACGCAGCCTGGGCGGCCGTCTTTCTGGGCGAAGGCTTTGATCGCGCCGATAGCTCCCAGCGGATCGCGGCCCTCAGGCGCTCTGCCGGGGCGATCTACGGCGCAGCCGGTGAGGGTGGAGAAACCCAAGCTGTCGGGGTCATGAGTTTTGGCGCCAACTGGGCCGGTATCCACGGAATGCGCACCGCGCCGGCTCACCGCGGAAAGGGCCATGCGGGTGCCATCCTTGCCGTGTTGGGCCGCTTTGCCCGAGATCGCGGCGTCACCCGCGTTTTTTTACAGGTGGAAGAGGCCAATCCGGCTCGCCGAATCTATCGCCGCGCCGGCTTTAAGCCGGTATGGCGCTACCAGTATTGGCGATAGTAATGGATTAGATATATGGTTCTTCGTGGTCTATCTGGTCATGGCTCCATCGAAATTGGGAACTGAAGCCTCCGATGGGACGGGAGTGGTTCACGGCTACCCACACCGCGTCGCGCGGATAATCGGTGAAGTTTAATTCTCGGTATAGACAGGCTCCGATATAAGATTTGACATCTAGATATTCAATGTCAATTTTTCGACTAAACAGCATGCTCGGAGTCAACTGTGGATTACGCTTCAACGGCACTCATTCTTGTTGGTTACCAAAATGATTATTTCGCCAGGGATGGTATCCTGAGGGGCGTGGTGGAAGATCCGACGGGTGTTGATAAGGTTCTTGAGACGACAATGCGGTTTATTAGAGCGACTTACGCATCGCCGATGCTAATCCTTTCCACACCGATCATCTTGAGCCCGGACTATAGGGCATTGGCCAGTCCCGTGGGTATTTTGAACACGATCAAGGAGTCGGGGGCCTTTAAGGCGGGCTCGAGGGGGGCCGAGAATATCGCGGAGCTGGATGAATTTGGCGAGGCTATTCAGTACGTCACGGGCAAAGTTGGTTTTAATGCCTTCTCCAATACCACGCTCGGTCAGGTCTTAGCAGATCGACAGATCAAGGACGTTTTGGTTGCGGGCATGGTGACATCGCTCTGTATCGATTCCACGGGCCGTGCAGCCTATGAACGGGGCTATAACGTCACGATCCTTTCGGATTGCACCTCATCGCGTACCAAGATCGAACAGGACTTCTTCTGCACCAGCGTGTTCCCGCTTTACGGGCGCGCCGCGACCGCAGACGAGGTTTTGGGCGAATTGGTAAGGTCTGCGGCCTGATCACCAGTGCAAGGTCCCGGAGACATCGATGGAACTGACCGACGACGACAGTGACATTGACCTCCACGTTGAAGCGACCTCGCGACTTGTTGAGGCCCTTGTCGCTGCAGAAGGTCGAATGCAACGCCGCATCAACCTGCTTTCGGAGGTGGTGTTTGAGGTCGATGCGTCGGGAACCATTGTTTATTTAAACGACGCTTGGTTGTTGCTGAGCGGGCAACCCGCAGCAGCCTGTGTCGGGCAATCGATTTTTGACTACTTTCTGGATGTTGATGCAGAGGTCCTGCGTCAAGAGATGGCCCGCGAGCTGGCTCAGAAGACTGTTCGTCAGGCTCGATTATCTGACAAAGTCGGTCGCGTTGCGTGGGTCAACGTTGCCCTGTCTCATTTGCCTGCGGGCGGTTTTGTCGGCGTTTTGCACGATATTACCGAAGAAAAGCGCATCCAGGATGAGGTGGCAAAGCTATCTGCGGTGGCCAGCGCTACCGATAATCTGGTGGTCATTACCGACGCGGCTGGGCTAACCGAGTGGGTCAATGATGCCTTTGTGAGGCGTACCGGCTTTGATCTTGCGGAATTAGTCGGCAGGAAACCGGGCGCTCTACTTCAGGGCCCTGACAGTGATTGGGCCGCGATCCAGCGACTGCGAGAGGCCATCGTCGACCAGCGTTCCACCCAAGAAGAGCTTCTGAACTATACCAAGGCTGGTGAGCCCTACTGGGTGATCATCGACCTGACGCCCATTCGCGATGCGGCCGGCAGGGTTACCCGCTTCATATCGGTACAGTCCGACACAACGGACCGAAAATGGTTCGAGGACCAGTTGCTCAGGCAAAATGCGGAACTCGAGCAGGGTCGAATCCAGATGCGCAAAGCCGTGGAGGCGGCTGAAGCTGCCAATAAGGCCAAGTCCGTATTTCTGGCCAATATGAGCCATGAGCTTCGAACCCCGCTTACCGGGATTTTGGGTGTTTCAGGGGCATTGGCCCAGTCGGCCTTGAACGCCAAGCAGCAGGAACTGATAAATCTGGTTTCGGAAGCGGCCAAGGGATTGGAGGCCATCCTCACAGATATTCTCGACTTTTCTAAGATTGAATCTGGTCAAATAACCCTGGATCTCGCAGAATTCAATCCTTCTGAGAGCATGCGCAATATTGCGAACCTGATGTCGGTACGTATTCGTGAAAAGGGAATCGATTTTCATGTTCACTTTGACGATTTTCTGCATGGAACCTTTGAGGGAGATGCGCTTCGAATCAATCAGATATTGACGAATCTGCTGTCCAATGCCGTCAAGTTTACTGAAAAAGGTACGATAAGCTTAAGTGTTACAGTGACTGACGCGCCGCAAGAGCCCCTTGGCCATTGCCTCAGGATTGACGTGATCGACACCGGCATAGGATTTGATGCGCAGACCCGGGCGCGGTTGTTTGACCGGTTTGAGCAGGCTGATGCCAGCTTCAGCCGCAAATATGGCGGCACGGGGCTGGGCCTGCCCATATCTGCGAACCTAGCGACTCTTATGGGCGGTCAGATCGAGGCCTCTTCGATCTTGGGCGAGGGCAGTCAGTTTTCGGTCTCGATCCCCCTGCGGTGGGTCAAGCCGCCTGAGATCCGCAAGCCTGACATCGTCGAGACCATTTCGCTTGCAGGCTTAAAAGTTCTTTTGGCAGAGGATAACCTGATCAATCAGCGGGTGGTTTCGATCATTTTGGAACCCCACGGCGTCGATTTGGCCATCGTCGATAATGGGGCTGAGGCGGTCGAGGCCTTTGTTAACGGCACGTTTGATCTCGTGCTGATGGATCTGCAGATGCCGGTGATGGATGGGCTTGAAGCCATTCGTCGCATTCGAGATTTCGAACGGGCTGGCGGGCGAGATCCGACCTTGATTTCGGTCTTGAGCGCCAACGTCGCGGCTGAGGATCAAAGGCGTTCGGCGGAGTCAGGCGCTGATGGCCATATTGGCAAACCCTTCACGCCGGCCACCTTGGTCGGTCCGATTGTAGAGCTTCTGGACCGTTGAGGAGATCCTTGTTCGGTGTCAGCCCCTCTAAGAGGCTGACCTGTCCCTAAGGTTTTCCTCTGGTTGCGGGGTGCGGCTCTCGAGAGGACGTACGGATGAGTGGGCGACGCAGCTGACCCCCAACCACGACCCCTGAGTACGTCATGGCGCGCCGCTAGCACCGTGACGAACGACATCCTCAGCACCGCAGTCTGCGCCACAAGCTCACCGTTGTACCAGGCACCCGTCCAAGGAGGCTTACCGCCCCGACCGCCAAGTTTTCTGAAAGCGAGGCCAAGAACGATTACGCCCAGCCGGTCCCGGCGCGGCACGGACCGGACTGATATTGGGGAGGCGGAACCTCGCCTCCCGCAAAGCCGGCATCAGCGTAAGGGCCTTACCGACGAGATGCGGTCGTTGAGGCCTGACGAGGCGAGGTCGATGACGTCTCCGCTTCTGACAATGCAGCGGCCGTGGAAGTTTATCAGATCGCAAAGTTCCCACCGGCCATAGGCGCGGATTGAACTGACCCGGTTGGCGAACCCCGACCGCAGGAGGTTGGGCTGCGGCCCTCTCAGCGTATAGCTGGCACCGCGAAACCGGGAGTGCTCATACAGCGTAATCGAGCCATGTGAAGGCGGACGGTGTCCAGGGTTTGGGCCAGGGCCATAGCCTGGATTGTACCCGCCGCCATGACTTGGACCGGGATTATAGCCCGACCCACCTGTTCCACCGCCGGGATGGTAGCCAGAGCCGCCGGAGCCACCGCCAGGATTATAACCGGAGCCACCAGAGTTCCCGCCACCCGTTCCGGGATTGTACCCGCCGCTTCCGCCATTTATCGGCGGCCGTGCCTGTGCATAGGCCGGGTTAATTGCTGCAGCAGCCATCAGCACAACAATGGCAGCAGAACTAAATATCTTGAAATTCATTTCAATTCTCTTTTTGCGCTATATTTTAATGAGTTATGCCGAAAAACGCCGCGCACCATCCAGCCATGTTGAGTGAATAGCGATCTTCTGGATTTCGTCGGGTGGAACAAGATTTGGGTCTTTTTCAAGGACCACGAAATCTGCGGCCTTTCCCTTTTCGAGGCTGCCACAGACATGATCCAGATGGCACTGCCAAGCTGCATCAATGGTCATGGCGCGAATGGCCTGCATGGGCGTGATGCGCTCAGCCGGGTTCAAGACCTCACCCCCGTCAATCATATCCCGAACCACAGCGTTCTGGATGCAGCGCAGGGGATCAATGGGCGTGACATTGTAGTCAGAGTGAAGCGAAATCCTCAGCCCGCCATTCAAGGCGGAACGGCAGGGATCTAGGCGGTCAGCGCGCGCCGGGCCCAGAATGTGGTCCCGGAAGGCCCGTCCCCAGAAATGCACATGGCCAATCAGAAAGGACGGCGACAGACCCAGCTTTCCCATGCGGACAATCTGATCATCGTGCAGAATACTGCAGTGTTCGATACGGTGCCGCAGAGGGCGACCACCACCCGGTCCCACAACATGTTCGAAGGCCGATAGCACCGTGTCTATGGCCGCATCGCCATTAGCGTGGACCCCGATCTGCCAGCCCGCATCGTGGGCTTGGCGAATGACATGCTCAATTTCTTCGGGCGTATAGTTCAAGGCCCCACGGTTTTCGGAATTCAGATAGGGCGTCCTTTGGTATCCGGTCCCGCCTTGGTTTGATCCATCTGCCCAGGCCTTAATGCCGTTCAGCGAAAAACGGCCAGCACGGACCCCCGGTCGCAGCCCAAGTTCGGTCCATTTCGCAAAATGGGTCGAAACCAGAAAACCCGCATAGCGGACCCCGGGATCGCCAGCCATGACCTTATCGATCAGGGCAAGATCGGCCTCGGCAAACAGTCCACCAATGCCGCAGTCATGAACGGCGGTGCAGCCTTTGGACGCCGCATCATCCAGGTCTGCCCGCAGGAACCCTGCAAGCTGCTCCAGGGTTGGATTGGGCAGTTTGGCGATGAAGGGTTGAAAGGCACCAGGTTCCTCAAGCCGACCCGACAGTTCACCACGGGGGTCTCTACCGAACCGGGACTGCGGAGGATCTGGGGTATCGCGGGTGATCCCCGCCAACTGGATGGCCTTGCTGTTGACATAGGCAACGTGCCCGTTGGACTCCAGGACAAAGACTGGGGTCGAAGGTGCCAGCGCATCAAGATCAGACCGCGAGAAGGGCTTGCCAGTCATGATCGAGGGATCCAGCATCTTCGCCTGCACCCAGCCTCCCTCGGGGGTCTGTTCCGCAGCGGCCTTAATCTTCTGACGCGCCTCGTCCAATGTTGCCGTGGTGAAGGGCCCGACATCCAGCCAGGGCCTCAGGCCACAGAAGTTGGAATGCATATGCGGGTCTACGAACCCTGGCAAAACGGTCGCGTTTCCAAAGTCGACCACCTCGGTCGTTGCCTTCCGAAGGCCAAGGATCGAAGCTCTGTCACCCGTGGCGACAATCCGACCGTGACTGACCGCCACGGCCTGAGCCGTC
>CAIOSI010000023.1 GCA_903860975.1 uncultured Alphaproteobacteria bacterium
CGAAAAGGCAAGGTTTCGAGGATTGCTCGACTACCCCTTGCTGCGGACGCCTCGGCCCAGGCCGATGTGCTTGGCGAACTCTGAGCGCCTTGCCGCATAAGCCGGTGCCACCATCGGGTAGTCCGGTGCCAGTCCCCAGCGTTTGCGGTACTCTTCAGGGGTCATGCCGTAGCGTGAGCGAATATAGCGCTTGAGCATCTTCAGCTGCTTGCCGTCCTCAAGACAGACGATGAAATCCTGTTGGATGCTTTTGCTGATTGGAACGGCGGGTTTGGCCCGTTCTTCTGGAATTGCCGGGCCATCACGCGTGAGACCTTCTAGGGTCTGATGAATGGATCGGATGAGATCTGGCAGAGCATCTACAGGAACAGCATTGCGGCTTACAAACGCGGCTACGACGCCCGTGCTCAACTGCAAAATCTCCTCGCCCGTAAGCCCGTCTGGGTTCGGTGCGCCACTCATAAGTTGCCTCAATTGTTGACGACCCAGACCTTCGGGCAGGCCTCTGCAGCCGCCTGGCTGGTGAGGGTTCAACGCTGTTTGTCCAAGAATGTTCCCTTGGGTTCTTCGGGCGTTGGAGAGAACAGACGTTTGGGGGTAAAGAGCGCTCTGCGCCACGCCAGACCCCTAGCCTGAAAGGCCTCGCCCTTGACGCTCCACGTGCAAGCTCAACCTTCGTCCAATGGATTTTTCGCCGATGGTGTCGGAACGGTTGACCCGGATATCGCCAAAATCCTCAAGGCGGAGCTAAAGCGGCAGCAGGACCAGATCGAGCTGATTGCGTCGGAAAACATTGTCTCGCGCGCGGTGCTCGAAGCTCAAGGCTCGGTCCTGACGAACAAATACGCTGAAGGATACCCAGGCAAGCGCTACTACGGCGGCTGCGAGGTGGTTGACGAGGCTGAGGTGCTGGCCATTGAGCGGGCCAAGCAGTTGTTTAACTGCGAGTATGCTAACGTGCAGCCTCACTCGGGCAGCCAGGCGAACCAGGCGGTGTTTTTAGCCGCCCTGACGCCGGGCGATACCTTCATGGGCATGAATCTGGACCATGGCGGTCATCTGACCCACGGCAAAAGTGTCAATCAATCCGGCAAGTGGTTTCGGCCCGTCGCCTACGGCGTGCGCAGCCAGGATCATCTGATCGATTACGAACAGGCTTGGGAGGTCGCCCGGGCTGAGAAACCCAAGGTGATCATCGCCGGCGGCTCGGCCTATTCGCGGACCATCGACTTCGAGCAATTCCGCGCGATTGCCGACGAGGTTGAGGCTTTGCTGATGGTCGACATCGCGCACTACGCGGGACTGGTGGCGGGCGGTGCCTATCCGAACCCGTTCCCTCACGCCCACATCGTCACGACGACGACGCACAAGACACTACGTGGGCCGCGCGGCGGCTTGATCATGACCAACTCCAAGAAGTGGAACCAGAAGATCAACTCTGCTGTCTTCCCCGGGTTGCAGGGTGGACCGCTGATGCACGTCATCGCCGCCAAGGCCGTGGCCTTTGGCGAGGCGCTTCGGCCGGATTTCAAGGTCTATGCGCACAATGTGATCGAAAATGCGCGCGCGCTCGCCGACAGCCTGCAGAACGCCGGCTTCAAAATCATTTCCAACGGCACAGACAGCCACCTGATGCTTGTGGATCTGACTCCGAAGGCCGTGAGCGGCGCGGATGCAGAGATCGCGTTGGAGCGCGCCGGGATCACCACCAACAAGAATTCGATCCCCAACGACCCGCTTCCGGCCATGCAAACATCGGGTCTGCGGCTCGGTTCGCCGGCGGGCACGACCCGTGGTTTTGGACCAGTCGAGTTCCGGCAGGTTGGAACTTGGATCGGTGAGGTCTTGGATGGTGTGAAAGCAGGAGGCGACAATTCGGCAGTCGAGGCGAAGGTTCGTTCAGAAGTCCTGACCTTGACGGCGCGCTTCCCTATATACAACGGATAGGGTTTGGATGAGCCCAAGGGGCTAGATGATGCGCTGTCCGTTCTGCGGCCACGACGAAAGTCAGGTTAAAGATAGTCGTCCGTCGGAGGACGGCGCTGCGATACGCCGTCGGCGCCTCTGTCCCGAATGCGGTGGCCGGTTCACGACGTTCGAGCGTGTCCAACTTCGTGAGCTTATGATTCTGAAGAAGTCGGGTCGGCGTACGCCCTTCGAACGGGATAAACTGGCCCGCTCGATCTCCATCGCAACGCGCAAGCGGCCGGTCGAGCCCGAGCGGGTAGAGCGGATGATTTCTTCTATCGTGCGCCAGCTGGAGAGCATGGGTGAAACCGAGCTGCCGTCCTCGGCCGTCGGTGAGTTGGTTATGCAACAGCTCAAAGCTCTCGATGACGTGGCCTATGTCCGTTACGCATCGGTCTACCGCGACTTTCGTGAAACCCAGGACTTCGCCAAGTTCCTCGGCGAAGAGGGTTTGGCCGAGGCGAGCGAAGACGAGCTCTGAGCCGTGCCTGTTACCCTCAAGCTTGCGACGTCTTTGGACGGCCGGATCGCTACGGCCGCAGGTCTCAGTCGCTGGATCACCGCAGAGCCAGCCCGGCAAGCCGTCCACAGGCTGCGGGGCCAGCATGACGTCGTGCTGATCGGCGTGGGGACCGCTCTGGCCGATGATCCCGAGCTAACTGTGCGCCTGATCGATGACCATGACCGTCAGCCTGCACGCGTTGTTCTGGACACTCACCAACGCCTGTCGCCCAGCAGTAAATTGGCCAGGTCGGCGCGGGAAATCCCAACCTATGTGGTGGCGATCAACGCGCCAGAAGCGGCGCTGATCGCGGCAGGCGTTCGCGTCCTTCGTGTTGAAGCCATCAATGGGGATCGGCCGACGTTGCGCCAGGTCTTGGACGCGCTAGCTGCCGAAGGCCTGACCCGCGTGTTCGTTGAGGGGGGTGGCCAGGTAGCGGGAAGTTTCCTGCGGGAGGGACTGGTAGACGCCATCGAATGGTTTCGAGCGCCCATAATTCTCGGTGCTGAAGGACTTCCCGGGGTGGGAGAGCTTGCTGTTGCAACGCTGGCGTCGGCGCCTCATTTCCGGCGCGTCGAGGTCAGCGAGGTCGGTCCCGACATCTGGGAACGCTACGAGAGGGTCTGAATGTTTACCGGGATCGTCACTGACGTTGGGCGCATAAAGAGCGTGCATCAGACAAATCGCGATCGTCGCTTCGAGATTGAAACGGCGTTCGACCTGACGAGCGTCGAAATCGGCGCGTCGGTCTGCCACGCCGGATGCTGCCTGACGGTCGTGGAGAAGGGCGCAGATTGGTTTGCCGTTGAGGTATCCGGTGAAACGCTGTCGATGACGACCCTTGATGCTTGGAGAGAGGGGCGACGCGTCAATCTGGAACGCGCGGCCAAGGTCGGCGACGAGCTTGGCGGCCATATTGTTTCAGGCCACGTAGACGGGGTCGGCGAAGTCGTGTCGTTGAGCACTGAGGGCGGCTCGCATCGTGTGCGCATCCGTGTTTCCAAGCCCTTGCATCGTTTTATTGCGTCGAAAGGCTCAATCACCGTCGAAGGTGTGTCTCTGACAGTGAACGAAGTCGAAGATGACATTTTCGGGGTAAATCTGATCCCGCACACATGGAGTGTGACCACCTTGGGTGAGCTAAAGGTCGGCAGCCGGGTGAACTTGGAAATCGACATGCTGGCGCGCTATCTCGCTCGTTGGCGCGAAACAGCCTAAAGCCTTCGCCTTACACGCTGAAGGGACCCCAATGAGCCAAGATCAGATCCGCATCCTGATCGTTGAGGCACGGTTTTATTCCGACCTCGCCGACGAACTGCTGAAGGGTGCGATCGATGCTCTCGAAGCCTTCGGAGCGGCCTATGATGTCGTGACGGTTCCAGGTGCGTTGGAAGTTCCCGCGGCAATCGCGCTCGCGGAGGAGGGGGCACACCGTCCAGCCGCCCCCGCGCGGTATGATGGCTACGTGGCCCTTGGTACGGTGATCCGCGGTGAAACCTATCACTTTGAGATTGTCGCCAACGAGTCGGCGCGTGGCCTTATGGAGCTGGCGACGGGAAAACGTCTTTGCATTGGCAACGGGATCCTGACGGTTGAGGACGAAGAACAAGCCTGGGCTCGGGCTCGGGCAGCCGAGGGCGACAAAGGGGGCGGGGCGGCGCGTGCCGCGCTGACCATGATTTCTCTTCGTCAACAGCTCGTGGACGGAATTCGATGACCGCGGCGCCGAAACAGGCCCGTTCCGTCGCGAGGCTTGCCGCCGTTCAGGCTCTCTACCAGATGGAAGTCTCCAGCGTCGGAGCTGAAGCTGTGATCCGCGAGTTTTCCGAGCATCGGTTCGATCGAGATTCCGACGATGGTGAAACACCGCTGGCTGCAGCTGACGAGGCCTTCTTCGCCGACCTCGTCCGCGGCGTTGTCGAACATCAGAAGGCTGTGGACGCCGCGGTCGCCAAGACGTTAGCCACCGGTTGGCGGCTTGATCGGCTCGATGCGACGGCACGTGCCATCTTGCGTGCTGGGACCTTTGAGCTCACGCATCGCCCCGATGTTCCCACCGAGGTTGTGATCGACGAATACGTGGACCTTGCGAAGTCCTTCTTCGAGGGGCCAGAGCCAGGGTTCGTCAACGGGGCGCTCGATGCGGTGGCTCAGGATGCCAGGCGCTAGTCTTGGAGAAGACGACGAGTTCTCCGAAATCGCGCGGCTTTTTCGACCGCTGACCGCTGGTGTGTCCGGCGCGTTCGACTTGCTCGATGACGCCGCGGTTGTGGCCCAGAGACCCGGTTTTGACCTCGTGGTCACAAAGGATGCGATCGTTGAAGGGGTGCATTTCCCCCAAGGCGAGCGACCTGATTTGATTGCCCGCAAGCTGCTGCGCGTGAATCTTTCCGACCTGGCAGCCAAGGCGGCCGAGCCGTTTGGTTGCTTCCTGGCGATTGGCTGGCCAAAATCCTTTGCCGCGGCGCAACGCGAGGCGTTCGCCTATGGCCTTGGAGAAGACCTCAAGACTTTCGGCGTGGCCTTGCTGGGCGGTGATACGGTCTCGACCCCGGGCCCCCTGTTCGCGAGCCTGACCGCGCTCGGTTGGGTGCGGGAGGGCGCGATGGTCCGACGCGCGGGGGCAAAGGTCGGCGACGTCGTCGCGGTTAGCGGCACGATTGGCGATGGAACGCTGGGTTTAGCGGCGGTGCGCGGCGCAATCGCTGCAGGCGACGGGACGTTGGCGGAACGCTATCGTCTCCCAAAGCCTCGGCTGGATTTGCGCGACGTCTTGCGCAGCCACGCGAGTGCTGCGGCCGATGTCT
This sequence comes from uncultured Alphaproteobacteria bacterium, assembly GCA_903860975.1. Taxonomy (GTDB): domain Bacteria; phylum Pseudomonadota; class Alphaproteobacteria; order Caulobacterales; family Caulobacteraceae; genus Phenylobacterium. The sequence goes on from CAIOSI010000023.1 coordinate 5,278, forward strand.
CTGATGGACTGATTGCTGATGCGGGCCACATCGCCAAGGCCAGCGGCGTTGGGTTGCGTCTGGACCTTGAAGCCATACCGCTGTCGCCTGCGGCGCAAGATTGGCTGGACGCTCAGCCGTCGCGTGAGCAGGCCCTGGTTCACCTTGCAACCGGCGGGGATGACTACGAGGTTGTTTGTACGCTGTCCGGCCCTGTTCCGAACGGCTTCACCGCGATTGGGTCCGTCGTGGCCAGTTCCGGGGTTGAGGTGCGATCGGCTGCCGGAGTGGCGCTGATTTCACGTCGGGGCTGGACGCACGGGTAGGAACAACCCGGGGCGGCAGGTGTTGGGGTAAGGAGCGTTCAGCTCCCGGGAACCCAAATGACCGCTCCAGTCGGCATCCTGTCACTTGCGACAGCCTCTCCGCCACATGAACTTCATCAGGACGCGGTGCTCAAGATCGCGCGCGAAGTGTTTACCCCCCACTTCCCAGCGTTCGAGCGGATGGCGCCTGTATTCCACGCTGCCGGTATCCAAACGCGGCAATGCGCGATGCCGATGGATTGGTATCTTCAGCCCCGAGGCTGGCCGGAACGAATGGCAGCCTACGCGGAAGCGGCGGACGATCTCTTCGCCCGGGCCGCGCAGGGTGCGTTGGCGCAGGCGGGACTGGTCGGCGCCGACGTGGACGCTATCGTCACTGTCTCTTCAACCGGGATCGTCACCCCGAGCTTGGAAGCGCGCGCGATGGCACGCTTAGGTTTCCGCAGCGACGTCGCGCGGATCCCGGTGTTTGGCCTAGGTTGCGCGGGCGGAGCGACAGGTCTTGCGCTTGCGGCGCGTGTCGCAAAGGCAGAACCCGGGTCGAGCGTACTCTTTGTCTGCGTTGAGCTTTGCACGCTGTCGTTCCGGCTGGACGAGCCATCAAAGGCTGACATCGTAGCGACCGCTCTCTTTGGTGATGGCGCTGCGGCCTGTGTTTTGCGGACAGGTGATGCCGGGTTCGCAAGGGTCGTAGCGGCGGGAGAGCACCTATGGCCCGACACACTCGATATCATGGACTGGCGGGTTGATCCGCAGGGTCTGGGCGTCATTTTCGCCCAATCTATTCCGCCGTTTGCCCGCCGCGAGATGCGGCCGGCGCTCGACAGCATACTCGCCCGGCAGAATCTCACCGTCGAAGACGTCGACCGGTTCATCTGTCATCCCGGCGGTATGAAGGTGATCGAGGCGCTGGAGGCTTCGCTCGACCTGGGGCAGGGAGCCTTGGACCTTGAGCGGGCCGTCCTGGCGGACCACGGAAATATGTCAGCGCCCACGGCACTCTTTGTGCTGGATCGCGCTCGTAACAGAGGTCTGCCGCAGCGTTGCGTTCTGACGTCATTGGGGCCTGGTTTCACAGCGAGCACGGTAACCCTGCAGGCCGCATGATCCTTCCAATCCTCATCCTTGCCCTGGTCACAATTCAGCGTCTCGGCGAGTTGGTTATTGCGCGTCGAAACACCCAGAAACTCATGGCCGAGGGCGGCGTGGAAAAAGGCGCAGCACACTACCCCTGGATGGTTGGGTTGCACGTGACCTGGCTGGCGGGACTTTGGATTTTCGCATGGGATCGCCCCGTGAGTTTTGCATGGACGGGGGTTTATCTGGCGCTGGAGTTGCTCCGGGGCTGGGTATTGCTGTCGATCGGTTCACGCTGGACGACGCGGATCATCGTTGTCCCTGGCGAAGCGCCGGTCCGCAAAGGGCCCTACCGGCTTATCACGCACCCCAATTATCTTGTGGTCGCAAGCGAGATCGCCGTGCTTCCGCTGGTCTTCGGGCTGACGACATATGCCGTCGTGTTTTCTGTTTTCAACGCAGCTATGTTATGTGTGCGGATCCGGACAGAAGAAGCGGCCTGGGCGCACTCGGCCTCGCTAACAAGCTGACACCCAAGACCTCACAAGGCTTGCATTGTCAGACATGCTACGCCTTTTGGCCCGTCCGCCGCTTTCCGCCGGCGGTCCAAGGACCTTGAATGCCGTTTCCCTCGACCCATCCCGCCCTCGAGCGTGCGCTCGAACAACATGGCTACCTCGAGCCGACGCCTGTCCAGGCTGCCGTACTCGGTGAGGCCGATAGTCGCGATCTTCTGGTCTCAGCCCAGACCGGATCGGGTAAAACTGTGGCCTTTGGCCTGGCGCTCGCGCGCGGGCTACTCGGCGATGCCCCGCATTTCGGGCGGGCTGAAGCGCCGTTAGCGCTGGTTATTGCGCCGACGCGGGAACTTGCGCTTCAGGTCAGCCGTGAGCTGACCTGGCTTTATGCGCATTCCGGAGCCCGCGTTGCGACCTGCGTTGGCGGCATGGATCCGCGAGCAGAGCGACGCGCACTTCAGGCCGGTGCCCATATCGTGGTGGGCACGCCTGGTCGACTGCGCGACCACATCGAGCGCGCAGCGCTAGACTTGTCGGCTCTGAAGGTCGTGGTGCTGGACGAGGCCGACGAAATGCTGGACCTCGGGTTCCGTGAAGATTTGGAGGAGATCCTCGACTCGACGCCTGTTGATCGCAGAACTCTGTTGTTTTCAGCGACGATCGCGAAAGAAATTGCGACGCTTGCGCGGCGATACCAAAAAGACGCCGCGCGCATCGACACGCTGCGTCGCGACGAGGCGCACGGCGACATCGAGTACCGTGCTATCCGCGTGGCGCCCGGCGAAATTGAGCACGCCGTCGTCAATCTTCTGCGTTATTTCGAGAGCCCCGGCGCACTGGTCTTCTGCAACACCCGTGAAGCCGTCCGCCGGCTGCACAGCGCGCTGCGTGAGCGCGGTTTCTCGGCGGTTGGTCTGTCGGGCGAGATGACCCAAAAGGAGCGTTCCGATGCCTTGCAGGCGTTGCGAGATGGCCACGCAAGAGCCTGTGTGGCGACTGACGTCGCCGCCCGCGGGCTCGATCTGCCGGACCTTGGTCTGGTGATCCATGCTGAATTGCCTGTGAATAAGGCTGGTCTACTTCACCGGAGCGGTCGAACCGGTCGCGCGGGTAAGAAGGGAACCTCGGTCCTTGTCGTGCCTTACAACAAGCGGCGCTTTACCGAGAGGCTGCTCGACAGCGCCAGCATTGACGCGGCATGGTCAGGCCCGCCACTCGCCGATGAAATACGCGCTAAGGATCAACAGCGGCTTCTGGACGATCCGATCCTGACGCAACCGGCCTCGGAGGAAGATCTCGCCCTTGCCAATCGGATCTTGGCTGACAAGTCGCCCCAAGAGGTCGCCGCGGCTCTGATCCGCATGCATCGCCAGCGCTTGCCAGAACCAGAAGACCTTTTCGACGATGCGCGTGAAACCGGCCAATTGATCCCCACAGCTCGTCCACGCGGCGGCACGGCCTACGATCCTATGAGCGACAAACCGCGCGGTCCTGGCTCTCCCCAGCACGCAGGAACCGTCGGCGCGGAGTGGTTTCGCATGCCGATCGGGCGGCAGAACAACGCCGATCCCAAATGGCTGATCCCGCTGATCTGTCGGCTTGGCCATGTGACAAAAAAAGATATCGGCCAGATCCGGATCTTCGATCGCGAGACGAAATTCGAAATTGTCGCCGAGACTGAGGCGCGCTTCCGTCAGGCGGTGAAGGGTGCGGCCGAGGGCGATATTCGCATTGAGCCTGCCGCAGCGCCTCCGGCGCCAGACCGGCCTCGCGCGCCACGCCCCGGGCCTCATCCGGTCGCTCGCGCCGGTCCTCGTCCGGGCGGCCCGAAGCCTCAAAGTCCGCGGCCACACAGCGCAAAGCCTCCGCCTGCGGGCCGAACGGGCGGCAAGCCCAAGCGTCGACCAAACTAACCTGCGTCAAGCGGACCCAATGGCAGCTGAGGTTGTGGTGGACGGGGCCAGATCAAAGGTCACTTGAGCCTGTCCGAAATCCAGTGAGATCGCGTCGAATTGGCTCAGCAGGTCCATGCCCAAAATAATGGCCGGAGTTTGCCTAAGTCCCCAAAGGTCAAAGACCGGCACGTCGGCGTAGACGAGGGGTACTATTCCCAACTGAAGTCCGCCCAGTCGCAGGAACGGCAGATAGAGCATCTCGCCTGAAAATTGCTCGCCGGCCACCGTCTCAAGCCCGACGCGCGGATGGGTGTCATCGCGCAAGGCGCGACGGTTGGCGTCTGCGACAAGGGCGCGCAAGGGCGCGTTGCACATGCTCATTTGTGACCCCGAATCGATCATCGCACGGATGCGTTTGCCGCTAGCGTCGGCGTCGAAGATGGTCAGCTGGCCCAGATTCTGACGGGCCGGCACGACCGCGACGCCGTCCCTGGAGACCTCGTGTTTTGAACGGGTGATGGCGATGCTGTCAGACCTGAAGTCCAGCTCGAGGCGCTGGCCCTTAAGCCAGTCGACGCCCAGGATGCCATCGAGTTGTGCCCCCAGGGGTAGGGCTGCGACCCGCACGGCTCTACGAGTGCGAGCGCCAACCTCTAGACGATCAATGAGTACGCCCGGGCGTTCGCGGGCGCCGACGACAGTGTGCACGATCGCCGGTCGAGTGCTGGCCAGCATTAACCGATGGGCGAGGTCATTAGAGATGCACGAGGTGTTGGCCCCTGTGTCCAACATGAATTGGAACGGACCTTGGTCGTTGATCATGACCGGTGCGACCAAATGCTCGAACTTATCTTTTCCAGTGCCGATATGGGCTGGCGTGTCGTCGATTGACGCGATTTCAGGCGGTGTCTGAGCCCGAGCGCGACCTTGGGGAAGCATCGCGCCGGCAAGAGCAAGGATGCCAACAGCGGCGTGGCGGCGATTTAGGGACACGGCCTGGCGTCCTTTCTTCGAGTTCAAGAAGGTTATCACTGGCCTGGGGCCCCGAGCCCTTCAATCTTCCGGCAACCCGCACCCGACTAGAATTTCACCATGTTCAAACGCCTGATGATTCTCGCCGCCCCCCTGTTGTTCCTTGCGAGCGTTGCGCAAGCTGGGGAAGCCAAAAAGCCTAAGGAAGTCGGTCAGTACGTCGACCTTCTGCCGGTCGCCATGCCAATCGTCGTTGATGGGCAGGTGGTCAATTATGTGTTCGTCTATGTCCGTATCAACCTGCAGAGCGGCGCGGACATCTCCAAGCTTCGCGAGAAAGAACCCTTTTTTCGCGACATTCTCGTTCGTGACGGTCACCGCACCCCGTTTATCGTCCCGGGCGACTGGCAAAAGATAGATGAAAGCAAACTCCTGGCTGCGATGACACGCGACGCTGCGGCCATAACAGGGCCCGGCATAGTGCGCTCCGTGACCCTCACCAGTCAGACCCCCCAAAAGCGGGTCGTACCGCCGCGCCCACTAAAGCCCGATCAGCCCTAAGCGTCCTGCGTCGAGGTTGCGCCCATCCACCATCTTTGGCACTTTCGAGCGCTTATTCGGAGCACGTGTTAGAGAGCGTGCTCCATTCTGGGGAAACAGGGGTTGGGATTACTGAGGCCGTAGCCTTCGGGGCGGCCTTCGGTCCTCGCCGTGCGATCGCAAAGGGGTGCGCAAGATATGAGTTCGATTTTAATGCTGGTGATCGGAGCCGGCCTATTGGCCGTGCTTTACGGTGCCGTGCAGACCGCGTCATTGCTCCGGGCCTCGCCCGGGAACGCGCGAATGCAGGAGATCGCCGCCGCCATCCAAGAGGGTGCGCAGGCCTATCTGAACAAGCAATACACCGCGATCGGCGTCGTCGGCGTGATTATCCTGATCGGCGTTTTCTTCCTCATTGGTCCGCTGGCCGCAGGCGGCTTCGCGATCGGCGCGATCCTGTCTGGCGCTGCGGGCTTCATGGGCATGCTGATTTCGGTTCGCGCCAACGTACGAACCGCGCAGGCCTCCTCAGAGGGCCTCGCCAAGGGCCTGTCTCTGGCGTTCCGTTCCGGAGCCATCACCGGCATGCTTGTGGCGGGTTTCGCCCTGATCGGCGTCGCCGGATATTACTTTGTCCTCACCGGGCCTCTTGGCCATGAGAACACCAGCCGCGAAGTGATCGACTCAATGGTCGCGCTGGGGTTCGGCGCTTCGCTGATTTCAATCTTCGCTCGTCTCGGTGGCGGCATCTTCACCAAAGGCGCCGACGTCGGCGGTGACATGGTGGGTAAGGTTGAGGCTGGGATCCCGGAAGATGACCCTCGCAATGCAGCCACCATCGCCGACAACGTCGGCGACAACGTTGGCGACTGTGCCGGTATGGCGGCTGACCTGTTTGAGACCTATGCGGTGACCACGGTGGCCACGATGGTGCTGGCCGCGATCTTCTTCGCCAGCGCCGGTACGGAAGTTGTCACCAACATGATGCTGCTGCCGCTGGCCATCTGCGGCGTTTGTATCATCACCTCGATCATCGGCACCTTTGCCGTTCGTCTGGGCAAAAATAACAACATCATGGGCGCGCTTTACCAGGGCCTGATTGTCACGGGTCTTCTGTCGGTGGGCGCAATCTTTTGGGTTGTGAAGACGCTGGTCACGGGCCCATTGACCGTGGGCGACAAGTCCTTTGATGCGATGAGCTTATTCTGGTGCGGCATCACAGGCTTGGCCGTAACCGCAGCCATTGTGGTGATTACTGAATATTATACCGGTACGGGCTTTCGCCCGGTGAAATCGGTGGCGAAGGCCTCAGTTTCGGGCCACGGCACCAATGTCATCCAGGGCTTGGCCATGTCGCTGGAATCGACCGCGCTTCCGGCGCTGACAATCATCATAGGCATCATTGTCACCTATAATCTGGCGGGCCTCTTTGGGATCGCCATCGCCACGACCTCGATGCTGTCGCTGGCCGGCTTCATCGTTGCGCTAGACGCCTTTGGTCCGGTCACCGACAACGCCGGCGGCATCGCTGAAATGGCCGGTCTGCCTCCGGAGGTTCGTGTGACAACCGACGCCCTCGATGCTGTCGGCAATACCACTAAAGCCGTCACGAAAGGCTATGCCATCGGTTCGGCTGGTCTCGGTGCGTTGGTGCTTTTCGCCTGCTATACCCAGGACCTGAAGTTCTTCGCCGCGAACGCCACGCCGGGTTCTTTCTTCGACAATCTGGGTCCGGTCGCCTTTGACCTGTCTAACCCTTATGTCGTCGTTGGCCTGCTGTTCGGCGGCCTGCTTCCGTTCTTGTTCGGCGGTTTGTCGATGACAGCCGTCGGTCGCGCTGCAGAAGCAGTCGTTGAGGAAGTTCGTCGTCAGTTCCGTGAGAACCCTGGAATTATGACCGGGGAGGTGAAGCCGGAATACGGCCGCGCCGTGTCCATCCTGACGTCAGCAGCGATCAGAGAAATGATTGTCCCTTCACTGCTGCCGGTCGTCAGTCCCGTCCTGCTGTTCTTCGTCATCAAGGCGATAGCCGGGAAGGTCGACGCTTTCGCTTCACTTGGTGCGATGCTGATGGGTGTGATTGTCACGGGCCTCTTTGTCGCGATCTCGATGACATCGGGCGGCGGCGCGTGGGACAATGCCAAGAAGCTGATTGAAGAAGGTCACTATGGTGGCAAAGGCTCGGAGGCTCACAAGGCCGCCGTAACCGGTGACACTGTCGGCGACCCCTACAAGGACACCGCAGGTCCGGCCGTGAATCCGATGATCAAGATCACGAACATCGTAGCGCTTCTGCTCTTGGCGGTTCTGGCCCACGGCGTGGTCCACTAATCGCGACCATAGGCTGAAAAAGCAGACGCCCCGGAGAGCAATCTCCGGGGCGTCTTTGATTCTGCCGATAGATCGACAGGTCACTAGGCAGGCCGCGTCGTCGTCAGTTGCGGCGGTCGCCGGGCCTGTTGCCCGGGACGCTGTCGTCCTGGTTGGGTAACGGCGTACCTCGGCCAACGTTGCCGAGAATCTGTTCGAGAACGGTTAGCTCGCGGCCGCGCGTCGGCGTTTCGCGGCCATTGAAAGCCACCACCTTGCCGTCCTTGAGCGTGAGGCTGTTGACGCTCTCGACCAACTCGGAGTCTTTGTTGAAGGTAATCACGGTCACGTTGCGCGAAACCACTTCTGGCCGCTTGAACGCCACGCGGGACTTCAGCTGGTTCATATAGAACCACGTGTTGCCATCAAAGGTGCCGGTGGCTGAGGGCGATCCCAGTCGGCTTCGAACGGTCGACTTGGTGTCGGTGCCGATTTTCACATCCTTTGGGTCCGATTCGATGGCCTGGAAGCCGGAATAGCTGGTGATCGGCGCGCAGGCCGAAAGACTGGCCGCGGCGGCCGGAATTAACAGGCCGGACACGAGGGCGATGAAGGCGGTTCTAGACGTCATCGGAAGCTTGGAGCCTACTCTTTGCGCCGGAAGGCGTGCCTGGGCCTTTGACCTATCGTCGCTCGCCCCTTAGTTCAATGCGGCTTTATGGAACGGATCAGGCGAAATCGAGGCGCTATGCTATTGGACCGGCTGTTTCGACCCCGTCCGGCGCTCGCTGCCGGCCAAGGACTCTACGGCCTGGCTGTGGAGCAATCGCGGAAGCCTGAGCTCTATATCGCTCTGGGCGCGCCCGACACAGTCGAAGGCCGCTTCGAAATCTACAGCCTCCACGTTGTCCTGTTATTGGATCGACTGCGCGGTCACAGCGAATTGGCAACAGACGTTTCCCAGGTGATTTTCGATACCTATGCGAAAGGCCTCGATAACGCCCTTCGAGAGATGGGCGTGGGAGACCTTTCCGTCGGCCGCAAGATGCGAAAGCTGGGTGAGGCGTTTTACGGACGGTGTAAATCCTACGAGAAGGCCTTCGCAGCCCTCCCGGAGGAGGCGCCGCTGCGGGCGCTCCTTGAACGCACCGTTTATGCTGAAGCCGACACCGCACCCGTTGTCCTGCTAATCAGCTACCTGCTTGGCCAACGCGCCGCCCTCGCAGGTCAACCCATCGAGCGATTGCTCGCCGGAACGGTCGAGTGGGCACCTCGATGAGCCACGACTGGATATTGCCGGTCAAGCTGCACGAGCTTGGCCGCGGAACGCTGCACATTCAGCTAGACCCTGACGCGTCGGCTCGGTTGAAAATCGCTAAAGAGCTTGGCTTGGTGTCTCTGCCGGCGCTGAGCGCAACGCTGATTTTGAAATCTTGGATGGATGGGGTGGAGATCACCGGTCGCTTTGACGCTGTCGTCGAGCAGATCTGCGCTGTCTCCCTGGATCGTTTTGAACAATCACTGAGCGGCGAAATCGAGGTTCGCGCCGTGCCGGCCGGCAGCCCTCAGGCCCCTGAGCCAAACGGTGGCGAGGTGGACTATGATCCCATGGCCCCAGATCCGCCTGATGTCCTGGAAGACGAGACCATCGATTTAGCCGGTTATGTCATTGAGCACTTGGCGCTTGAGATAGACCCCTTCGCCCGTAAGCCCGGTGTCGAGTTCGAGTACGCCCCACCGGAGGGACCCGATTCTCCCTTCGCGATACTCAAGACGTTTAAGGCGGGCGAGGCCTGATCGGGCAAGGTGGTGTTTGCATTGCCGGGCCTGGGCGCTATCGTCGGGTCCGAATCCGGCGGGACCCGTCGAAGGACCAAAGCGCCGTCTTGACCCAACCATTGGTGATTTCGATCGACGCCATGGGCGGAGACCATGGACCGTCCGTGGTCGTCCCGGCCGTCGTGCGCGCGATACAGGCGCTACCGCAGAACGTCTGCTTTTTGCTGCATGGCGAGGAGTCCTTGATTAGGGCCGGCTTCGCCAAGCACGCCGAGGCCCTCGCGCGCGTTGAGATCCGCCCGGCAGAGCGCGTGATCGCCATGGACGAGAAGCCGGCTCAGGCGCTGCGCCGGGGCAAGGGCACGTCAATGTGGAACGCTGTCGAGGCGATTCGCGATGGGACGGCTGCGGCGGCGGTGTCGGCTGGCAACACAGGCGCCTTGATGGCGATCTCCAAGCTCCTCTTGCGGATGAACGCGGACCTGGAACGTCCGGCGCTGGTGACCAGTATTCCGACCCCGCGCGGCGTGACCACCTTCCTAGACGTCGGCGCCAATATCGATTGCGACGCTGAGCGGCTGGTGGAATTCGCCATTATGGGCGAGGCCTTTCATCGGGCCGCTCACGGTGTCCCAAAGCCCACTGTAGGCCTTTTGAATGTCGGCTCAGAGGAAATGAAGGGTCACGAGGAGGTTCGCGAAGCCAACCGCATACTGCGCGAAGGCAAAATCGACCTCGATTACCGCGGCTTCGTGGAAGGTGACGATATCACCCGTGGTGTCGTCGATGTGATCGTCACAGATGGCTTCACTGGAAATGTTGCTTTGAAGGCGATGGAGGGCGCAGCGCGGTTCATTAATGCGGAGCTTCGCAGCACCTTGACCTCCGGCTTACTGCCAACAATTGGCGCGGTTTTGGCGCGCTCGGCTCTACTTAAATTTCGGGAAAGGATGAACCCAACCCCGGCTGCCCCGTTGTTGGGCCTCAATGGCATCGTGCTGAAATGTCACGGCGGCGCCAGCGACCGGGATTTCGCGATGGCGATTCGCTTGGCGGTCGATTTGGCGCGCAGCGACTTCTCCGGTGAGATCGAACGGAATATGAGACGTCTTCCCGATGCGCTGGCTGAGCCTGCGCCGGCACCGGTTGAGGCAATCGCGACGAACGGTGCCCCCCCTCTAGGAGCCACGGAGTGACGAGCGTGCTGCGCAGTGTGGTGACCGGTGTCGGCGGCTACCTGCCGGAACGTGTGGTTACCAACGACGACCTCGCTAAATTTGTGGATACGTCGGACGCTTGGATCGTTGAGCGCACGGGCATTCGTCAGCGCCATCAGGTTCGCGACGATCAGCCGGTTTCTGACCTGGCCGTGGCTGCTGCCCGACGGGCCTTGGAGGCCGCGGGACGGGCACCCGAAGACGTCGACTTGATCATTGTGGCCACGACAACCCCAGACCTGACGTTCCCGGCCGTCGCCACGATCGTCCAGCGAAAGTTGGGTTGCCCCATCGGCATCGCGTTCGATGTGCAGGCTGTCTGTTCTGGCTTCGTGTACGCCCTCTCGATCGCCGATGGTTTCACGGCCCGCGGCCGATCCAAATGCGCACTGGTGATTGGCGCCGAGACCATGACCCGGTTGATGGATTGGACCGACCGAGGGACCTGCGTTCTGTTTGGCGATGGCGCAGGCGCAGTTGTCCTTGAGCCGCAGGAGGGCGAGGGCACCACCGCAGATCGCGGCCTACTGGGATTTGCGCTTCGCGCCGATGGCACCAAGCAAGAACTGCTGTTTGTCGATGGTGGTCCTTCGACCACCGGACAGGTGGGCAAACTGCGGATGCAAGGCAATCAGGTCTTCCGGCACGCTGTCGTCAACATCTCCGAAGCTGTAACCGCTGCCGCGGCCGATGCGGGCATCGAGGTGGCCAGCGTCGACTGGTTCGTGCCGCATCAGGCGAATCTACGGATTCTGCAGGGCGTGGCGCGTCGCCTTGGCATCGACGAGACTAAAGTGATCACGACCCTTGAGCGACACGCCAACACCTCGGCTGCCTCTATTCCGCTCGCGCTTGAGCAAGGGGTTCGCGATGGGCGTATCAAGCCTGGGCAGATGCTGCTGCTGGAAGCGATGGGCGGCGGCTTGACCTGGGGTGCCTGCGTTCTTCGGCTGTAGGCCTCATCTTAATCAGCAGTCTCGCTAGAAGTCTTTGACCTATTGGGACAATCAAGGCACGGTTGGCCCTGCGTACAGGGGAAAAGAGCGAGCATGAAGGGCGGAACATTAACGCGGGCTGATCTTTGCGAGGCGGTCCACGAGGAAGTGGGCCTCACGCGCCAGGATTGTGGCGAATTGGTCGAGCGCGTCCTGGAACTGATGTCCGTCGCCCTAGAGCAGGGTGAGCAGGTTAAACTTTCCGGCTTTGGAGTCTTTCAGGTTCGCGCCAAACGCGCGCGAATGGGACGCAATCCCAAAACAGGTGAGCCGGCCGCCATCGAGCCTCGTCGCGTGATTGGCTTCCGCGCTTCGCAAGTTATGAAGGCGCGCGTCGATCGGGCGTTGGCACGGTGAGGACCGCTTAGGCCGTGGCCAAGGGCCCCGAAGCCTTTCGGACGATCTCCGAAGCGGCAGATGAGCTCGATGTGCCGCAGCATGTCCTGCGGTTCTGGGAAACCAAATTCGCTTTCATCAGGCCAATGAAGCGGGCCGGTGGTCGCCGTTTCTACAGGCCCTCAGATATCTCTGTGCTCCGAGGCGTCCGTCGGCTGCTGCACGACGAGGGCTATACGATCAAGGGGGTCCAGCGGTTACATCGCGAGGAGGGCCTGCGCAGGCTGGTGAATGCCGCGGGCGACGAGCGCGCGCTGCAGTCCAATGAGGGCCAGGCGAAAGGCCTCATGGGGGGGGGCCATGAGGGCCTCTATGAGGCTCTTTTCGCTCTTGAGACCGCAAAACAGCGGCTCGACGCCTTGTTGAACTCCTAAGAAAGAACGCTCGCCGGCCAAGCGATGGACGAGAAGGATCTAAAGCCGCGAAGGGCTGACGATCTGGCTAGAGCGCAAGCCACGCCTGCGACGGGTATGAAGCATCGCGGCGGTATCACTTCTTACGTTTCGCAGCCTGATCACGCTCCCTAAGCTTGCGTCGTTCAATCTTACGATTTGAGCCAGAGGCCGCTGGCCGTGATCAAGCCCCTGCCGCGATCCTGTAGCCCGACCTCTGGGCGGCGGCTGTTCGGCGAGCGTCAAGGTTCCAGGCGACAATCTGGCCGGTGCCTGTCCAAGCGCACCCCGACAGAGGTTAGGATTTCCTGCGGAACCGATAAGGCTGCGGGCCGTTGCCTCCGCGAGTAGGCGCAGAAGAGTTCAATATGGACAATCCGAGAGCCGAGTTCCTCCACCGCTGCAACGTTGAGAACTACACGCGGCAGCTGCGCTATTCGCGGACTGTCACGCATCGGGTGATGCTGATGGCGCTATTGGCTGAGGAAACCGCCTCGGCCAAAGCAAATGGCTGGTCGCCGCTGATCACCTAATGACAGCCGTCTTTTTAGAGACCGTGACGCAAGCTGGATTGACGCGGGCGCTACGAGTTCGGGCGTCGGGCCGGAGAATGGCGAAAAGAGCCCGGTCGTCCCTTCGTTCGACTTGTCCAAATCCCAGCGAATCCTCGGAGCGCGATCCGTTAGACCTCGCATGGATACGAAGCCGCCCTGTAGACCCGGCCTCGAACCCTGCGAGCTCAAGCCGATAAGAAACCAAGCTACCTGCCCTAGGAAGGGAATGGCCTTTACCGCCTCAGCCCAATTCATTCTCCAAACCCCCATCGGCTATCTGACGCTCGCCAAGGCGCGATGATATTCAGTGGTCGATTGGCCCTAATGATCATCACCCTTTGGTGCGCAAGGGCCACGGCACAGCGGGGAGAAGACGGGCATGGCCGACTATGAGATTTTCGAGGCTGGCGATGTGGCGTTGCAGTCTGGCACGGTGCTGCCCGCAACGCAGGTCGCCTACCGTACCCATGGCCGCCTAAATTCTGCCCGCGATAATGCAATTGTTTATCCGACCCACTATTGCGGCACCCACGATAGTAACGCCTGGGCGATCGGACCGGGCATGGCCCTAGATCCCGAGGCTTATTTCATCGTCGTGCCAAACATGCTCGGCAATGGCCTGTCGTCATCCCCCAGCAACACCTTGTCACCAAACGATGGCCCGCGTTTTCCGACGGTTACGGTGCGCGACAATGTCCTTTTGCAGCACCGCTTGGTCACTGAACAGTTTGGCGTCGAGACCTTGGCCCTGGTAACCGGCCATTCGATGGGCGCGCAGCAAACCTTTCAATGGGGGGCCCTCTTCCCTGAAATGGTGCAACGGATCGCGCCATTCTGTGGCTCGGCGCGCACTTCACGACACAACTGGTTGTTCCTCGAGGGCTGCAAATCCGCACTGCTCGCCGACGCAGCCTTCGCTAGCGGCGACTATGCCGCTGCGCCCACCGGGGGTATCCGCGCCTTTGCGCGTGTCTACGCCGGCTGGGCCTGGTCGCAGACCTTCTTCCGCCAGCAACTGGATCGTGAGCGTTTGGGGCTGCCCTCACTGGAGACCTTCCTGACCCAGGCCTGGGAGCCTACTTTTCAGGCGCATGACGCCAATAACCTGTTGGCGATGCTGGCCACCTGGCAAGCCGCCGATATCAGCGCCGACCCGCGCTTCAACGGCGAATTCGATAAGGCGTTGGCTGCGATTACAGCGAAGGCGATCGTCATGCCCTGCCGCACGGATCTCTATTTTCCGCCTGAGGACAGTGAGATCGAAGTCGCACACATGCCCAATGCGGAATTGCGGGTCATCCCCTCCGTCTGGGGTCATATGGCAGGCGGCGGCCTGAATCCTGAGGATGCGATGTTCATCAATGCAGCCCTTAAGGCGCTTTTGGCGCGCTAGGGCTCAGCTGCGTCTTAGGCAAGCCTTCCGACGCGACACCGACTGCGTCTGCGCTTAATGAGTACGCCGATGAACCGCCGGGAATTTGGATTGGCCCTTTCGGCGTTGCCGCTCGTTGGGGCGTCGGGAGCTGGAGCCGGAATGGAACGTGACATGATCGAACTCTCGGCCTGCGACGCCGTCGCTGCCATGCGGGCGGGCGATATTTCAGCAGAGGCCTACGCTGAGGCCTTGCTGGCGCAATGCGCGGCCGGTCGCGAGCTCAACGCCTTTATCACACAAGAGCCAGACCAGGTGCGCGAGGCCGGGCAGGCGGCCGACCGCCTGCGTGCATCCGGCGGGCGACTGGGTCCGCTGCACGGCCTGCCTATGCCGATCAAGGATAGCGTCAACACGCGGGGATTACGCACGACGGCCGGTACGCGGGCGCTCTGCGAGTTCCATCCGGCGCAGGACGCAACAGCCGTGGCGAAGCTGCGTGCCGCCGGCGCCAGCGTGCTGGGCAAGACCAATCTGCACGAACTGTCGTTTGGCTGGACGAGCAACAACGGAGCCTTCGGCGCCGTACGCAATCCCTACGATCCGAAACGCATACCTGGCGGCAGCAGCGGCGGTACCGCTGCGGCGGTGGCCTCGCGGATGGCACCGCTTGGGGTGGCAGAAGACACGCAAGGGTCCATCCGCGTGCCCGCGGCCCTTTGCGGCATTTGCGGGTTTCGGCCCACCACGGGCCGCTACCCCACCGACGGAACGGCACCGATCACGCCGCTCTTCGACCAGATCGGTTCGCACGCGCGTACGGTCGAAGATCTTGTGCTGTTCGACGCTGTGATGACCGGCGATCAACGGCCTGTGGTGCCTGCGGAACTGCGCGGTGTGCGGCTTGGCATCGCCCGCAGTTACTATTTCTCAGGCCTGGACCCTGAGGTCGAGCACCAGATGGAAGCGGTTATGGCTCGCCTGCGCGCTGCCGGCGCTGTGCTGGTTGAGGCCGAAATTCCAGCCCTTGCCGACCTGGTCGCCCAGGTGACGGCACCAATCCAGATCCACGATGCCGCTGCCTCGCTTGCGGCCTATCTGAGGACGTCTGGAGCGCCCGTGAGCTTCGCTGCCATGGTCGAGGCCGTAAGCCCTGACGTAAAGGCGTTGTTAGAGCGATTTGTTGCGCCCGGCGCACCTTTTGCCGTGTCGCCGGCCGCCTACGCAGCCGCCCGCGACGTCCACCGCCCAGCCATGCAGAGACTCTTCGCCGATTATTTCGGGCAACATGACGTCGCTGCCATGTTGTTTCCCGCCACCATGACGTCAGCGCCCCTGATCGGCGAGGACGAAACTCTGGTGATCGGCGGCGCCGATATCGCTTTCCAAACCGCAATCGCACGCAACATCAGCCCCGGTAGCACGGTTGGCCTCCCAGGACTGGTGCTGCCGATCGGGCTGACACGCGATACGCGCCTGCCGTTGGCCCTCGAGCTCGACGGTCCTGCCGGGCGAGACCGCAGTTTACTAAGCCTCGGCCTGGCTATCAGCGCCCTCTTGCCCCCAATGCCCGCGCCGGACATGGCGGTCTGGCCTGTAAGTGTGGCTTGAGGCGCTTTTCGAAAACGAGATCGGTAATCCTGGCACCTGTCAGTTGCTGTATTGGTATCGAAAAATCGAGGCATTGTCCGAAATCTGGGAAACCAGGCGCAAGCGGGCTTGGGCTCTGTCTGAGCAGATTGAGATCTACCGGCGGCCTCAAATGGGCCCGTCTGGCGTTAGCTGACGCTCTAGCGTCACCTTGCGGAAGTTCCGAACCGCCCAGGTGGAGCAACCGCTCATTGCTCCGTGCGGGTCAGGGGCTAATCTGGTCCTGGGTAAAGGGAGGCAAGCTATGAGTGATGCGCTCGGACCTGGCGACCTTGTTCTATGCGTCAATGCCGCCCCGAACCATGTCACGGGAAGGCCTGTTCCTCTGGTCGCCGGAGAGACCTACCGCGTCTTGGGAGTCATGGAATTTGGCTGCCCGTGCGGGCGTTCCGACGCCCTGCTGGATGTCGGCGTTGACTTCGCGTGGTGCCAGACGCGGTTCCGACTCTTGCCCAAGCCCAAGTCGCAGAGCCTCACGCGCCGAGTATTGGCACCCAAGGAAAAGGAGACTGCGCGATGAACGGACGGCCCAAAATGCCGACAAGGGCCTTCAGCGGCCTGTATCCGGCAAGCCGAAATATCGAGCGCACCCAAGATCTGTCGACGCTAGCGCAGGACGATGAATGGGCAGTTTTGACGAGGGGCGTTGCCTACAAGTTCACTCAGCGCTTGGCTCTATCCACCGCAAATAATGGTGTCATTGGCACGACGCCCGCCGTGTTATCGGCCGCATGCCCCAGATAATCCGAAAGACGGAATGCGTCCTCAAGCGTGCGCAGCAAAGCGTAGTGATTGTAAGCCGTTGGATCGGACAGCCCGTGCGGTCCGTGATTGGTGATCACCACCATGGGTATGTGGCCGCCGCCAAAGTTTGAAATCGCATTGGGTGTGACCCCACAGCATCCTTCTCGGGTGCGGCCCGCGCCTTCGTCAAAGCCGATCAAAATGGCAACATTTTGCTTGGAATTCCAAGCTTTAGTGCGCTGAAGGGCGGCCACCAGGCGGCCAACCTCCGCATCGCCGCGACGAATTAGCCCGGGAAGGTCGATGGAACCGTCACAGTCGGAGGGTACGCCGTCCCCGTGCAGCCCGTGCATTTCGTTGCACTGGTTTGGCACGATCAGGGCAAAGGCGGGCAGCCGGTTGGCTGAAATGTCTGCAGCTAGACGCTCGAAGTCTACGATGTGGTGGGCGCGGTGCGCGTCGGTCTGGACGCTGGCGAAGTTTATGAATCCAGAATGCTTCGAGGCATAAAGCGCGGCAGTCTGAAGGCCGTTGGTCGCCTTGAGGTCTCCTGCCGTAACGGCCAGCGACCCGGACGCAGGCAGGTTTTCATAATAGCCCTTCCAGTCCAGTCCCTTGGCTTCGAGCTGTGCGCCGATATGCGGTAGGTGGATCGTATGGTCGACATAGCCTGCCTCGGTCGACCCACTGCAGAAGGGGTCCTTCGATGGGCCGGGTTTGCAGTAAAACGCATCATCATCGTGGATGCCGAAGGTGTCGCCGCCCACCAGCGCCATGTAGTTGGCCTCGCTAGGATGGACCTCAGCGTAGAACTGTGTGGCCTTCCCGTAGATTGCCGCCAGCCGCGAAATGTTAGGCGCAGCCTTCGGATCCATAATCTGCTCGTAACTCTTGTTCTCCTCCATAATCACGAACACGTGGTCATAGGCTGGAACGGAGCGGTCGGCCGCAGTTGCGCCAGCGGGGAAAGGGGCGGCGGCCAGGACAGAGGCCAACAACAGGCTAAGCAAGGTGATCACCGATCGGAAAAAAGCGACGCCGCCCTGAAGCGAGCTGCAAGCGAGCGAATATCAAGACGTGATGACATTTTGTCGTCGTAAAGCCGAGACTTGGGGATCAAAAACCCAGGTCCAAAAAATCCATTCGGATCGTTGCGCTTCGCAGCCTTTTCACTGTCCAACAGATCAGGGAATGGATCCCGCCCCGGTCCGCTCAGGTCCGCATTTCGCAGCCTGGTTGCAACGAACATTCACTTTGTATTCTCGCGGCGGCAACGTCGGATAAGCCTGGACCCGCACCGCTGTTTTGTCGCCCTGAAGCTGGGTGCGTGACGGGTTCTTAAGGGGGCGAAAGTGGTCTTTAAGGCAACTTCCAGCCTGGCCCTGGGGCGGTCCTGCTGAACGTCGCGAGTAGGGGGCTAGCGCCGGTCGCCGTTAATGGCGTCGTACTCTTGCAAGGTCTGGGCGGGAGGCTCCTGCCAGCTTGTCCAGGGCAGTTGTCTATGCAGTTCGTTGGACCAACGCTCAATCCAGTCGATGCCTTCACGCCCGACATAGGGGTCTCGCAGCCGATAGGCTGGGTCTTTCATGGCCTCTTCCAGCGTGACACCCTTGAGGTTTCGTCGCTTCAAGATGTCAGCGAGGTCGTCGATGCAGTCGGCGTTCAGACGGGTGTCATGGAGTAACATCACGAACGCAATCTGGCGGCCAAGCAGCGCGCTGGATGCGCTCTGGTACCAACCGATGGTGCGGTCGGTGTACGCGAGGTACTGGCGCTTGATGCGTAGCCGCCGGACCTCATCATGGCGGGAGAGCGCGTCGTCATACGGTTCGGCGAATTCCCAGTCGCTCGCGTCGATGGTCACCGGGGCGATCCGATAGCCGTGGGCGGCGAGCCAGTCATCGATCTGGCGTTTGACCGCCTCGGGAAAGCCCGTTTCGAGATAGGGGTGGCGGAACCACGTCAAGGGCTTGCCGCGTTTCAACAGCAGGCTTCGGGTCACAGGCTCTCCCTTGGCGATGTCCTTTATATAACCCTCGGCGCCGAGGGTATTGGGCGATTCATGGCTGAATGTGTGGTTGCCGAGGTTCATGCCAGCGGCCAGCCATTTGTCGAGGTTCGCGATCTGCTGAGCGCGGTTGATCTCGTCAAGCTTGCCTTCATTGACGAACCCGATCGCCGGCAGATGGCGCCGCCGCAGGGCTCGAAGCAGCGTATCATTCAGGTAGTTCACATAGGGCTGGTCGGCGAAGATGCTGAGCGCCGGTAGATCGTCGAAGGTCAGCGCGATCTTGCCTGAACGTGCCTGGGCGTTGGGCGCCAGGGCAACCAGCGCGAAACACGCAAGAAGTCCTGCGAGGCGTTTGAGCTCGCGCATGCGATAAAGTTCCCCGGAACCAGCGGTGACATCTAAGGCACCTTTAGCGGATACCTACCGTGGCCACGGCGCCAACGTTTTATCGCAAGTTGCAGTGAAGAAGTGCAACCCGCTGGGCGAGGACCCGCAGTTCCTTTGTGCCCGAATAGGCTTTCTGGGACATCAATTCGCACAGAACCACAATGAGCGGTGAAGCCAATCGACCAGGCGTTAGCCGGTCACATGGGGGCTGCGCGACTGCGTCAAGCATGGAGGTAAGGTTCAGGCAATTGGTGGAACCTATCACGTTGCCACGCGTCTAACTCTCCAGGCAGCAGCGGGCTCGCGGGCGGCGCTGGGGGAGCGGCAAGAAAATGCGCGAATTCATCGGCGGCGTCGTCGCCGCGATGGGTGTGGGTTTAATTTTCGCTTATGGACTTTTGCATAGCGGTCTTGTGCCTGCCAATGCTGACGCCAAACCAAGCGGTCTGGAGCTATGGGCTGCGTCGACCTCATTGCAGGCGACCTTGCGAAGCGCCGCGCCGAAGGGGCCAAACCCCATAGCGTTGACTGATGCCAATCTCTATGAAGGCATCAAGCTCTACGATCAGCATTGTGTGCTGTGCCATGGCACTTCGCGCGGGGCGGCCTCGGCCGTGGCCAGGGGGCTCTATCCGGCGCCGCCGCAACTGGCGATCGAGGGCGTTGAGGACGATCCCGAAGGCGCGTCCTACTGGCGGATCAAGCATGGTGTGCGCCTGACCGGGATGCCGTCATGGGGGGCGAGCCTCACCGACCAACAGATTTGGACGCTCGCCCTGTTTTTGAAGCAGATGGACAAGCTTCCTGCCGGCCCCCGGGCGGCCTGGATTCAGGCCAGAAATTAGGCGCAAAGCACGGCGCGAAAAAAAACGGCCCTATCTGTATCCGCAATGGATCCGAGCGTTCGCGTGACCGACTCGCTGCCGGCCTGACGTTCCAAACGCTTGCCTCGCCCAGATAAGAAAATCACCGGGCGCGTCCAGAGCCCATCTGCCGAAATGGGTGTGCACATCGTCACGCGGTGAGTTGGGTGGCGTCCACGCGAGATCGCATCGTCGAAGGTTTTCTGATCGAGCAGATGGGTGATCTTGATACGCTCGAGCGTGTGCTCGGCAATGAACCGCGCACGACGGGCTTTGCACAACAGCCAGCGCGCGGGTGTCGCGCGCCTTCGCTTCCTCGGCTTCGCTGAAGGCGCGGGGGGTGACAGACAGGCTATTCAGCGCGCCCCAATCTGCCCACTCGCCCGTCGCGACGTTGTAGAGATCAACCCCCGACATCGCGGTCCGTGAATAGAGCACAGTCTGGGATTGAAGCAGATAGGGTGCGGCTCCAGGCGCGACCATCGCGTCCCATATGTCGATCTGCCAGGGCAGCGGAAAGGGCTGTGGGACCGCCCCGACGCGGCCCAGCCGCCGGCTTTTTGCCTGCACGATCGAGTATGGCCCGCATTTCATCAGCGCGGGCGGCCATGCAGGGAGCTTCCTGTTCGATTTCGGCCGCGTACTGAACGAACCTTGCAAAGTTGTCGCGCAAGGTGTCCTCGCCCTTGGCGACGATCTCCTTATGATGCAAAGCCTCTACGTATTGCTCCGCGCCGATCGCGATCAGGACGCCGATGGCGATGGTCCTGATCTCCTTCAGAAACTCTGGCTATCCGTGCCAGGGTTTGGGCTTGTGAATGTCCATGCCGATCCCAGCCGTTCGCGATCAGTGAGGCTGGGCAGACTCGCTCCAGGGCAGCAACGGCGCTGCCTATTGCCCCACCGCACCACGCGACATAACGTCTCCCGGGGCACGGTTACAGATCACCCGCAGGTCAGGCGCTCGAAGGGATCAAGTGGGAGAAGAACGCCAATTTGACCTCACCCGAATGCTCGATAATTGCTTTGAGATCCCATCGTTTTGCATTTGTTTTTAATCATTAATCCCCAATTATGAAATCATGAACCGCCTCTCCGATTTTGCTGCGCATGGGTTAACCTCGGCAGATCGCCTATTGTCCGCGATCGTCAGCTCTTCCGACGACGCAATCATTAGCAAGACAATCGATGGTAACATTACGAGTTGGAACGATGGTGCCGAGCGCATGTTCGGATACACCGCAGATGAAGTGATCGGAGGTCCCATATCGATCTTGGCCGTACCCGGTCATGAGGCGGAGATGCCGGGTTTCTTGGAGGTCATCCGGCGTAGGGAGCGGATCGATCATTTTGAGACTTGGCGGCGCCATAAGAACGGAACCTTGGTGCTGGTTTCGCTGACAGTTTCGCCGATCCTGGATGATAACGGACAGGTCATTGGCGCATCGAAGGTCGCGCGTGACATTACCGCTGCGCGTTGGACGAGCCAGGCCCTGGCCAAGGCTGAGCTGCAATTACAGCAGCAGCATCGCGAGCTTCTGCACACGGCCCGTCTGGGTGAACTGGGGCAGATGTCTGCAACGCTCGCCCATGAAGTGAGCCAGCCCCTGGGCGCCTTACTGAACTATCTGGGAGTTTGCGAAATACTGATCGCTGATCCGGCCCGGACGGACATGAGCGTTCTGCGCGACGCGATGCAGGCGGCAATGGTTCAGGTCCAGCGTGCCAGCAAGATTTTGCAGCGCCTCCAGGCCTTTGCGCGGCCAGGCCAAGCGATGGGCAAGGTAGAACCGATTTCTGGTGCCGTAAGAGAGGGCTTGGCGCTTGCAACAATAGACGCCGCCCGCCTCGGCGTTAAGGTCGAGATCGAATGCGAGGCTGAAGATATCCTGGTGAAAGTTGACCGGGTTGAGCTTCAACAGGTGATCCTCAACCTTGTGCGCAATGGAATTCAGTCGATGGAGGGGGCCGCTACAAAGAACCTGCGTGTGCTTTTGCACGATGCCGGCGCTCAAGTTGAGATTAGTATCTCCGATACCGGCTGCGGGCTGTCCAATGAGATCACGGGGCGGATTTTCGAGCCCTTCGTTACCACCAAGCCCGAGGGCCTGGGATTGGGTCTGTCGATTTGCCAAAAGATAATCGAAAGCTATGCCGGACGTCTGTGGGTCAAGGAAACTGGGCCACAAGGCACCACCTTTACTTTCGGTCTGAATGTTGTAGGCCGCTCGACCGAAGATGGAGGTCTCATCAGTGCCGTCGCTGATTGATCCAGGACGCGCTCAAAGCTCAGGTTCGCAGTTCGATCCTTTGGGACTCATTGCCGTCGTTGATGACGACTCCGCCGTTCGTCATTCACTCGCCTTGGTCCTGAGTGTAATCGGACGTGATGCGGCGACGTTTGGATCAGCGGCCGACTTCCTCGCCACCGATACAGCCTCTTATTCGCGGATCTTGTTGGATTATCATATGCCGCGGATGACTGGCCTGGAGCTGGCCGAGCATATTCGTGCGGAGGGGTATGACACTCCCATAATGCTCATGAGTGGCGGCCTTACGGCCTCGATTGCGGACAAGGCGTCGCTTTTGGGCATCTGGAAAGTCCACGCCAAGCCAGTGGATTTGGGAAAAATTCGCGAATTTATCGAGGCGTAGGGCGCGCGTTGCGCCGCGATGAGCTCGTCACAGGCGCAGAGCGTGCAAATTATCAGCGAGCTGGCATTTTCGGTGCCTCGTAGCGTCGTACGCGACCTGCAGTCGCAGACTTGACTGTTGACGCGGTGAAATTCCGCGCGCGGGGGGATGGAGCCAGCACCGAACGGCCCTATGGGGCGCGGCAATCGCACCAGCCGCGGCCGCGTCACCCCCTCCAGGACGATATCGTGCCGGGTGCGCGCTCCGGAGATGACAAGATCATTGAGGCTGCAGGTTATTCGGGTGCGCTTGGAGGGGAGGGCGCAGCCGGAGAGCTTAAAGCCTGCACACTCTAATTTACGCCTGCGCACGCCCCCCCTTGTTCCTGTCCACTTCCGCGGCCTCCCAGTTCCGGTTCGGGGGCGTTGTTGACGTCTCGCCAAGGCCGTTAAACGCCGCCCGGATTCTAGGCTCTAATGCGATAGCTTCGCTGCGTCGGCCAGGTTCTCAGCCGGCATCCAGCTCTAGCGAGGGCGTTTCAAACGAGTGAATTGTTGCTCATAATGCAGGCAAATATTTGAATTTTGCTGTTTTTATAGATCAAACATTTTTTAGTAAAAATCTATCTGCGACAAATAGTAACGTATCTTTTAGAAAAAATTTTTCACACAATAGATCCTCGGAAAATTCGAATGTCTCAAAATTTAAATTGTCACGGCAATTTAATATGAAAGCGGAGAGCGTATTCGGCGATCCGGGAGGCATTTATATTCCACTTATAGATTTAGAATGACAATTTCGTCAGCGGATTTCTGGCTGGGGCGGTATTAAGCGTGGACGCGCTGAGGCAGTTTGTCTCGGACTCGAGACCCGCCATGGCTATGTTTGACCGGAATATGATTTATCTGGCGGCGAGTTCGACTTGGATGGCGGATTACGGGCTGACCAGCGATGTCATCGGCCACTCCTACTACGAAATCTCCCCAGAAGTTTCCGATGACTGGCGCGCCATCCATCAGAGGGTCATGCGGGGCGAGACAGTTTCAGAGGCTTGCCCGCCGCGGGTTCGTAACGACGGGCGTCCCCAATACCTGAATTGGCAAGTCCGACCCTGGTATCGCGCCGAGGGTGAAGTCGGAGGAATCATCATTCGGTCTGAGGACCTCTCGGAACGTGAAGGTCTGCGAAAAGAACTACGAGACAGCGAAGCGCGAATGCGGTCTCAAAACTGGGCGCTTACGGCCTACGCACGGTCCACCTCAGCCCTGCTTCATATCGGAAACCTGGAGAGTGTGACGGCAAGTGTCTGCGAGGCAATTGTCGCAGACGATACCTACGTCCTGGCGGCCGTCGGCCTCCTACAGACTGCCTCAAGCAAGGCGGTTGAAATTGTCTCTGCAGCCGGTCGCGCGAAGGCCTATGTCGACGAGTTAGATCTGAGCTGGGATGAGAGCATGATCGAGGGCTGTGGCCCGACCGGGCGATCCGTTCGCAGCGGTTCAGCCGAGATCGTCCGCGACAGCATAATCGATGCCTCATTCGCGCATTGGCAGGAAAGAGCCCTCCGTTTCGGCATTCGCTCCACTGTGACAATTCCATTCTTCCATGGGGATGCGGTGCAAGGCGTCTTGATCGTCTACGCCGATCGTCCCGATAGCTTCGGCCCGCTCGAGCTGAATCTTTTTAGACAACTCGCCGACGAGCTCGCTTTCTCGATTATATTGCAAGAAGACCGTGCTGCTTTGGAATTGGCCCGAAAAGCGGCGACGGTCGCTGAATTCGCCTCGGCGTTGGCGCTTGAAAGCCTAAAGGAGAGCGAAGCGCGCTACCGACTGCTCGCTGAAAAATCGCACGACGTCATCTGCCGCTCCTCGCTTGGTGGGCGTCTTAAGTATGCGTCGCCGGCGCTTGAGGGGATCACAGGCTATTCGATGCCGGATTTTGCCGACAAGAGGCCTGCATTCAGGGATCGAATACATCCCGACGACTTGGACCCTAGTCTGGCGCATTTAAATCGACTGATTGCTGGTGAACCGGTCGAGAATATTCGGCTTTCCTATCGTTTCCGTCACAAGGATGATCGATGGATCTGGCTTGAAGCCACGCCGACCTTGGTGAGTGATGCTGATGGAAAACCCTTAGAGATCATCGACGTCATTCGCGATGTCACCGCACACCACCAAGCTCGTGCTGAAGCCGAGGCGGCAGCCGTTGCGAAGTCGGAGTTCCTGGCCAACATGAGTCATGAAATCCGGACGCCTTTGACCGGCATCCTTGGCTACGCCGGGTTGCTGGAGGAAAAAAAGGACTTCCTCAGGACGCGCAGATCTATGTGGACCGGATCGTCACCAGCGGCCAATCGCTGCTGTCGGTGGTCAACGACATTTTGGACTTCTCCAAGTTGGATGCGGGCCGGATAGAATTGGATTCACACGCCTTTGATCCCTTGGCTTTTGTTACTGAAACCATCGAGTTAGTCGCTGGCACGGCCAAGCAGAAAGGCTTGGCGCTTACCTGCGAGGTCGAAGGCGAGCTTCCGATGGCAGTGCTAGCTGACAATGCGCGGGTGCGCCAAGTGCTGCTCAACCTGCTCGGAAATGCGATCAAGTTCAGCGAGGTCGGTCAGATCAATGTCAAGCTCACCTATCGGCCCGAGGCTGGCGGCGTGCTTGGCGTTGCGGTGAGCGACAGGGGCATCGGCATACCCTGCGACCGGGTCGACCGACTATTCCGGCGGTTCTCACAGGTTGACGGTTCCAATACCCGCAAGTACGGCGGCTCCGGACTAGGGCTGGCGATCAGCAAGGCCTTGGTCGAGCTGATGGGGGGAGAAATCGGCGTGGAGAGCCGCGAGGGAGAGGGCTCGACCTTCGGGTTCACGGTCGCCGCACCGTCTGTTAAGCCCTCTCAATCCGAGCCGTTTGGTGCCCAGCTGCCTAAAGATACGCCTGGTGCCGCTGCCCGTATCCTGCTGGTCGATGATGTGGCGATGATGCGCGAGCTGGTACGTCTAATGCTCTTGCCCTCGGGTTATGAGATTACCGAGGCGTCAAACGGTGCCGAGGCGGTGGGTGTCGCGCTATCGGCCCCGTTCGACCTTATCTTGATGGATTTGCAGATGCCTGGCATGGACGGTCAGGCCGCCACGCGCGCCATCCGCGCCGCCAGTGATCTGAACGGCAAGACCCCAATCGTGGCGCTGAGCGCCAACGTCCTACCAATCCACATCGCCGACTGTCTCGAGGCCGGTATGAATGACCACATCAGAAAACCAATCTCTCCAGACGAACTGCTGACAAAAGTCGCCCGGTGGAGCGGCGCAAATGAAGTCTGAGATGCGACGGCGCCGGATTGATCTTAAAATCTACCGTGTTCTCCGGGTACGGCGTACCCTTCCGGCAGAGGTCGTGGAAAAACGCGATTTCTGATTTGAGCCGGGGTGGCCCGGTGAGTTTTTAGGATCGCGTTCTGCTGCTGAATTGACATGCAGCGACGGATGACGGCGGGCGATCAGGCTCTGATCGCCGCCAAGAGCGGTCCCACGCAGAAGATCTGGATCATTCTCTTCATAATGTAGGCTGGGACTTGGAGGCTCATCTCGGTCAGGACCTTTTCGAGGGGCCTGCGCGGAGAACAGACCCGGCGGTCAAGAGGTTGGGGCCGTTACCACCATGGGGCAAAAACGGCCTTCAGCCCGGCGTGCGGCACCAGATCTTCCGGCGCGGCACCGGATCGCGGACCTTCGCAGAGGCCGTTCAGTGGAAATCGATCCTTCCTCAGCCTAGAAAATCCTCGCGGATTGTGCGCCGGGCCAACCAAAAACAGGCGAACGCAAGCGGCCAGACGCCGGTCAAGGCGAGCAGCGCCCAGCGGATCCCTTCGGCCGGACCCATGCCCTGTCTGTGATTGAGATAGTCGGACAGCATTCCGATACCGATTGGCCCAAAGCCACCGATGAAGACGATCATGAAGATGAGTATTGCGGCGCTTGTGGCGCGCATGCGCGGCGGCACAACGGACTGGCCGACGCTGAACACCGGACCCCACCACAGGGCCCCGAGCAAGGTCGAGACAGCCAACATCGTCAACGCTAGCCACGTGGACTCTA
The DNA here is from genome assembly GCA_903860975.1 of uncultured Alphaproteobacteria bacterium. GTDB lineage: Bacteria > Pseudomonadota > Alphaproteobacteria > Caulobacterales > Caulobacteraceae > Phenylobacterium. The sequence goes on from CAIOSI010000023.1 coordinate 31,997, forward strand.
CGGTGAATTGGGCGAGGCGAACCGGTATGGCCACCAGCGCTGCGATGGCCGGCGCCAGGGTGTAGTTGCGCAAGTCGCGTGCGCCGTATCTGTCGGTAAGCCAGCCGCTCGACCAGACGCCAAGGGCACCGGCTGCATGGGTAAGGCCAATCATTAGCCCCAGGAAGCCCACCGGTTTCAAACCGAAACCATGGGCGAGTTGGGCCACTTCTGCGGCGTGGTTGCGCAGGAAGAAAGACGCCGAGAAGGCCGACCCGGCACCAAAGTTTATAATTGTCGCTCCGGCCGCCACGAGCCAGTAACTCCGGCGTTTGAAAAGGTAGGCCAGGGTCTGGCCAAAGGAGACCGCCGAGGCCGTGGCCGCAGCTGCCTGTTGCGACAGAATTCTGCGAGGCTCTTTCAGAGTGAAAAATGCCAGGGCTCCAAATAGTAAGCCCGGAAGGCCGGCCACCACGAATGCGACGCGCCAACCATAGGCGTCATAGACTAGCCCCCCCATAACGAGGCCAGCTGCTGTACCGATGGGCGAGCCCAGGGAATAGAAGGCGAGCGCCGAAGCGCGCTTCTCCATTGGATGATAATCAACGATCAGCGAGTGGGACGGTGCCGCACAGCCCGCTTCACCCACTCCGACGCCAACGCGGAACAAAAGGATCTGCCAGAAATTTCCGGCGACGGCGCACAGGAGCGTGAAGCCGCTCCAAGTCGCCGCGGCGAGGCTGATGATCTTTGGGCGGTTTCTGGTCTCGGCCAGTCGCGCGATCGGCACGCCCAAGAAAGTGTAGAGAACGGCGAACGCTAAGCCGGCGAGTAGGCCGAGCTGGCCGTCAGAAAGCCTCAAGTCGTGTTTGATCGGCTCGCCGAGGATCTGAAGGATTTGTCGGTCGATGTAGTTGACGGCATAGATGCCCAGCAAAAGCCCCATGGCGTAGCGCGTATAGGGCTTGGGATAGGGTGTCGCAGCTGGCGGGTTCGGCGCAATCGTCGGCGCTGTCACGAAGTCCTGCGGTGCAGCGTCCGTCATGTGGGCCCCCAGCCAGGTGCAGAATCCCCTCATCACTAGGATCGCAAAACGACAATATTACAATGCTGCGGCTGGCTCAGATTCCAGCTCGGTTAGGCTGGCTCGCCCCTAGGGATCGACGCAAACCATCGGTTCAGCACGCCAAGACCCCGCAACTCTCCGTTTCGGGCCACACTTGGGATCGCCGGTCTGCGCCTTGCAGACGTATCCGAGGAGGGCAGGGGGATAAGCTCAGGCCTTGGGGTCCGAAAATGCTGCCAGCGGTAGACACCGCTTTACCCAAAACGCGATCCCAAAAGGAAAATGAGCGCCTCCCCGAAAGCGTTTCGGCCCCTTCAACGGGAGCCTAATTATTTGATTATAATAAAAGAATTAGGCTCCCGAAGATGGTCGGAGCGACAGGATTTGAACCTGCGACCCCTTGACCCCCAGTCAAGTGCGCTACCAGGCTGCGCTACGCTCCGACGCCTCGCGGCGAGCGCGGCTTATAGACGGGCGGTGATCGTCGCCGCAATCCCGAAAACGGCTAGTTCTCCCTGTTCATCCAGGAAATGAGCGGCAGGATCGGAATCCCCCAGCAGATCCCTGCCAGGGCAAAGAAGGCAAATTGTAGGACGCCGTGATCAGGAACGTGTCGTGCGAGCTCCGCCACAGCGCCGATGTACAGCAATATGAACGCCAGGATGGCGAAGAGACCGATCAGTTTGCGCAGGCGCGGGTTCATCGGCGCTGCTTAGCGGCCATTCGTGGCGCTTGAAAGTCAAGACGAGCACGGCCGTGGACGTTGACGTCATTACGCGGTAGTCGGCGCGCGATGACTACGTTCCTGCGTTCCGACCGGTCCCGCGCTGTCGCAATTTGGCTGCTTGTCGTGGCTGCTTTGGTATTGGGCATGATCGTCGTCGGTGGTTCGACCCGGCTGACGGGTTCGGGGCTATCGATCACGCAATGGCGTCCGATCTCCGGTGTTCTGCCTCCGCTGAGCATGGCCGAATGGCAGGCGGAATTTGCTCGCTATCGATCGATCCCGCAGTTCAGGTTCGTCAATACGAACATGACGCTCGATCAGTTCCGCTTCATTTATTGGTGGGAGTGGTCGCACCGGTTTTTAGCCCGTCTACTTGGTTTGGTGTTCTTGGCGCCTTTCGCCTGGTTCGCCTGGCGTCGCCAACTGCCAGCGCGGCTTGCGGGCAATTTTGTAATGCTGGTCATGCTTTGTGGCCTTGAGCCCATCGTCGGATGGTGGATGGTCGCAAGCGGCCTTTCTGAGCGCGTCTATGTCGCTCCAGAGCGACTGACCATCCATCTTGGTATAGCGTTTGCGCTGCTGGGTACCCTCGTGTGGACCGCGTTGGACGCCTGGACAGGCGCGCCGCGCCAGACCCTGTCGAGTCCTTGGGCCTGGCGAGCTCGGGCTTTGGTCGGGCTGATTTATCTACAGATCCTGTTGGGTGCCTTGGTCGCGGGCAACCAGGCGGGGCAGGTTTACAATGACTGGCCGATGTTTGCGGGGCATTGGTTGCCACAGGATTACGACGGCGACGGCCTATGGGCGACGCTGGCCCATAGCCAGGGGGCCGTGCAGTTACATCACCGGCTTTTGGCCTATCTTCTTGTCGTGGCTGCGCTGGCCACGGGGATTGGCGCGTGGCGGTCAGCCGATCTGGCGTCGTCCGCACGCACATTGGCGCTTAGCGTCACGACGCTGGTGTTGATCCAAGCTGGTCTCGGCATCGTCACTTTGATGGCTCGCGTGCCGCTGGGCTTGGGCGTCGTTCATCAGCTTACCGCGGCCCTGACGCTATGCTTCGCCGTCGCCTTCGCTTGGCGGGTTCGTCGAGTCTGAGCCACGCAATAGGGTCCGGGGCCAGTCGCGTTGTGTTCTCGTCATTGCGAACATCAAGCCGTCGGCTCAAAAAGGGCCCCTCACGGATTCCGGGGTGATGCTGGCATGAAAACTCGACTTCGCGTTCTCACGGTAGCGCTTGCTATCGCTATCGTCGGTGGCGTGACATCCACGGCCGTCTCTCAGGCGCAGTCCAATCGGCCGGTCTTGGTCTATTCGGCTGATGGTAAGCTGGTGTTCCCGGCAGATTACCGGACTTGGGTCTATCTATCGACCGGGGTCGACATGGCCTATGTCGACGGGCCGCCACCCTCACAGCACACATTCGACAGCGTCTTTGTCGACCCGGCATCCTACGCCGGGTTCCAGAAGACCGGGACCTGGCCCGATAAGACGGTGATGATCTTGGAGGTGCGCAAAGGCCAGAGCCGAGGGTCGATCAGCAAGGCGGGGGTCTTCCAGACCGATCGAATTGGCTTCGAAGCCCACGTTAAGGATGTGACCCGGTTCAAAAGTGGATGGGCGTTCTTCTCTGGGAGTGGCGTGGCATTGCCGCAGGATTCTGCGTGTAACAAATGTCACGAGCAGCACGGTGCGGTCGACACCACGTTTGTGCAGTTCTACCCGACGCTTCTGCCGAAGGCGAAGGAGATGAAGACGTTCAGTGCGGCTTATCTCGCCGAGGAGGCCCAGGCGAAACCGTGATTAAGGTATCATAGTACCGTATCAAAAAAGATCATTCTTTTCAATATCCTGAGCAATTATTCGCGTACGTGAATTGACAGGGTGCCACATAGCCGGCATATGCGCCGGCTCACGTCGGGACCCTCTCGTTCCGGCAATTTCCGGATGAGATTCCCATGATGAAGACCACGGCTTCGTTGAAGCCCGCCGAGGTCGAGAAGAAATGGATCGTGATCGACGCCGAGAATGCCGTTGTCGGCCGTCTCGCGACGTTTATCGCCAACCGTCTTCGCGGCAAGCATCGCCCTGACTATACTCCGAATGTCGATTGCGGCGATGTCGTCGTTGTCGTCAACGCCGACAAAGTGAAGTTCACGGGCAAGAAGCTCGAAGACAAGATTTACTATTGGCACACCGGTCACCCGGGCGGCGTGAAGCAGCGCACCGCTGGTGCGATCCTAAACGGCCGCTTCCCCGAGCGCGTGCTCGAGAAGGCTGTTGAGCGCATGCTGCCCAAGGAGAGCCCCCTGGCCCGCAAGCAGCTGACACACCTGCGGATCTACAACAGCGCCGAGCATCCGCACGCCGCTCAAAACCCCGAGACCATCGCGTTCGCCGATCTGAACGCCAAGAACGTGCGGAGCGCTTAAGCATGTCGGAAGCCACCACGCCAGTCGCCGCCACCGGCTTTGATGCCCTGAAGGGCCTGGGAACTCAGGCTGAGGACGTCGTTGTCCACGAGCGCAAGGTTGACGCCCAGGGTCGCGCCTATGCGACCGGTAAGCGGAAAAACGCCATCGCCCGCGTCTGGATCCAACCCGGCAAGGGCAAGATCACCATCAACGGTCGCGATCAGGAAATTTACTTCGCCCGTCCGGTGCTCCGGATGATGATCGCCCAGCCGATGGATCTGGCCGATCGCGCAGGCCAATTCGATGTGATCGTTTCGGTTCAAGGATCGGGTCTGTCAGGCCAAGCCGGTGCGATCCGCCACGGTATCTCCAAGGCTCTGACCTACTATGAGCCGAGCCTGCGCGCCGTTCTGAAGCCGCACGGGCTGCTGACGCGCGACAGCCGCGTCGTAGAGCGGAAGAAGTACGGCAAGGCCAAGGCCCGACGCAGCTTCCAGTTCTCGAAGCGCTAGGGCTCGCGCGGACATTTTTCGTGCTTGCGAAGGGCGCCTCGGGAAACCGGAGCGCCCTTTGTCTTTGTCTGGTACCCGCCTGAGCGGGGTTGAACGGGGTTCCAAATGGCCCAAACCGTTTTTATCGATGGGGAAGCCGGCACCACAGGGTTGCAGATCCGTCAGCGTTTGGCCGACCGAAGTGACTTGGTGGTGGTCTCCATCGACCCAGCGCGCCGCAAGGATGCGGATGCGCGCGCGGAACTTCTGAACGGTGTCGATGCTGTCGTCTTGTGCCTGCCAGACGATGCGGCGCGTGAGGCCGTCTCGCTGGTCCAATCTGGCCGCGTGCGTATCGTCGACGCCTCGACGGCTCACCGCACAGCGTCTGGTTGGGTCTATGGTTTTGCGGAGATGGACCCAGGACAGCGCGCAGCGATTGCGGCGTCAACCCGAGTTAGCAACCCCGGTTGCTATCCGACCGGCTTCATCGGCCTCGTGCGGCCCCTGGTGGCCGCGGGTCTGATACCGCAGGATTTCCCTCTGACCATGAATGCCATTTCTGGCTACTCAGGTGGTGGCAAAGGCTTGATTGAGGAATTTGAGGCCAGGACAGCGCCTCAAGGAACAAACGACGCCTTTCGCATCTATGGCCTCAACTTGGCGCACAAACATCTGCCTGAGATGCAACGACATGCAGGGCTTACCCATTGTCCGGTCTTTGCGCCCTCAGTCGGCCGCTATGCCCAGGGCATGATTGTTGAGGTTCCGCTGCAGCTTTGGGCATTGCCCGGCAAGCCCGCGCCAGAGGATCTTCACGCAACGCTTCAGGCAGCATACGCCGGTGAGCGGTTTGTCGAGGTGGCCAGCGAGACCGAGTGTGCTGAAATGCAGATGAGGCGCGCAGGCGCGGGGGGCTACGTCCAAGATATGGATCCCGAGGCCTTAAATGGTACCAACCGGATGAAGCTCTTTGTGTTCGGCGCCGCTGACGGCAGCCAGGTGCGCCTGGTGGCGCTGTTGGATAACCTCGGCAAAGGCGCATCTGGGGCCGCTGTGCAGAACCTGAACCTCATGCTTGGTCTGGCGGAGGACGCAGGACTGTAATTCGTGGACGTACGCCGCTAGGGGTGGTCCAGACGCAGAAATTCCTCATGAGACTTGTAACCTCAGCCCACAAAGATACGTAATCGAGACATGAGCATGATCGAACTGTCGCGCCGTGGCTTCCTGATGACCACGGCTTTCGCCTCATTGGCGCCTGGCCTTGCGCTTGCCGCGGCCGATCCATTCGCAACTTCGCCTTTCCGCAAGATCACCGATGCGGATTGGCGCAAGCGTCTTCCCCAAGCCTCCTATGAGGTGCTGCGGCACGAGGACACCGAACGGCCGGGTTCCAGTCCACTCCTGAACGAGCACCGCAAGGGGATATTCGTCTGCCTGGGTTGCGACCTGCCGATCTTTAAATCGGAGTGGAAATTCGAAAGTGGCACAGGGTGGCCCAGCTTCTACACCGCCATTCCTGGTGCCTTGGGCAAAAAGGTCGACTTGGCGATTGGCGTGCCGCGTAACGAGTACCACTGCGCCCAGTGCCTGGGTCACCACGGCCACGTTTTCGACGACGGTCCGAGGCCGACGGGTTTGCGCTATTGCAATAACGGCCTGGCGATCAAGTTCGTGCCCGCTTAGCCCTGGACGAGGGCGGCTCTGATTTGTGGTCCACTTGGCTATCCTTTTGATGGATGGCACCTGACCCAGAGACGTTGCTTTCGAGCTTGGAAGGCCGCGACAGAAGCGTCACATCGCCGGATCCTGAGATATTGATGGCCGCCTTGCCGGTGGGCGCAAGGGTCGCCTCGCCCGAGCCCTGGATGTCGACGTTTGCGTCGGACAACTTAAGCCCCGTGAGGTCACTGTCTCCCGAGCCGGAGATCGACAAGGCCAGCGTCTGCGTTTCACCGTTGGCTGAAACGTCCGCATTCCCGGCGAGATCGACACTGAGGTTGTCATGCTTGTAGCCCTGAATCGCGAGTTTTCCCGATCCACTCAGTTCGAAATGCGTGACGCTTGATGCGGTCATGACGATGGTCAAATCACCCCTGTGCATCCCGTGATGTCGGAAATGAAGATGTCCGCCCTGGAGTTCGAGGCTCTCTACATCCCGTCTGGGCCCCGAAATGGTCAGCTTCCCCGGTCCCGGCGCCTGGGTATAGGTAATGTTGGCCGGTACATCGACGTCGAGCCTATCGCCGCCGGTCCAGGCAATTTCGCGCGCGACCTGGGGGCCTGGGTCGGAGCCGCCCCAGCGGCGCGAGCTGTGGTCGATATTCCAGCTCCAATGGCCGCCCATATCGACCCAGCGGTTCCAGACGCTGTCGGTAAAGAGTTCCGGCCCTGCGATCGCAACAGCCGTGGAAAGGGTGACCACCGAAACGAAGAAGCCGGTCACCGCGATCATTACGAGCACACGGATCATTGCAGACCTCCAACGGATTGGGGCTCTAGGGCAGGCTTGAGCAGTTGAAAATGAAGACGGCCATACCAGACAAGGCCGTTGACCAGGCCGACGGTAACGATCGAGAGAACCGCGCCCAGAGAGGCTGCCCCGGTCATCAAACCGATACCGGCTAGGATCGCGGCCGCGGGGCCGCCGGGTAATCCGGTGAAGGGCCCTGCAGCGAAGATCACCCCGCCCACGAAGAACAGAGCAATCACCGCCACGCCAATCCCGAATATCGCGCTGCCGATGCCCATCAAGATTGGCAACAATACGAGGATGTCGATAGCTCCCAGACCCAGCACTGCGAAGATCGCAGAGGCGCCGGATGAGGCACTGCGCTGTTCTTCCCAGCGCTTAAGACCAGCCTCCGCCCGCAGTTCGCGCGCCAGCCGGCCAGGGTCGCCAAGCCCCGTGGCGACATCAGCTTCGTTTCGCCCCGCAGCGGCAGCCTCATTAAAGTGATTATTATAGTCTGCTATAATTTCGGCCTGGACGGTCGGAGGCAGGCCACGAAGGCCTTCCATCAGCCGGACCATGAACGCCTGACGGGTCATTTTGCCCCTCCCAGAATTGTTTCAACCGCTCCGGCGAACGAATTCCACGCGGATTTTTGCGAAGTGAAGCTCGTCTTTCCTGCGTCAGTCAGCCGATAGTATTTGCGAGACGGCCCCGATGGGGACTCGACGAGATAGGTCTCGACCAAGCGGTCCGTCTGAAGACGCCGCATCAGCGGATAGATCGTGCCTTCACCCATCCCGATTGAATCCGAGAGCTGGCTGGCGATCTCGTAGGCATAGCTGTCATGCTGTGAGAGGAGGGCAAGCACGCACAATTCAAGTGCCCCCTTCTTCAGCTGAATTTCGATGGCTTCAGGCACTGCGGCCCCTCCTTGCGATATCAAAACCTATCGCAAGGTATTGGTCGGTGCAAGGTAGTGGGCATTAAACGTTAGTAACCCAACCCCGACGCGTGTTGCGCCGTCTAAGAACGCACCTTCACATAGGTTCCCGGGGCCTCGCCAAGGGGTTTCAGCTTCCCTTTGGCCGGGTCCCGCGCGGAAATCTGCTGACCTGACCTGGCTTTTAGCCATTCGATCCAGTGCGGCCACCACGATCCAGGCGTCTCTTGGGCGTTTGCCTGCCATTCGCCCAGGCTGTCGGGCAGCTGATCATTCGACCAATATTGATACTTGTTCGCGACGGGAGCGTTAATCACGCCGGCGATGTGGCCTGAGCCGGCAAGCGTAAAGGTCACCGGACCTCCGAACGACTTGGCACCCTTGTAGACCGAGCGAGCCGGCGCGATGTGATCTTCCTTCGAGGACTGCACATAGATCGGCGTCTTCACGTGCTTAAGGTCGAGCTTCACATTGTCGACAACCAGCTCGCCCGCCGCCAAGGCGTTTTCGCCGTAGAACTTTCGCAGATAGTACATGTGCAAGGTCTTCGGCATACGGGTCTGGTCTGAATTCCAGAACAGTAAATCGAAAGGCTTGGGTTCTTTGCCCAGGAGATAATTGTTCACGAAAAACGACCATATGAGGTCGTTGGCGCGCAGCGCATTGAACGTGTCGGCCATCGATTGGCCAGACAGAACGCCGCCCCCTGCATCCATTTTTTGCTCAAGATCCTTGAGCCAGTCTTCATTGGTAAAAAGCAGAAGGTCGCCGGCTTCCGAGAAATCCTGCTGCGCAGCGAAGAAGGTGGCAGAAGCGATCCGTTTGTCCCCCCTTTCGGCCATGTGGGCCAGGGTTGAGGCGAGCAGCGTACCTCCGATGCAGTACCCGACGGTGTTCACACGATCCACGCCGCATTGATCCATCGCCGCCTGAGTTCCGGCGTAGATCCCTTCTTGCATGTAATCTTCGAAGGTGCGGTTGGCGAGTTCGGCCGTTGGGTTCACCCATGATGCGACAAAGACGGTGATACCTTGGGCGGAGAGCCAGCGGATCATCGAGTTTTCTGGCCGAAGGTCGAGGATATAGAACTTGTTGATCCACGGCGGGAAGATCACGAGCGGGATCTCGCATACGCTTTGGGTCGACGGAGAAAACTGCAGTAACTCTATGAGTTCGTTTCGAAATACGACCTTTCCTGGCGCGGTCGCTACGTTTTCCCCGATCTTGAACATCTCATAGTCAGTCTGTGCGATCGAGAGCTGGCCGCCTCCGCGCTGAAGGTCTGCCGCGAAGTTCTCCATCCCCTTCACCAAACTCTCGCCGCCCGTCGCCATCACCTCGCGCAACGCAGCGGGGTTGGAGGCTAAGAAGTTTGAAGGCGAAAAGGCGTCGGTGAGCATCTTCATGAAGAACTCGACCCGACGCTTGGTCATCGGATCGACGCCCTCAACCTCTGCGACCAGGCCGTTCATCCAATTCGACGTGAGCAAGTAGGATTGTTTCATCACGTCAAAGACCGGATTATCTGCCCAGTCAGGGTCGGTGAACCGCTTGTCACCGCGTGCGGGCGAAGCGACCGGATCAGGACTCTCACCTTGCATCCGGCGCGCGCTCGATTGCCACAGCTCCAGGTACTGCGAGAAGAGGTCGGCCTGGGCGCGCATCAAGCGATCGGGTTGAGCCACCAATCGACCCATGACTTCGCTTAAGGCTGGCGCGACATGAAATGGATCTGGCGATAGAGCCGCAGGCCTGTCGGCCTGACGCAGCGCCATATCGGCGATTGCGGCTTGAGCCGTAAGCGCGGCTCGGGCGAGGTTTGCAGAGAGCTTCTCGACCACTGCGCGCTGTTCGGAATTCAAAGCTGCCGCGATCTCCAAGTCCGGCATTGTGAAGGGTGCCGCCGTCGGACTGGGGTTTGGTGCCGGCGCGTTCTTGATCTGTGGCGGCGTCTTGGTTTTATCAGCCGCTTTTGCGATCTTCGTCTGGCCATCGGCCTTGGCGGGCTTAGAGCCCTTTGTCTTAGCGGTCTTCGTCCGCTTTGCCTGCTCGCTCATCGATCGCTCCTCCGGTCGCGAAAGTGCGCACGCCCTTTCGCAGAACTCGATCATCAACTATGACCGGAGCGGAAAATGCGTGTCTGGTCGAGCCCTTTTATGAACCTCTGGAGTGGCCACAGCGCTTCGAGGCTTGTTGTGGCCGCTTTCTCGTGTGCGATTTTGTCGGCTTGCATCGGCAATCCATTCGAGGACGCCAAGGTAGACCCGCGTTCGCCGATCGCTGCCGAAGTGACCAAAAGTGTGCGTTTGGGCGTGAACTACCCGGCCTTCAGAGATATCCCGGCGGTCCCCAAAGACGTGCGCCCGCACATGCAGTACGGCGAGCAGGCAGCTTTGACGGAAAAGGAGGCCGCGGCCCTGACCTTGGCGACCGTGAGCGACACCTGGACCCTCAACAATTCCGAGGCGTTCGCGGCTCATGCGCGAGCTGCAGCTGGTCCGGAGATCCCCCCGGCTGACCCGCTCGATACGGCCGCTTTCGCCAAGGCCATAAAGGATCGAGCTACCCTGCCTCCGCCGCCCAGGAGATAGGGGGCCGCGGAGGCAGAAAATTCATCGAACCATGGCTTGGCTGGCTTCCGCCCGGAGACTACCAAGACCCGTCCTCCGTTTTCGAAAAGCCGCATGGGCTCACGCGGCGCAAGACCATTAGAATGACCCCCGATTTTCATCGCATCCGACGCCTCCCGCCCTACGTTCTCGAGGAGGTCAACCGTATCAAGGCGCGTCTGCGTGCTGAGGGCACGGACATCATCGACTTCGGCATGGGAAACCCCGACATGCCAACGCCTAAGCATATCGTCGACAAACTGATCGAGACCGCGCGCGACCCCAAGTCCGGACGGTATTCTGCATCGAAAGGCATCGTGGGCCTAAGACGCGCAATGGCCGGTTATTACGATCGGCGTTTTGGCGTGAAGCTGAACCCTGACACCGAGGTGATCGCAACGCTTGGGTCCAAGGAGGGCTTCGCCAATCTGGCTCAGGCCCTGACGGCGCCGGGTGACGTGATTGTGTGCCCAAACCCGGCATATCCGATTCACGCCTACGGCTTCATCATGGCGGGGGGCGTTATCCGCCATGTGCCCGCCCTCTCGCCTGAGGATTATCTGGCCGGTGTCAGTCGGGCGGTGAAGCACTCAGCACCGCCGCCGACCGTCTTGATCCTGTCCTATCCGTCAAACCCCACCGCCCAGTGTGTCGACCTGGACTTTTATCGGGACGCTATTGCGCTCGCCAAGAAGCACGACATGTTGGTCATTTCAGATATCGCCTACTCAGAGATCTACTTCGACGACAATCCGCCGCCCTCCGTTCTGCAAATCGAAGGCGCAAAGGACATCGCAGTTGAGGTAAACTCTTTGTCCAAGACCTACGCCATGGCCGGTTGGCGCGTCGGCATGGTGGTCGGCAATGAGCGGATGTGCGCCGCGCTGGCGCGCGTGAAATCATACCTGGACTACGGGGCATATACGCCCATCCAGGTCGCTGCGGCGGCCGCGCTGAACGGCCCGCAGGATTGCGTTGATGAGATCAGGGCGATCTACAAATCCCGCCGCGATGTCTTGGTTGAAACCATGAAGCGCGCCGGCTGGGAAATCCCGTCGCCCGCCGCTTCGATGTTCGCCTGGGCGCCGGTTCCTGAACAGTTCAAGGAGGCTGGCAGCCTACTCTTCTCGAAGCTCTTGATAGAGGAGGCCGGCGTCGCCGTTGCACCAGGTGTGGGCTTTGGTGAATATGGTGAGGGTTTTGTGCGCGTTGGCCTCGTTGAGAACGAACACCGTATCCGTCAGGCGGCCCGCAACGTGAAGAAATTCCTCAGCCAGTCTGACGAGATCTTGGCCCGCCACCACAACGCTTTGGCCGCCCAATGACCAAACACAAAACATGGCGGCTGGGCGTCGCTGGCCTGGGAACGGTGGGCACAGGCTTGCTCACGTTCCTCGCGGACCATGCGAAATATGCCCCCGCCGGCGGCCAGGCGGTTGTTACGGGTGTCTCGGCACGATCTCGATCGCGCCCGCGGCCTTTCGATATTTCGGGACTGCCTTGGGTTGATGACCCGGTGGCTTTGGCGACGTCGGCAGAGATCGATATTTTTGTTGAGCTCATCGGCGGGTCAGACGGGCCGGCAAAAGCGGCGGTTGAAGCCGCGCTTGGGGCTGGCAAGCCCGTGGTGACAGCCAACAAGGCCCTCATCGCCGAGCATGGCGCAGAGCTTGCCGTCCTGGCGGAAGCTAAAGGTGTACCCCTGCTGTTTGAGGCCGCGGTGATGGGCGGCGTCCCGGCGGTGAAGATTGTTCGCGAGGCCTTGGTCGGCGATGACATCCGCTCAATCGCGGGCATTCTCAATGGCACTTGCAACTTCATCCTGACAGAGATGGAAGCCACAGGCCGATCCTTTGGCGAGGTGTTGGGTGAGGCGCAGCGCCTGGGTTATGCCGAGGCCGACCCGACCATGGATGTTGGCGGCTTCGATGCGGCGCACAAGATTTCGATTCTCGCGGCGTTGGCGTTCGGTTGCGCACCGAACTTCGCCGCCGCTGAGATCGAAGGGATTGAGAACGTTGACTTGCTTGATATCCAACTCGCCCGCGACCTGGGATACCGGATCAAGCTGGTGGCGTCCGCTGACCGTTCCTCCGATGGCGTACTCGTCCGGGTACATCCGTCGCTCGCGCCGCTTGCTCACCCACTGGCCCAGGCTGGCGGCGCGCTGAATGCGCTCTTCATCGATGGAGCGCGGACCGGGCGCATCTTTATCCAGGGGCCAGGCGCAGGCGCAGGGCCCACGGCAGCCGCAGTCGCCGCTGATATCGCCGATGTCATGACCACCGGTACGCGGCCTGTTTTCCAGGTGCCTGCCAGCCAGCTGGAGCCGTTCAAGCCGGTCGATCCGGCCAAGAGCATTGGCCGGGCTTATCTGCGTTTGTCAGTCAAGGACGAACCCGGCGTGATTGCAGCGGTATCCGAGACACTGGCGGAAGCCGGTGTCTCGATCGAGAGCTTCCTGCAGAAACCGATCGAAAACGCCCCGGCAATTTTGAAGGGTGGCGTGCCCATCGTTCTGACCACCCATGCGGTGGCCGAATCTGTATTGAAGGCCGCGATCGAGCGTATTGCGGCCCTGCCGGCTGTGCTCGACCGTCCGCGCCTGCTACGCATCGCTCGCATCTAGTTTCGACGAAAAAATCGTTTTGGCCGGAGACGCTGAAAACATGACTTCCGAAGTCCTTGACCGCAGCCTTGTGCTGGACGCGGTCCGCGTCACTGAGATCGCCGCCATCGCGGCTTGGAAGTTGGTGGGATGTGGCGACGAAAAAGCCGCCGACCAAGCGGCGGTCGATGCGATGCGCACAGCGTTGAACGACCTCGATATCGACGGTGAAATCGTCATCGGCGAGGGCGAGCGCGACGAGGCCCCGATGCTCTACATCGGCGAAAAAGTCGGCAAGGGTGGCAAACACAAGATTGATATCGCCCTGGATCCCCTCGAAGGCACAACGCTCACCGCAAAGGCTATGGCCAATGCTCTGACGGTTATGGCTTGGGCCCCCAAGGGCACCATGCTGAACGCGCCAGACACCTATATGGACAAGATCGCCTGCGGCCCAGGCTATCCGGCCGGCGTCATCGATCTCGACAGGTCGCCTTCAGAAAACGTCAAGGCGCTAGCTGGGGCCAAGGGCGTGAAGCCAAACGAGATCACGGTCTGCGTTCTGGATCGCCCACGCCATGCCGAAATCATTGCCGATCTGCGAGCCGTCGGTGCGCGGGTTTATTTGATTACAGACGGAGATGTGGCCGGTGTCATGAACACGGCCGATCCGTCGACAGGCGTCGATCTATATGTCGGCTCCGGCGGTGCGCCCGAGGGTGTCTTGGCCTGCGCAGCGCTCAAGTGCGCCGGGGGTCAATTTCAGGGCCGGTTGGTGTTTCGAAACGCCGACGAAAAGGCACGCGCTGCACGCGTTGGAATCACGGACCTAGACCGCAAGTACGACCTGCATGAGATGGTACGAGCTGACGCGATCTTCGCCGCTACCGGTGTCACCGACGGGGCCCTTCTGGATGGGGTGAAGGTGAAGGATGGGTTTGTTCATACCCATACATTGGTGCTCAATTCCGCGACACGCACAGCGCGCGAGATACGCATGAAGCGGCCAGTCTAAATCACGGATTGCCGCAGTCGCCGTTCGCGTTCGACCCATCGCCATTGATCTCCATCAGGCTATCGGGGCGTCTCAGCTATATTAGATCGCCTTACTGGCCTTGCGTTGGTTTAGGCCAAAGGCCCCCGGTGCCAACGGCGTCGACCACAAGCGCTAAACCGATGGTTTTTGCGCGTCTACTGGCGCTCCTCGAATGCTCTGAAAAGAAAACGCCCAGGGGCTTGCAATAGCCGGCAGGGATTCATCTGGACCGAGATCGTCGAAGCCCGTTGTCAGTGACATCGCTGGCGACTCGCCAGTTGAGGGCCGATAGTGTGGCTCTAAAGAAGGAACGGCAGTTGGCGGACGGCAGCGCCCCACCAGGCTATCTTGGCGTCGCGCGCTCACTCAGCGGCCGGCTGTGGCGTGACCGGGCAGCTGATCCAGAGCTGACCCGTCGTCACCAATTGAGCCACGGCCTGTCTGAGCCGCTGGCACGCGCGCTCGCAGCGCGGGGCGTTTTGGCCGATCAAGGCGAGACCTATCTCAATCCGACGCTCAAGGCGCTGTTTCCCGACCCGTCGGAATTCACGGATATGGATCGGGCCGCCGAGATTTTAGTCACCGCCCTTGAGCAGAAGCGCTCTTTGGTGGTCTTCGCTGATTATGACGTGGACGGTGCCTCTTCAGCCGCGCAACTCGTCCGCTGGTTTCGCGCTCTGGGCCACGATCTGCCGATCTATGTCCCTGACCGAATCTTAGAGGGTTACGGTCCGTCACCAGCCGCGTTCCGCCGTCTGAGGGCCGAGGGCGCAGAGTTGGTGATCACCGTCGATTGTGGCGCTGCGGCCCATGACGCGTTGGCCTGTGCAGCCGAAATCGGCCTCGAAGTCGTCGTGATCGACCATCACCTAATGCGCGGCGAGGAAATCCCAAAGGTTGCGGCCCTCGTGAACCCGAACCGTCCCGATGACTGCTCCGGGCAGGGACACTTGGCTGCGGCGGGCGTGACGTTTGTTTTGCTCGCTGCGCTCAATCGTGAGGCTCGCAGGCGTAACCTCTTTAAGGGCCAGCCTGAACCCGATCTGCGCCAGTGGCTCGATTTGGCGGCCATGGGGGCGATCTGCGATGTGACTGAACTTCGGGGCTTCAACCGGGCGCTGGTTACGCAGGGCCTGAAGGTGATGTCCAACTGGCGCAATCCGGGGCTCAAAGCCTTGCTGGACGTTGCAAAGAGCCAGGGGCCGGCGACGACATTTCATGTCGGCTTCATCCTAGGCCCGAGAATCAACGCGGGTGGACGAATCGGGCGTGCGGATTTGGGTGCGCGGCTGCTATCGACCGATGATCCAGGTGAGGCCAGGGCGCTGGCCGAGGAACTGGACGGTCTCAACGCATCGCGCAAGGACGTCGAACGCGAGGTCACCGAGGCGGCGATTGCCCATATCGAAACGGAGAGCAATCAAGCCGGTGCGCCCATGTTGTTGGTTGCGCAGGATGACTGGCATCCCGGTGTGATCGGTATCGTGGCGGGGCGACTGCGCGAAAAATATCGCAAGCCTGTTGTTGTTGTGGGCATCGACCGCGCCTCGAATGTCGGAAAGGGGTCGGGGCGCTCCCAAAGCGGTGTGAACCTTGGTCGCGCCGTTCAAGCGGCCTTCGAAGAGGGCCTGCTGTTGGCGGGCGGCGGGCACGCCATGGCAGCAGGCCTGTCCGTGCGTCCTGATACTATTCCCGAACTTCGTGCCTTCCTTTGTGAGCGGTTGGCCCAGGAAAGTGAACTCGCGACGGCACAGGACGGTCTTGAGGTCGATGCGCTGGTCACCACACGAGGCTGCGATAGGGCGCTATGGCAGGATTTTCAGAGAATGGCGCCCTTCGGGCCTGCGAACGTAGAGCCTCTGTTTGCCCTGGCCGACGTACGTGTGGAGCGTCCCATGGCGCTGCGTGGCGGCCATGTGCGCTGCTCTCTAACGGATGGATCGGGTGGCAAACTGAAGGCTGTCGCCTGGCGGGTAGAGGGCTCAGAAATCGGACGTCGGCTTTTGACTGAAGGTGGTGCGATCCATATCGTGGGTCGTCTGAAACCTGATGATTGGCAAGGCCGTCAGGGTGTGGAATTCGAGATCGAAGACGTCGCCGATCCGCGACGGACTTAGGGGAACCCTTAAGCGAGAACGGGTGGTCTTGCACCCCCTCGGGAAGGCGGATATAGAGCCGCCCTCGCGTCACGCGGTCCCTTCGTCTATCGGTTAGGACGCCAGGTTTTCAACCTGGAGAGAGGGGTTCGACTCCCCTAGGGACTGCCAGGCGCGTCTCCACACACCTCAGTTCGTCGATGGGCATTCGCTCATTGGGAGCATTTTCGCGTTGACGTCGGCGTATTTAAGAGAACACTGTTATTGAAAGCTCATTCCGAATCTTGGAATCGGGGAGTGACGAGCCGAGGGGCAGATGGCTGGTTACGAATTCGAGCACGTGGATGTTCTGGCTGAGGCCGTACGCATCTCTGGTCGCATCAAGTGGCTCGATGCCGGCAAGGGCTATGGGTTCATTGTTCCAGACGACCCGAGCCAAACCGATCTGAAGGACGTTCTTTTGCATGTGACGAGCCTCCGAAATTCAGGCCGAGAAGAAGCCTTGGAAGGCTCTCTGATCACGTGTGATGTCGTGCATCGAGCGAAGGGTTGGCAGGTCGCCGAGGTCGTCGAAATCGATGAAAGCGCTGCTCAGCTGCTTCCCGAGCGTCGGCCCCGGGAGGTGCTGGTCCGTGGCGATCGCGACGAGTTTTTGCGCGGCGAGTTCGCCCATCGACCATTGGCGCGACGTGCGCCAGCCGTAAGCGGATCTCTGGAGTCTGCGAAGGTGAAGTGGTTCAATCGCACCAAGGGCTATGGATTTGTGGTCCGTGATCTCGAGCCAGGTGACATTTTCGTCCATGTGGAGACCCTGCGTCGGTCCGGCATGGAGGACCTGGAGCCAGGTGAAGACGTGCTGGTGCGGTTTGCCGAGGGCCCGAAGGGCCTGGTTGTCGCCTATATTGAAGTCCCGGGTCTGGACTGACAGACTTGCCTCCGACAAAGCGCGCCCCGTAAGGAGAAATGCGCGTGGTCGTGGGAGCCTCTGTTGCCGTTGATCGTCGAGAGTTTGGCTCGCAACTTTGGCGCAGCGGCGCTGTTCATCGGGTTCGCCAGCTCGGCGGCGGCTGTTCCGATAGGCGGATTTCAGATCAAGCACGTTTATCCGCATGATACGGGTGCCTTCACCGAGGGTCTCTTCTATTTGGACGGTGACCTTTTCGAGAGCGCTGGCCTGGTCGGGCAATCGAATATTCGCCGGGTGCGCTTACGCGACGGGGCAGTCGTGCAGTCCCAGGCTATAGGGTCGAACCTATTCGGCGAGGGGATCGTCAATTGGGGCGATGAAATTATCAGCCTGACTTGGCAGGATCATCTGGGTTTCCGCTGGGACCTGAAGACGTTGAGGCAGAAAAAAACCTTCGGCTACGCCGGTGAAGGTTGGGCGCTGACGCAGGATGGCAAGCACCTGATCATGAGCGACGGCACATCGGTAATTCGTTTCCGCGATCCGATCACCTTTCGCGAGGTACGACATATCCAGGTTACCGCAGATGGCCGACCGCTCGACAATCTCAACGAGCTCGAGTGGGTGAAGGGTGAGATTTTCGCGAACATCTGGCAAACGCACCTGATCGCCCGGATCGACCCGCAAACGGGCAGGGTTAAAGCCTGGATTGACATGAGTGGCCTTCCGGAGACCGGAGGGGCTGCGACCACTGATGCGGTGCTGAACGGCATAGCCTATGACCGCAAGCAGGATCGACTTTTCGTCACCGGTAAGAACTGGCCGCACCTGTATGAGGTGCGCCTGACGCCTGTGAAGGCGGCAAGCCATTGAGCGAGGGGATCGACGATACACCGGCTTCTGCACCGCCCCTGGGCTTCGTCCCGTCGGAAGGACGAGGTGGATTTTCGACGCTCAACGGCCCCTATTTCTATCGGCCAGGCGGGGGCGAGATGTCCGAACAGGCCTTTTTCGCGCAGAAACGTCACGCCAACGGCTTAGGTCTCGTGCATGGCGGCATGCTGTCAGCTTTTATGGATGGCGTTCTGGCCGCTGCCGTCTGGCGTGGGACCGGCAAGACGGCGCTTACCATCCACCTCTCCATCGATTTCCTCGACATGGCCCGGGTTGGTGAATGGGTAATGGGAGAGGCCAAGGTCACCCGAGCGACACGGGATGTCGCCTTCGCGCAGGGTCGGGCCTATGTCGGTGGCAAGGATGTCGTTCGCTGCTCTGGCGTCTTTAAGCTCATGACTCGTCACCGATAGGCAGCCCGTCACGAGCTACCGGGACGACCAGGAGTGTCCGGCGCAATGCGGGTCTCTGTAGAATGGCGGCGAACTGCCGCATGGGGTTGCATCGTTTAGCTGCGGGCGGTTTTAGCCCATTGATCTGGCGCCAAAACAGGCAGAATGCGCCGTAAGTGGCGGCGATACGGGGCGCAATCGAGCCAAAAACGTCAGCGAGCATGACGCCAGCGCTGTGGGCCTGACGCACTAAGTCTTCAGCTTACGTTGCCGAAAGACGAAAACGCTTATATCGGATCATCGCCGGCGCTTTCGGGGCGTAGCGCAGCCTGGTAGCGCATCTGCTTTGGGAGCAGAGGGTCGCAGGTTCAAATCCTGCCGCCCCGACCACGCCGGCATAGGGAATTGGAAGATCGTCTATGCTTGCGCGTATCTTTTGTCCGTCTAAGACCGCCATGCAGTCGGGCAAGGCGAAATCCGTGGGATGGGTGCTTGAGTTTGAGCCCACGGACGCCAGACGCCAGGATCCCCTCATGGGCTGGACCCAGACCGCAGACACCGAAGGTCAGGTGCGCCTTTCTTTCGGGACCAAGGAAGAAGCGGTTCGCTACGCCGACCAGCACGGCATTGCTTTTCAGCTGATCGACGCGAAGCCCGCCAAGCGGATCCTCAAGGCCTACGCCGACAACTTCGCCTTCGGGCGCAAGGTTCCGTGGACCCACTGACGCTGGCCTTAGCGCCCTTAGCTCAACCGGATAGAGCACTCGCCTTCTAAGCGAGCGGTTGCAGGTTCGAGTCCTGCAGGGCGCGCCATATCGAACGCGTCTGGTCATCAGTTGAACACGGGGCTCACGACAGCCGGTGCTCTTCCTTTGTGTAGACCTGTAGGTTTTTATTGCTTTTGCAAAACGCAGGCTGTCTTCAACGCCGAATTGACGTCAAAGGCGGTGGGTTTAGGCGGACCCTTCCCGCCAAGGTCCTCAAGAAGCTGATCGTTGGTGACTTGAGTCCGAGCGGCGCGCGCCGCGCGCTGTAAACAAAACCGCTTCAGCTCCTCCGGGTAGCGCTGTTTCAGCTCAGCGACGACCAGGGCGATGCACTGCTGGTCACGCGAAGCGCAGGCCTGGGGTTTTGGATTGGCCATCACTGTGACGCCACTGACGGTCGTCCCGGGCTTTGCAGATGGCGCCACGGCGGGCTCTGTCTTTGCAGGTGTCATCTGAGCGCTGGCCACGCCTGCGCTAAACAGGATGATCGCCGCGAGGACCAAGCTTGGCTTCATCTGCACGCCTCCAACCTCCAGCCGATAGCTCGTGATCAAGCGTAAGGATTGCGCTTTGTATCCAGAGTGACAACCCAATCAGCCCGGCTGGGCATTTCGGACAGTATCCAGCGGGTCAGTCGCTCGTAGTGGGCCACGAAATGGGCGATCTCGTCGCTCTGCATGCCGCCACCGCCCAGGGCGCGCAGCTTCGCTTCTTGCTCTGCGCGCCATCCGACGACCACCTCGAAGCTGGGTGCTTCCAACAAAACCAGGTCGTGCAGGCGCGTGAATAGCGCCTGGTAGGGGCCGTCGAGCTGATCATTGACGTAGGCGCGCCAGACACTCTTGGGGTCTTCGTCGCGTTCCAGGTCGTTGACCGGCGTTGCCAGGGCTGCCTTGCCTTGGCTCACTGCGCCCACGCACCAACCTTCCAGCAGAATGACATCGACGGGGGAGGCGACTGTTTTCCAGGTTCCGCGCGGCGTCCGGTTGTCAGCCGCCTTATCGAAGCCAGGCAGGGTGACTTTGCCTTTGATGCGCAGCTGGTCGATCGCCGCACCGGCCAGATTGACGTCGTGGGTTCCCGGCGGGCCCCGGACCGCCAGCAGCGGGTGAACCTCGCGCGCCAGACGCTGACGCGCCTCTCGTGGCAGATAGAAGTCGTCCAACGAAAGGGTGACCGCACGCATGCCGCGTTTTTCAAGGAGGCCCACCGTATAGCGCGCAATGGTGCTCTTGCCGGACCCTTGGGCGCCGCAAAGGCCAATCACCGCCGTGCGCTTGCGCTCGATGCGCCGGCGTTGGGCGCGGGCAGCAAGCGGTTCGCAGACCAATTCCGCAGTGGCCCGAAATGCTTCGGGTAGGGCCTCTTTGGCCATAAAGCGTTCCAGGTCGAACTCGTCTACCTGCACTCTTAGCCTGCTTTCGCCGTGTAGATTTCAAGACCCCGCTGCAGATCGCCGATCAGATCGTCGAGGTTTTCCAGGCCGATATGCAGGCGGATGAGTGGGCCGCCATAGTCGGTATGGAACTTGCGCACCTTGAGTTGAGGGTCGCAGGAAATCGCCAGACTTTCGAATCCGCCCCAGGAGAAACCCAGCCCAAAAAGCTTCAATTCATCGAGAAAAGCATTCACGGCCGACTCGGGCCCGGACTTGAGGGCAAACGCGAAAAGTCCACAGGTGCCACTGAAGTCTCGCTTCCATAGATCGTATCCAGGCGCGCCTGGCAGGGCCGGGTGGAACACCCGGGCAACCTCTTGCCGCTCGCTCAACCAACGCGCGATCGCGAGGCTGTTTTCGCCTTGGCGAGCGAGGCGGGTCGGCAGGGTACGCAGGCCGCGCAGCACTTGGTAGGCCTCTTCTCCCGCGACCGACCAGCCCAAGTTGGTGATGCCATCCTCCAAGGCGACGGCCAGCCGGGTGTCATTGACCGAGGCGCAACCCATAAATACGTCGGAGTGGCCGGCGACATATTTGGTCAGGGCCTGAATGGATATGTCCACGCCGTGGTCGAGTGGTCGATAAAGATAGCCTGCGCCCCAGGTATTGTCGGCCGCCGTCAGGATGCCGCGGGACCTGGCGAGAGCCGCGACCGCTCCCATATCCTGCATCTCAAAACTGAGCGAACCAGGCGATTCCATCAAGATGAGCCGCGTCGCTTCGGTCGCGCTGGCGAGGAGTTCTTCAGGGGATTGTTGGGGATCAAAGTAGCGCGTCGTCACGCCGAACCGTTGCAAAACATGGTCGCAAAAGCGCCGCGTGGGTTTGTAGATGGCGTCAGTGACCAAAATCTCATCGCCTGCCTTTAAGACGGCGAGTAGTGCGCCCGTCAGGGCGGCAAGTCCCGATGGGTAAAGGGTCACGCCGTTGGCGTGCTCTAGCTCGGCCAGGGCCGAGCGCAGGGCGAACTGGGCTGTCAGACCCTGGCGGCCATAGGTCAGCTGGTCGTCGGCGTAGAGGCTTGCTGCGTCCGGCAAAATGACGGTCGATCCCTTCTGAACCGACGGCCCCACGGTTTTGGCCGGCAGGCCGGCGTCCAGACCTGATCGGATCAAACGGGTATCTTCTTGACCGATGTTGGCAGGCATACGGGTTGCGGGGTCCAGGCTGGCGGGCGAGAGTGCCTCGCGCACTTAGAGCCTGCGGGTTAGGCTCTTTCAAGGATTACGAATGATCCGGCAGTTGACCGCGGCAGGGCTTGCGATCCTCATCTTGAGCGCCTGTGACGGTGGCTCGAAGCCTTCCGCGACGCCTGCGCCCCTGGTGAGGGATGTGACCAACCCTGCGACGCACTTCAAGGCCACTTCCAGCAAGGTGCTGGCCACAGTTCGCAAGCGTGGCTACGTCGCGTGTGGCGTAAATCCCGGCTTGCCGGGTTTCGCCTACCCTGACTATCGCGGCGTCTGGCGTGGCTTTGACGTGGATATCTGCCGGGCCGTTGCGGCAGCGGCACTGGGCGATGCAAACAAGGTCAGGTTTACCCCGATTAGCGCCCAGGATCGTTTCAGCGCGCTGCAAAAGGGCGCGATCGACGTGCTTTCGCGCAATACCTCGTGGTCTTATTCGCGTGACACAGGCTTGGGTCTGGATTTCGCGGCGATCACTTATTTCGACGGTCAAGGGTTTTTGGCGCCCAAGGCTCTTGGGCTTACCAGCGCCGAGGAACTGTCTGGCGCCCGAATCTGCGTGCAGGCCGGAACAGCCAGCCAGGACAATCTTGGCGACTTTTTTCGCGCGCGCGGACTGACCTACAAGGCCGTGCTCGTTACCTCAGAAGCGCAGGGCCGGCAGTTTTACGAAAGCGACGCCTGCGACGTCTTCACAGGCGATATCTCTGCGCTCGCAGGCTCCCGATCGGCGCTGAACAATCCGGGTGCCCATGTGATTCTCCCCGACGTCATTTCCAAGGAGCCGTTGGGACCGGTTGTGCGCCAAAATGATCCTGTTTGGGCCGATATTGTTCGGTGGACTGTCTATGCCACGGTACTCGGCGAAGAGCTGGGCTTGACCTCAAAGACAGTAGAGCAAGCCAGGCAGACGGCATCAGACCCTCAGACACGCCGACTTCTTGGCCTTGACGACGACTATGGGGCTCTGCTCGGTCTCAAAAAGGATTGGGCATTCCAGATTATTCGCCAGGTGGGTGCCTATCACGAGATTTTCCGTCGCGATGTGGGCTCAGATTCACCGCTAAAGCTAGACCGTGGCCTGAATGCCCTTTGGAACGCTCCCAAGCCTGGCCTGCTTTACGCACCGCCCCTTCGCTAGGATGACGGTTGATAACCGATGTCACGCGCCTGTTATGATCGGCGTATCGGGGCGGGCGCCCCACTCAGCCCAGGACCCGTCGTAGACGGCGACGTCATTGCGGCCAAGCCGCGCCAGGCCGATGGCCAGGAGGGCGGCGCTGACACCGGAACCGCAGGTCGTGACGATCGGCGCGTCCAAGTCGACGCCGGCATCTTGGAACGTCGCGCGAAGCTCATCTGCGGTTTTCATGAGACCACCCGGCGTCAGCAGGCTCGCCCATGGGATGTTGCGGGCACCAGGCATGTGGCCACTGCGCAGACCTGCTCTGGGCTCCGGCGCCTCCCCGCGGAAGCGAGGTCCGGGGCGAGCATCGATGATCTGGACGTCGTGACGATCCACGATGCCGCGCACAGCATTGATGTCGCGCACCAGGCTGGAGTCGAAGGCCGGTTCAATCGTCGTTTGACGAGGATCGACCCTCGTTGTCTCGATGGGCCTGTTTTCCGCGCGCCATTTCGGCAGTCCACCGTCGAGCACAAAAACGTCAGGAAAGCCCATCGTGCGCAGGTTCCACCACGCGCGCGGCGCCGAGAAGATGCCCTGGCCATCGTAGACGATGATCGTAAGGTCACGATGCAGACCGAGTGCGCCGGCTGTTTCGGCGAAGATTTCGGCTCGCGCCAACATGTGCGGCAAGTCGCTCGACGGGTCGGAAACCTCGTCGATGTCGAAGAACACGGCGCCGGGGATATGCCCCTCTTCGTAGGCCTGGCGGCCGACCCGGCCTTCGCCCGGCATAAACCAAGTCGCATCGACAATGCCAATTTGGTCTGAACCTAATCGATCAGCGAGCCAGGCTGTGGAGACAAGCGGGTCGCTCATGCCATCCACGCGGGCGCGGGCAGGCCGCGGCCTTTCAGGAAGTCAGGGTTGTAAATCTTCGACTGGTAGCGCTGCCCGAAGTCACAGAGCACGGTGACGATCGTCTTGCCGGGGCCTAGATCCTTCGCCATGCGGATTGCGCCTGCGACATTGATGCCCGTCGAGCCACCCATCACAAGACCCTCGTGCTCAACGAGATCATAGATCGCCAGCAGCATTTCTTCGTCTGAAATTCGGTAGGCAAGATCGACCTTGAGGCCTTCCAGGTTGGCCGTAATCCGGCTCTGGCCAATTCCTTCCGAAATCGAGGCACCTTCAGAGCGCAATTCGCCTTCGGTGTACCAGTTGAAGAGTGCCGCCCCGTAGGGGTCGGCCAGACCGATGGAAACCTCTGGCTTCTTTGCACGGAGCGCTTGGGCGACACCCGCCAGGGTGCCTCCAGAGCCGACAGCACAGATGAAACCGTCGACACGACCTTCCGTTTGGTTCCAAATTTCGGGACCTGTTGTCTGGGCGTGAGCTTCTCGGTTGGCGACATTGTCAAATTGGTTGGCCCATATTGCGCCTGCTGGCTCTGTTTGATTAAATTCCTCCGCCAAACGTCCAGAATACTTCACGTAATTCATTTCATTTGCATATGGAACCGAATCAACTTCCACGAGTTCTGCGCCGTACAGTCTGATGGCGTCCTTCTTTTCTTGGCTCTGCGTGCGCGGGATGACGATCGTGCATCGGTAACCCAGGGCTTTGGCAAGCATCGCAAGCCCGATTCCGGTGTTGCCGGCCGTACCCTCGACGATCCGCCCACCGGGCCGCAGCAGGCCCTTTGCCTCTGCATCGCGGACCATGTGGAGCGCAGCACGGTCTTTCACCGACTGACCGGGATTTAAGAATTCGGCTTTGCCCAGGATCTCACAACCGGTCTGCTCGCTTGCCAGGTTGAGGCGAATGAGTGGCGTGTCGCCTATCGTTTCGAGGACGCTTCGCGCAATTGTCATGCCCGATACTTAATCGCCGTCGAGCCCAAGCAGAAGGGCGCGCGCGGATTCCAGGCTTGTGAACGTTCGCGGCGCGCGCCACTTACGCGATCAGTCCTCTGATTACGGGAAAGCCCATGGCCGTCTTGAAACTGGAACGCTGGAACTTCGCCATCGGCGACGGTCAGCCGTTGGTGGTTATGGCAGGGCTCAACGTGCTGGAGGACGAAGGTCTCGCGCTTGAAACCGCCCTGCATTTGCACGGTGTCTGCGCCGACCTGGGCTTGCCATTTGTCTTCAAGGCCAGCTTCGACAAGGCCAACCGCTCGTCGATCCGTAGCTACCGCGGGCCGGGATTGACGGAAGGCCTTGGGATCTTGGCAAGGGTGAAGGCGAAATTCGATGTCCCGATTGTGACCGACGTCCACGAAATCTATCAGGTTGAGGCGGTAGCTGAGCTCGCCGACATCGTCCAAATTCCCGCGTTTCTATGCCGTCAGACCGACCTGGTGATTGCGGCAGCTAAGGCCACCGATCGCGCTGGCGGGCTGCTGCACGTCAAGAAAGGGCAGTTCCTGGCACCGTGGGACTGTAAAAATATTCTCGATAAAATACGTGAGGCCACGGATCGCGATTTCACCATTCTTTGCGAGCGCGGTGTCTCGTTTGGCTACAACAACCTCGTGGTCGACATGCTGGGTATTGAGGGTATGAAATTACTCGGCGCACCGGTCACCATTGACGCGACCCATGCTGTTCAACTTCCCGGAGCTGATCCAAGAAGCAATAGCGCCTCGACTGGCGGTCGGCGTTCTGGCGTGCCCTTGCTGGCAAAAGCTGCGGTGGCTGCAGGAGCCGATGGGGTCTTCCTCGAATTCCATCCCGAACCGGACAAGGCGCGCTGTGACGGGCCAAGTTGTCTCCCGCTTGAGGGCGCTCGCGATCTGTTGGTGACACTGAAGGCGATCCATACGCTTGTTCAGCCGGCTTGACCCGGCCCGCAACGCGCCGCACACCCTAACGCCCATGGACCTTTCAGCGCTCCAGCACCTCTTGGGCTTGGCGCCCGGCCGGCGTGTCGTCTGCGTCGGCGACCTTATGGTCGACTGCTTCGTCTACGGGGCCGTCAGCCGGGTCTCGCCCGAGGCCCCAGTGCCGGTGCTTGCGCGATCCTACGAGCTGACAATGCTGGGCGCTGCGGGAAACGTCGCGCGCAACGTTGCTGCCCTGGGAGGGGAGGTTTCCCTGGTCGGCTTGATTGGCGGCGACAGTCAAGGCAACGAGGCTCAGCGCCTGGTGGGAGAAGAGCCCGGTGTCGAGGGCTACTTAGTCACCGATGCCGATCGCTCGACGACCCTCAAGACGCGCTTTGTTTCCAGCGGCCAGCAATTGTTACGCGTGGACCGAGAAACGGCGCGTCCCGTCAGCGGGGAAGTGGAGCAGCGGCTCGTGCGCACCATTCGCGACGCGGCCAAGGGGGCCGGCGCAATTCTGCTTTCTGACTACGGAAAGGGCGTCGTCACTCAGGCGGTGATTGAGGTCTGTCGGGAAGCTGCTGTTCAGTCGGGCGCTCAGCTTGTTGTGGATTCCAAGGCTCGCTCGTTCGCGCGCTACGGCGCGGTCGATATGATCAAGCCCAACGCGGCGGAATTGTCTCATGCGACCGACATGCCGACCGAGACGGACCAACAGATCGAGGCGGCATTGTTTCGCGCGCTGGAGCTCTGGGAGGCCCAGGCGATCCTCGTGACGCGGGCCTCAAAGGGCATATCTTTGGCTGTGCGTGACAAGCCCGTCCAACATTTTCCGACGGTTGCGCGAGAGGTGTTCGATGCATCCGGCGCAGGCGACACGACACTTGCAGCGCTGGGGCTGGCCCTGGCGGCCAAGGTCGCCATTGAAGATGCTGTGGCCTTCGCCCAGCTGGCCTCAGGCGTCGCGGTCGGCAAGGTGGGAACTGCAACGGTCTCGCCCGATGAGCTCATAGAAGCCGCGCTCTCGGCCCATATGGCCCCGGCGGAGGCCAAAGTCGCCACGGCCCAGAGAATGGCTGAAGAAGTCGCGCGGTGGCGCGCTAAGGGCCTGAAGGTCGGGTTCACCAACGGCTGTTTTGACATCCTGCACAAAGGACACGTGGCCTACCTTGCGCAGGCTCGGGCCTGGTGCGATCGGCTGATCGTTGGCCTGAACTCCGATGAAAGCGTCAAAGCGCTGAAGGGGGATGGTCGCCCCGTGAACGATTTGGAATCCCGGGCGCTGGTGCTGGCCGGTCTAGGTTCGATCGACCTGGTCGTCCCCTTCGAGGAAGACACGCCACTAAAGCTAATCGAGGCGGCCCGGCCCGACGTTCTGGTCAAGGGTGCCGACTATGCGGAAGGCGACGTGGTCGGCGGTGATCTCGTCAAGAGTTGGGGCGGCGAGGTGAAACTCGCAACGATCGTCGAAGGATATTCCACCACCGCCGCGATTGCGCGGATGTCGAAGAAGGTCGCCGGATGACTCAACGCCGTATCGCCTTCGTGACCGGCGGAGCCGGGTTCATTGGCTCCAATATCGCGGCCAAATTGGCTGAGGACCGTACGCTTGATGTGGTCGTTTGCGACCGGCTCCGAGAGGCCGAGCTCGGTAAGTGGCGGAATATCGCCAAGCACCCGATCGGTGATTTCGTGGCTCCGGAGAATATGTTTGATTGGTTGGAGAAACGCTGGCGCGACATCGAAATCGTGGTCCACATGGCTGCGGTGTCTTCCACCACTGAACCAGACGCCGACAAGATCGTTCACTCGAATTTCACCCTCAGCCGAGACCTCTTCCGCTGGTGCGCAGACCGGCAGCGCCGGCTGATCTACGCGTCTTCTGCCGCGACGTACGGCGACGGCGTCCACGGCTTCGACGACGATAATGATTACGAAGCCATGGCCGCCCTGAGGCCTCTAAATACCTACGGATGGTCGAAGGCGGTCTTCGACCTCTTTGCCGTTCGCCAAGCGCTAAGGGATTATGCTCCGCCGCAGTGGGTTGGGTTGAAGTTCTTCAACGTTTACGGTCCCAATGAGGAGCACAAGCGCTCCATGAAATCGGTCGCTTCGCAGATTTGGCCCCATGTCCGTGATGGCCAAGCGGTTCAGCTCTTCAAGAGCTATCGGGAAGGGATTCCTGACGGCGGTCAAAAGCGCGATTTCGTCTATGTGCGCGATATCGCAGACATTACCCAGTGGCTGATCCAGACACCGCAGGTGAACGGTGTCTTTAACTTGGGTTCCGGCGCGGCGCGAACATTCCAGGACATGGCGAGCGCGGTGTTCACAGCGGTGGGCAAGGAGGCAAAGATCGACTACACTCCGATGCCGCCTGCCATCCGCGACAAGTACCAGTATTTCACCGAGGCTCGGATGGATCGCCTGATCGCGGCCGGTTACACTCAGCCGATGACGCCGCTTGAAGATGGAATTGGCGACTACGTCGGCCGCTACCTCAGCCAGCCCGATCCTTATCGGTAGCGATGAGCGAACCTAGGCCGGGCCCTCGACGGTGGCTGGCAGCCAGTCTGCTTGGGGTCCTGCTATTTCTGGGTGCGGCCTTCGTCATCTTTCGTGGCGACCTGATCCGCGACTCCCTGAATCCCAAAACCCCCTTCCAGACCTACAAACCGCCTCCGGCGCCAGATTATGCGCAGAGCAGGTCCTGGCTTCTCCTGCCCTCCCGACCGGATCCAGGGGTTGCCACTGAGCCGCCCGCCGACGTTTTCTTCGTCTCCCCCACGACGTTTGAAGGCGGCGCGCAATGGAACGACCCGATCGACGATGGACGCGCCGACAAGGTCTTCCGCAGGGTCATGGCACCCAACTATGCAGGGCCCTTCGATCGGGTCGGCCGCATCTTCGCGCCGCGCTATCGCCAGGCCGGGCTCTACAGTCTGTTGGCGTTGCACGATGACGCCAAGGACGCACGTAAGTTTGCGTACAACGATATTGCGATGGCCTTTCGATATTGGCGCGACCACGATGGCGGTACCCGACCGTTCTTGATTGTCGGTGTGGAGCAGGGCGGGACGCTTGCAGCGCGTCTCCTGGCCGAAGAGATCGCACCGACTGCCCAGCTGCGGGCCAGGCTCGCCGCAGTCTATCTCGTCGATACCGTCGTCCCAGCGACACACCCGGCGATTGCACCTTGCGTTCGCCGCAATCAGGCCAATTGTCTCGCGGCTTGGGCGAGCGTTCCGGAAAGCGAAATCGATCGCGGCCGAATTCTTCTGGCCCGCGCCATGGTTTGGGACGCCAACGCTGACCTGCAGAACCTTCAGGGACCTGCGCTCTGCTTCAACCCGATCCTCGGCGCCACCACAGATGAGCCCGCGCCGGCCAGGATGCACTTGGGTGCTGCGAATGCGACGGGCCTGGAATGGGGTGTGCGCCCAGCGTTCCTGGCGCGGCAGGTGTCGGCAAAATGCGAGGGCGGGGTTCTAAGGGTCTCGGCACCCAGGTCGCCATCACTGCAGCCATCTGGCTCTTGGACGGAACAAAGGATGGCTCCCGGCTTCAACCTTTTCTACGCTGACCTTGAGAACGACGCGCGCGCCCGGGTGGCCGCCCTCGTCGCGCCGACGTCCCCATAGAGGCCAGGCGCAACCTCTTAGGCTCTTCGCGCGCAGCTTAAGCTTGACCCAACGCTCAGCGTGGCCTCCTCGTGGTGGCCTCAGGCAGGACAGGCTATGGCGGAAACCAATCGACAAATCGTGCTGGACCGGCTGCCGCAGGGCGACAAACTTGCCCCGGAGCATTTTCGCCTGATCGAGACGGTTTGTCCGACAGCAGGCACAGGCGAAGTGCTGCTGCGCACCCGCTACATCTCACTCGACGCTGCCAATCGTGCCTGGATGCAAGGCGCGACCTACCGTTCGGCGCTGGAGTCTGGCCAGGTCATGGCCGGAGGGGCTCTGGCCGAGGTCGCGGTATCAAACGTTCCTCATCTCAAGGTTGGCGATACCGTATTCGGTGACACCGGCTGGCAGGATTATGCGGTCGTGCCGGGCAAACGGCTCAGCAAGTTGCCGGCGATGGAACCGATAACGCATTTGCTGAGCATCTACGGGGTCGCTGGCCTTACAGCCTATTTCGGTCTTCTTGAATGCGGCAATCCGCAGGCCGGGGAGACGGTCGTCGTTTCAGCGGCAGCCGGTTCTGTGGGTTCGATCGCCGGTCAAATCGCCAAGATAAAGGGCTGTAAGGTCGTGGGGATAGCCGGCGGCGCTGAAAAAGGGCGCTGGCTGGTGGAAGAGCTCGGCTTCGACGTGGCGCTCGACTACAAGGGTGGTGGCCTGCGCCAACAAATGAAGGAAGCCGTTCCCGAGGGGATCGACGTCTATTTTGACAACACGGGGGGAGAGATCTTCGAGACCTGCCTTTTCGCCATGAAGAACTTCGGTCGCATCGCCTGTTGTGGGGCCGTCTCTCAATACGATGGCGCAGCCCCGCCACACGGACCGCGTGGCATACCAGGTCTGATCGTCACCAAGCGCCTTACCTTGCGCGGCTTCGTCGTCATGGACTTTGAGTCCCAACGCGACGCTGCGCTGATAGAGCTTCAGGGGTGGGTCGCCTCTGGCCAGCTGAAGGTACAGGAGGATATCATCGAGGGGCTGGAAAACACGCCAGCTGCCTTGATTGGCCTCCTGAACGGCGAGAACCGCGGAAAGCGAATGGTTAAAGTAGACTAGCCTGCGTCCCGAAGGCCCAGGCCCGCTTTCCAGTCAAACAATTCCTGCAGCACGCGCAGCGCCTTGCCTCGCTCTGACTTGAGCTCAGGGTCGCGGTTGACGATCAGACGCGCGTCGTCGCCGGCCGCTGCGATCAAATCGCGATGCGGCCCAAGCACATCGGCGAAGATGTAATCTGGAAAGCCAGACTGTTTAAGGCCAAGCGCGTCGCCGCCGCCTCGTAGTTCCAGATCCGTCTCGGCAATAAGGAAGCCATCGTCGGTGCGCCGAAGGATGTCGAGGCGCTTTTGGGCGGTCTGCGAAAGTGGCGGATCATAGAGCAGGACGCAGGCGCTTTCCTGTCGGCCGCGTCCGACCCGGCCTCTGAGCTGATGGAGCTGAGCCAGACCGAACCGCTCAGCCTGTTCGATCACCATAATCGTGGCATTTGGAACATTGACGCCGACTTCTACGACCGTTGTCGCCACTAGAACCGACAGCTTTCCGTCTGCGAACTCTGACATTACGGCGTCCTTTGCTGCGGGTGCCATCTTGCCGTGGATTAAGCCGACGCTTGGTCCAATGCTTTGTTTGAGGTCTTCGGCTCGTGTCTCGGCGGCCTTCAGGTCGATCAGCTCGGATTCCGACACAAGGGGACATATCCAGAAGGCCTGGGCGCCCCCGGCGACCGCGTCGCGCAGACGGCTTTCGACCTCTGCGATGCGGGTCAGCGGCGCAGCGCGCGTGGCGACTGGCGTGCGGCCAGGCGGCTTTTCGTCAATCCGGCTGACGTCGAGATCGCCGTACATGGTCAGTTCCAAGGTCCGCGGGATCGGCGTGGCCGACATCGCCAGCAGGTGGACGGCATTTCCCTTTGTCTGCAGGCGCTGGCGTTCGCTAACGCCGAAGCGGTGCTGCTCATCGACAACGGCCAGTCGAAGCTGTTGGAAGGCCACATCATCCTGGAAGAGGGCATGGGTGCCCACAGCGACCTTAGCTGCGCCTGAGGCCAAAGCCTGCAGCTTTTCAGCCCGCGCAGCGCCCCGGTCCCGGCCGGTCAACAAAATAACGGCGACGCCGTGATCGTTAAGTGGACCAGAAATGGTCTCAAAGTGCTGCCGGGCGAGGATCTCAGTGGGCGCCATCAGGGCGCTCTGGCCGCCGCTAGCTGCGACGTCTGCCATCGCGCACATTGCGACGACGGTCTTACCAGAGCCTACGTCGCCCTGAAGAAGCCGGCTCATCCTTTCTCCAGCGCTAAGGTCGCTGCGAACCTCTGCAAGCGCGCGCGACTGCGCGCCGGTGAAGGTGAACGGCAAGTCGGCTTGAATTCTGGCGGCGATGGCGCTGGCCATGATCCTGGCGCTTGGGTCTTTGCGACGCTCGGCTTTTCGCTGCGCCATGGCGAGTTGCTGCGCCAGGAGCTCGTCGTAGGCGAGACGACGATAATGCGGGCTGAGTGGCGACAGATCGCCCTCGGTCTCGATGTGGTGCAGGCGCTCCAGCGCCTCGCGCCAGGTCGGAAACCGTTCGCGCGCCAGCCAAGCCGCGTCTTGCCATTCCGGCAGCTCTGGCGCCCGGGCAAGGGCCTCTAACGCAAAGGTCCGCACGCGACGGGCCGGCAGACCTTCGGTGGCAGGGTAGACCGCCTCCAGTTCGGGTATCTGGTCTCGTTTATCCGGCGCGATCATATAATCTGGATGGACCATCTGGCGGCCGTATTTCTCGTCCTCGATTTTTCCGGAAATAATCCGCCGAGCGCCCACCGGGTGACGCTGCTCGATCTGATCCCCGAAGCGCCCGAAAAAGACGAGGGTTATGAAACCCGTGGCGTCGCTGACCTTCATTCGCAAAGGTTGCGCCCTGGATCGTCCCGGCTGGTGGCTGTCGATAATGACCTCGAGCGTAATCACCTGCCCGTCGATGGCTGCGGAAATTTGAGTTGGTATCCTTCGGACCAGAGAATGAGGCTTGAGAAAAACCACGTCACGGATGACCGATCCGGCCAACCGCTGCAGCAATGGGGCCACGCGCGGTCCCACCCCCTTGAGCGAGGTGACCGGTGCAAAGAGCGGGAACAGAATCTCGGGCCGCATTATTGCAGCATAGCTGACTGGCGTTCACGCACAGCCCGCTCTATATCCGCCACCTCTTTATGACGAAAAACCACGACGCCCGGCTACGAAAGCTGCGGTTCCGGGCATGGCGCCGGGGCTTCAGGGAAGCGGACCTCATTTTGGGGCCGTTCGCAGACAGTCATGTCTCGACGTTTTCGCCGGCTGAATTGGATTGGTTCGAGGACCTGCTCGAACAGCCGGACCACGATCTGTATGCCTGGATTGTTGGAACGGCCCCGACGCCGGCCGCTTTCGACTGCGATATAATGGATAAGATCAAGCGGTTCCGGTTCGAGGCTCACGAGATCCGGGGCAATGACCGTGGCGGATGACGGCTCACGAGCGGTAACGCCTGCTGATCTGCGTCGGGTGTCAGATGATCCGGGTCGCCTCGACCTCGTCGGAGCGCCGGAAGGCTTTGACGCGCTGGTCATGGCTGACATCGTACGGTCTCGTAAAGGTCTGTCTGTCTTCGTGGCCCGGGACGGAACCCGGTTGTCGGCGTTTGTGGACGCCTTCAAATTCTTCGCCTCTGAGGTGGAGGTATTGACCTTTCCGGCCTGGGATTGCCTGCCCTACGATCGCATTGGCCCATCGCCTGGCATTGCCGCCCAACGGATGACGACGTTGTCACGGCTCTGTGAAGACGCCAATCCCAAGACGCCGCGGCTTTTGGTGACTTCGATTCCTGCGATGATCCAGCGGGTTCCGCCGCAGAGCGCCGTGAAGCGGGCGAGTTACAGCGCCAAGACCGGCAACCTCGTCGAGATTCCCGACCTTGAGTCCTATTTCGCCATCAACGGCTATCAGCGCGCCTCGACGGTTTCGGAGAAGGGCGAATTCGCGATCCGTGGTGGCGTAATCGATGTCTTTCCGCCGTCAGCAGATGAACCCGTGCGGCTCGATCTCTTCGGCGATACCTTGGAATCGATCCGCGGCTTCGATCCGGAGACGCAGCGCTCAACTCGCCAACTTAAGGAAATCAGCCTCCTGCCTGTCAGCGAGGCTTTGCTCGACAAGGAGGCCATCTCACGCTTCCGGACGGGCTACCTGGAGGCCTTCGGCGCCCCTGGCGACGATCCGTTGTACGCAACGGTATCTGAAGGCGGCCGTCGCGCCGGCATGGAACACTGGCTGCCATTGTTCTACCCGGATATGGCGACTTTACTGGATTATTTGCCCGATAGCGCGCTGATCGGCCTCGATCATTTATCGCGTGAGGCGCACGATGAGCGGCTGGCGCTCATTAATGACGCCTATGACAGCCGCGCCCAGATTGAGCGCAAGGTCCAGTACCACCCACTGGAACCTGCAAAGCTCTATCTGACGGATGAGGAGTGGGCGGCACAGCTCGCCAAGCGCGCCACTCGGCGGTTCTCGTCCTTCAATGAAGCTGAGGGCGATACGGTCGTCGATATGGGCGCCCGCGGCGGCCGCAGCTTTGCGCCCGAGCGCCAAAAAGATAGCGTCAACCTATTTGAGGCGACCGCCGCTCATGCCTTGACGTTGGCGAGCAACGGCAAGCGCGTGCTGTTTGCGTCATGGTCCGAGGGCTCCTCCGACCGCTTGGGCTCAATGCTAGCCGACCATGGCCTGCGCGACGTCCCGTTCGCGGCCTATTGGGACGCAGCCAAGGCCGCCAGTCCCAAGATCCCGCAGCGCGTCGTGCTGCCGCTTGAAGCCGGCTTTGAGACCGACACACTGACTGTCATCTCTGAGAC
This sequence comes from uncultured Alphaproteobacteria bacterium, assembly GCA_903860975.1. GTDB lineage: Bacteria > Pseudomonadota > Alphaproteobacteria > Caulobacterales > Caulobacteraceae > Phenylobacterium. Next base: position 66,521 of record CAIOSI010000023.1, read on the forward strand.
GGACATACTGGGCGATCGACTGGCGCGTCCGAGACGCCGACGACGCGCTTCGAACTTTCTGGCCGAGGCCTCGTCGCTTACGCCGGGGGATTTCGTCGTCCACATCGACCACGGTATCGGCCGCTATGATGGTCTTAAGACGCTCGAGGTACAGGGCGCGCCGCACGACTGTCTTGAGCTGCAGTATGGCGGCGATGCCAAGCTCTACCTGCCGGTTGAGAATATTGACCTTCTGACGCGTTACGGTGCCGAGACTGAGGGGGTCATACTTGACCGCCTCGGCGGTGCGGCGTGGCAAGCGCGTAAAGCTCGCGCCAAGGTGCGGCTGCGGCATATGGCGGAGGGCCTGATCCGTATCGCCGCCGAACGCGCGACAAAAACCACAGATCCGCTCGATCCGCCGCATGGCGTGTTCGACGAATTCTGCGCTCGCTTCCCTTATGAGGAGACGGAGGACCAGCTGGTCGCGATCGGCGACGTGCTCGAAGACCTGACAGCCGGCAAGCCGATGGACCGGCTGATCTGCGGCGACGTGGGCTTCGGCAAGACCGAGGTCGCCTTGCGCGCCGCTTTCGTGGTTGCGATGTGTGGTCAGCAGGTGGCGATCGTCGCACCCACAACGTTGCTTGCGCGCCAGCATTTCAAGACCTTTACGGCACGTTTCGAAGGTTGGCCCATTAAGGTGCGCCGCCTGTCGCGGCTGGTGCCGGCCAAAGAAGCTGCAGAAACCCGCGAAGCTTTAAAGAACGGTGAGGTCGAGATCATCGTCGGTACGCACGCGGTGCTGTCCAAGCAGGTGGGTTTCCGCAACCTGGGCCTCGTGATTGTCGACGAGGAGCAGCACTTCGGCGTCAAGCATAAGGAGAAGCTCAAGGAGCTCCGCGCCGATGTGCACATGCTGACACTGACCGCGACGCCAATTCCGCGAACGCTTCAGATGTCGCTGTCCGGCCTGCGCGAAATGTCGATCATTGCGACCCCGCCCGTCGACCGGCTGGCGGTGCGCACCTACATCACACCCTGGGACCCAGTGGTCATTCGCGAGGCCTTGCTTCGTGAGAAATACCGTGGCGGCCAAGCTTACTTCGTTACCCCGCGGATTTCGGACCTCACGGACCTCGAGCGTTTCCTCCGCGAGCAGGTTCCTGAAGTGAAATTCGTGGTTGGTCACGGCCAGATGGCGCCCACCCAACTCGAAGACGTCATGAGCGCTTTCTACGATGGACAGTACGACGTGCTGCTGTCGACGACGATCGTAGAAAGCGGCCTCGATATCCCGACGGCCAACACGCTGATCATCAATCGGGCTGACATGTTTGGCCTGTCGCAGCTTTACCAGTTACGTGGCCGCGTTGGTCGCTCAAAGAGCCGCGCCTATGCCTACATGACGACACCGGCGGAAAAACAAATCACGCTCTCGGCAGAGCGACGGCTGAAGGTGCTGCAATCTCTGGACAGCTTGGGTGCCGGTTTCCAGCTCGCCAGCCACGATCTCGACATTCGCGGAGGCGGAAATCTTCTCGGCGAGGAGCAATCGGGGCACATCCGCGAAATTGGTGTCGAGCTTTACCAGCAGATGCTGGAGGACGCGGTCAACGAGCTGAAGACACAAGCCGGCCAGGTTGGCTTGGACAGTGACCGCGGTTGGTCGCCCCAGATCAATACCGGCGCTGCCGTGCTGATCCCGGAAGAATACGTTCCCGACCTCAACGTTCGTTTGTCGCTCTACCGGCGCCTGTCAGATGCGGAGCGTGCGCAGGATCGCGAAGCCCTGGCCGCTGAACTGATCGATCGGTTCGGCCCTCTTCCACCGGAGGCTGGTCAGCTGCTGAAGGTCGTCGCGATCAAGGGGCTTTGTCGAGAGGCCAATGTCGCCAAGATCGACGTTGGGCCCAAGGGCGCGGTCGTCTCCTTCCGAAATGACCACTTCAAGAACCCCTTGGCTCTCATCGCATTCGTCGCCAAAAACCAGGTCGCCTGGCGCGTGCGGCCAGATAATAAGGTGGTGGTCCGGGGCGAATGGGAAACGCCTGAACAGCGGTTAGGCGCGGCCGAGCGTCTCCTGACCGAGCTTGCCAGGCTGGCAGCCTAGTGTGGGCTTTTAGTCTGCAGATCGGGGCGCGCGGGCGCCTTTAAGCAGCCGGGTAGCGCGTACTGCGATCTCCAAGCGATGCGCGCAAACCATGCCCGCTCCACTCAAAAGCGCGACGATATCGCTCGCAAGCACAAATGGGGTCGGCGTGGCCTGCTGACCCAAAAGGGCAGCTGCCGCGACCAAAACCATCGCTGGCGGGATCCATAGCGCCTCGATCCGCAGCTTGTGCGCCCTGGAATTTCGCAAGATCACGAGAGCTATCATCACAAACGGGATCGCTAAGGTCCAGACGGGCGCCAAATGGGTCACCGTCGAAATTAGCTTGCCTTGAGTTTCTGGGCGTCCGCTGCGGCTGCCTCAAGCGCGCGCCCGGCCGTTTCAGCTGAAGTCACGGGAGCGACGCCCAGATCGAATTCGACGACGAACGGCGTATTGCCTTCGCCGGCTTCAAAGGCAGTGCATCCGATGACTGCAGCGATCCGCTCGCCGGCCAGGCGCCCGTTGGTGCCGGGTGTGTTTGGAAGCGCAAGTGCGAACACGTCGGGTCCAAGCCGCGCGGCTGTATCTTCAACTCGGACAAGCCGTCCAATCATCGAACCGATCTGGGGAAGCGCTCGATCGAGCCATCCACCCGCGCGAGCGGCCTTGAGTTCGGGGTTCTCCGCGACCTTCAGAACGCAGACGCTAAGGGCGCGGTTGCGGGCTTTAGACGCCTGTGCCAACCGGCCCAAATGAGCGGCAAAAAGGTCGGCCGTGAACAGCCCTGTGGCCGGTTCCACCAACCCAGAGGTTTTGGCCTGTTCAAGCGCCTGCCGGATTCCCATCTGACGACGATAGCTGCGAGCCAGTTCAACGACGCGTCGAGCGGTTTCCGTCTCTGGCGTCTCAGGAGACGCCACGTCTGATAGGCCGCGGTGAAAGGCCTCTGAGGTCGTAACGTAGGTCTCCCGACGCATGTAGAGCAGCGCAGGCGTGTGATAGAGGCGCGTGTTGCGCCGCAGGCCCGCGGCGATGGACAGCGCCTCTTGCGGATTATCCCCAGCCCATAACACCACGGCATCGAAGATTCGCTCATGCAGGTAATCGAAGGCGGTGTAGGCGGTGAATGCGCCCACGACGTCGGCCCCGTTGCGCAGCAGAGCATTGGATAGCGCCAAGAACTGCGGCGCGGGTTCTCCAATTGCCAAGACGCGATAGGGACTGACGTCGGCTTCCAGAGGGGCGAAGTTGTGCCCAAATTCCGCGAAGGTTTCTGTCCGAAGTTCAAACTCTTCCTCAGCCACAGCTGTTCGGACCAGGGTTTCCAGGCGCATGGCCGCCTGAGCTGGATGTAGCGGCGCAGCCAAGGTCACATCGAAGCCATAGGTCTCCAGGATCGGGTCTGGGTCGCCAATCGCAATCACCGGGAGCTTGCGCGGGGCGCAGGCAGCTTTCAGTCGACGCGCGAGGCCAAGTGCTTCTTCGCCAACACCGCGCAGATCAATAATGGCGGCTTCGATCTGCAGGTCGGAAATAGCCGTCACCGCGGCAAACCGGCCGCGCGCGGTGATGGTGCGCCAGCCTAGCCGATCCAGTCCCTCGGCGAGTGGCCCCGCCAGGGTGTCGTCCCGCGCTACAATCAGTATCCGCGCCTGGACGCCAATCGACATCTATTACCTTTCACTGACCAAGAGACCGCTCAAAAACGGGACTCGGTCGAAACACGATAGACTCTCACCTTAATATGCAACAGGGCGTGAAGGATTAAGGAGACTTAAAATGGGTGAAAGCCTGCAAGGCCAGGTTGCTGTCGTGACAGGCGCCTCGGGGGGGTTGGGCGCCCATTTCGCGCGTCTTTTGGCGCGCGAGGGCGCGGCGGTGGCCCTGGCTGCACGTCGTCTCGACAAGGTTGAAGGTCTGGCACGGGAATTGAGCGATCAAGGTCAGCGCGCGATGGCACTGCGGCTGGATGTCGCGGACGCCGCAACCATTGGTCCTGCGCTGGACGACGTCGAAGCGGCCTTGGGTCCGATTTCGATCCTGGTCAACAATGCCGGCGTTGGCGGCGAGGGGTTGGCCTTGGATGTGCCGCTCGAGACGTTCGACGAGACCTTCGCCGTCAATGTTCGCGGTACCTTTATCGGCGCCCGAGAGGCCGCGCGTCGAATGCTGGCGTCAGGCGTGGCGGAGCGTGGCGATGGGCGGATCCTCAATATAGCTTCGATCGCCAGTGAGACCGTCCTGCCGGGGCTTTCTCTGTACTGCGGGTCAAAAGCAGCCGTTGCGATGATGACCCGCGGGATGGCGCGAGAGTGGGCCCGTCGGGGTATTGCGGTAAACGCGCTCGCGCCCGGATATATCGACACAGGGATCAATACCCATTGGTGGCCCACTGAGGGCGGTCAAAAGCAACTGAAGGGTTTTCCGCGCCGGCGGCTGATGCAAGAGAGCGATCTGGACGCGGCATTCCTCATGCTTGTCGGTCCCGCCGCCTCTGCGATCACCGGCAGTCTGATCGTGGTGGACGACGGCCAATCCTTGCCAGGTGGTGGCTAGGCCTTGGCTGACCGTAGGGCAGGGCGCTTTATTCGCGACAACAAGGGAGTACGGCCATGCGCCAAGGACCGCTGACAGGATTGAAGGTCATTGAATTTGCCGGCATCGGGCCGGGGCCGTTCTGCGGCATGCTGCTCTCCGATCTTGGCGCCGACGTTGTTCGGATCGATCGCAAGGGGGGGCGGGGTGGCGCTGCGTCGGACATCACTGCGCGCGGACGTCGCTCGGTGGCGCTCGATCTCAAGACCCCTGCTGCGATCGAGGCCTGCCTCAAACTTATAGAAAAGGCCGACGCCATCATCGAAGGCTTTCGACCCGGGGTAATGGAACGCCTGGGCCTCGGCCCTGACCTGGCATTGAGGCGAAATCCAAAGCTGGTCTACGGGCGCATGACGGGATGGGGCCAGACGGGCCCTTACGCCAACGCCGCTGGACATGACATGAACTACATCGCCATCACCGGGGCGCTTCACGCCATCGGGACGTCCGATAAGCCTGTTCCCCCCCTCAACCTGGTCGGCGACTTTGGTGGCGGGGCGCTCTACTTGGCTTTTGGGTTGCTGGCGGGTGTGATCCAAGCGCGGGAAAGCGGCCATGGCCAGGTCATCGACTGCGCTATGAGCGATGGCGCAGCCTCTTTGATGGCGATGTTTTACGGCTTCAAGGCCTCGGGGATGTGGCAGGAGCAGCGTCGTTCCAACCTGCTCGATGGCGGTGCGCACTTCTACGACACCTATCAATGCGCCGACGGCAAGTGGATCTCGATAGGTTCTATTGAACCTCAGTTCTATGCGCTGCTCTTGGAAAAGACCGGGGTCACCGATCCAGAATTCTCGCGCCAAATGGATCGCTCCGTCTGGCCGCAACTACGCGAGAAACTGGCGGTTGCGATTGCTGGAAAGACTCAGGCGCAGTGGTGCGAGATCATGGATGGCACTGACGTTTGTTTCGCTCCGGTTCTCGACCTCGATGAGGCACCCAAGCACCCCCACAACGTTGCGAGAAAGACTTTCGTCGAGGTGGGTGGGGTTGTTCAGCCGGCGCCTGCGCCGCGTTTTTCGGTGACCCCAGGCGCGATCCAAGGGCCACCACCAACTGTAGGGGCGCATGATCGAGAAGCGTTGCTGGATTGGGGGTTCACACCGAGTGAGATCGCAGCCCTCACCGGGCCCGCAATCCCCCTTGAGGATCCCGCTTCCTGACCGAGACGTTCAGCCTGGGTTCAGCCACGAAGTCAGAGTGTCAGGTCAGGTTTTTCGCCGTTCTCCCCCGTCCCTCGAAGCGGCGAAGAACCTGATGGAGTGACACAGCCATCAACGGCGCGTCATCCGAAAGGGTGGCGCGCTGTTTCCTATTGCGGTCCAGCCAACACCGTCGGCGCGGTCCTGGCCCGGGCGTGGGCTTGGAATTCTTCACTGGCACCTTGCGTACGGCCTCCTTCATCAGCACGTTGCGCCTTGATGGCGGCTCCCACGTACATTTTACGCCTACGAGCTGTTCGGTTGGATCCGCTCTATTGGCTACGCGTGAGCTTGCTCACCTTGGGGCGGGCGCTGACCCGGCTCTGGGGCCGGGACGTCATGTTGTATACGGGCGGCGTATCATTTTTCAGCCTGCTGGCGATTTTTCCAGCGCTCGCGATCCTGGTCACGCTCTACAGCCTCTTCTCGAGCTCGGCCCAGGCGGCTCGGGAAGGCGAGTTGTTGGTGCGAGTGATCCCCGAGAGCGCAAGAGGGATCGTCCAGTCGGAATTGATCGGCCTGGCGCAAGCCCCCCACGTGACCATGACAACGCAGGGCGGATTTGCGCTGCTGATCGGGCTCTATGCCGCCCATCGTGGCTTCAAGGCGATGCTGGCCGGCTTATCGTTTATCCACGACGAAGATAAGCCCCGCGGGTTCGTCGGCTTCAACGTGATGGCGCTGATCGTGTTGGTTGCGACGTTTGCGCTGTTGGCCATCGTATCGAGTGCGTTCTTCGGCCTCAGAGTGATGGGTTCTGCATTCGATTTGCGGCCGTTGGCCGGTGTTTCCTGGCTCTACAGCGAATGGACATGGTCCAGCGCTTTTATGACGCTAGGCATGGCGCTGATCTATCGTTGGGCGATGTCCAGCCGCCCGGTAAACTGGCGCGCCTCGCTGATGGGAGGGTTCAGCGCCGCATTGCTCTGCCTATTCGCGTCATGGGCGACGGCTTTCTATGTCGAGCAGATCGCCCACCTCGGCGCAACCTATGGCTCGATTGCGACCGTCGTCGTCTTCCTCATCTGGTTGTCTTGGAACGTCAACGCGATCTTCTTCGGAGGGGCATTAGCCACCGAGTTGGAGATCGCAATCGATGCCTATGCAGCGCTCAGGGCTTCGCCAAGAGAAAGCTGAACCAGCCTGCGACATCATCACGACTGAGGATTATTGCCCCGACCTCAGCTGCGAAATGGGGCACGTCGATGCGCGCCATGGGATCGTCAGCCAGGAGCCGGACGCGTGCCCCGGCTGGCGCGTCGTCTAGCGCCTTACGAAGGCGAAGCGTTGGCACCGGACACCGGTGGCCGCGAGCGTCGATCAAGATTTCCTCAACGGGCATCCCCGCCGCATACACCAGCGCGCCGTAAGACCCCAGGGCCGAACGTGGCGGGCGTCGTGCCGCCCTTCCGCCGCCTGGCTGATTTTCAGAGTTTGCGGGAAATGGGTTTTGAACTGTCACGCAAGGCACAGCGAGAGCCCTGGCGGAACCGACCCCGATGGGCACCGCTGTCGCCGCAGGGGATGTCTTTGTGCAACTCAGAGTTCGTCGATCGTATGCTGCGATCATCGAGCCAGAGGCCGGCAGGACGCTGTGAAGTCGGGTCATCGGCATGATAGCTCAATGCGATGAACACCTGTCTGCGGGCGAAGCGACACCAGGACCCCTTCACAAGAACGGCCGTATGCGAAATGGTCGGCCTCCCAGAAACACCCGATCAGGACGATCCTATGAAGACCCGCGCCGCCGTTGCGTTCGAGGCCAAGCGGCCTTTGGAGATCGTCGAGCTCGATCTGGAGGGGCCACGCGCCGGGGAAGTGCTGGTCGAGATCAAGGCGACCGGTATCTGCCACACCGACGCCTACACATTGGACGGTCTGGATTCGGAGGGACTGTTCCCTTCGATCCTTGGTCACGAGGGCGCAGGCGTCGTGGTCGAGGTTGGACCTGGCGTCACCAGCGTCAAACCGGGTGACCATGTGATCCCGCTCTACACGCCGGAATGCCGGCAGTGCAAAAGTTGCCTTAGCCGCAAGACGAACCTTTGCACGGCGATCCGTGCGACCCAAGGCAAGGGGCTTATGCCTGATGGGACCAGTCGGTTCTCCTATCGGGGCGAGACGGTCTTCCACTATATGGGTTGCTCGACGTTCTCGAACTTCACGGTTCTGCCCGAGATCGCTTTGGCGAAAATTCGCACAGACGCGCCTTTCGACAAGGCCTGCTACATCGGATGCGGGGTCACAACGGGCGTTGGTGCCGTCGTCAATACGGCCGGCGTCGAGCCCGGCGCAAACGTGATTGTGTTTGGCCTGGGCGGGATTGGCCTGAACGTGATCCAGGGTGCCAAGATGGTCGGGGCCTCGATGATCGTCGGCGTCGATATCAATCCGGCGCGTGAGGAATGGGGCCGCCGCTTTGGCATGACCCACTTCGTCAATCCGAAGGACCTCGGCGGCGATGTGGTTGCACACCTCGTTCAACTGACGGACGGGGGGGCCGACTACACTTTCGACTGCACGGGTAACACGGAGGTCATGCGTCAGGCGCTCGAGGCCTGCCACCGCGGCTGGGGCGAGAGCGTGATCATCGGCGTGGCTGAAGCCGGGCAGGAAATCGCCAGCCGGCCGTTCCAGCTGGTTACTGGGCGGGTCTGGAAAGGTACGGCGTTCGGCGGGGCGCGGGGCCGCACCGATGTACCGAAGATCGTCGATTGGTATATGGACGGCAAGATCGAGATCGACCCGATGATCACTCACACCTTGCCGTTAGATCGGATCAATGAAGCCTTAGACCTGATGCATGCTGGCGAAAGCATTCGCAGCGTGGTGATCTATTGAGCAAAAGAGCGGCGAGCGTCCACGCAAAGCCCGTCTAGCCGAGGCTGATCAATCCGCCCTGCGGCGCTGGCCGGGCGCGCTGATTGTAAAGCATGGCGCGCCGGCGGGCCTGTTCTTCTGGCGTCACCGTGGCGGGGTCCTCGGGTGGCCCAGCCGTGACTGCGATACCTTTCTGGACGGCCGGACGTTCTGAGAGCTCCTCGAACCAGCGCTTGAAGTATTTGAACTCGTCGAGGTCGATGCCCTGCAACTTCCAGGTCACCGTCCAGGGGTAGCTGATCATGTCGGCGATCGTGTATTCGTCACCGGCCAAGTAGCGGCGGTCGAAAAGACGATTGTTCATCACGCCGTACATCCGGTGGACTTCGTCATTGAAGCGCCGATTTGCGTACGACTGGTCACCGTGCTCTGGACCCAATCGACCAAAGTGGCCTCGTTCGCCGGTCTTCGGCCCCTGATTGGCCATCTGCCAAACGACCCATTGAGCGACCTCATATTTCGCGCGCGTATCCTGAGGCCAGAAGCGTCCTTCCTTCTCCGCCAGATACATCATGATCGCGCCTGACTCGAAAACGCTAATCGGCGCGCCGCCGCCGACAGGTACCTTGTCGACCAAGGCCGGCATCCGATTGTTGGGACTGATCTTCAGCGCCGAGGCGGTGAATTGGTCTCCGCGACCGATATTCATCGGCACGATCGTGTAGGGAGCGTGTAGCTCCTCCAACAGGATCGTCACCTTTTTGCCGTTCGGCGTCGGCCAATAATGCAAGTCGTACATGGGTCGTCTCACGGTCGCGAGAATTGAGATTTGTAACTAGTGAGTCCGAGGCCTGCGGCAAGGCGACAAGTCCTGATGGCCCCTTGAGATAAGCTGGCGATGGCTATTCCGCGGCGAGCAGCACGGGCGCACTCTGAGGACCGCGGACCAATTTACCTGGCAGTGCGCCCGTCGCCAGGCCATCTTCAAAGGTGACCACACCGGAGACGACCGTTGCACGATATCCCTCGGCCCGCTGAACCAATCGACGGCCATCGGCGGGTAGATCGAAGATCATTTCTGGCGCCAAGATCTGCAGGCGCTCGAAGTCGATGATGTTGATGTCGGCCTTCATGCCTGACGCCAGCACGCCACGGTCGTACATTCCATAGAGGCGCGCGGTGTCACGGGTTTGCATTGCGACGACTTTTTCCAGTGGAAGGCGCTCGCCACGTTCTCGATCGCGGACCCAGTAGCTCAGCATGTACGTCGGGAAACTGGCGTCGCAGATGACGCCGCAATGGGCGCCGCCGTCCGAGAGTGAAAGGATCGTCGCCGGATGGTTCATCATTTCGGCGATGTGGTCGAAGTTGAATTTCGAATAGTTCAGAAGCGGCAGGTAAATGAAGCCGCAGCCTTCGTTCTCCATCAGCATATCGTAGATGATGGCCTGCGCGTCGATGCCCCGGCGTGTGGCCTGGGCACCAATGGAATCTTCAGCGCGTGGCTCGTAGTCGAGGCGGCCATCGCGCTCCAGCCTGAACATGTTATTGAAGCCGTGGGTCAGCAAGGCGCCGATGCCTGGCGGGGGCGGGGCGTTCTCGGTGAGGATCGCCTCACGGACAGCGGGGTCCTTCAGATGCTCCAGACGCTGCGCGAAGGGTAGCTCTGCGATGGCGCGATAGGCCGACTTTCGCACGAACGGGTGGACCGTCGATTGCCAACCCAACACCATGCCTGTCGGCCTACAGGCGATCTGGGCGGTGATCTGGGCACCTTCTGCGCGGGCCTCCTCAGTCAGTTTCAGGAGATCGCGCCACTTCTCAGGCTCGATCGGCGACTGCAGCATGCCAAACGTTACCGGCAGGCCAGAGGCTGCGGCAAACTGCTTCATCCATCGAAATTCGTCCTCTGGGATCGTCATATCCGAAGCGATCTCGAAGACCCCATGACCGGCCGCACCCAAAGCCTGCCCGATTCCGACCATCTCGTCGGCACCGGCAAAGGTTCCTGGAACAGGCTCGCCGTCTTTGGCGCGGTGAAGTTGCGTTCGGGAGGTTGAAAATCCCAGCGCGCCGGCTTCCAGCGCCTCGCGGGTAATGCGCGCCATCTCCGCGATGTCGGCCGCTGTTGCGGGCTCATTACGAGCGCCACGCTCACCCATGACGTAGGCGCGAATGGATCCGTGCGGTGCCTGGGTCGCAACATCGAGGACGAAGGGCTTTCGGTCCAGGCTGTCGAGGTACTCCGGAAACGTCTCCCAGTCCCACTTAATCCCTTCTGCGAGAGCCGAACCGGGGATGTCCTCGACCGACTCCATCAGGCTGATCAACCAATCGTGCTGGTCTGGACGCGCAGGGGCAAAGCCTACGCCGCAGTTACCCATCACAACGGTCGTCACTCCGTGCCAGCAGGAAGGTGATAGATAGGAGTCCCAGGTTGCCTGGCCGTCGTAATGGGTATGGATATCGACCCAACCTGGTGTCACCAGAAGACCAGAAGCGTCGATCTCGCGGCGCCCGCGTGCTTCGATTGCGCCCACCTTGCTGATCAGCCCGCCATCCACCGCGACATCAGCGATGCGCGCCGCTGCGCCCGTACCGTCGACCACCGTTCCACCGCGGATCACCAAGTCATGCACCGTCATACCCTCCAAAGGCTGGCGACCTAACTTACGCAGCCGAAGGTTTCTGTCGACGGGAACGTTGCGTCAACCGGCACTTGCAGAACGGTTGTTGGAGCCAGCGCGTAACCCCTGCTAAAGACCGCGTCCCGGACGGGTGGCCGAGTGGTTTAAGGCAGCGGTCTTGAAAACCGCCGTAGGTGAGAGCCTACCGTGGGTTCGAATCCCACCCCGTCCGCCACTTCAGTCCCTGAGTGGGCACTGAATTTACGCCATTTTTTCCGGTCAGCGCCTGTAGCAGCCGGGACTTCGATCCCATGATCCGGACCTCGCCATCTGCGACTTCCACGCGCTGGACGAGCGCGCGAAGATGGTCGCGGCGATAACCACCCCCTTCAAGGCGGACATGCCGCCGCGCGGTTTCGGCGAAGGTGCGCACCATCTGCGGGGTAACGGCCTTGCTGCCGGAGTTCTCAAGCATGGCCTGGGCGCGCTCGGCATCGGCCTTCGACTGATCGCGGATGGCCTTCAGGCCGTCGATGCGGTCCTTGAGCGCCGGGTCGTTCAAGTCGGCGACGCCCGCCTCAATGGCGTCGTAGAGAGGCTTGAGACGGGCTTCCGATTCCGTTGCACGCTAGTTCAGCTCCGCGATGTGCTCACGCTGGCGCTCGGATCGCTCCTGCCGACGTTCGAGGACTGTGGCGAGGATCGTTTCCAGCCTTTCGGACTGGAGGAGACGGTCTTCGAGATGGCTGGCGACAAGATCGTCCAGCTTGTCCGTCGGCGCCGCCATACCTTCGCAGGCTGTCGGCCCCTGCCGGGCTTTCATCGAACAGGCGTAATAACGATAGCGCCCGCCCTTGCCGGTGCGAATGGTCATGGCGCCGCCGCACTTGGCGCAATGGATCAGGCCGGTAAGGAGCGTGGGGCCGCTGACGACGGCGGATGGCGTCACGGTGGGATGTCGGGCCTTGAGTAGCGCCTGCACCGCGTCGAAGGTCTCGCGGTCGATGAGCGGCGGGACGGGCACGACCACGATCTCGCTGACGGGTTTCAGCTCTTTGGACTTGGCCCGCTTGCTGAACTCATGCTCGCCCATATACGTGCGTCGGGTCAGGATGCGGTGGACTTGGCCGATGCCCCAACGGCCTCCGTCGCGCGTGAAGATGCGGTTGCGGTTCAGTTGGCTGACGATGTTCTTGACGCCCATCTGACCCCTGGCGCAATCGCCGTGCAGCGCCAGCCGATAGATCAGCCGCACCGTTTCGGCGTGGAGCGGGTCTATCTCCAGCTTTTTCTTGACCTTGGCGCCGCGTTGCTCGGCCGCGACGACGCGGTAGCCGATGGGCGGCAGCGAACCGTTCCAAAAACCCTGCCGGGCGTTTTCCTTCAAGGCGCGGATGACGTGCTTGGCGTTCTCCTTGGATTGATACTCGTCGAACAGCGCCATGATCTGCCGCATCATGACGTGCATCGGATCGTCGCCCATCTCCTGAGTGATGGAGACGAGCTTCACCCCGTTCTTGGCGAGTTTCCTGACGTAGAACTCCAGCTCGAAGTGATCGCGGAAAAAGCGGCTGAACGAATGGACGATCACCAC